>CAZRBW010000054.1:0-22841 GCA_964598395.1 uncultured Roseivirgaceae bacterium
CAGGGTCCAACTCAGCTTTGATAGATTCCCAGCCACCAATGGCATGATAGCCCATTGGGATTCCGATAAAAACTAAACCTGTAAGCAATAAAGCCCATTGAATGGTATCGGTATAAATCACTGCTTTGATCCCACCCATCACCGTGTAAACCACTGCAATTACGCCCATTATTAATAGAGCGTAGTTCATATCCAATGCAGGAAAAGTAGCCGAAGCGAGTTTGGCACCTGCAAGGATTTGCGAGCTAGTGAATCCTAAGTAGCCAATCGCTGAGATAAAGCCAGCAAGCAAAGCCACTTTGGCTCCATAAAATTGCCCGAATATTTGAGGGAAAGTTTGCAGATTAATCCGCTTGCCCAATTCAGAAACTTTGGGGATAAGCAAAACTGCACTAAGCCATGCGCCTACCAATCCCGTGAAAAGCATCCAAGAGCCAGATAAGCCAATAACAAACCCAAGACCACCCAATCCAATGGAAAATCCTCCACCTACATCTGTAGCTACAACAGAAAGTCCCACATGCCCATAGCCCAGATTTCTCCCACCTACAAAATAGTCGTCGGTGCTTTTATTCTTTTTCATAAAAAAGTAGCCAACACCGAGCATGGCAATCATGTAAAAAACGAAAATACTTAAGTCAATGAAATGCATAAGGAAAAACTAATCTAAAAGAAATATCTAAGACGAGATTCTTGTAGGTAGACTAGGAAGGGAAAAAAAGTGGGTTTTTGAGCGGAGTCTCACTTTGAAAAATGCGGGAGGTTTTCAAAGTTAAGTAATTGGTAATTAATATCCTGTTGCTCGTTGGCACGTCAAACATTAATGCAAAGGTACAAAAAATTAAGGGAAATAGGGTATAAAAGAGTGCATTTGAACAATAGTGGAAATCAATGGATCTTCATTAAGGCTTAAGATAGTTAGAATACTGCTTAAAAAAATCATCACCAACCTAAGCATCAAGGCAAAGGATTGGTGATGATAAAATGTATTTGATGATATACCTTAAAGGTTAGCCTATTTCTATGATCACATCGTCGGTGATTGGATGCCCAACACAGGTTAATACATAACCTTCCTCGATTTCAGAATCTGACAAACCTTCCATTTCATCCATGCGAACTTTGCCACTCAGGCATTTGCCGCGACAGGCGGTACATAAACCGCTTTGGCAAGAAAAAGGTAAATCTATATCTAATTCTAGCGCTGTTTCTAGGATAGTTTTATCAGGTTCCACAGCGAATGAATATTCTTCTCCATCATATATAACCTTCACATCTTTGGCGCCAGAAGCTGTACTAGCACTTGGCACTGGCGTATCCACAGTCTTGGCTTCAGGTGTACCTGCTGTGAAACTTTCTTTGCGGAGCTTTTCTTTTGGCAATCCAAGTTCTCTGAAAGCTGTAGAAATAGCCATCATCATTCCTTCTGGCCCACACATGAAATATTCAGTAACCTCTCCTTGATCAGAAATCTTACCCAGCACATCTCCAATTATACCTGGAGTTAACCTTCCCTTGTAGCCATTCCAGTTTTCAGGTGCCGCTTCAAGTACATGAAATACTTGGAATCTACCCTCATAGGTTCTTTCCAGTTTGGCCAACAGGCTATTAAATATAATTGAATCTATGTCCCTATTAGCGTAAACTAGCGTGATCTTAGTTTTTGGCTCCAACTTTAAGATGCTCTTGGAAAGCCCCATTAATGGCGTAATGCCACTACCACCACCAAAAAATACTAGGTTCCGTTCTTGGCTGCTAGAAATCTCAGTAGTAAAGGCACCTAAGGGCTCCATCAGCTCTATCTCATCACCTGCTTTTACCTCATCATTGATATAATTGCTAACAAGGCCACCTTCCACCCGCTTCACTGTTACTCCAGGGAATTCATCGGTATCTGGGCTGGTGCATAATGAGTAGGATCTTCTTACACTTTGATTATTGATATTCATAATCAGTGTGAAAAATTGACCTGGTTTATACTTTATTTCTCTACCGGCTGGATCGAAATACACAGTAACTGCATCATTCGTTTCCTTTACTACTTCCTTCACTTTCAAGGAGTAATAGCGGGAGGATGGTTTATTTTTATCATCTGCTTTCTTTTCGGCAGAGGAGCTCTTTTTGAATAAGTTAAATACCATAAGATTGTAAAATGAACTAAGTCCTAATTAAACAGTAAGCCAATAGGAAAGTTTCAAAATTAACGCTCTATTCTTAACCTTTAAATTATCTGGGAAATAATTATCAGTATATACTACATAAAGATCCGAAACTGGACGGAATCTCCATTGAAAACGTGTGTTTATATTGATATTATCAATTTGGCTATTGTATTGCACAAATGTGGATAGGAAAAGCTGATCAGTAAATGAAACATCGAACTTCGGACCAACTAAGAATAAATCCGCACTACTGTAGGGCTTAGGAAAATCTAGTTTATTGTATTGAAAATCTAGTGCTATGGAACCAAAAGGCTGATAACGATAATTAAGAGATGAACTCAACATCAGTCTGTTGCCATTGTAAAAGCCTCCATTATATGCCGAGATATTATAGAAGAAGTTCTCACGGGAATCTGATCGATAGGTGACTCCATATCTATTAAATCTAAAATCCTCACCCGCTTGAAGACGCTCCCCTCCAGATCTTGTCGGATCGAAGGAATTTAGTAGCTGAATGTATTCATTAAAAGCAGTAAAACTAATGAAAGAAGTATTTCTGAATTGGATACTATATCGAACTCTAGTATTCTCATCAGTAATATTCATGTTTTCGTCAGTGAAAACATCTCCTTCAATAGTAAAGGAATGTCTGAAGACAAGGCCTGACTCTGGTAGGATTCTAAATTCGACTCTAGGTTCGAATCTCCAATAATTGGATCTGGGCACGAATCCAACTTCAGCATTAAAACCATCGCCAACGGTTTCGTGATTCCAGGTAAATTGGAAAGCTCTTGTGTTGTAATCTATGTAAGTTGCATGGGCAAAGCTCCTCTTCACATTCTCAGGCCCAAACGAACGATGGTAAAACACTTTACCTGTCCATTTATTATCATTGGATTGCAGATTGAAATCTAAACCCGCAACTCTATTGAAACTTGATAATGCATTTGCTGAAGGATCCTTTGTCTGTTGCTCCGCTGTAGCAAAACTTTGTCTATTTACTAAAATGCCCGCAATATTGGAACGTCCAAAAAGCTGTCTTTGAAATGTCGCAACTGTAAAGTTTTGGGTAGGTACTCCTATATCATCATCGCTTGCAGTTTGCATATTAAGCAAGCCAACTCGCCAATCTTGGTTGAGCTTACCACTAAGCCTTGCGCCACCAAGAATTCTATTTTCCTGTGTACGACCGAGACTATCTTGTGCAATCCCAATTCGTCGTGAAAAAAATGGCCGAATAGTTCTGAACCCAAAATCACCAAACAAATCATTGTTCTCCAAGAAAAATTGTCTGCGTTCAGGGAAAAATAATTCAAATCGATTTAAGTTAGTTTGCTGTTGATCCACTTCTACTTGGGAGAAATCTGGGTTCACTGTCAAATCCAAATTCAAGCTTGGAGTCACTGCTATTTTGGCATCAAACCCTACGCCGCTTACAAACTGCTCTGGAGTGCCATTCAAATGATTTTTGCTAACACCTCCGGAGAGATAAGGAATTATTGCCATATTGGCTCCCGGCTTTGCTGGATTCTGCTCCCAGTCCACATAACCTGTAAAAGCCAAAGACGAAATCTGGAAATTGACAGGAACAGGAACCCAAGTGGATCGTTCAAAATTCTTGCGGTCATTTCTACCAAAATTTATTCTCCAAAATGGCTGATTTTCACTATAGCGCAATGTTTTAAAGGGAATAGCCATTTCTACCACCCATTTTCCAGGTGTTCTTTCAACCTTGCTAAACCAGATATTATCCCAATCTGCTGCTACTCTTGAGCCATTGAATATTAAACCCTCCCGCTGTACATTAAATGGGTTTACCGTAAAGGAAAATCCATTGGTTTTGTCATCAAATGGATCGATATAGACAACAAATGCGTCATTTTGATCAAATGGAAAATCCCTTTTTAATGAAGATATAATATAATCGTCACCTCCAGGATTTTCACAAATAGCCGCAATGTAGAGAAACTGCTCATTATACAGCATTTTAACCTCTGTTTGAGCTGAAGCTAACTTTGTATCATCAGGAAAATTTTGCGTAAAACCACTAATGCTTTCTACATTAACCCAATCCGCTTCATCTAATTTTCCGTCAATAGTGATTAGATCTGTTGTACGTTTGGCAGATATCCGATAGTCCTGAAAACCCTTTTGAGCATTACTAACAAAAACTACTAGGAAGAATAATACTGTAACAATAACTAATCTTTTCAATTTTTTAGATCTTTACAATTCAAAGCTAACTCTAATGAAACCCATCGTAGGTGTCATTTATTTTAAAGGCTTGATAAATTTTTATAATGTAATTTTGATCGATAAATGGCCATTGAATTTTTGGTCGCAAATTGAAAATTAAAATTGTTCATGAAGTTAACCAGCCTCACCTCCATTGGCCCTGTTGACGGCCGCTATAGGAGACAAACCGAAACCCTTGCTCCATATTTTTCAGAATTTGGACTTATCCGCTACCGCGTACTCATCGAAATCGAATATTATATAGCCCTAAGTCAATTAGAACTACCTTTTTTTGAAAAAGTTAACAACGATCAGATAAAAGCTTTGCGTGGAATTTACACTGGTTTTTCTGAAGCAAATGCCCTTCAAATAAAAGAAATTGAGAAGACGACCAATCACGATGTGAAGGCAGTTGAGTACTTCATTAAGGACCGAATGGATGAATTGAATTTGGGTAAAAGTAAAGAGTATATCCACTTTGGGCTAACCAGCCAAGATATAAATAACACCGCCATTCCGCTATCCCTCAAAGAAGCTATTGAGCGGGAGGTAAAACCAATGATAGAGCAAATTGCAGATTCGTTGGCAAACCTTGCTAATCAATGGAAAAATGTACCCATGCTTGCCAAAACTCACGGACAGCCCGCCTCACCTACTCGACTAGGAAAGGAAATTCAGGTATTTGAAGTGCGATTGAGGAAACAGCTCGAACAACTTTCTCAGATTCCTTTTTCAGCTAAGTTTGGTGGTGCGACAGGAAACTTCAATGCACATTTCGTGGCATTTCCTGATAATGACTGGCATGCATTTGCAAACAGCTTTGTCAATAAAACACTAGGTCTAGACCGTAGCTACCCAACTACACAAATAGAGCATTACGACAATTTGGCTTCTCTATTTGATGCTTTGAAAAGGATCTCAATTATTTTGATTGATTTCAGTCGAGATGTGTGGCAATATATCTCTATGGGCTATTTCAAGCAGAAGATTAAGGAAGGCGAAGTAGGTTCATCTGCTATGCCTCATAAAGTAAATCCCATTGATTTTGAAAATGCAGAAGGGAATCTGGGGATTGCGGTTGCCCTGTTCGAGCATCTAGCGGCTAAGCTTCCGATTAGTCGTTTGCAAAGAGATTTGACAGATTCTACTGTCCTTCGAAATATAGGTGTGCCATTCGCGCATTTTGTGATTGCCCTTAAATCATTAGAAAAAGGAATTGGCAAAATGGAATTAAATAAAGCTGCAATCAATGCCGATCTGGAGGATAATTGGGCTGTAGTGGCAGAAGGCATACAAACTGTGCTTCGCAGAATAAATTACCCTCAGCCTTACGAAGCATTGAAAAAGCTGACGAGGACAAACCAAAAGATCAATGAAACAATCATCAAAGAGTTTATTGACTCGCTAGATGTAGCACAAGAAATTAAAGTTGAATTGAAGGCTATTACGCCATTCAATTATGTGGGTAGGTAATTTTTGATTTATCAATATATACAAAAACAAAAAAGCCACTATTTGCGGCTTTTTTGTTTTCTTAAAATCATGAAGTTTAATTACCCAATGTTGGATTGTAGAGTAATCTACTATTCGCAAAATCATAAAGAGTAAGTCTTCTTAGATCATAATATGCTCTCCAATAGTCTCTCAAAGATGTGATGTATTGCAATTTTTTAGAATCCTTATCGCTAAGCGCTTGGTTCAATTCTAGAATGGTCGTAGAACCAGTTAGATATCTACCTTGAGAAACAGTATATCTTGCGTCAGCAACTTCATCTGTTCTTTTTGCCAGCTCGATCTGCTTTGATAGCATGTCAATTTGCGTTACTTGAGTTCTGATTTCCTGCTCGAAGTTTATAAGCTCTTGCGCAATTGTAAATTCTGTTAGTTGCATATTAGCAGCAGCGATTGCCATTCTGGACTTATTTCTACCCCAATCAAGGATAGGAACGTTAAAACTGACATTGGCTCTCTGCTGACTATTAGGATCCACATAAATATCAGCAAATTGCCCTGCTCTGTTGTTTAGACCATAAGAAGCATTGAAATTAACTTGGAATCTATTGCCTCGCGCTTGAGCTACATCAGCTTCTGCCTCTAATCTGCGTCTTTCAAATGCAAGATAATCTGCCCTGTTTTCCTTCGCATAATTGAGTGCTGTCATGTAATCAACAATAAGTTGCGGTATGGCATCAGGAAGAACTAGATCAATTGATACATCTTCATTTAAGCCAATAAATGATCTTAGACGTAGAGATGCACTTTCAAAATCTAACTCAGCTTGAGCCACATTTTGTTGTTCATTCAGGTATGATAGTTCAACTTGTAGTACTTTATCCTCCGTGGTGGTACCGATATTATAACGATTCTTTTCAATTTTAAGAATGGTGTCAGTATTTGCTAAGTTAAAATTGGCAATCTCCAATCTTACTTGAGCTTGTAATAATTCGAAAAATCGATCCACTGCTGTACTTGAAACAAATTCCATTTCTTCTACATAGCTTCTTCGTGATTCTTCGTAGCGTAATGGTTCAATTCTTCTATCCCATTTCAACCTATTAAAGGCAAATAAAGGCTGATTCAATTGAACATTGACAAGTGTACCGCTCCAAAGCTGAGTATTTCTATCAATATCATTAAAGAAAATAGTTTCAGAGTTTACGAAAACTGATCCTCCAGTAAGTGCCAATGGTTGCTCCAAAAATAAGCGACCGGTGGATGTTGTTTGGCGAACCGGCTGGAATTGAATAGTACCATCCGGCTGAGTTACTTGAGTGAAAGATCGGTTGAAACTCGGTATCGAACCTGACAATCTAAATTGAGGATTATAATCCGATAAGAAGAGTCTATTTTGTTGAAACTGGACTTCTTTTCTGGTCTCAGCTTGCTTAGCAGCAGGTGATTGCTCCTGAGCTCTTGTAATTACATCTTGAAGGGAAAACCTTCTTATTTCACGTGTTTGACTTAAAACTTCAGTGCTTATAATTGCGAGTAAAAGCACTGTTATTAAAGAAATTCTCATAGAAAATTTATTCATGGCGTAGTGATGTTATTGGGTCTTGGTTTGCAGCTCTTCTTGCAGGAGCAATTCCGAAAATTAAGCCTACAGACGCAGCAACTCCGAAAGATATAAAAATTGAACTAAAAGACACCACAGTTGGGAAGTCTCCAAAGGCAGAAACAATTAAGGCGAGAGCAATTCCTATTGCTACCCCGACTAAACCTCCTGTTATTGAGATCATTACAGCCTCGAATAAAAACTGAAAAACAATATCAGTTTTTTGAGCTCCCAATGATAATCTTAGGCCAATTTCTTTAATTCGCTCTAAAACGGATGCAAGCATAATATTCATAATACCTATGCCACCCACTAGAAGCGATATACCTGCAATCGCTCCCAATACTATATTAAAAATTTGTTGAGTTCTTTGTTGTTGTTTTAGCAAAAGTTCCGGAATGGTAACTTCGAAATCTACCACCCCGTAATGTCTACGCTCCAACATTCTTGCGATTACATCAGCTGTTGGGTTCAACATTTCAGATTCCGTCACTTGTATTGTTAACCTGTCGATCTGATGATAGTTGGCTACACGAGTTTGTGTCGCTGCTGGTTGATCATCACCCGAAACAGAGAACATTCTAAACCTCCCGCCTTGTGCCATTGATGGCCCGCCTCCAGCTCCTAATTGAGATGCTGTGATCATATCACGATTCTTATATCTTACCAAAGCCGTTTGTATTGGCACATACACATCCATATTGAAATCTCTAATACCAAGGTTGGTCATTGCCTTTTCAGACACCAGTCGTTCTTCTAAAACACCAACTACTTCCATCCACTGATTACCAACCTTAATCCGCTTGCCAATTGGATTCTCTCTTGAAAAAAATCGTGTACTTATGCTTTTACCAATTATACATACAGGCTTGCCACTAATTATTTGATCTTGGGTAAACATTTTACCTTCATACAATTCGAAGTTTGAAACTTCAAAATAAGAAGGCTCAACGCCTACTAACTTTGCCGACCTTCTAAAACCATCTTTTATGATATAGGTGTCAAGAATAATTTCTGGACTAATCTTCTGAACGCCTGGCACTACTTTAGTGATAGCTTCAACGTCAAGCATTCTTAGGCCTGGAGAGAATTTCTTTTTGTCTTTATCATCTCCTACCTGCTCATCCACTTGCTCCACTACTGGATTGATAATAATATTATTAACTCCAACTAGCTTGATTTGCTCCATGATGTCCTGTTGGGCGCCATTGCCTATTGCCAGCATGGCAATAACAGCTGCTACACCAAATATAATCCCTAGTGCCGTTAGCAACGATCTCACCTGATTGGCTAGTACAGCCTCAAGTGCTATCGAGAAGTTAGCATAAATTCTTTCTTTATTTTCTACCCAATATTTAAACATAATCTTTTTATTTAGGTGAAAATAAAATTATCTACCTGCAGGAGCACCGCCGCCAGCTCTATTTCTCATCTCCTCCATTCTTCTCCTCATTTCTGGTGTCATTTCAACTGTTCCAGCTTCTTTCACCTCTGACTTCTGTTCTTGTTGCTCAAATTGTCTTTGTCTCTTACCATTCATCGATGGCAATAGATTTATTTCATTATCTCTATGCGACGGAGGCTCAGATAGGTAAACTCTATCACCAGCTGCTAATCCTTGCAATACAATTGTCTCGTTGTTGTTTGACAAACCTAATTCAATCTCTTGCTTTTGTCCATTTGATCTGTACACATAATTAATCGAATCACTTTGAACAAATAAGGCCTCTAGTGGAATAAACAATGCATCCTCAACCTCTTCTGCAATAATTGTATTACTGGTTGTCATGGCTGGTCTAAGAGAAGGATCGGATTCATTGATCAAAATAGTCACTTCAAAAACCTTTGCATCTGAATTTGGATTCTGCTGACCCACATTCGAAACTCTTACAACTCTACCTGTCAAACGCTTATCTGGAAATGCATCTAATCCTAATTTCACTTGCTGGCCATTACTTACTCTTCGAATATCTACCTCATTTACATAGGTAATGGAGTTCATTGTGGATAGATCTGGCAAAGTAGCTACTACCGGATTCCATGCTGTGATAGTAGATCCTTCCATAACTCGAGATCCATCAAATCCTTTTTCATAAATTACCATTCCGTCCTGAGGAGCATAAATCGTAAATTCGGCCATTAAACTATTTAGCTCCGTTAATTCTCTTTCTTTTTCTCTCAAACGAGATGCTCTTTCTCTCATTCTCGCCTGACTCTGCTGTACCTTGATTTGATAGCTTTCTCTAGATTGCTCCAAGTCTCTTATAGCCTTGTCCAAGCTAATTTCATTCTGTCTAATTGTCGCTGGAGGCTCAAATTGAGACTGCTCTAATACTAGCTTCCGCTCTTCTACATTATATTCCAAATTGATGATCTGATCTCTTTCGGTACGAAGTGTCAATGCTGTGTCCAATTGAGTTTGTTCAAATTGAGCTCTTTCTGTTTCAACATCATTTTCTGCGTCGGTAATTCTACCGAATAGCTCGGAACGATCTAGCATAGCCACAAAATCACCTTGTTTTACTACGGTCCCTTCCTCTACAAGTCTTTCAATTTTCAAACTATTTAGGCGGAAGTTTCTTGCTCTTTCAGGGCCACGAATTTGCGTAGATCTGGCTGCTTTTAGTTCACCAGTAGTAGAGATTTCAACAGTAAATTTTCCTTGCTGAACTGCAGTAAAAATTTCACGCTCATCTGAGCCACCACTTCTACTCCATACAATTGCAACAATAAGAATTACAATCAATGCGATTGGCAAAACAATTCTCTTCTTCATATCAATTTGGGTTCTTAATTAAGGGATCCGAGTTATATGTGTTCAAACGACAAAATTAGCGGGATAGTTTGTGAAAGACCTTCCATACAAATATGAAAAGTACCATTAAAATAATTCATGGTACAAAAAACAATTATAACTCAGTTAGGCCTAATTAAGACAACTCAAAGCTGAAAAGGTTTAAAAATTTATTAAAAAACTTTCCCGACAAATAAATATCGGGAAAGCGGGAGGGTAATAAACCAAAACTAATCAACCATTAAACTTAATTTTCAATAACTTTTAATCTTGCAATTGCCTGCTGTCTAGACAATTTTCCTTGATTGTAATCTTCTATCGTTGCCCTATCCATTTCCACTTTCAGTACTTCTGGAATTCCACAACCTTCGCATTTTGTCATTCTAATGTTGAATACAATTTTCTCATTATTTTCTAGGGACTTAATGGTGCGACCATAATCCACAAGGTTTTCTTTAAAACTTTCCAAGAAGGCAGGGTAAGCTGCTTTTACTAATTTATTTCGCTCTGCATCATCTACTAGATCAGCTCCTAAAGTAGGAAGGTTAAAGCTTATCCTTCCAAATTCATTATATGCATTGTAAGCAGAATATACAGCCCATGAATAAATTGCACCCATTCCTTTTGTCTTTACAATAGTTGGGTTTGAATTAGAAAAATAGCTTTTCGAATTACTTACTGAATAAAGACTATTCATTAAGTCACCTAAGACCTTTAAGTCTGTAGATATTTCTTCTGGAAGCTGTTCTTCCATTTCAATTCTACTAATTGCTTCCTCTTTAGTGATACTTCCATTTCGATAGGCATCTGCATCTTTCTTTGAAATACTGAAGCTTCTGGTAGCCTTTTTATCAGCATTAAAACCCCATACTGAACCTTCTCTATTTAATTGTCCTCTATTCTCCATTTTTACAAATGGATATTGAACCATGATTTTTTCCTCAGGCTTCAATTCCTTTAAAAATGACCCATATTCTATCAAAAACTCTTTAATTGATTCATCAGTAGCTTCTTCTTCAATTTGATTGGTTCCTGACCAGAAAGACGTCGTACCTAACACTCTCCCAGGTAAGTTGACTCCATTAATATTTCCACTACTTCTTGCAACACTAACTGCCTTGTTAGCAACATTTTGATCAATTTCTTCTATTTCCTCCATTTTGGGGTCTGAACCCAAGGTTTGCGTTCTAAAAGCGACATATTGTCCAGAATTTAAAAACACAAAACCACCTCCTTTAAGATCATAAACCACCCCAAAACCCTCATTATAAGAAGTTTCAATCCCATCAGTTCCAACTCTATTAAATGAGTTTCCAGTATTGGTTTTCAACAAAGTGGAAAGTAAATTAGAAGTTACTTCCATATCTCTTTTTAGAGATTCTGATTGCTGTGCTTGTAGCAAGCCTGTGGAGCATACTATTAGCACTAGGCTCAATAGCATCGAAATCATTTTATTATTCTTCATCGTTTTCATTTCAATTAATTTTTAATTTGGTTGTGTCACTGATACTATCAGATTAGACAAATATTGTGTTGTTTCTCTTTGGCGCTGTTCTGCATCTTTTGCAAGGCTTACCAATCCACTTTCAATCATTTGGAGGTCTTCAATTCGCTGAGAATTGTAGTAGGTGTTGAAATCATTGAGCGCGCTAAGTATTGCTTGCTGCTGATCAATGGACGCCATAGCAATTATTTTCTCCATTTCGCGGCGATTGCTTTCTTGCATGCCCGCCATCAGCGTTCTAAGCGTTTCATCTTCATTTAGCTTACGATTAATCGCTAATGCCAGCTCTTGTCTGTATTGAGCTTTAAAGGCGATCAATCTATCGTCTAACTGCTCACCATATTCGCTGACACTTTCTTCCATCGAAACCAGTCGATGATCGTATTTGCCATCCATATAATCTATGAGCTGCTTATCTCTATTACTGAGCTCCGCCAGCAGTTCAGCTTTTAAGCTTTCTCTCATCTCAGCATCATTACTTGGCTCTCCAAAACTCAGTGAAAACCCTCCTTTTCCAATCTGAAAATTTGTCTTCGTCAGATTTCCAGCAATTAGCAATAGTGCAATAGCTGCGGCTACACTCAGCCATTTCCAGCCAGGCCAGTATCCTCCCGCTAATTGTGGGTTATGGCTTAGTACAATATCCTTTCTATCGAAATGGACAGCCGGCTCGAGTACTTCCTTATCTTCAGCAAAGGCTAGCACCTTGCGCATCCCACGCATGGCTTCATATTCCTTCCTTACATCAGGATTTTCCTTAATGCATTGTTCAATATGCCTTGCCTCTTCGCTGTTACATTCACCATATATGTAGGCAATCAATTGCTCTTCAGTAGGTTGCTTATTCATGATAACAAGGATTCTAATGTTAAATTTCTTCTTTCAAATTCACGTCGAAGGCTCTTCAGCCCATAATACAACCTCGATTTGGCCGTATTTTCTGAAATATCAAGGGTCTCGGCAATTTCTCGAAACCTAAATCCCTCATATTCCTTCATGATTACCACCACACGTTGATCGGGCGGGAGGTGATTGATCATTTCAAAAAGCATCTCACCGAGTTCTGCTCTATCCAGCTGCTCGCTAGGGTCAAGCGGGGAATGATGCTTTATTTCACTTCCATTTTCGCTGCTTTCATCACCATGCTTCGACAAGGAAAATACTGAGAAAATTTTCGTCCGATTTTTCCTTCGCACTTCCTCATGGCAACTATTATAGGCAATCCGATACAACCAACTTTTAAAATGCTCAGCGTCCTTTAGTGTATGTACTTTTCGGTACATGTTAATAAAAGTATGCTGCGAAGCTTCCGATGCTAAATCGTGATCATTGAAATAGCGATAACAGAAATTGTAAATCCGCTTATACCAAACCTTCACGAGGTCGCTAATAGCATCTTTGTTGCCTTCTATGGCCGATTCAACTTGCGAGAATGAATTCAATTTTACGTCTGGCTTGGTCATTCGATCTGGTTTGCCTTTCTGTTAGCTTAGATGGCAACTTGGTAAAAATAGTTTTAATCGCCGATAATATTTTTTAATTGACCCATAGATCTTCGGCAATTTCCCAGAATTGAGCATTTTTTAGCACCTTTGTGCCCAATATGAAACGGATTATCAGTTTTGTTATACGTAAAATTCCTCGCAAACACCTGCAAGTAATTAGCCCATTGGCACTTTCGGTATTAGGTTTATTTTACGCAGGTAATAAGGTTACCTGCCCTATCAGCGGCAGGAGTTATCGAAAGTTCCTTCCTTATGGCCGCACCAATCCAAGACCAAATGCACTTTGCCCTGATTCTCTTTCGCTCGAAAGACACAGATTGATTTGGCTGTATTTAAAGGAGCGAACAAACTTCTTTACTAAAAAGCTGCATTTCTTACACATCGCGCCTGAGCAGTGCTTCTTACAGAAATTTGAACAGCAACATGGCGAAGGCTATATCACTGCGGATATTGAATCTCCACTAGCCAAAGTGAAAATGGACGTTCATGCGATTCCATTTGAAGATAGTACGTTCGATGCTGCTATGTGCAATCACGTGATGGAGCACGTAGAAGACGATCACAAAGCTATGACGGAGATATTAAGGGTGTTGAAACCAGGAGGCTGGGCCATCATCCAAATACCGATATTTCATCCCTTGCCTGAGGTAACTTTTGAAGATAAAACGATCACAAGTCCTAAGGATAGATTGAAGTACTTCGGACAAGAAGATCATGTACGCATGTATGGAAAAGACTATCCGAATAAACTTCGAGCTGCGGGGTTCATTGTGCGGGAGGATGATTTCGTAATGCAATTGCCAGCAGAAACAGTTGCCAAATACGCTTTACCAGCAGATGAAATTATTTATTTCTGTCAGAAAGCGGATGCTTAAAACCGCGAGTGAGCTCTGTAATGAACCCAACTCCATAAGCCGACAGTTGCACCAAAGCCGCCCAAGCACTCAATAGGCCGATTTTTATGCTCTTATTTTGCAGGCTAGCATCTATTGCAATAAGCAAAAAGTAAAATGCATAGGCTCCTAGCAAAAACACTCCAATACCCGGCAACAGAAAAAAAGCCAAAAGAGAAATGGCTAAGCCTAGGGTAAATAGTGCTGGAAACAAATGAACTAGCTTGATTTCCTTTCTGTAAAACCGACCAATATTAATTCGAGCTCTGCCAAAAAAATGAAGCTGTTTATAGAACTGAGCGAAATTGGTTCGGCGCTTATGAAACACTATTGCCTGATCAACAAGCGCTACTTTAAAGCCCTCTTTTATTATTCTGATGCTGTATTCAATGTCCTCGCCCATTCGAGTAATAGCAAAGCCTCCAACTTTCTGAAAAACTTCTCGCGAGATTCCCATATTAAAGCTTCGTGGATGATATGTACCCGCATGCTTTTTCCTCCCACGGATTCCGCCGGTTGTGAATAGGGAAGTCATCGAATAGGAAATCGCTTTTTGAATGTCAGTAAAGCTAGAATGTGCTGCATCTGGGCCACCCCAAGCATCGAGTTTTCTCTCTTGCAGTGCGGAATATACCTCCGTAAAGTAATTGGGCGGTATAATGCAATCTGAATCGAAAATCACGAAGTAATCACCACCCGCCCTTTCCATACCGAAATTGCGACTAAAGCCTTGGCCAGAATTAGGCTTTTTGAAATAGCGAATATTTAGCTGGTCATTAAACTGGTTTACCTCACTCTCACAACCAATAGTAGACCCATCCTCAATCACCAAAACTTCAAAATCTTGAACTTCCTGCAGCACCAGACTTTCCAAAAGCTCCCGAATTTCGTCAGGTCTATTGTAAACGGGTATTATTACTGAGTATTTAGGATTTTGCGCCATCTGAATTTACAAGAACAAAGAAACGATTAAATACAGGTTTATCCAGCCAAATGAAGCTTCAAAATGATTAAATTTAGCATTGAAAATCTAAAATTATGACAAATCGATTTCTTTTCGCCCTTTCATTTTTGCTTTTACAGCTTTCAATAAATGCTAGCGCACAGCATAACGCGGCACAATTGGATGCTACGGCCAAGAAATATGCTGCCCAAAGTTGGGATATGTTTAATGAACTATTGAGTATTCCCAATGATGCTCATTTTCCAGATTTCATCGAAAAAAATATTGTGTGGTGCGAGAATGCTTTTGAGTCAAGAAATTTCACCATCAAAAGATTGGCAACGCCAACCGTTCCCATCTTGCTTGCCGAGCGAAAGGTGCCTAATGCAGAAAAAACGGTATTGATTTACCTCCAAATAGATGGTCAGCCGGCAGACCCAAGGTTTTGGGCGCAAAAAAGCCCTTGGATTCCTGTATTGAAAGCACAAAATGAAGATGGGAAATGGGAGCAAATAGACTGGGAAAAAATATATGGTAATTATGATCCTGATTGGCGAATTTTCGCAAGATCTGCCTCTGATGCCAAAGGACCTGCAGCTGCATTTCTCACCGCATTGGATGCCGCTGAGGAACTTGGCATCCGACCCAATTACAATATCAAAGTGATTTTGGATTTTGAAGAAGAGCTTGGCTCACCGCATTTGCCAGAAGCGGTAGAAAAGTATAAAGCAGATTTCGCAGCTGATATGATGATCATCTATGACGGCCCTCGCCATAGTAGCAATGAACCTACGTTGACTTTTGGCGCAAGAGGTATTTCGTTGGTGACCTTAACCACCTATGGACCAAGAGTACCGCAGCATAGCGGGCATTTTGGAAATTATGCGCCAAATCCAGCTTTACTACTCGCACAATTGCTCAGCAGTATGAAGGAGAGCAATGGCCGAGTAAGTATTGGCGGCTGGTACGATGGCATTGAATTAACTGCCGAAGAATTAGAAATCCTGAAGGCTGTTCCCGATAATGAGGAAGAAATAATGAAGAAAATCGGAGTAGCAAGAATTGACGCAGTTGGCAATTTTTATCAAGAATCTGTGCAATTCCCATCCTTAAATATCCGTGGAATGGCTTCGGCTTGGGTTGGAGACGAAGCCAGAACTATCGTGCCTGCTACGGCAACTGCTGAAATGGATATTCGTCTTGTGCCAGAATCTGATCCAGCGTTATTGCTTGATTTATTAAGAAGGCATTTGCAGCGGGAGGGATTTTTTGTGACTGAGAATGAGCCCACTGAGGAGGAGCGAATGAGTTACCCGAAAATTGTCCAGATGAATAGCCGTATAGCTTACAAAGCATTTAGAACTCCATTTGATAGCGAAGTAGGGATTTGGCTAAACAATGCCATGGTAAGAGCATTCGAAAAAGAGCCTGTGAAAATACGTATTTCGGGCGGTTCTATTCCTATTTCGCCATTTGTAAGCACCTTGAATATCCCAGCGGTAACAGTGCCTACCGTAAACAACGATAATAACCAGCACAGCCCAAATGAAAATATAAGGTTGGGAAATTATGTAGATGCAGTCCGCACCTTTTTGGCCATAATGGGTGAAAAACTTTAGAAGGAATTAGGACTTAATTTGAGGTGCGCTCAGCAATATTGTATTCGTCTTTGCGGTGATTTTTCATTGCCAATAGCTCGGCAAGGAAACCAGCCAAAAATAGCTGCACACCAATAAGCAAGGCTACCAAAGCCAAGAAAAATAGCGGCTGATCCGTAACCTCCCGCCTCAGTGGGATTCCAGAAAAGTATATGGAGTCAATTTTATCCCAGAGAATTTTAACCGTAAAAATCAGTCCAAAAAGAAAGGATAAAGTACCCAATGTTCCAAAAAAGTGCATAGGCTTTTTTCGGAATTTCATTACAAATGTAATGGACAATAAATCCAAGAAGCCATTGATAAATCGCTCTAATCCAAACTTGGTATAGCCATATTTTCGAGGGCGATGCTCTACTACCTTTTCGCCGATTTTCTTAAAGCCATTCCATTTGGCAATTACGGGTATGTAGCGGTGCATTTCGCCATACACTTGTATATGCTTGACCACTTGTTTGCGATAAGCCTTTAGGCCACAATTGAAATCATTGAGGTTTATTCGGCTGATTTTGCGGGTCACAAAATTGAAAAAGCGGGAGGGAATGGTTTTGGAAATAGGATCTTTACGATGTTTTTTCCAACCCGAAACGACATCGAAGCCTTGCTCAACAATCATCTTGTATAAGCCAGGAATCTCGTCAGGGCTATCCTGCATATCAGCGTCCATGGTGATTACCACATCGCCAATAGCCTCATTGAAGCCGACTTGAAGCGCAGCAGATTTGCCATAGTTACGCATAAAGCGGATACCCTGCACTTGCTGGAATTTGGCAGACTGCTCTTGGATCACTTGCCAAGAAGTATCTGTACTGCCATCATCAATCAAGAGTACTTGAAAGGAAAAACCGTGCTTTACACAAACACGGTTGATCCATTCGCATAATTCTGGTAAAGATTCCTCTTCGTTGAAAACAGGAACAACTATAGAAATCTGAGTGCTTTTATTCATTACATGCCAAATTCAGGCTCTTCTTTTTTGGTAATCGCAGCTATAATCAAGCTAATAATTACTCCAAAAATAAGGGAAAAAATCAATCCCATCACCAAAAGTGCTTCGGCAGACGTGAAAAGATCAATCATACCAGCAGCAGGGTTATCCGCACCTACTCCTTGATTTTCCATTTCCATCAAAGCTTGCTCTTTGGCTTGTACTAAAATGGAATCATCGATGAATTTCAGATAAATGTAGCTGAAAACAGAATTGATTATAGCGCTGATTAACACTACAAAAAACCCAAGTTTAAAGCCTTCTCCAAAACTCATAAAGCCATTTCCCGAATTTTTAAATTCGCGATGAGCCATCACAATACCCCCAATCAGGATGATCACAGTAACCCATTGAGCTGGGTTTTGGGTTGATGATGAAGTAACAAAGAAAATTACGGAGATAATTACTCCAATTAGGCCTACGATACCACCATATCGCATACCTAGTGAACTGATACTTGGTCTTTCTTCCATGATTATTATTGTTTTAGGTTCTCAAGCAAGATATTTATCTATTAGCTAAACTTCAATCCAATCAGGCTCAATGGTTCTTAATACCCCTGAACGATTAAATTCTACTTCGATTGAGGTTTGAGCTTTCTAAAAATAACAGTAACTAATGGAGATAGCACCAAACCCGCAAGTATTTTTTTCACAAATGCATCTAAAACCAATGCTGAGTTACCCATATTGTTTGTCTTATCGATTTGATTTTGAATAAAATCTTCATCCAAACTTTCTAATTGATTTGCTGGCATTATATTGAGCTGCTCAATAATTGAAGCTCGATAATTATCAATAAAATCTGGCTCGATCACACCAACGAAGAGCAAAATAAACATCCCAAAGATTGAGGAAAAAGTCAGGTAATGGAAGAAACCAATCGTCATACCTTGGCCGAAGCTCAAAAGTCTATTATTATAATAATCGCGGAATTCCTTCATCCCTACGCCTAAAGTGAGGAAAATCAAAAGTCCGTCGATAAACAACATATGTAAATTTACCATTGGCTCTTGGCCAGTATAATGCAAAGCCAAAAATGCCATAATTGAGAGCACGGAGGCAACTAAGCCATAGCGAAGACCAACACTAGCCAAAAATTTTGTCATGCGTAAAACTCTTGAAATTCGCCTCTAATCACTCCAATCACTTTACCTTTCAACTCTTTCCCAAAGAATGGAGAATTTTCTGATTTAGAAAAATTACTTTTCTTATCGAAAGTCCACTTCGTGTCAGGATGAAAAATGCTCAAATTAGCTTCTGCTCCTACTGCTATAGTTGGCACTTCTAAGCCTAAAATTTTTCTGGGAGCAATAGCCAATTTATCAATCAGCAATTCAATAGAAAGTTGGTCTTTCAGACTATTTAATATTGGATAAACTGTTTGCAATGCGATAATTCCATTTTCAGCCAAATCAAATTCCAAATTTTTTGACTCCACATCTTGTGGCTGATGAGATGATACGATTACATCTATGGTTCCTTCCTTCAAGCCTTCAATTAGCGCTTCTCTATCCTTTTTGCTCCGAAGCGGAGGACTTACTTTGTAATTTGTATCAAAATCCGCTACATCTTCATCTGTAAATAGCAATTGATGAGCTGCAACATCACAAGTAATTTGCATTCCTTCAGCTTTTGCCTCTTTTATCCGCCGAACACTTCCTTCGCAGGAAATATTAGAAAAATGAATTCGACCATTGGTGTATCTCAATATTTCAATATCCCGAGCCACCATCAATTCTTCAGCAAGAGAAGGAATTCCCTTTAAGCCTAGATGTGTACTCACCAAACCTTCGTGCATGGTGCCGAAGCGCGAAAGCAATTTATCCTCAGGCCTATTAATAAGCAGACCATTTATTGGCTGCAAATATTGGAGTGATTTCAATAGAATATCTGGATGCCAAACCGGCTTCAATCCATCCGAAAAAGCAACTGCACCTGCATTACTCAAATCAAGCATTTCAGTTAGGTCTTCTCCTTCGGTTTCCAAACTGACTGATGCAATCGGGTAAATTTGTACTAAGCGATGTGGATTTCCTTTTGAAACAGAGGCAACAGCATTTTTGCTTTGAATTACCGGTTTGGTATTGGGCAATATCGCTACACCTGTAAATCCACCTGCCGCAGCGGCACTAGCGCCAGATTCCAAATCTTCCTTATGTTCGAAGCCTGGGTCAGTAAAATGTGCTTGCATATCGAACCAGCCTGGAGATACAAACCCACCTCCCGCATCTACCATTTTCTCAGCTGCCGATATTTCATCAGAAATGGATTTAATCACTCCATTCTCAATCAAAATGTTCTTTTTCAAGCCATTATGAACTGAACGAGAATCAAGAATAGAAACGTTTTTGAGCAGGATTTTCATTAGCATTTATTTGATTTTCAACATCAAGTGGAAAACACATTTGGCAAATTTACCAATCATTATAAATAAATGGCTAAATCTTGGTAGACAATTATTTTACTTAACGAATCTAATAATGAGTATCTCGCAAACGAAGAAGAAAACAGCAATCAATAAAGCATATTTCCATAGCGGAAAACCAGAAAAGCGGGAGGATAATCTTTGTTCAAAATCATTCAACTCCTGCGTTTCTGAAATAGTGAGATTGCTAATAAACTCACCTACTCTTGCTAATTGAACCGTGTTAAGAAATTGCTGAATCGACTCTCCTTTTGGTAAGTTGAAAGCCAAGATGGAGACTATTTCATCTCCTTGTTTTACTTCATAAAAACCAGGACGAAGAAAGCCTTCTTGTAAATTCATAATGAGCCTATTCCCAACCAAGCGTTGATCAGGAATGAATTCTTTGTTTTCGTTGACAAGCGTAAAAATATCGTTTGCATTTGCTTCATCTACTTTAAGCGAAACAAAGCTACTATTGGTATAATGGTAAAGGGAATTACTTGATTGCCTTGACAAACTGGCCATTTTATACATTAAAGGAACAAATAATGCATGACGGGGGAGATTTGTAAAGTCATCGGACAATGGGCTGGCAAAAGAGTACAGATTACCTAATTCTCCTGTTGCAACCAAAAATGGTGTCCCATTCCGAAGGGTGATAAATGTGTTTCGCTGGCTTGGCAACATATATTCAGCTCTGGCAGAAGGCAATTCAATATTTGACTCTAGCTCGGTGAAGACATCACTAAAAAGCGGATTTTCTATATCGGGCTGGCTAAATTGCGACAAGGTCGGCTCTGTTGAAGATCTAATCATTGAAAACCCTTCGAGCAATGAAAAGCTATTCAATTGCATCGTTTCTGAAGGAATAATCAGAACCGCTCCGCCGTCAGCCAAAAAACTATTGATATTGCTCGCCAATGGAGAAGATAGGATGTTGATTTCATTTAGAATTATCAGATCAGCTTCTTCCAACAAAGTATAATCAACATTGGATTGTGGATAATAAGAAAAATCAAATAAGGCTTCATTCCCATAAACGCCGGCTAAAAATGACGAGGAGCCTGACTCTCCCAGTTGAATTATTTTAATTCGATCTTGTCCACGCAGCACCAAATCGAATTGGTTATCATATGTATTCGGGAAATCATCAATTACTATAGAGACTTGAGCGCTTTCTTCCACGTCTATATTAATTGGAAAGGTAACTTCTGTGCTACTTTCCGCTGAAATCCGTGTGCTTGTGCTTCCTTGATTATCTCCATTTATTACGAGCCTTATGGGAATTTCACCAGTATCTTGACTGCCAGAATTGCGCAAGCGTACTACCAAACTATTGGGCTGGCCTTTGATGAAAAATGGGCTAGCTAGATAGGTAGAATCAATAAATACATTACTCGAAATTGTTCCTTCAATCGCTAAGAAATTGAATTGTCTAACACTATCAGCCGGCAAAAACTCATCAGCAGTAACATCATTCACTTGAAAGTCAGATATCACATATACTTCCTTATAATCCGAGCCGCTCTCTAAAATAAAGTCCTTGGTAAATTTCAATGGATTACCAATTTGAAAGTCTGTATTTAGCGCAGACAATTCATCTAATACTTCCTCAGCAGATTTGTAGGTGCTGAGGCGCGATGGACTTGAATTGGTGTATAATTGGAATCGATATGTATCTGGATAAGCGTTTACTATGTCTTGGGCAAGTTTTACTCCTTGATCAATTTTCTTAATTCCGCTAGCAAACTCACCTTCCATACTCATGGAATTATCTATGTGAATTAATACTTGACCAGCACTATCTTGTTGTTCACCTTTTTGAAATGGCTGAGCAAATGCAAGAACAATGAAGGTGATAAAAAGTAATCGCGAAGCAAGAATCAGCCATTCTTTAAGCTTACGTTTCTTCTGATTACTTTCCTTTACCTCCCGCAAAAATCTAGTGCTAGAAAAAACTACACGTTTTGTCTTTCTAAAATTAAAAAGATGGATTATGATGGGTATAAGAAGAGCTAAAAAGCCCCAAAGAAAAATCGGGTTGGCGAATGTCATGACTTAAATCTACGAAAGGAAACGCAAGTAGAAAGTGAAATGTTGTGAAGGCTACAACTCACCAATATCCTCAGACCATAAGGCCGGATTGTTTTTAATAAAATTGTCCATCATGTCAACACATTCAGGCAAATTTAGGTCTATCACCTCTACACCATGAGACTCCATAAATTCTCGAGCTCCAGAGAAAGTTTGAGATTCACCAACAATTACTTTTGGAATTTTAAATTGCACAATAGTACCCGCACACATGTAGCAGGGCATTAGTGTACTGTAAATTACAGTATCCTTATAACTTCCAACGCGACCAGCATTGAAGAGACAATCCATTTCGCCGTGCAAGATTGGGTTCTTTTCTTGAACTCGCTTGTTATGTCCTTTGGCAATCAACTTACCATCTTTTACTAAAACAGAACCAATCGGAATACCACCTTCACTTTGGCCTAGAAGGGCTTCATCAATGGCCAACTTCATAAATTCATCCATAGCATATTAATTTTTCTCTAAAATAAGGAATAAGCAAATAGGAGAGGAATAAAATACTTGGAAGGTAGCGTATGGCGGGAGAAAAAGTAAAGAGTGGATTTCGTCTAAACGCAAAAACGCCCGATAGAATTGAATCTATCGGGCGTTAGAATAAAAA
>CAZRBW010000055.1:0-5877 GCA_964598395.1 uncultured Roseivirgaceae bacterium
ACCAGAAGTCTGACGGATTCCATTATCAAGATTTCGGATGGAGCAGACAAATCACCCAAATATTATGAAGTAAAAGATGTAAGGGAAATTTTACCAGAGTTTAAAAGTGGTTTACAGGAATTACTGGCTGAGTTGTTCGACCCACAGCAAAGCTGGAATCAAGTAGAGGATCCTAAAAAATGTGAATACTGCCCGTATAATGTAATCTGTCAGAGGGTCTAATTTGATAAAAAAAAAGAAGCTGAAATCTAAGGGTATACCTTAAATTCCAGCTTCTTTTAAATATTGTAATTATCTATTTCTAGAATCTTCTTCCACTGATCAATCTAAGTAGGATTGCAATAATTGCAATTACTAGAAGAACGTGGATGATACCAGTCATGCTGTAGGCAAAGAAGCCAACTAACCAGCCAATGATCAAAATTACAGCAACTAAATAAAGCAGATTTCCCATGGTTAAATTATTTTAAATGTTTGATATACAGTAGAGTAATTAATTAAAACCAAAGACCAAAAGTCATTTGAAGCCACTGATTTTTGTAACGAGGATCGTTTGAAGAGCCATTGCCATCATTTTGAGACAGATCCCAACCAGCTCTGATACCAAAAGTGGCAGGATTTAGGTTGATGTCAACACCACCAACTACGCCAAGAAGATTTCTACGAAGGTTATCATTGTCGAAATCTTGTTGTTGATCAGTAGATATTCCACCACCTGTAAATTTGTTATTTGATTGGATCAAGTAAGAAAACTGAGGTCCAGCAACAATTGAAATCATACTACTTGGTTTGATTTGCAATTGCAATGGAATATCAATGTGGTGAGTAGTTCTTGTGTATTCGTATGAAGAACCTAGAAAAGACCCAGAACCTTGATATCCTTTTTGAGAATACAACACTTCTGGTTGGAAACCGAAGGTTGCACCTAAAGGAATCGCCATCATAGCACCTACAGCAAGACCGAATTTACCATCAGCAACGAAATCGCCACCTTGGCTGTCATAAACATTCGCATAGTTGAAACCTGCTTTAACACCTAACTTAAAATTATTGCGAGTATCCTCTTGTGCAAAAATTGAGGTGCTTACAAATACCAGTAAAATGGTAGATACATAAAAAAGATTTTTCATAGTTTTAAAAATTAATTTGAATTAAAAAATGTAAAAAAATTGAGTCTGTTGGTTTTAGACTACTAGGGATGGGAATACAAAAAGGACTCCAAAAAATGAATTAATTGAGATTAAATAAATAAAAGAGGTTTTAATAAAATTTTATTGAGAAAATATATAGAAAGATGTAAATTTTATTTCCTACTCGGATCTTTCGTTAGGCTTAATTTTTAAAATTATGTCAGTATTGAAGGCTTGAATGCCAAATCGGGTTAAATGATATGGGTTGATTTCAATTGGCCGGTTCGACATTAGTGGTTTTACTTCACCTCATACTTCAACTTCATCGTAATAGAAGCTGTCTTGGCTTTAGCCGAAGTATTAAATGTGCCACCCCATGAGTAGTCTTCACCAGAGTTTTGTCCAGTAATCTGGAAAATTCCCATTTGAGCGTCTTTCAAATCACCCAATTTAGCTCCGGCATTTTCAGCTATTTTCTCAGCTCTTAATCTTGCATCTTCAGTTGCTCGAGAAACCATTTCAATTTTCAGTTCTTCTAACTTGGTAGAATAGTACCTTGGAGCTTGCGAGTAGAATTGTACTCCTTTGTTTAGGAGCTCAGTAATCTCCCGTGAAATTTGTTCGATCTTCTCAACCTCATACGATTCTATTTGTACGGATTGATTTAATGTAAATCCTATAAACTCTTCACCCAAATATCGGCCATCTCCACTGTAATTGCTTTTGGTATTACGCATAGTATTTACAGAGCTAAATACTAAATCGTTTAACTCAATACCTTTGCTGATAAGGTAATCAGACACTATTTTCTTATCACTTTCAAGCCCTGCATAAGCTTGCTGTAAATCTTGGTTCTCTTTAGAGAAATTACCTTCCCAAACGATTAGATCTGAGATAAAATCTGATTCACCCAAACCAGTTACCGAGATGGTTCCATTTTGGTTGTTTCTATTGATTACAGCATTGCCTAATACGATGGCCGCTATAATTATCGCTATCGAGAATAATATTGGAGTGATGATGCTTTTCATAATTGATATTTGGATTGGTGGTTTGGTTTTTTTGAATTTGGTATTCCTTAGTTGCGATCAGTTAATAGATAGTATATTTCTATATGTGAACATTATCAAGTGAACGTATATTTTCTAATTATGGACATTACTAACAGTTAAATTTTCGAAAAGAAAATCTCCCTAAAATATTTGTGCCTACATTCTTCTTCCTTCGATAACAATCAATATTTCAGCAATTTATTATCAAATCATTTTTTTTCATAGAATCCACCAAAATGAAGGAAAACATAACTCAAAGTAAATTGAAAAGAGTATGATTTCGAGATTGATCCTGAAACTCCGCTTTTGTATTCATTGAGAAATACTCTGGCGTTGCATAAGGCCAAATATGGCTGTGGGATTAGCCATTTAGGACTTATAATCTTTATAGGGGAAAATAGGCATTTATTAGCCAATGTCATACGCAATGCATGTGGCCAAAGACTTAGAGTATTGCCTTTTACAGCCGATAAGATCGATTGGGAAAGAATTTAAACTGCTTTTTAACCGACTTTACCATATCAGTTAATTGCTTTAGAATTATGAATTAAATTCACATTAATTCAAATCAATCGAATGAAAAACTCTTTTCTGATCCTACTACTTGTAGGCCTTTTATACGCCTGCAACACTGATTCAAATGATCAAAGTGAAAATAAAAGCAAGGCTTACACGCTGCTCAGCGATTCTGAAATCCGATTTCCACTCGATAGTCTAACTGGGCAAAAGCCTCAATATACACAAGTAGTTGAAGGTGAGGGTGGAAATAGATCATTTACTTTTTTCAATGGCTTAAACCATTCGCTTTACTTTTACGATTTTGACACTAGAGCTATTGATAAAATAATTCCATACGAGCGTGAAGGCCCAAATGGAATCGCAAGGCCTACTGGATATCACATTTTGAATGAAGACTCCATTTATATTTTCAATCTATTGAGCAATGAATTAATCAGAACCAATTGCGAAGGAGAAAGCTTCGAGCGTATTTCAATGATTGGAGGTGAAAGTATGAGCTCAAATAATTGGGCCTTGCTGTATCCTCAGTTTTTCCCCCAGTCAGTTACGCCATTTCTATCCAATAAAAACGAACTCATCGTTGCAGGTTCTTACATGTGGGCGATTCCCGATTCAATAATTTCTACTTTTAAATTCACTGCTAATATCAATCTCCAAAATAGCTCAGTTCAATATCAGCATAGTTATCCAACTGAGATTTTTGGGAGCAAATTCAATTGGGACGATCCATTTTACACCACAGTACATTACGATTTGAATTCCAATACGCAGGAAATGATTTACAGCTTTCCGATTACGCATGATTTGTATGTGGGCAAATTGGGTGACAGTAATTTGAGAAAGGTAGAAAGCGAAAGAGATTCCAAAAGCATTCTACCACTGATGACAAATAATGCAGGTGTATCCACTCGAATGGAAATGGCTGAGCATATAAAGCAAACGGATATTTACGGAGGAATTAAATATGACCCATTCCGAAATCTCTATTATCGATTGCTGAAGAAAGGAATTAATAATGTGGCGGAGGATATCTCTTGGCAAGAAAAGCCAATTGTTATTCTCATTCTCGATGAGAATTTGCAATATGTAGGCGAAACTGAGATAGGACAGCTAAAAGACTGGAATACAGAAAATATGCTCGTGACTAAAGAAGGCTTGCTGATTGAATACCTAGGCAGCGAAAATGCTGAAGATGAAGATTTCATAATCTTCAAGCTTTTTGAAGCGGAGGAGTTGATGGAGGAATAGGCTATTCCTCCCGCTTATTCCTTCACCACTCGAGTGCCTTTGTATAGCTCGTATCTTAGCAGGCGACAGTCAATGGTTCCGTTGTAAAACTCAATTCTACGGCTTGCTTTCAACCTTACTTTTTTAGCTAATTCCAAATTACCTGTAAAGATAAACCCAGTATAGCCGGCGCATTTCTGTTTCATGAAATTGCCAATTCGATCATAGGTTTCTTCCAAGGCCTCCAATTCGCCTAGTCGCTCACCATATTCAGGATTGAAAAACAGAATTCCTTGGTCAGTTTCAGGAATAGTGGTATCAGCAAAATCGCAATGCTCCAATTGTATCAGGTGATCCACGCCTGCGAATTGTGCATTCTTTTTGGTGTCTTTCAAGGCATCCACACTCAAATCCGAGGCGATAATGATGAGTCCTTCAGGCTCTTGGATTTTCGCTTCTAGCTCTTGCTTTAAGTTATTGTAATATTCAGGTTCATAGCCTTTTATATGCTGAAATGCATATTGATCTCTATACAGTCCAGGAAAGCGATTACTTGCAAGCATTGCTGCTTCAATGGCAACCGTTCCTGCTCCACACATTGGGTTCACAAAAGGGCTTTTCAAATCCCAGCCAGTAGCCAAAATAGTACTTGCAGCCAAATCTTCCATCATGGGTGCAAGGCCAGGGATTTTACGGTAGCCATGTTTGGCCAAGGTTTTTCCTGTGGTATTTAGGTACACATTGGCTTCTTCATTCTTCCAGAAAAGCTGAATTACAGCTCCTTCAAAATCAGATCCTGAGTCGGGCCTTACGCCGGTGATTTCACGAAAACGATCTACAATGGCATCTTTGATTTTCACATTCACAAATAGTGGATTATCCACACTTTCGTGATTCACCGTAGATGCTACCGAGAAATACGTATCACTGCTAATACACTGCTCCCATGGCAGCACATTTATTTTATCATACAGTTCACGGGCATGGCGAAGCGGAAAGGATTTCAACTCGAACAAGACCATACTTGCGGTACGCAAATGCATGTTTAGAGATATGCAGTCGTTAAGCGAGCCTTCCAGCTCTACCGTAGTGCGAGTGCTAAAAGTGGGAGTGAAGCCAAGTGCAATAACTTCCTGCTCCAAATATGAAACTGCGCGATCTTTACAGGTGATCACGACTTTCGAAATTCTATTGAAATCCATCATTGCTGCAAAATTAGGCAATTTTGAGAAAGGGACAGGGAATTTTTTAAAAGCTGTTGGATTCGGGTTTCAGAATCTGACCGGTAGTCTTTCGAAGCTAGAGAAGGATATCGAAAATGCTGATTTTATGATTGATAACTTTTATCTAATTCTCTATTTAATTATTTTGTGCTTGTAGCTCAATCTTAACGGTTTATTCTTTTACTGTTCAAAAGCAATGATAAATTATTGAAAAGCAATTAAAATGACTGAAAACGATATTTCCTTTCATATTAGAGGTTCTATTTTTGATGTTTATAACGGCTTGGGAGCTGGGTTGCTAGAATCTGTTTATGTGGCGGCATTGGAAATGGAGCTTTTGAATAAAGGGTTGACAGTTAGGAGAGAAGTGCCTGTGCCTGTTCACTACAAGGAAACGAAATTGGAATTAGGTTTTCGTATAGATTTATTAGTGGAGGACAAGGTGATTATTGAAGTAAAATCAGTAGAACAACTTGCAGAAGTGCATCACAAACAGGTATTAACCTATTTGAAAATAACGGAATTGAAACTAGGGATTTTGGTGAATTTTAATGTAGCGAATATCAAAGAAGGAATATTTAGAAAAGTGAACGGGCTATAAATTTTGTTTCCCGCAGATTACGCTGATATACGCAGAAAAATAATCTGCGCTATCCGCGGGACACCTTTTTTATTTCCCGCAGATTACGCTGATACCCGCAGAAAAGAAATCTGCGCCAATCTGCG
>CAZRBW010000055.1:5977-12200 GCA_964598395.1 uncultured Roseivirgaceae bacterium
TTCAATGGGAATAAGCGGGAGGATGTAGCAATGTACCGTGCCCGGCTTCATTAAAAATGTGCCTCTTGGCATTAGTTTATTTGCCCCTAAAAATAGGAGAGGAGTAATAGGCGTATTCGTTTCAATCGCCAACCGAAAAGCACCATTTCTAAAAGGTAATAAGAGTTCAGTACTATTATTTCTAGTGCCTTCTGGCGAAATCAAAATTGGAGTGCCAGAATCCAAAACCGCCTTTATCCGATCTTGACCTTCTTGTCTGCTTTTTGGGTCGGTGCGATCTATCCATACAGCAAAGCCCGAAACCAATTGCCCGAATATTGGCACTATGGAAAGCTCCTTTTTGCCTAACGCTTTCACCGCCCAAGGTAGTATTGCAGGTATTGCTGGCGCGTCGAGATAGGAAGTATGATTGATTACATAAATAGTCTTGTGGCTATTTTGCAGATTTTCTTTGCCATGAACTTTGAATCTCACTTGAGTGAAAAAACTTGCCAATGCCACCCAAAGTCTTACAAACTGATAGGAAACAGGAAAACCTTTCCGACTAACTAAAATTGGAATGCCAATAAATGGCGACAACAAAAGCATGACGCCAATAAACCAAAGGGCTGCCCAAATAGTAAAAAGTATTTTGAGTAGTTTTTTCAATTTGTTACCTGAACTTTTGCACCAATTTTACAGTAATAATAGTACATTTGGAAAATAAATTTTCTTAACCTCTTTGCTTGCCAAAAGGCCCCTTTTACTAATTGGGGCCTTTTGTATAAAAAATGGCCATTAAAGCTTCTCAACCAATTGGAATTTTTGATAGTGGCATCGGTGGCATGACTGTCGCACATGCGGTGAAAGCAATTTTACCAAATGAACAGCTCGTCTATTTTGGTGACACTGCTCACCTTCCTTATGGTGATAAATCTACTGCGGCTATTCAGGCTTATTCTATTAAGATTACGGACGTGCTTTTGCAAAAAAGCTGCAAGCTTATTCTGATTGCATGTAATTCGGCTTCAGCTGCTGCATTTGATTTGGTGAGAGAATATACAGGCTCCCGGGCTAAGGTTTTTAATGTGATCGATCCAGTGGTGGATTATATCAGAGAGCATTATGATAATACTAAAATTGGTTTAATTGGAACCAGACAAACGGTAACTTCTGGAACTTATCAGCGGAAAATTGATGCGCTGGATCAAAATATTGAATGTAAGGCTTTGGCAACACCACTTTTGGTGCCTATGATCGAAGAGAGTTGGCTACGAAATGATATTAGCAAGCAAATAATCGATAGTTATTTGGCTCATGAAGAGCTATCCGATATCACTTCATTGATTTTAGGATGTACGCATTACCCATTAATAAAATCCCAAATAGAAGAATATTATTTCGGTAAGGTTGATATTCTTGATACTGCTGCCATTGTAGCCAAATCTGTAAAGGCCTACTTAGAGTATAACCATTTGCAATCGAGCAAATTAATGGGTTCGGATCATTTCTTGGTTTCCGATCTTACACCAAATTTTGAGGCTACAACCAAACTATTCTTTGGTTCGCAAGTTCCATTGGAGAAATATCCTCTTTGGGAGTAATCCTCCCGATTGCTTACTTTGCATTGCCATGTCAACCATTCTTTATTTTCTTCCATTATTAGTACTTTTCACAGTACTGGCCGTATGGGCAGAAAGGAAAATTGGGGGCTTCATTCAAGATCGACTTGGACCAACTGAAGTTGGTTATTATGGCCTCTTGCAAACGATAGCCGACTTGCTCAAATTATTGATGAAGGAGGATATTGTCCCTGCCAAAGCCGATAAAAGGCTTTACAAAGTTGCGCCAGTTATCATATTCGTGGCAGTTTTCACAGGTTTTTCTGTCCTCCCGCTTACTTCAGGTTGGAGTGGAGCAGGACTCGAAACGGGCGTTTATTTCCTATTGGCAATCGTTTCCCTTGATGTATTTGGCCTGCTGATGGCTGGTTGGTCTGCCAATAGCAAATACACACTTTATGGCGCCATCCGCTCTGTTTCTCAAATTATCTCTTACGAAATCCCTCTAGGCCTCACGGTAATTGCCGTTGCCATGATTAGTCAAAGTTTAGATCTTCAAGAAATATCGTATCAGCAAAGTACCTTTTGGGATCATAAAGCTGCCGGAGTTTCTCAAGGATTATTCGGAATTATTTCCTCTGTAGATATGTCCAATGTTGGTGGTATTTTTCTTTGGAATATCATCCGATACCCTTTGTTGATTCCTGCATTTCTGATATTCTTTATTGCTTCCTTGGCTGAGAGCAATCGTGCGCCATTTGATTTGCCCGAAGCGGAATCTGAAATCGTAGGCGGCTTTCATACAGAGTATTCAGGTTTTCGCTGGGCATTGGTTATGTTGTCGGAATACGGTGTTATGTTGCTCGTAAGTTTCTTGTCAGCGGTCATGTTTTTGGGCAGTTGGAACAGCCCATTTCCAAATATTGGCTCAGTGAAATTAGCCGATTGGACTAATGGTGTACCAGGAACTGTTTTGGGTCATGTGCTTGGCGCTTTTTGGCTTACGAGTAAAGCACTATCTTTAATTTTAATTCAAATTTGGGTGCGATTTACTTTTCCTAGATTACGGGTAGATCAGCTCACCAGCCTTTGTTGGAAATACTTAACGCCAGCTGCATTGATTATCATTTTTGTGGCGGCTTTTTGGAGATTGTGGATGCTTGCTTAGTGGATTATGAAAAAGAAAAACACTTATTTGCTAAATATAAAAGATGCTTTCAAAACCCTCTCAACGGGCTTGAAACTTACTTTGAAGCATGGCACGGATTCTGGCAAAAAGGCTTCTTCCACCGATCCTATTTGGAGCGACGACTATTTCAAAGATGGTGATGAGCCATTCACGCTTCAATATCCAAGACAAAAATTTGACTTGCCAGACAATAGCCGAAACAAGCTTCACAATGAGATAGAAGATTGTATCGTTTGTGATAAATGCGCGAAAATTTGCCCTGTTGACTGCATCGAAATTGAAGCAATCCGTTCCCCAGATGAGATTGGCAAGACTTCGGATGGCACTACCAAGCGACTATATGCCGCCCGCTTCGATATTGATATGGCCAAATGTTGCTTCTGTGGATTGTGCACAACAGTGTGCCCTACAGAGTGCCTCACGATGACTAAGGAATATGACTATACAAGTTATGACTTTGCAGATCATAATTTCGAATTTGGCGAGATGACTCCATTGGAGATTCTGGAAAAGAAGCAGGCTTGGGAAAAGCATCAGGAGGAGAAAGAAAATGAAAAAGCGGCTAAAGCAAGTGCTGCAAAACCTGTAGCCAAAGTGAAACCTGCAATGCCTTCAGAAGAGAAGACAGCGGGAGGATTGGACAGCGATGCTTCTACAGCGGCAGCCAAACCAAAATCGAGCTTCAAACCGAGAATGAAGCCAAAAGTGGATTCTCCGACCAATGCTGAGAATGAAGCTGAACAGCCAAAATCAGTTTTAAAACCAAAAGTAAAGCCAACCATTCCAAAAAAAACAGATGAGCCCAAGGTTGAATCAACCGAAGCAGATAAGCCTAGACCGGTATTTAAGCCCAAAATAAAATCAGCTGCGCCAAATGAGGCTTCTTCGCAAGAGCAAACTAACAACGAGGAAGAAAAGCCAAAAGCAAAACCAGTATTCAAACCAAAAGTGAAACCGGTGGTGAAGAAAAAGACAGATGAGGATGAGAACAAAAATTCGAGCGAATCATGATCGTTAGCATCCTATTTTATCTCTTTGCTGGCTTAGCCATTATTGGCAGTTTATTTATACTGCTCACTGAGAAAATCGTGTATGCAGCCTTTTCACTCTTACTAATATTGCTCAGTATTGCGGCGATTTTCGTTTTGGCAGGCTCAGAGTTTTTGGCAGTCACGCAAATCATGGTTTATGCAGGTGGTATCTTGATCTTATTAATATTCGGCGTTTTGATGACTACCAAATTGCAGGATGGCGAAATATTAGTGCCGAAGTCTAATAAGTTTTGGTCGCTTCTATTGGGTGGAGGCTTTTTTATACTTCTATTCTTTATGATTAGCCAAGTGAATTTCGCATTGCTATCATGGATGCAAGGCTCAGAAAAAGCTGCTGGCGAAGGAATGATCAATAAATTGGGTACTTTGCTAATGAGTGATTATGTACTGGTATTCGAATTGGCTGGTGTCATTTTGTTAGTTGCATTAGTGGCAGCGGCTTTACTAGCTGGTGAGCGAATAAAGGAGGGAACCAAACCATGATAGGACTAGACCACTTCTTGATTTTAGGGGCAGGACTATTTTCATTGGGCTTAGCAATTGTCATTGCCCGTCGCAATGCCGTAATGGTACTGATGGGAATAGAATTGATGCTGAATGCTTCCAATATCAACCTAGTCGCATTTGGTTATCATGATCCTAATTTGATGCAAGGGCAATTATTTGCACTTTTTGTTATCGTAATTGCTGCTGCGGAGGCGGCAATTGGCTTGGCTATAGTTATGAAAGTATATCGCTATTATTACTCCGCAGATCTCCAAGAATTAAGTAAAGAGCAGAAAATTGTCTGATATCAGCCTATACATATACATATTACTTGGATTGCCCTTTTTGGGGCTTTTACTTTTCCCATTGATTGGTAAGAGTAAACAAGTCTATCTATATAGCTCAACTATCTTATCCACTTTATCTCTGACTTCTGCGTCCATTTTGTTTTACTTGGTTTATTCAGGTGATGCTGGAGCAGTCGAATTACTAAAATGGGAATGGCTTTCCGTTGGCAGTTTCAGTATTTCCATGGGACTAATGATCGATTTCTTAGGCGCATCCATGGCTTTGGTGGTGGCGATTGTCGCCTGTATGGTGCAATGGTTTTCACTTAGCTATATGGCCGATGATCCGGCCCGCAGCCGATACTTCGCCTTCCTCAATTTCTTTGTATTAGCGATGTTATCCTTAGTGTTTTCATCCAATTTGCTACAAACCTTTATTTTCTGGGAATTGGTGGGCTTTGCTTCATGGCTGCTTATTGGTTTTTGGCATCAGAAACCTGCGGCAGCATTGGCCGCGAAGAAGGCTTTTATTGTAAACCGAATTGGTGATTTTGGTTTTGTAGTCGCACTGATGGTGGTTTTGGCGATAATTGGCACATTCAATTATTTCGAGATCATCGAGAATATCAGTAATACCAGAGTTTTTTCAGGTGCTTGGTTATTGCCGGTGCAAGAAGGTCCTTATCCAAAATTTCAAATTGTAGATGCTTCCATTCTGCATTTGGCAGGTATTGGATTGCTGCTTGCGGTAATGGGCAAATCAGCGCAATTCCCTTTAGCTGTTTGGCTACCTGATGCCATGGAAGGCCCTACTCCAGTTTCGGCTTTGATCCACGCGGCTACGATGGTGGCTGCAGGTGTATTTTTAGTTGTTCGCTATTTCTTTCTTTTCACACCCGAAGTACTTGACGTAATGGCAGTAATCGGCGCTCTCACTGCTTTTATGGGTGCTTATGCAGCCTTTGCGCAATTCGACATCAAGAAGATTTTGGCCTATAGTACCATTTCCCAATTGGGATATATGGTATTGGCATTAGGCGTTGGCGCTTGGTCGGCTGGATATTTTCATTTGGTAACACATGCATTTTTCAAAGCTGGTTTATTCTTAGGTGCTGGGGTTATCATCCATTTTGTGGCCCATCATTCCGATAAGACAGATAAGCTCGATCCACAAGATATTCGTAATATGGGCGGGCTTCGGAAAGCATTGCCAGTATTCCATATTTTCTTTTTGCTCTGCACTTTATCATTGATGGGAGTGCCAGGCTTTTCAGGCTTTTTGTCCAAAGAAGCAATTCTCACCGGCGTAATGACTCGAGCCAGCGAAGGTTCTTGGGCGTGGATGATCATTGCATTATTGGCATTCCTCACCGTAGTGATGACCGTATTGTATATGGCCAGATTATACAGTTATGTGTTTCTGGGTAGAGAATATCGCTGGACAAATAGTCACCCGCTTTCTTTGAAATTGCTAGTTCCTGTTGTGATTCTAGGTGTTTTGTCTGTAGGCTTGTGGTTTAGCTTTAGCATCGATTTCAATGAGTCCTGGTTTATCCGCCGTTTGGGCGAACCACTTTTACTTATGAGCAATTTACCAGGCAGTTTAACTGTGAAAGAATTTACAGCAATTGGTAAGAGTTATCATACTTTTATCACCATTCTCAGCAT
>CAZRBW010000055.1:12300-14142 GCA_964598395.1 uncultured Roseivirgaceae bacterium
ATATCGGCTATTGGTTCGATCGTACATTTGTGGATGGAACGGTAAATTTTGTGGCTAGAGTGAGTGCTGGAATAGGCGGTGTCGCGGGTTCTTCCAAAAATGCTTCTGTCCAAGGCTATGTTATTGTGGCGGTAGCTTTATTTTTGATTCTTCTTGTGAGCTTAGTTTTTGTCTTATGATTTTATGAAGCAATTTTTACTTTCATCCATCATATTTTTGCCACTGATTTTGGCAGCGGTAGTTTTGATACTGCCTGCTAAAAATCAAGCTGCACAGCGAATTTTAGCATTGCTTGGCTCCTTATGGATTCTGATCGCATCCCTTTATATTTGGATTACTTCCGATACACAATCAGGAATTTATCTTCACGAATTGGCTCCTTGGTTTTCTATCGAGCTTAGTTCATTAGGCACACTCAAGTTCGATTACTTCATTCTTGCCGACGGACTCAACCTCCCGCTTTTACTATTGACGGGAATAAGCTTAACAGCTGGCGCATTGGCTTCGTGGAAAGTACGCGAAAAGTCCAAAGCCTATTTCGCCCTTTACTTACTACTAGCGGCATCAATTTCAGGTTGTTTCTTATCGATGGATTTTCTGTTATTCTTCTTATTCTTCGAATTTATGCTTCTGCCCATGTATTTCTTGATCGGAATATGGGGTGGCCCACGTCGTTCTTATGCATCCATCAAGTTTTTCCTATACACACTTTTTGGCTCATTGCTGATATTAATTGTAATGGTGGCGATGTATGGAAATGTGGTGGATTTAGATGCAAGTGTGGCTAAAATTGGTTTGTCGGAAAGACAATCGAATATCGAGTATATAAATGAAGGCATTGCAAATGGAGATATTTTGAAAAGAGATTTAGTTTTCTCCAATCATTTTGTGAGCCTTATTACGTCATTGAATGAGCAATCCACCCAGGTATTGGCGGGAGGAATGCTTGACGGGAACGTAGAAAATACCTTTGTGGGAAGGCCTCTACGCTATTGGGCGTTTTTACTTTTGCTCATTGGCTTTCTGATCAAATTGCCAGCGGTGCCATTTCACACTTGGCTGCCGGACGCACACGTGGAAGCCAGTACACCGATTTCCGTAGTATTGGCAGCCATCCTATTGAAAATTGGTGGTTACGGTTTGTTCCGAATCGTTTATCCTGCTTTTCCCGATGCAGCATTGCATTATGCTTGGTGGGTGGGATTGCTTGGAGTAATTGCCATCATTTACGGTGCAATGAATGCCCTTGCCCAAAAAGATTTAAAGAAATTGGTGGCTTACAGCTCCATCAGCCATATGGGATTTGTATTGCTAGGATTGGCTTCCTTTACCAGCGAGGGATTAAATGGCGCCTATTATCAATTGTTCAGTCATGGATTGATTTCCGCCATGCTCTTCGTAGTAGCTGGAGTTATTTATGATCGTACTCATGACCGTATGATTCAAAACTACGCTGGCTTGGCGACCATTATGCCCAAGTTTGCAGTGCTGGCTTCAGTTGCATTTTTTGCTTCCTTGGGCTTGCCAGGCTTCTCGGGCTTTGTTGCCGAAATCATGGTGCTATTGGGAGCCTTCCATTCGGATAGCGTAAATTCACTCATTCCCATTTGGATGGCGATAGTAGCTGCTTTGGGATTAATATTAGCCGCCGCCTATTGCCTTTGGACTTTGCAGCGGATGTTCTTTGGGCAAGTATTCCTCAGAAAAGAAATCTGGAGACTTGAAATGGTCGATTTGAGCAGTCGTGAAATGTTGATTCTTGTACCGCTTGCAGTGCTCACATTAGTCTTTGGTATTTTCCCTTCATTGCTATTGTCAGTTACAGAAGGTGCCATTGAACCA
>CAZRBW010000055.1:14242-22689 GCA_964598395.1 uncultured Roseivirgaceae bacterium
GCAGCATTATTTGCTAGCTATATTCAATTTAGAGATTTTGCTGAAATCCAATATCAAACCTTCAATGGCTTTTTGCTTGTAAGCGGAGAAGCCATTTTTCTGCGCAGTCTTTTTTACATCACAGGTATTATTTCCCTGCTGATGTTCCAACGGAAAAACGCAGCTAAATTATTGGCTGGTAGTGAAGTGCATATTTTCTCCCTTGGTATTTTGATTGGTGCAGGCATTCTGGTAATGTCCTCCAACTTGCTTAGCATTTTCCTTTCTATTGAGTTGATGTCCATTTCGGCCTATGCGCTTACGGGAATTCTCAAAAGAGGCGAATCCGCTAGAAGTGCTTTGCGATATTTCATTTTTGGTTCTGTGGCTACTGCCATTATGCTTTATGGGATGAGCTTTCTCTATGGCTTCTCGGGTACGCTCAATTGGCAAAATGCAGGCTTCTGGACTGGAATTCAGTCAGTGCCTTTCTATAGTTCAGGTATTGTATTGCTGATGTTTTTTGGAGGATTATTTTTCAAAATATCAGCGGTTCCTTTTCATGTTTGGGTTCCGGTGGTTTATCGAAATGCCGCATGGCCGTCTGTTGCGCTATTTTCGGTGGTTCCCAAGCTGGCAGCATTAACTGCTCTTTGGTTGATTTCCTCCCGCTGGATTTTTATTGAAAATTTGGTGATTCCAATGCTAGTGATTGTGTCCGCAGCTTCCATGCTTATAGGCAATTTTTCAGCCTTACGAGAAAATAATATCAAAGGTCTGTTGGGTTGGTCATCTATTGCGCAAGCTGGATTTATCTTAATTACTCTGGTAGCACCCATCGAGTCTTCAAGATTTCCATTTTTCTTTTATAGCACCGTTTTCCTTATTATGAACCTAGGAGCATTTTGGTTGGTGCAATCCATAGGCGAAGCTGAGCAAACCTACGATGTAAATAAGTGGGCTGGGTTGGGCAAAAAATATGCATTCGAAGGAGTTTTGTTAATCGTATTTTTATTGAGTTTGGCAGGCGTACCACCATTTGCTGGTTTTACTGCAAAACTATTGGTTTTCACGACCTTGTTCGAAGTTTACTCAATTGGCAATAGCCCATGGATATTGTTTATCATCGTTTTTGGCATTCTCAATACAGCCATTGCTATTTTCTATTATTTGAGGATCCCATATATACTTTTTATTAAAGAGGCCGAAAGTGAACTCAATTCAATGAAAAGTAATTGGAAGACTATGATAGTTCCTACTATTCTGGGGATAGTCATATTATTATTATTCTTCAAACCAGATTTGTTGTCCTTCGTGTTGAATAGTTTTAACTTTGGACTTTAGATAGACCCATGAGCGACCAAATAAAGCACGAGTGCGGTATAGCCCTCATCAGACTTAGAAAACCACTCCAATATTATATTGATAAATACGGCACACCGCTCTATGCTATCAATAAGATGTATTTGCTCATGCAAAAGCAGCATAATAGAGGGCAAGATGGAGCAGGAATTGCAAATATTAAGATTGGTGTTGGCGCAGGAAATAAGTATATAAGTCGCTATAGATCAGTAGATTCACAGGCAATAACAGAAATATTTTCAAAGCTTGGAGCTAAGTTTGAAGAAGCAAAGCGGGAGGGTGGAGAAAATTACCTAAATGAACATTGGCTAAAAGAAAATGTAGCTTTTACTGGTGAAGTTTGGCTGGGGCACCTTAGGTATGGCACGCATGGCAAAAATCAAATTGAAAGCTGCCATCCAATGTTGCGAATGAACAATTGGCGCAGTAGAAACTTGGTTGTGGCGGGTAATTTCAATCTTACCAATGTTGAAGAGCTCTTTAATCACCTCGTAAGTCTTGGGCAGCATCCAAAAGAAAAGACCGATACTGTGACTGTAATGGAAAAGATTGGCCACTTCTTGGATGAAGAAAACCAAATGCTTTTCAATAAATACAAGGGTAAAAATACCAATAAGCAAATCACCGAGATCATTGAAAATGAACTTGACTTGCAAAGAGTATTGAAGCGTGCTTGCAAGGATTTTGATGGTGGATATGCAATGGCTGGCATGACGGGTTATGGAGGAGCATTCGTTGCGAGAGATCCAAATGGAATTCGCCCTGCCTACTATTATGCCGATGATGAGGTGGTAGTTGTGGCTTCCGAAAAGTCACCGATCAAAACAGCGTTCAATGTGGAGTTTGCAGATATCCATGAAGTTGATCCTGGACATGCATTGATCATCAAAAAAAGTGGCGAGTTTGATGTATTGCCGTTTCTTGAAACGAAAGAGAAAAAATCTTGCAGCTTTGAGAGAATTTATTTCTCCCGTGGAACTGACCCAGATATCTATCATGAGCGCAAGAAATTGGGCAAACTTCTAATCCCTCAAATATTAAAATCGATCAATTTCGATTTGAAGAATACAGTTTTCTCCTACATTCCAAATACAGCTGAAACAGCTTTTTATGGGATGATGGATGGCCTTAATGAGTACCTTGTGCAGAAGCGTAAGGAAATCATCATGGAGAACAAACCGCATATCGATTCGCTAGAAGATCTGCTTTCATTTACACCTCGTATCGAAAAGCTTGTGGCAAAAGATGTGAAGCACAGAACCTTCATTACAGACGACGAGCATCGAGACGATTTGGTGGCTTATGTGTACGATACCACTTATGAGGTAATCAATAAGAAAGTAGATACGCTTGTCGTAATTGACGATTCTATTGTACGTGGAACTACTCTGGAGAAGAGCATTCTGAAAATGCTAGACAGACTTGAGCCGCGCAAAATCATTATCGTTTCCTCTGCTCCACAAATTCGCTATCCCGATTGCTATGGTATAGACATGTCCAAGATGAAGGATTTTGTGGCATTCCGAGCGATTATTTCATTGCTCAATGAGCGTGGAATGAATTCACTTGTAGATGAAGTAATGCAGCAAGCACTTGATTCTGTAGGCAATATCGATGCACCTAATTTTGTGCAGCGATTATACGATCCATTTACGGATGATGAGGTTTCTGCAAAAATCGCAGATATCGTGAGGCCTAATGATTTAAAAGCTGATTTAGAAGTTATTTACCAGAATGTAGAAAACCTTCACAAGGCTTGTCCAAAGCATTTGGGCGATTGGTATTTCACTGGCGATTATCCAACGAAAGGTGGAAATAGAGTAGTGAATCGCGCATTCGTAAATTATATGCGAGGGGTGGTTGAAAGGGCTTATTGATGTAAAGTAATTGCGGGAGGTTTTTTCTCCACATAAAAAAAAAGTCGCTGCAACCACAGCGACTTTTTTGTGCACCCGAAGGGATTCGAACCCCCAACCATCAGAACCGGAATCTGACATTCTATCCAATTGAACTACGGGTGCATTGATTTGGCGAAATTAGGCTATTCAAGGCAATATGCCAATGAATGTATTTGAGCTTAGTATTCTTTTTTGTCTTCTTTGGCCTGCCAAGCTTGGAAAACTTTTATGCCTTCCCCTCTCAATAAAGGCAGCATTTTAACACTTCGATCTTTTATATCTAGACTTATTTCGTGATAGATATGCGCATCATCGAAACCTATATTTGCTGCATCCTCCCGCGTATTTGCATAATAAATCACGGGAATTCTTGACCAATAAATGGCACCCAAACACATAGGACAGGGCTCGCAACTTGTATAAAGTTCACAATCATCTAGCTGAAATGTATTGAGTTTTTCGCAAGCATTTCTAATGGCCATTACTTCTGCATGTGCAGTTGGATCATTGCTGCTTGTTACCTGATTGAAACCTGAGGCTACAATTTCGCCATTTCGTACCACTACGGCACCAAATGGGCCACCGAAACCCTCCCGCATTTTTTGCTCGGAAAGCCTGATGGCCTCAATCATAAATTTATCTCGATTTTCCAGAATGGCTTTATTATCTGTACAAAACAGCGTTAATCGCTTCAATCGTACGCTTTACATTTGGCAGAATCGCTTCGATCAAAGTAGGTGCATAAGGTAATGAAACGTCCATGCTATTTACTCTACGAATTGGTGCATCCAAATAGTCGAATGCATCACGCTGAATATTGAAAGCTAAATCTGTAGCAATAGAAGATAAAGGCCAAGCCTCTTCTACAATCACAGCTCTATTGGTCTTTTTTACAGATTCTATAAGAGTTGGGTAGTCGATTGGGCGAACACTTCTGAGGTCGATAACTTCGCAGCTTATATCTTCTTTGGCCATTTCGTCGGCAGCTTCTAGCGCTACTTTCATCATTTTACCAAATGAAATAAGAGTTACATCACTACCCTGACGTACTACATTGGCTTTGCCTATCGGGATCAAATATTCCTCTTCAGGCACTTCGCCTTTATCGCCATACATCACTTCCGACTCCATGAATATTACTGGGTCATTATCTCTAATGGCAGATTTCAATAAGCCTTTTGCATCATAAGGATTTGACGGCACAACTACTTTAAGCCCTGGAGTATTTGCGTACCAGTTTTCAAAGTTCTGAGAGTGTTGAGCCCCAAGCATACCAGCATTTCCTGTTGGGCCTCTAAATACCATTGGAGCAGAATATTGCCCAGCAGACATAGAGAGGATTTTAGCAGCCGAATTGATGATTTGATCTATGGCAACCAATGAAAAGTTGAACGTCATAAATTCAATAATCGGTCTCAATCCATTGATTGCTGCTCCAACACCAATCCCTGCAAAACCAAGCTCTGCAATAGGTGTGTCGATTACTCTCTCTGGTCCAAACTCATCAAGCATTCCTTGGCTTACTTTGTATGCTCCGTTATATTCAGCTACTTCTTCACCCATCAAGAAAATCTTATCATCCCTGCGCATTTCTTCCGACATGGCTTCTCTTAGGGCTTCGCGAAATTGTATCTCTCTCATTAATCTGATTTATATATTGCTTGGCAAAAATAGCCACCAAAGGCAAATCAAAAAAATAGGATTGAATTATATCCGAATCTTTTTGCTAATTTGTGGTTGAATTAGTGAAAAGCGTGCTTTTTGATTAAAAATGCGTTCTAAATTTATCGTACTATGGAAAAATTAATTGCATTTTTTGAGAATCAAGCCTTTGGGGTTTGCACCAAGTTGGGCGAAAAGCTCAAAATGTCCACTTCTAGTATTCGACTTTTCTTTATTTATGCTTCATTTCTGACATTCGGCTCCCCGCTGATTATCTATATGGGGCTTGCATTTATTATTAACATCCGTCAGCATTTGCGTAGAGGCCGTAGCTCAGTTTGGTATTGTTAATTATCACAATTTGCTTTTATCTTGTTGGCTAAATTGGATGTTGAATTCAGCATCTCTTCCCACTAGCCATAGGTTATGAACCAATTCAAATCTCGTATTGGAAGTATTCTTTTTTGGTCTGTAGTTTCCGCTGCATTTATAGGTCCAGGTACAGTAACTACTGCGGCTTCTTCTGGCGCTTCATTCGGCTTAGATCTTATTTGGGCATTGGCATTTGGGACCATTGCATGCTTAGTGTTGCAGGAAGGTGCAGCTAGAATTACTTTGGGCTCAGGTCTCAATTTGGGTCAGGCAATTGCCGCAAAATTCAATGAAGATAAGACGGCCAAACTAGTAAAAGGACTTATAATTTTTGCTATAGTTTTTGGTTGCACTGCATATCAAGCTGGTAATATAATGGGTGCCGTTGCAGGAATCGAAGTGGTAACGCCAATTCCTGCATGGGTGGCAACTGTGGTCGTGGTATTGTTTGCAAGCATAGGTTTATGGTTGGGCAATTTGCGCGGAATACTCAATGTAATGAGTGTAATGGTAGCGCTTATGGGAGTTACTTTTGCCTTTTTAGCTTTCCAAAGTGATTATTCATTTATCCAACTTTCCATGGGTGCTTTCATTCCTAGTTTTCCAGCAGGTAGCGAGACTTTGATTCTCGGCTTGGTTGGCACCACTATCGTCCCTTACAATCTTTTCCTTGCTTCGGGAATAAGCAAAAACCAAAGTTTATCTGAAATGCGGTTTGGGATTTCGATAGCCATTATTTTAGGAGGCATTATTTCTATCGCGATTTTAGTAACAGGCAGTATGCTAGAGGGTGACTTTAGTTTTGAAGCATTGGCAGGTAAAATGGATTTGTTGATGGCAGGAAATGGCTCAGCATTACTGGGGATTGGATTGTTTTGCGCAGGATTTACTTCGAGCATTACGGCGCCTATGGCTGCTGCAATTACATGGCAAAGTGTAAGCGGGAGGAAACAGGATTTGCGTTCCACTGGCTTTCGTATCGTATGGGCTGGGATAATGCTTGTAGGCTTGCTTTTTGGAATTTCAGGACTCAGACCCATTCCAGTGATTTTGCTAGCTCAAGCACTTAATGGTTTATTATTGCCAATATCTGCCATTTTCCTTATTGTGATTATAAATGATCATAAATTGATGAAATCAGGATTTGGAAATTCAGGTTTGCAAAATGCCATATTAATTTTAGTGGTATGGCTGGCTTTGCTGCTGGGAATCCATAGCTTGGCCAAAGTTGCTTCCACCCTTACTGGAGCATTCGAAGCAAACGGAGCTATCTACCTTATAAGTATCGCACTTGTTGCTTTGCTGATATTGTGGGTTAGTTTGAAGGGTAGGGTTGGGATAAAAAGAGCTTCTGTCTGAACTAATTATTAATAAGTTAGAAAACCACTAAAATTCTAGGCTATTTCAATTTTAAGGTTTTTCCCAAGTCCAGTTTCAATGAGTTTGTGATATGTTGAAACCTTTATGTCAATTAAACCGCGTTCAATTCTTGAAATATAGCTTTTTTTGGTGCCTATTTTTGCAGCGAGCTCTTCTTTTGTCAGATTGGCTTCTTTTCGAGCTTCTTTAAGCATAACTCCCAATCGGAAAGCGAGTGAATCAGTATCGAATTTGTCACGTTTTTTAGTACCTTTTTTTCCGTATTTAGTATCTAAAAGCTCCTCAAAAGTTTGTGTGTGTTTTATGTTTTTCAAAATCCCATTCTTTTCTTTTTGCATAATAATTATAGACTGAATATTAGAGATTTTTTTTCAACAAGCAAAAAAAGAAGCCAATAAAAAAGCCTTCAGAAATTACTCCGAAGGCTTTTTGTATTCGTTTTGAAATCGGCTTAATGCGATTTTTCTTTTTTCTTCTTTTTGCCGTAAGTGTCAGCTATGATAATCCAATGAACTAGGCCCACTATGATTAAAACGATCCAAATAAATAAATTTGCTCCTGGAGCTATTGGTGCATCTAGCATATCGGTAAGATTTAATTTCCTTAATAATTACTGAACAAAGGTAAGCAAGCTTGAGTTTAATCGGAAATGAAAATTCTATTCACAACAGAGAATTTTTAAGCTCGATAAAAATAATTCAGAAAATTTTGTCATAAGGTTTGGACAAACACAATTCCTTCACTTAAATTTGGCCTAATGTTTAGAAATACAAATAACGCATGGTGGTGGCATGATTCTTTTTTGGAAGCGTGAACAGGACTTATGTGTTAAAACCATATCAGATAAAAGCCCGCGGTTCACGTGGGCTTTTTTCATTTAATGCCAATTAAGAATTCAAAATTTGAACATAAAGCTTATCAAAAGATTAAGCACATCTAAGAAGATAAAATGAATTATAAAATTCAAACAAAGGAGATTACTAAACTAGCCGATACGGTAACGCCAGTGAGCTTATACTTAAAGCTGCGTGATCGCTTTAGTCATTGTATGTTGCTGGAAAGCTCTGATTATCATGGCCAAGAAAATAGCTTTTCATATCTATGTTTCGATCCTATTGCATCCTTTATCCTCGAAGCCGATGGTACACTAGAGCAGAATTTTCCAGATGGGACTACATCTAAATCGAGTTTGAATTCTGGCGCTCATTCGTATGCGACAGCCTTACAAAGCTTTAAAGATCAGTTTGATGCTGAGAAGAAATTTGAGAAAGGGCTAATTAATGGACTTTTTGGCTTTACTTCTTACGAAGCAGTGGAATTCATGGAAAACCTTTCTATGAATAAGGAGAAGAAAGGTGTTGCTGATATTCCTTTGGCGGATTATAGAATTTTCAGATTCATTATTGCCTTAGATCATTTTCGGAACCGACTGCATATTTTGGAAAATGCTGTGGATGGAAATTTTGAAGTAGGGAAATTAGAAGAAGTTATCAGCCTGATTGATAATAAAAATGTGCCTGACTATGCATTTGAGGCTGTAGGAGAGGAGCAATCGAACTATACGGATAAGGAATACAGGGAGATTGTAGAAAAAGGCATCGCACATTGTAAGCGGGGGGATGTTTTTCAAATTGTGCTTTCGCGAAGATTTCAAACCGCTTTCGAAGGTGATGAATTTAACGTTTATAGGAGTCTGCGTTCATTGAATCCTTCCCCGTATTTATTTTACTTCGATTATGGCTCATTCAAAATATTTGGCTCGTCGCCTGAAGCGCAAATAGTCGTGCAAAATGG
>CAZRBW010000056.1:0-1977 GCA_964598395.1 uncultured Roseivirgaceae bacterium
AGAACAAGAAGGCAAATTCTGATAATGTGTTTCATTGTTTAATAAATTAACTTATTAATTAATTCAAATTAACTCAATTCATAGTTATCCCGCAAGCCAATTAATTGTTTTTTCATGGTAAATACCTTCGGCACATTTGCCTTTTCTAAAATATAGATTGAATGAATTGAGGAATTTAGCTAAATTCGATGCGTGAAAATACATAAACAGAAATGAGATACGAGTCAAAACGAGACCCACTGTATGGAGTAGTATTTCTAATATTGATCGTAATAATTCTGTTTAGCATGGCATCCTTGTATTGGGAAGGTGGTGATAATGTTTCACTTGGAATTGTTATTCCTACATACATATTCTGTACGGCTGTTATTGGTTTTATAATTTGGATATGGCTAAACACCTATTATGAAATAAAAGATGGTTTTTTGCATTATAGGTCTGGCCCAATAAAGGGTTTTATCCCTATTAAAAGCATCATTAAAATCACTCAAAACCAAACAATGTACGCTGGTACGAAGCCAGCTTTAGCTAGAAATGGGTTGATTATTACCCATGGTAAATGGAATGAAATCTATATATCACCTCTTCTGGCAGATGAATTTGTAAACAACTTGAAAAAAATTAATAGGGGAATTATCCTCAAAAAATAATTCATATCAACTTAAAAGACAGATAGTTAAATTCAAATTTAAAAAATCAATTTATCCTAATTAATGGATCTCTCTAGCAACCAAATTTCTGACACTAACCTAAGTCTTGATTTATTCTTTGACCTGTCTCCTGATTTATTATGCATTGCGGGTTTTGATGGATATTTCAAAAAAGTCAATTCATCCTTTATTCGAATGATTGGTTATAATTGGGACGAATTAAAAGCTAGACCAATAAATGAATTTATTCACCCTGAAGATCAGAATGTAACCTCAGAGTGGAGGAATAAAATTAAGAAAGGTGTTCCATTGATGAATTTTGAAAATCGTTATATCACAAAATCTGGTGATGTGGTATGGCTTTCATGGACATCCATGCCTTATGAAACAGGCAAACTAGTTTATGCAATTGCAAAAAATGTAACTCATAAAAAGAAAGTAGAGCAAGACAGAAATTTTATTTTATCGCATTTGACTACAATCAACAAAGAGCTCAAACAACTTGGCTACAGCACCGTGCATGACTTAAGATCTCCTGTGAATAATCTTTTGGCAGTATTTCCGCTAATTGATTATTCCAAAATAGAAGATGCTGAAACCCTAGAATTACTAGATTTGATAAAGAGCTCTACCGAAGGACTAAAAAGTAGTCTCAACCACTATGTGGATATAATTTCTGAAAAGATGGAAAGTCAAATCCTAGTTGAGGAATTACTCTTTGAAGATCCATACAATGCAGTAGTGAAATCGTTGAAATCACTCATTAAGGATACGCAATGCAAAATAGATTTTGATTTTGACGCTGCTCCAAAAGTTCGATTCAATAAGTATTATTTAGAGAGTATTTTTCTAAACTTGCTATCCAATTCCATAAAATACGCTAAACCCTTTCAGGCACCCGAAATCAAAATTAGAACTAGGAAGGTAGATGGCTACACTGAATTGATATTTTCCGATATGGGAATTGGCTTTGATGCGGAAAAGACAAGTCACAAGATGTTTGGCTTGCATCAGAAATTCCATGGTCATAAGGACAGCAAAGGAATCGGTTTGTATTTGGTGCATAATTACCTAGTAAGCCTACAAGGTAAAATATCTGTAGAGAGTCAAATAAATGAAGGCACAACCTTTACGCTATCATTTAAAGATAATTGATTCCTGCTCTCCGAATTGCAAAGATTTCCTTAATCACATTCTGCTTTGCTTGGGTCAATATGGATGGTATATTTATCGATCTTAAAAACCCAACCTAAAACATGAAAAGATTTCTTTTACTCTTGCTATTGCCTATTGCGTTTTTTGCATGCAATAGCCCAAAAACTGACCC
>CAZRBW010000056.1:2077-20060 GCA_964598395.1 uncultured Roseivirgaceae bacterium
GTGAAGCCAGCCTTGATTACTCGTTTTGAGCCGTGGATGCCAATGTACTTTACCGAAGGTTCTATTGGAGGAGATATTGAATCTATTTCCACCCGCCGCATTCAAGCTTTCTATGAGGATAATGAATCTCTCGCTATAAATGAACCTGAGCTAGAAGCAGCTCAATGGCTTAAAGAACCTCAAGGCTCAAATGGATTTGCTATTTCTGGAGAATTAACTGAATCTGGAAATGCAATGCTTTTAATCAATCCACACACTTCTTTCTTTTTCCGTGGAGAAGTACATATGGTTAGCGAAGAAGGACTTAATGCTTATGGAGCAGTTACTTGGGGGCAATTCTTTATTTATCAGGGATTTAATGAGAAAAATGGCTGGATGCATACTTCTTCTTATACAGATGTGAAAGATGAATTTGTTGAAACCATTGTGGAGCAAGGTGGAAAGAAAATGTACCAATACGGTGAAGAATTGCGGGAGGTTGAAGAACAAGAAGTTATTCTAAAATACAAAGATGGTGATAGCGTAAAGGAAAAGACTTTCCCTATCTACAGAACTCATCACGGACCAATTACACATCAAATGGATGGCAAATGGGTAGCAACAGCGATGATGTGGGAACCTATCAAAGCTTTATCACAATCTTATATCCGCACCAAAACTGATAACTACGATGAGTTTTTGGAAATGATGGATATTCGCACCAATTCTTCTAACAATACTGTATATGCCGATGCTGATGGAAATATTGCTTATTTCCAAGGTAATTTCATTCCAATTCGTGATGTACAATTCGACTACGCCCAACCAGTTGATGGCAGTAATCCGGCCACTGATTGGAAAGGACTTCACCCAGTGTCTGAAGCTATTCAATTGTTAAATCCAGCAAATGGATGGATTCAAAATTGTAATTCTACGCCATTTACCGCTGCATTAGAATACAGTCCAAAGGCTGAAGATTATCCATATTATATGGCCACAGAACCTGAGAATTTCAGAGGCGTTCACGCCATCAAAGTATTGACTGAGCGAAGTGGATATACTTTAGATAAATTGATTGAAACGGCCTATGATCCCTATTTGCCTGGTTTCGAGTATTTGATTCCCGGGTTGATTGAGGCTTATGATAAATCTGCAAACAAACCAGAGAATTTAAAAGAGCCGATTGAGGTATTGCGCAATTGGGACATGACTACTTCGGAGGAATCTGTAGCAATGTCATTAGCGCATTATTATGGAACTATTTATGGACAAAAAGGCCCAAGACCAGAAGGGTTAAGTCCAATGGAGAGATTCAATTATTTCGGAACAAGCACAGACTATGCTGAGAGATTAGCCATATTCGCTGAGGCTGTAGAAAAAATTGAAACAGACTTTGGCAAATGGGATACTCAATGGAGCGATATAAATCGATACCAAAGATTGGACGGCTCGCCAATTCCTCATTTCGATGATGATGCACCAAGCACGCCAATTGGAATGGCTTCTGCAAACTGGGGCGCATTAGCATCATTTGGCAGCAGAGGAGTATCAAATACCAGGAAAATTTACGGACAGCATGGCAATAGCTTTGTTGCGGTAGTTGAATTTGGTGATAAAGTGAAAGCCAAGAGCCTATTGGCGGGAGGACAAAGCGGCGATCCAAATTCTCCTCATTTCGACGATCAAGTTGAGATGTATAGAAATGGCCAGTTTAAGGATGTGGCATTTTACAAAGAGGATGTTGAAGCTAGGGCCAAAGAAACCTACAAGCCTGGAAAAAGATAAAAATCGAAAGTAAAAAAATAATAGCTCTTCTAAATCAAATTAGGAGAGCTATTTTCATTTTAGTGATTAATAGATTTCACAATATTATCGAGCAAAACAGCCGTTGCAATTCCAGCATTCAATGATTCTGCTGCTCCAAAACGAGGGATATTCACCTTTTGGGAAACAAACTTGGCAACTTCTTGGCTAATCCCCTCCGATTCATTGCCAATTACTAGCACTCCTGAGTTTGGATAATTGATTCTATGGGCATTTTCTCCATCCAAAAATGCTCCCATAATCGGCAAATTCAGTTGGCTCAGATACTCAGCTAAATCAGTGTAGAAAAGCTTCACTCTGAGAAATGAACCCATAGAGCTGTTGATCACCTTTGGATTGTAAACATCCACTGTATTGCTTGAGCATAGGATTTTGGTGATTCCATACCAATCAGCAATCCGTATAATAGTACCCAAATTACCTGGATCACGAATATCGTCTAAGGCTAAAACCCATTCGTTTTTGATCTCAAACTTTTCATTTGCCGGAATCTTTGCAATGGCAATTGCGGCATTGTTTGTTTTGAATGTGCCGATTTTTTCTAAATCTTTCTCATTGCATAGATGAAGCTCGGCTGGATTTTCGGATATTTGTTTTTCAAACTGTTGAGCAAATACATCCGTTACAAATAGGTGTGTAATTTTAAAATGAGAATTGAGTAATTCTTGAACACTTTTTCCACCTTCTATAAGGAAGGATTGCTCCTGGGTTCTGTATTTCTTTAATTGCAGAGAGTTGGCTAATTTCAATAAATTCTTAGATATCATCGCAAACAGATTTTTCAAGACTACATTATTCCGAAATGGGCTTTTGCTTTTTTCATTGGCTATCCTATTGAGCTCTTGCCTGGGCACAAAACAACTCAAAGAAAACGAATATTTACTTTACAGTCAGGAAATAAATGGCAATGAATCCTTCGACACAGAGGATTTGGATGATTTATTACTACAACAACCCAACGGTAGAGTTCCTCTTTTGCCCATTTCTATTCCAGTATGGTCCTATCAGGTTGGCTTAAGTAGCTTCGACACAGCTAAGGTTGAGAAAAAGATTGAAGATGTAAAAGCTAAGTATGAAGCCAAAATTGAAGAGGTTGAAGATAATACCCGCAAAGAAGTAAAGCTAGAAAGGAAGCGGGACAATAAACTTCAGCGATTAAATAAAAAATTGGAGGAGGGTAATTTTCTAATGCGAAGAGGCGAACCTCCCACCATTTATGATAGCTTACTGACAGAAGATAGCAAGGAACAACTCAGATTGCACTATTTTTCAGAGGGCTATTTTAATGCAACTGTTGAATACGACACAACCATCAAAGGAAAAAGACTCTATCTTACTTTTACCATAAATGAAACAGAACCCTACATTCTAGATAGTATATTTTATACTATTCCTGATTCTGCGGTTAGAACTTTAGTCTTAGAAAATAATGATGCCCGAATCTTAGAGGTAGGCCAACGGTATAGACAAGATCTATTTAATAAAGAACGAGATCGGCTTGAAGATTTACTGAGAAATAATGGATATTTTGATTTTAGTAAGCAATATGTCGAATACAACATTGACTCTACTTGGACTCAAAATGGAATTGCCACAGAAATAAAAATTAGTAATCCTCAAGGTCGAATAAATCATAAATATTTTGAAGTAGATAGTGTAATTTTTATCACTGATGCAGATATTGGCTTAACAGGAGTAAGAGAAACATTCACCCTAAATGACATTACTTACCAATACTATGATCGCAAATACAATGAGCGAATATTGGATAACAGAGTATTGATTAGGCCAGATGAACCTTACAGTAGACTAAATACTTTCAATACACAGCGTCAGTTATTTAACCTTGATTTGTTCAAGTTTGCCAACATAGTATATGACACCACAGGGAATAAGATGCTTGCTAATATTTATACAAGTCCACTTCCCAAATGGCAAGTTTCAGCAGAAACAGGTCTTAATGTGACTCAAGGTCTTCCTGGCCCAATGGTAAATTTTACGGTTAGGGATAGAAATGTCCTTAAAACACTTGGCATATTGGAATTGAGCGGGAGATTTGCTGTTGAAGGTGTTGCTGGTGCTGCAACCCAGGAGAGTGTGTACCGAAGCTTGGAATATGGTGCCAATCTCAGTTTAATTCTCCCAGGTTTTGCTATTCCATTCGGCCGACAGTTAACTCGATATCTTGGTAATACAAATCCTCGAACAAGGGTTTCTACAGGCTTTAATTATACCAACAGGCCGGAGTATAATCGAAATAATATCAATGCATCATTTGGTTACCAGTGGCTGACATCTAAAAATCATAGCTTTACAATCAATTTGCTTGATGTAAGTATCATCGAATCACAAATCAAATCAGGTGACTTTTCAGATAGATTGGATGAATTAGCAGCTGCAGGGAATAACCTAATTTTTTCTTTCAGAACTTCTTTCTCGAGCAATATGAATGCTCAGGCTATTTTCAATTTCAACAACTATGGCAATAAAGATACAAAGTCTTCATTGCTTAGAACATATTTTGAGTCAACAGGCACATTTTTAAACCTTTACCGAAATGTAATTGAAAATGATTTGGGTTTATTTCCTTTCCAGTTTTTAAAAGGTCAAGTGGAATTTAGAAATCACATTCCGCTAAGAAGAGGGACCCAATTCGCATGGAGAGTAAATTCTGGTTTGGCGATAACCTATGGAGGAAGTGAAGTCCTTCCTTATGAAAAATACTTTTTCGCAGGTGGTAGTAATAGTATAAGAGCCTGGGCACCCCGTCGTCTAGGCCCGGGTTCATTTGTGTTTCGTGGTGAAGATGGAAGACCCGATTATAGATTTGAGCAACCAGGGGAAATGTTACTTGAAGCTAGTGCAGAAATTAGACAGCATTTATTTAGTTTTGTTCAAGGAGCATTATTTGTAGATGCAGGAAATGTATGGTACGTAAAAACTGAACCCGTAGAAGGCGGGAGGTTTAATGCTAATGATTTCTTAAGCGAAATTGCTATTGGTTCGGGCTTTGGATTAAGAATGGATTTTGATTTCTTAGTATTGCGATTTGATGCAGGTATCAAAACCTATGACCCAGCGCAAAATCCCGGTGAACGATGGGTGATCCGAAATCTTTCTTGGAACAGACCTTTCGGTGTAAAAAATCAGACAGTTTGGAACATAGCCATCGGCTATCCATTCTGATTATCTCTAAACCAATCTGCATACATTATATAATTGCGGGAGGTTTGGAGGAATGATGCCGCCATTTCCGGACTTACATCTTTTATCTTCTTGGCTGGCATTCCAGCATAAATAGTATTAGGCTCAACAATGGTCCCTTGAGTAACTACCGCGCCAGCTGCAATTACTGCCCCCTCACCCACTACCGCATTATCCATCACAATTGCACCCATGCCAATCAGCACTTTGTCGTGAATAGTACAACCATGCACTATAGCATTGTGCCCGATGGAAACGTTATTTCCTATATGCGTCGCTGCTTTTTGATAGGTTGCATGAATCACAGCCCCGTCTTGAATATTAGTAGCATCACCAATGGTAATATCATTCACATCTCCACGAACGACAGCATTGAACCATACGCTGCAATCTTTGCCCATTTTCACTTTACCAATAATTGTGGCATTTTCGGCCAAATAGCAATTCTTACCAAACACTGGACTTATTCCCTCAACCTTTTTTATTAAAGCCATATTAAAAATTATTTTATCAAATAGTTGAACAAATTATAAGGGTCAATCGTTTTACGTACAATTGATGTATAAACATCTAATTCAAATCATACAAAACAAAAAAAGAACCATGACAAAACAAATTTTAGCGATTATTGCTGTAGGCGGAATGTTTGCATTTACATCTTGCGGTGATAACCAAGGAAACACAGCTGAAACAACAGAAGCACAGGAAGTACAAGAAGTAGCTGCAGAAGCAACCATGCTAAGCGTAGACCCAATGAGCAGCGAAATTACTTGGATTGGCTCAAAGCCAACAGGTAAGCACAATGGTACTATCAGCGTAACTGGTGGTGGTGTAGCATTACAAGGTACAGATGTGGTTGGTGGTAATTTTACAATTGACATAACTTCTCTAACAGTATTAGATATGCCAGAAGGTTCTGAAAGTCACGGTAAATTAAGAAATCACTTAATGTCAAATGATTTTTTCAGTGCAGAAGAATACCCGACTGCTGAATTTACAATTACATCATTGAGTGCGTATGATCAAACTCAATTAGTGGTAAATGAAGAATTTCAAACAGAAAACACTCCACTTGAAGCTGACGAACATATTGTAGAAAACCCAACCCATATGGTTTCTGGTAATCTTACAATGCGCGGAACTACTAAAAACGTAACTTTCCCGGCTCGAGTACAAGTTATAGATGGCCAAGTTGTAGCTGCAGCAAAATTCAACATTAATCGTACAGATTGGGGCTTGCAATACAATAACGAAGCTAATGTAGCCGACAAATTAAAAGATGGTTTCATTTACAATACCGTAAATGTAGGCTTCGAGTTAGTTGCTAGATAAGTTTTAGTTGCATAAAGAAATACTTTAAAAGGTCGGATTTATCCGGCCTTTTCTATTTTTACGGCACAATGAATCTTACAACAAAAAGTTATCAAATTTCTGATGCTGACTTTTGGAAGAAAGCTTGCTATTGGGCAAATCGTATTCATCCATCCTTTGGCTTTTATAATGGGCATGGCATAGAATATCCTCATTACAGTTTCCCAAAAGTATTGATGGCTGGCAAACCTTGTGCTATCGATCCTGCTCTTCCCTCCTTCCCACAATTACAAAAGTATCTAGACAAGGGAATTCACTTGGGTGGTTTTTTCGGCTATGATTTGAAAAATGAATTGGAAGATTTGAAAAGTGAAAACCCAAGCTATCATTCCTTTCCAAAATTGTTTTTCTTCGAAGCTGAGGTCATTATTTCTACAAAAGCTGATTTAATAGAAATTACTTCCACTCATCCAGATGAGATTTTAGAAGAGATTTTAGCTCAATCGCTCCCTTTTATTCAAACCAAAATTGCTGAGGTTTCGGTGAATATTAGCAGAACCGAATATCTTGAGAAAGTAGAAAAAATTAGACAGAATATATTGGAAGGTGATTTTTATGAATTGAATTTCTGTATGGAATTCACCTCCATAGTTCAATCTTTTGATCCTGTTCAAGCATTTTGGCAATTGAGCAAGGAATCCCCAATGCCGTTTTCCTGTTTACTGAAAATGGAATCAGATTATTTGGTGTGTGCATCACCAGAGAGATTTCTAAAACATGAGAATGGCAAACTCATTTCCCAACCCATCAAAGGCACAATCCGTCGAGGAAATGATATTTCTGAAGATGAAGAGCTCAAAAAGCAATTGCAAGAGAGTGAAAAGGAAATTGCTGAAAATATGATGATAGTAGATTTGGTTCGGAATGACCTTACTCGCTCATCCATTTTAGGCAGTATCGAGGCGGAAGAATTATTCAAAATATACAGCTTTGATCAAGTACATCAAATGATCTCGACCGTTACCTCCCGCCTTTCTCCAGATAGAAGTCCACTTGAGGCAATTGAGTTGGCTTTCCCAATGGGAAGTATGACTGGCGCACCAAAAATTATGGCTATGAACATGATTGAACGCTATGAAAATGCTAAAAGAAGCATGTTTTCAGGTGCAGCTGGATTCTTTCTTCCTGACGGTAATTTCGATTTCAATGTGATCATCAGAAGCATATATTTCTCTAGTGAATCAAAAAAGATTTCATGGCAAGCTGGCAGTGCCATTACTTGGGATTCTGTAGCTGAGCAAGAATATGAGGAATGCCTACTAAAAACTCGTTCGATACAAAAAATATTAGACGTAAAAATTAAGGAAGATTAATCTGTCATTCTGTCATTCTTATCAATTATACCTATCTTTGCCATTAGAAACTTGGACATAGCAAGCGCATGACACAGATTATAAATACATTGGATGTATTGCAGGAAAGCAACCAAGAAGCCTGTGAAACAATCAAAACTACAGAAAACTCCAATACTGGTAAAAATCGTAAATTATATATCGAAAGCTATGGTTGTCAGATGAACTTTTCTGATAGTGAAATAGTGAGTTCCATTATGCACAAAGAGGGTTTTGATACCACATCAGAACCCGAATCAGCTGATCTTATATTTCTCAATACCTGCAGTATTCGAGAAAAGGCGGAGCAAACAGTAAGAAATAGACTGCATCAACTCAACCACCTAAAAAGAAAAAAACCAGAGCTTGTAATCGGAGTATTAGGATGCATGGCTGAGCGGCTTAAAGAACAGTTGCTTGATGAGGAAAAGATCGTTGACATAGTAGCTGGGCCCGATGCTTATCGTGATTTGCCCACGCTTATACAGAGTGCAGATGATGGGCAAAAGGCTGTTAATGTATTTTTGTCGCGCGACGAAACCTATGCAGATATTAGTCCTGTACGGCTAAATAGCAATGGAATTACTGCTTTGATATCCATTATGCGTGGCTGTGACAATATGTGTTCGTTTTGTGTGGTACCGTTTACAAGAGGGAGAGAAAGAAGTAGAGATCCACATTCAATTGTTGCTGAAGCAAAAGATTTATTTGAAAAGGGTTTTCGAGAAGTTACTTTATTGGGGCAAAATGTAGATTCATACAAATGGTCTCCAGAGCAAAATAATAAGGCTAAACTTGAGAAAATAGAAAAGCGGGAGGAAGTGGAGATTGTGAATTTCGCAAACCTACTTGAAATGGTTGCATTGGTTTCGCCGCAGTTGAGGATACGATTTTCCACTTCTCACCCAAAAGACATTACCGACCAAGTATTAGAAACCATTGCTAAATACGAGAACATCTGCAATTACATCCATCTACCTGCCCAAAGTGGTAATAGTCGTGTTCTAGAGTTGATGAACCGTACCTACACGCGCGAGTGGTATATCAACAGAGTAGATGCAATCCGCAGAATAATTGGCGATGATTGTGGCATTTCATCAGATATGATTGCAGGTTTCTGCACTGAAACTGAAGAAGAACATCAAGATACTTTGTCGTTGATGGACTACGTGAAATACGATTTCGCTTATATGTTTTTCTATTCGGAACGCCCAGGAACTTTAGCTGCAAAGAAGCTGGAAGATGATATTCCAGAGGAAGTGAAAAAGAGAAGGCTTGCTGAAATCATAGCAAAACAAAGGGAACATGGTCATTACAGAAATCAATTGGAAGTAGGTAAGGTTCATAAAATCCTTATCGAAGGTTCCTCCCGACGTTCCGAAGATCAGATGCAAGGAAGAACATCTTCAAACAAAGTAGTAATCTTTCCTAAGGGCAATCATCAAAAAGGTGAATATGTAAATGTGCTTGTGACTGAATGTTCAGCAGCAACTTTATTTGGAACTGTAATAGAAGATTAATCATTAATTTCCATCAACTTGGATATACAAAGTATCAAGCAACGGTTTGGAATTATCGGCCATTCCCCAAAGCTTAACCATGCGATTGAAGTAGCTGCACAAGTAGCAGCTACTGATATGACAGTGCTAATTACCGGCGAAAGTGGTAGCGGTAAAGAATCATTCTCTAAAATAATCCATCAGCTTAGCCATCGCAAGCACGGACAATTTATTGCGGTCAATTGCGGTGCTATTCCAGAAGGAACTATAGATTCGGAACTATTTGGACATGAAAAAGGCTCTTTTACAGGAGCGCATGAATCTCGTAAAGGATATTTTGAAGTAACCAATGGCGGTACCATTTTTCTTGATGAAATAGGCGAAATGCCTTTAGGTACTCAAGCTCGTTTGCTAAGAGTGTTGGAAAATGGAGAATTTATAAAAGTAGGTTCATCCAAAGTGCTTAAAACAGACGTGCGCGTAATTGCTGCTACCAATATCAATTTGATTGGAGCTGTAGAAAGCGGAAAGTTTAGAGAAGATCTATATTACAGATTAAGTACCATTCCAATATATGTCCCAAGTTTGCGAGAAAGAGGTGATGATTCTGTTCTTTTATTCAAGAAGTTTGCGGGAGATTTTTCTGAGAAATACAGAGTAAAACCATTGAAACTAAATGAAGCGGCTGAAAATCGACTTAAGCAATATCGATTTCCAGGCAATATCAGGCAGCTGAAAAATCTAGCAGAGCAAATGTCTGTTTTGGAATTAGAAAGAGAAGTAGATGAAGCTTGCTTGCTCAAATATTTACCAAATAATGCGCCAAGTACTCCTGCCTTATTCAAAGGGAGTAATAGTAGTCAGGAAAATTTCAGTGAACGTGACATCCTTTACAAGGTTTTGTTTGACTTGAAAAAGGATGTTATTGATCTTAAAAAGCTAGTACATAATTTGCTAAAAGAAGATAGCCATGGAAGAGAGATGATTGGTGATAATCCTGATTTGTTTGATTTCAAACATACTAGTAGCCAAACTGATTCTAGCAATGCTCAATTTCTGATCGGTAATAGAAAAGACGAAGATGAGGATGAATATGAACTTGTCAAAGTTGAGGATATTCAACATAGCGAAGAAGACGAATCTCTCTCATTAGAAAAAAAAGAGAAGGAAATGATTATAAAAGCCTTGAATAGAAATAACAATAAGCGTAAGTATGCGGCAGCTGATCTGGGGATTTCAGAACGCACACTTTATAGAAAAATTAAGCAATATGAAATCAATTAAGCACGTTGTTTTTCGTGTAATAATCGTCCTTGTGTTATCAAGTATATTTATTACAGGTTGTGGTGTTTATTCATTTACTGGGATTTCTATCGATTACACACAAATTCAAACAATCTCCATAAGTAATTTTCCTGATGAGTCGGCAAGTGATCCTCAGTCTATTGGAGGCCCATCGAATATGAGCCAACTATTTTCTGAAAAACTCAGAGACTATTTTCAGCGGAATACCCAATTGCGTTTGGTACCCTCTAATGGTGATTTGCATATTGATGGAGAAATAAAATCATACAGAAACAATCCGCAAGCAATTACCTCAGCAGATAGAGCAGGACAAGGCGATGAGGCCGGTCTAATGAGATTAACTATTTCAATTAGAGTTAATTACGAAAATACCGTTGATGAAACGGTGAACTTTGATAAGGAATTTAGCTTCTTTGGCGACTACGATCCTAGACAAACTACCCTTCCTGCCGAAGAACCACGACTTATAGATTTGATTTTTGAACAAATAGTATTCGATATTTTCAATCAATCAGTGGCTACTTGGTAAGCTTTTCACTAATTTAAGGCTCATAAAATACTTTACCAGTGAAGAAGAAGGAATTACTACATTTAATGACACATCCATATCAGATAAGCTTCAAGGAGTTTGACAAAATGGATAAGATAGTAGCTAAGCATCCTTACTTCTCAACTTTAAAGATGATTATGGCTAAAGCAGCTTTAGAGCTTAATTTACCCGATCAAACAAATAGACTACATTCTGCTGCAATTGCATCTACAAATAGACTTGTGCTTAAATCATTGATGGAGTTTACACCTGAGGAAGCACATCAAGTAAGTGATTTAAATAAAGAAGCAATAATTGATAAAGTAGAAATATCTACAATAGAAGAAGGTGACAACATTGATATGATTGCAGAAATCCTCAATAAAGAACCGCGGGAGGATGAAGAGACCAATATTGTAGATTCTGCATTAACTACATCCAAATTTGATGAGCAAAAACAAATAATTGACAACTTCATCAAATCTAATATTGGTGGAATTAAGGTAAATAAATCTGTTGATACTGAACAAGAAATTCAAAAAGATTTATCGTCGGATAGCGTGAAGTTGTCTGATAATATAGCAAGTGAAAATTTAGCTACTGTATTCGAAAAGCAAGGGAAAAAAGGAAAGGCTATTCATATTTACGAGAAATTAATTTTGAAATATCCTGAAAAAAGAACTTACTTTGCGGGTCGAATTGAAGAACTGAAAAGAATTTAAAGAATATGTTTACGTTTATTATCGTTTTAATTGTAATTGTTTCGCTACTACTAATTTTAGTAGTATTAGCTCAAAACTCTAAAGGTGGTGTTGGTAGCCAGTTTGGAGGAAGTGCTAGTCAAGTAATGGGTGTGAAGAAAACAAGTGATTTTCTTGAGAAACTTACTTGGGGTCTTGCTATTTCATTGATGTTGCTGACTGTTTCAACAAAATTTATGATTTCAGATAGCTTAAAAGATGCTGGAATTGAAAGTCCAAACATTGAGAGAGCTAGAGAACAAGGTGTACTTCCAAGTTTTGAAGGTCAGGATCAACCACCTTCATTTGAAGAAATGGAAGAAATTATGGAAAGCGATACTACTGGAGGAGAATAATTGCCTCCCGCATCTTTAAAATATATGAGAGCAGCCCAAAAAGCTGCTCTTTTTTTTTGTTCATTAATCAACTAATACATGCGGCTTTTAAAAATATTTGACGGTAAAATCTACTCCAAAAATAAGCCTGACATGCAAAAACTGACAATTTGTGTAGAAAGACTGACAGCAAAGGCAATGGCATAAAAAGTGCAATGAAGGAGCAGTATTGGATTACAATAATTAACAATCAAAATATCTAATCATTATGTCTAAAATTAACATTAAACCTTTAGCAGATCGCGTTATCGTAGAGCCTGCACAGGCGGAAGAAAAAACAGCTTCAGGATTAATTATTCCAGACTCTGCTAAAGAAAAACCTCAAAGAGGAACTATACTGGCAGTAGGTGATGGTAAAAAAGACGAGCCACTTACTGTAAAAGCGGGCGATACTGTGCTTTATGGCAAATACGCTGGCACTGAGATTACCATAGATGGGAAAGACCTTCTTATCATGCGTGAGTCTGATATATTCGCTATCGTTTAATCAATCAAAACCTAAAATTTTAAATTAGAATCAACTATGTCAAAATTGATTTATTTCGATCAGAAAGCTAGAGAATCTCTCAAAAAAGGAGTTGATACTCTTGCTAATGCAGTGAAAGTAACTTTGGGTCCAAAAGGACGCAATGTTATCCTTGATAAAAAATTTGGTGCACCAGCAGTTACAAAAGATGGTGTAACTGTAGCAAAAGAAATTGACTTGAAAGACCCAGTGGAAAACATGGGCGCTCAACTAGTGAAAGAAGTAGCTTCAAAAACAGCTGATACTGCTGGTGATGGCACTACTACTGCAACTGTACTTGCGCAGTCTATCTTCACTCATGGCATCAAAAACGTGACAGCAGGTGCCAACCCAATGGACTTGAAAAGAGGTATCGACAAAGCCGTTATCGCTGTTGTTGAACACTTGAAGAAGCAATCAAAAACCATTGATACTTCTAAAGAAATAGAACAAGTTGCAACTATATCTGCCAACAACGATTCGGCTATAGGTAAAATGATTGCTGCTGCGATGGACAAAGTAGGCAAAGACGGCGTAATCACTGTAGAAGAAGCAAAAGGTACCGAAACTGAAGTAAAAACAGTAGAAGGTATGCAGTTCGATCGTGGTTACTTATCTCCATACTTCGTGACCAACTCAGAAAAGATGGAAGCTGAATTAGAGAATCCATACATCTTAATTTATGACAAGAAGATTTCTTCAATGAAAGAGCTTCTTCCAATTCTTGAGCCTGTAGCGCAAACTGGCAAGCCTCTTTTGATCATTTCTGAAGACGTAGAGGGTGAAGCTTTGGCTACATTGGTGGTAAACAAAATTCGAGGTGCTCTGAAAGTTGCAGCTGTAAAAGCTCCAGGATTCGGCGATCGTCGTAAAGCAATGCTTGAGGATATCGCTATCCTTACTGGTGGTACCGTAATTTCTGAAGAAAGAGGTTACAAGCTTGAGAATGCAACTCTAGATTACCTAGGTACGGCAGACAAGATCAATATAGATAAAGATAACACTACAATTGTAAATGGCGCAGGTAAACCTGACCATATCAAAGCTAGAGTTAACGAAATCAAAGCTCAGATCGAAAAAACTACTTCTGATTATGATAAAGAAAAACTACAAGAAAGGCTTGCTAAGCTTTCAGGTGGTGTAGCTATCCTATACATTGGGGCGGCTACTGAAGTAGAAATGAAAGAGAAGAAAGATAGAGTAGATGATGCATTGCACGCAACTCGCGCCGCTGTACGCGAGGGTGTAGTAGCGGGTGGTGGTATTGCCCTACTTCGCGCTGTCGATTCTCTAGATAAAGTAAAAACGCATAATGAAGATGAAGCTATCGGTGTGAATATAATCCGTTTAGCTCTTGAGTCTCCACTACGTACTATCGTTCAAAATGCAGGCGCAGAAGGTTCGGTAGTAATCAATAAAGTAAGAGAAGGTAAAGGTGACTATGGCTACAACGCTCGTGAGGACATTTACGAAAACCTAATTGCTGCTGGTGTAATTGATCCAACAATGGTTACGCGTATGGCTCTTGAGAATGCCGCTTCTATTTCTTCTCTCCTACTTACTACAGAATGTGTAATAGCGGATGATCCAGAAGATAAAGAAAATGGCATGCCTCCTATGGGTGGCGGTGGCATGGGTGGCATGATGTAATAATCAGCCATACTATAATATAAACTCGAAGCCCTAGCAATTTCTTTTGCTAGGGCTTTTTTCAATTATTTTTGACCATTAAATCAAATAAATTCTACTTACAATTTGCTTCAATCGCAGTTTCTGCGGGAGCGTATCCTAATTCTAGGGCAATTTGCCAATCTATACAAGCTTGATTTTTTTGACTTAAAAGCAAATGACTAAATCCTCGGTAATAGTAAAGAATTTCTTGATTTGGATTTAAATCCTCGGATCTATTAAAGCTAATGATAGCCTCATCTGCACTCCCCAACCTAGCTAATGCAATTCCTTTATTTGTAAGTGCAATGTAATTCAAAGGATTAATTGAAATTGCTAAATCACTCTTTTCAATGGCTTCTTGATGCTTTCCATTTGTTGTCAAAGCCCCAGCTAAGTTGGCTAAGATATAATCATTTTGAGGATATTTCTTCGAAGCAGCTTCAAAATGCTGTAAACCCTCCTTTATATCACCAACTGCAATTAGCGCTCTTCCATACTGAATGTCGAAGTAACTTAAATTTACTGACATTAATTCTTGAGCCAATTCAAAATAATAGACAGCAGTATTATACTCACCTTTTCTAAATGCCTCTGTGCCTAGTAAAGTTAATGGAAGATATCTCATTGTGTGATCCTTATACTTATTGAGCGACGAAAGCATTAAAATGTCAGTATTAGCCCAAACTTTTTGATATGATAGCGTTTTGTACCCAAAACCCAATATAAATACCATCAGAATACCAAGAATAATAGGTTTGTATTGTTTTGAATGATAAAAACTTATCAAGGCTGCTACCACCATCAATATACCAATTAGCGGGAGGTATGAGTAACGCTCCGCGGCAATTAATGGCCTAGCTGGAATAATTTGAATCATTAAGAAAATATTCACTAAAAAGAAGGTAGAGCCCAAAATTACTTGTTTTCTAATCGGCTGCTTTAGTTTGAAAATTGAAATAGAAATGGTAATCAAAAATGGGATACTCAAATAGAAGTACCACGGAATTCCTCCTCCCTCTATTTGAGGATAAAAATGAAATGGACCTAGACCAATTGGGAAAATAAACTTGTAGATATAGAAAACCAATGATTGTCCAAAAACAAATAATTTATCCAAATTTGAGTAATTCCCGATATCTACTAATGCAGATTCAGTAAATTTAACTGTGATTATTCCTACCAATAAAGAGCAAATGAAAAATGGGAGTATTTTCAATAAATAAGGAACAGACACTAAATTTTTAAAACCCTTTTTATCATAAAACCAATCGAGCATTACTAAGAATATTGGAATTACTACTGATGTAGGCTTACTGAAAATTGAAAGAATAAAAGCAATTAGACTTAATACATAGTATGTGTTATTGGTGGTTTCCCTATTGCGTAAATAGAAGTGAATGCTTAACAAGGCAAAAAAGGATGACAAAAGTAGTCCACGACAAGATATCCAAGATACTGACTCCACTTGAAGTGGATGAGAAATAAATATGAAAATGAGGAGCAGTGAATAAGTTATATTCAATAAAAATATTCGCTGTATAATTTTGAGAGCAATAAAAGCATTCAAAATATGTAAAACCAAATTGGTGATATGGAAAGCTATAGGATTTTGTCCAAAAAGCGAGTATTCAAGCGTGAATGAAAGGGTGGTTAATGGAATATAATTGCCAACTTGTTGCTTCGTGAAGAACTCTGGCAAAAGCTCCCAGCTAAATGCTACAATTTCCGGATAATAAAAATAGTTAAGATCATCGTAGCTTAAAAAATCATAAAATAATACGGGATACCAAACCAGTAGAGCAAACAAGCTAATAAGAAAAAATTGTAGCCAATTTGATTTAGCTAATAAAAATTCGAAGTTTTGTTTATTTAGTTGGTTCATTCAGATCTCTTAAATTAATTCAAATTTTAACGTTTAAAATAAAGATTTATAAATTAGAAATCATAATTAGAATGCCCATATTTCCCGAAAGCAAAATTCAATTAGGTGATTTGAGCATTTATTTTCAGGTTTCCATTTCTTCTTAGATGAAATAAATAAAAGCGGGAGGTGAAAAATTCACCTCCCGCTTTTCTAAGGGTTTAAATAATTACAAGGTTTACTATCTCTGCCAACGAGCCCAATCCCAGCCTTCGGTGCCATTACTAGCTCTAGCTTTCACTCGAATTTCAGTATTGCTACTTGCGTCGGTCAAGTCAATTTTAACATTATTAGTAATCTTCCTCACTATTTGGCCAGTCGCATTCTCATACTCTACCAAATAATCAATTACAAAATTTTCTGGGCTTTTCTGCCAAGTTGCTGTCAATCCTCCACCTTGTCTAGTTGTAGCTACCAATCCATTTATTCTAGATGGACTCGAGGCTAATAGCATAAGTGTGGCCACAGTCGTTTTAGAAACTTCGGCAACCAATTTATGGCTAATTGTTTCAAGTTTATCTGTAGATTGGTGGTAATGAGGATTGCCTAATACAGGGTAAGAACCGATCCCACCTACTATATCGCCATAAGCATCGTAATAGGCCTGAGCATCGGTAGACTTATAATAAACAGCATCGTAAGTAATCATATCTGTGAAAAGCATTGCAGCTGCGTGTTGCATATCCTTAATGCCAGGATTAGAATAGCGAATGGTATTGTCCAATCGCTGATCATTCATCCAGCCAAGCATATCATTGTTCAATGCACCAACAATTTTCAGATTGTCTTCAACGGCTCTTCTAACATATTCACGGCTGCCCAAAAGGCCAGCTTCTTCGCCAGTAAAAGCCGCAAAGACTACTGTAAATGGTAATTCCAAGCCTTGCATTACTCTAGCAGCTTCGAGCATAGCCGTAGTTCCAGAAGTATTGTCATCGGCACCTGGCCCACGATCTACAGAATCGTAGTGGCTACTTATAATGTACACCAACTCGGGATTTACCTTGCCAGGCAATGTGGCAATTACATTGGCCGTAAGGCCATCTTTGAAACCTTGCAAATTTCCCGGCTTGAACCACTGATATTCCGGATTGTAACCAAACTCCTCAAATTTGGAATAGATATATTCAGCAGCTTTCAAGTTTCCTGGTCTGGTTACAAATTTGGAATCGAAAGAATAGAGCGTTTTTGCATAATCATAAATCCGCGAAACATTCACATTGCCTACAGTTGCCGCTACCTGATCACGTACAGGCAAGTATATTTTCTCACCATTGGCAAGTAAGGCTTTTTCTGTAGCAAGATTTGTTTTCAGTCTGGCAAGCAAATCAGCTTTGGAGACTTTCCTAGTCAAATCTAAATGATACAAACCGCGCTCAGGTGTTATGGTATTGCCATCTCTTTCTGATTGGATCAATAATCCATTTCCTGATGGATCTGTCGTCCACTGATATTCTGGGGCAATGGTGCGTACAGTGTTGTTATGAAAAAGCTTAACGTCCGTAGCATCCGCAATCGAATACAAAAATGATCTTCGATGTCTTGGCTCACCTTTGATGTATAGCAAATGATCTGAGCCCACAAATTGTGGCAATCTATCATGCTGAATTTCCCTAGTAACTCTTGTTATTTCCTTGCTAGCAATATCCAGTAGCATTATTTCATAGTCGTCCTGCACCTTTTGTTCAAATGCAGCATACTTTCCATTT
>CAZRBW010000057.1:0-1891 GCA_964598395.1 uncultured Roseivirgaceae bacterium
TGGCTTTAATTCAAAGAATGAAAAATACGTATTTCTATCTTCTTTTGTTCCTCATAAGCTTTATTGTTCTGTCATATAATGCCGGAGGATTGATGCTTTACTCCCTAGATGAGGCTAAAAATGCAGAGGCCGCAAGAGAAATGTTAGAGCAAGGTGAATGGGTTGTACCAACTTTCAATTATGAATTACGCACTGATAAACCTCCCGCTCATTATTATTTCATGATGCTCTCCTACTCCATCTTTGGAGTGAACGAGTGGGCTGCTCGCTTTTTTTCAGCGATTATGGGCTCTGCTACCATTCTCTTGACTTTTTGGTTTGGCGCTAGATATTTCAATAGACAAACTGGCGTATGGGCAGCAATGGCACTTTTGGCCTCTTTACATTTTAATATACAGTTTCACATGTCCGTGCCCGATCCATATTTGATTTGCTTTTTTACAGTATCATTGTTTTTCTTCTATGCCTATTGGAAAGAGCAAAAAAGTACCTTTCTATGGGCTTTTTACTTTTTTATGGCCATGGGTGTAATGAGCAAAGGCCCAGTAGCAATTGCTCTTCCTGGTTTAGCTATTTTACTTTTCTTGATTTTTACTAAAAACTTTTCACTCAAGAGTATTTTAAGCTTTAAGCCTTTCCACGGATTATTATTGATTTTGATAATATGCTTGCCTTGGTATTTGGCAGTTCACTTTCAAACAGATGGGCAATGGACGCAGGAATTCTTTTTCAAGCATAATCTCAATCGCTACGCCGCGCCAATGGAAGGTCATGGCGGTATTTTCTTGATCACTCCAATGATCGTGCTCATAGGAATGTTGCCCGCTTCGGCCTTCTTTATACAAAGCTTCAAGTTAGCTTGGCGTGAAAGAAAAGAACCTGCTATGCTTTTTATCAGCATTGTTACCCTAACTGTGGTTGTGTTCTTTTCTACTTCGGGAACCAAGCTTCCAAATTACACAATGCCCTCCTATCCGTTTTTTGCGCTTATTTTGGGTTATTACTTTTCGCAAGCCATTAGCAAGAATCAACTCAATAAAATTGCCACCATTTTTCTTATTGTTTTGGGTTTTGCTTTGCCTATTGGAGGTTATTTGGTTTTACAAGGAGATAAATATTTAAGCCATCTCCCATTCGTTGCTGCTGCTTTTGTTCCACTAGCGATTGGTGGAATATTGAGTTTATATTATTTGAAGGGCAAGCAAATTCAGCGTTCGCTTATAGCCATCACATTGAGTTGGATAGTGACGGCTTGCTTGTTTTTTGGCTGGGCATACCCACAAATTGATCAGGAAAACCCAGTGGCTAAGACATTACCTGAGCTAGATTTGGACAAGGATTTCTATCATTACAAGCGTGTGAATGCTGCGTATATTTTCTACTTGAAAAAGCCTGTCCCACAACTCGCTGAAACTGCCGAAATTCAATCTCTAATTGATAGTGGGAAAAGTTTTTACCTGATTACCAGAAGAAGTTATGATGAAGAATTAGCGGGTATTGTTGGGCTTGAGAAAATATTGGAAGCCAAAGATATTTTCGAAACCCCATTCACTACTATTTATGAAGTGAAAGGTAATTGATTCTATTTATTGAGTAAACCTTTTTGGAGTTTGGGTTTTTCCAATAGAAAAAAGAAAAAGTAGTAAGCAATAAGTACTGATATCACACCTAATATTCCTCCCATCAATGTATCCTCAAAGAAATGAAGCATAAGATAAACTCTACTTAAGCCTACCAAACCAGCAGCAATTCCAAAAAACAAATGCCATTTAGTAGCTTTTTGAAAAAGGAAAAAGAGCATTGCGAAAATTGCAAACCCAGTAGCCGTATGGCCAGAAGGAAACGCATTATATCCATAAATTTTGACGCCTTCTACAAAGTGTAAATCCAT
>CAZRBW010000057.1:1991-19999 GCA_964598395.1 uncultured Roseivirgaceae bacterium
TCTGTTTTGAAAAATATCCATCCACCTGGCTTTAGAATTTCTCTATACAAATCAAGAAAATTTGGGCTTGTAAGTCGGCGCTTGATATCTCGATCGCGCGGGCGAGGATCCGGGAAAGTAATCCAGATTTCAGACACTTCATTTTCAGTGAAATGCCCTTTGAGTAAATCGATTCTGGTGCGTAGAAAAGCTACATTCTCTAAATTATTATCGATAGCCACAGAGCTTCCATACCAGATTCTAGAGCCTTTTATATCGATGCCAATAAAATTTTTGTCGGGAAAGTGCGGTGCCAAACCTGTACTATATTCACCTCTACCACAGGCGAGCTCTAGCACTATATCATTATTATTTTTGAAGTGTGTTTTCGCCCAATTTCCTTTTATCGGGTTGATTTCTCCGTAGGGATAATCTACAATGTTATAGCGGGAGGCGTTTACCTCAAAGCGTTTTTTCTTCTGTCGAGCCATTCAATTCGTCAATTTCAGCAACCACAAAGGTACTACCTCCAATGAAAATCACATCATCATTTGCAGCATTCGATTTTGCAGCTTGTATTGCGGCGTTTATTTCTTGATATGCCTCACCAAAAAGTTGAAAATTACTGGCTTTTTCTCGCAATTCTTGGGCTTCCAATGCCCGAGGGATTTGTGCTTGAGTAAAATAATAAATAGCATCTTTTGGCAATAAATTCAACACGCCATCAATATCCTTGTCTCGCACCATGCCGATCACAAAATGGAGTCTATTCTTTGGTAAAGATTGCAGCTGATCTACAACCATTCTAATGCCATCTTCATTGTGTCCTGTATCACATATTGTGAGTGGAGAATGTGAAAGCGTTTGCCAACGTCCTCTCAAGCCCGTAAGGCTAGCCACATTCGCTAGCCCAAGATGAATTGCTTCTTTATTGATCGGAAATCCAAGCTTTTTCAATTCATCAATAGCTAACAAAATTCCAGGTAAATTAAACCTTTGATAGTCTCCCTGCAATTGGAATGGAATTACCTCCTTACTATTTGATTCTAAATTATGGACAGAATAAAGTCCTGGTGCTGATTGATCAGAAACTTTATCTATTTTATAGATTACATCTGCAAATTGTATTGGAGCATTGCCTTCGAGAGCCTTTTTAAGAAACACATCTTTAGTTTCAGATTGCGTTTGGGAAATTACAACGGGTCTATTGGGCTTAATTATTCCTGCTTTTTCAAAAGCAATTTCTGGCAAAGTATTTCCTAAAAACTCCTTATGATCAAAACCGATATTGGTGATTATTGAAAGTATTGGATCAATTACATTGGTAGAGTCTAACCTCCCGCCCATTCCAACTTCTATCACGGCAATATCTACCTGCTCTTGAGCGAAATGGTCAAAAGCCATTGCTACGGTTAGCTCAAAGAAACTGGGCTTTAATTCTTCAATAAATGGCTTATGTTTTTCCACAAACTCAATCACCTTATCTTCTGGAATTTCTGTACCATTTACTCTAATCCTTTCAGTAAATGACTTTAGGTGCGGACTGGTATAGAGGCCTGTTTTATAACCTGCAACTTGCATTACTGCCGCAATACTATGGGAAGTACTGCCCTTTCCATTCGTGCCAGCAACATGGATAGATTTGAATTTGCGATGTGGGTTTCCCAAATATTCGCAAAGGGCAATAGTATTGCTAAGGTCTTTTTTGAATGCGGATGCACCAATGCGTTGGAACATTGGCAATTGGCTGTATAAATAAGCAACAACTTCACTAAAATTCATCTACAAAGATAACTTAGCGAGCACGAAGGATAAAAGTAATTCTACCTGTAGAAACTGCCGCAGGACGTGTGTTATCAGAAGTTTTGCTGAAAGTCAATTTATATACTTCATCGCGGTAGATTTTTTCAACTGCAGGACTTACTGATCGCTCTAGTGTGCGAACACCAATAATGTAGCCTGAGGCATCCACTTTAATTTCAAATACAATCTTACCACTTTCGCTAGAATCATCTTTTGGTTTAGGAATAATATCCCAACGCCAGCCAGCTAAGTCTAAACTTGTGCCATCACCTCCACCGCCTTGATTTCCATAAAGCGAGCGAGCATCGATTGATCCTTTGGGATCGCCTTTGTCACCCGTTACATTTTTGTCGTCCCCTTGGTTATTAGCAGCTGCTGTTTCTGCAGTACCTTTTACTCCACCAGCAGCCGTTCCGGTGGTTTTACTTTCTGTTTGAGCGGCTTTTTGAGCCTCTGCTTCTTTTACAACTTCTTTTGGCGGTGGTGTTTTGGTTGCTACCTCCTCCACCTTTTTCTCTACTACCTCTTCAGTTTTAGTTACTGATGCTTTTTCTTCTACTTTCACGGATGCTTCTGTTTGGGTAACAGGAGGAGTTTCTGTTCTAATCGCTTCTGCCTTGGATTCTACTTTAACTTGCTCCACAGGTGTAACTTGTCGCGTAGGAGGAGTGGCTTGCTCTACTTGCGCTTGTTTAATTTCTTGAACTTGGGCGGGAGGTGGTGTATTTGGGCGCGCATCTTCTTCTTGGGAAGGTGATACTCGTTGAGGACTTGTTCGTTGAATTTCGCCAGAACCTTGCTGATCCAAGCCGAAATTTAATTCAATACCATATTCTGGGAGTGGAGGGTTTGGCTCTCTCCAAGCCAATAGGAAAAGGAATAGTATGACCAAAGCGGCATGAATACTGCCACTCATAATCATTGCTACTCGTTTATTTTTCTTTTCCTTTTCAGTCATTTTATTCTGGTCTAGTTGCGAGGGTTACTTTAGCCTCAAGGCTAGTAGCAATTCCTGCAATTCTAACTACATGTTCTACTGGAACGGATTTGTCTGCATGTAAAACTACCACTCCTTCTTTGCCTAACAATTCCTTACCCAATTCTCGTTCCAGATCGTTGATATTGATTTTTCTATCATTGAGATAATATTCCAAATCCTTTGTGATAGTTACACTCACCTTTTGCATTACGATAGTAGAGGCTTTGCTTGAAGGTAATGAAACAGGCAAACCAGAGGGGGTCACAAATGAGGCGGTAAGCATAAAGAAAATCAACAACAGAAATATAATGTCTGTCATTGATGACATGCTGAATGCCGAATCGACCTTATATTTTGATTTGAAATTCATATTATCTTGGTTCTTGAAGCAAGTCTATAAAATCAATAGAAGTATACTCCATCTTATGAATAACCTTTTGCATTTGAGATACTAAATAGTTGTAACCCAGGTAAGCCAATATACCAACAACCAAGCCAGTAGCTGTGGTTACCATCGCTTCATATATACCTGTAGAGAGTAATTTAGGGCTTACGGATCCTTCCTCTTGTGCAATGGCAATAAATGCTTGTATCATACCCGTTACAGTTCCCAAAAAGCCCGTCATTGGAGCAGCTCCAGCAATGGTTGCTAAAACGCCCATGTTCTTCTCAAGTTTGTAAACTTCAATTTTACCAACATTCTCAATGGCTACTTCAATATTTTTAAGCGGCTGTCCTATCCTGCTTAGACCTTTTTCGATCATTTTAGCCATTGGCGAATCAGACTGGGCACAAAGCAATCTGCCTCCATTAATATCACCTTGGAGCACCAAATTTTTGATCTTCTCCATGAACTGTGTGGGTGCTTTATCGGCTTGCTTGATAGTTCTAAGTCGCTCTACAAAGATATAAATTGCCACAACTGACATCAGAATGATGGGAACCATCATATAACCACCTTTTGTCAAAAGCTCTAATAATGAGAGCGTGTTTTCAGTTGATTCTACTGCCGTAGAATCTTCTACATTCAAAGTTGATAATTGTAATAGGATCATAGAATTAATATCTCAACACCCAAACGGATTCTCCGTATTTTTGTCTATAAAAATTTAATTGATTTGTAGCTTCATCCAACGTAGCAAAACTTGCTGCTGAAAGGCGAAAATTCTCATTTCTATCAGCTCTAGGATAAAGTATCGCAATGCTAACGTCACTTGCAAGCAATTTATTACCATCCACCCGCGCCAATTCCACAGAAGGTACACTTGCTATAATAATATGATATTTCCCTGTAGGATTTGTAAACTCCGTTAACACTAGCTTTGGTGCATCTGTATCAGCCATTTCAGGAGTGACAACTTCTTTTTTATTCAAACTATCGACTTGATTAATACCCTCTATGCTGTCAGATTGAATAAATACTTCATTATCGACCCCATCTTCTCCATTTACCTCATCCGTATTTTCAGTTTCATTCTCAGGAATAGCGGGAGGAATATTTGCATTACTCAATTCCTGTTTTGGCTGAAATAAATACCCCTGATCATAGGCATAGTAGACACCAGCAGCAATTACTATCAATAGTATAATCAGTCCAATGATCATAGCTCTGGTCTCAACACCTTTTTTAGGAAAAGGTACGGCTATCTGGTTTGGGAAACTCGTGCCTAAATCAACAGTTTCCTTCTTCTTTGATAGCGGTTTGAGGTGGATATTTGCTAAACCAAAATCCACATCTTTGGGTCTATTGTATGAGGTACCTTGTTCTGACATTCACTAATAATTGCTTCGTAAATCTAATCTAAATTTAGGTTTTACAATATTTTAAAATCTCCAAATTATTCCACCAGTTACTTGCAGGCCACGAACCTGATAATTTAGGTACCTCTCGTAGTTTTTTCCAAGCAAATTATTACCCATTACGAACGCTGAAAATTGATTATTGATTTTATATTCTAGATTCAAATTCACATCTATGATATCCTCTAAATCAACAATACTGTAGTTAGGGTCTAGATTTGCATCACAATCATCACAGGTTAACAATCCAAAATCTGGAGCTTGTAAACCTCCTAGGTAGTAAATCTGGGAACTTAAAGTAAATGAAGGAACGATTTGCCAAGAAAGGATACTACTAAGCTTAAGATTTGGCATGTGAAACGGCACTTCAAGTTGATCCATAGTGTAATTGTAGTAATCAGCTCGAAGCGATATTGAAACATTACCCAACCGAGAGTAACTAATTTCCCCAAAGCCATTTAATAGTTGAACCTCTCCATTATCATATTGAGTATAATAACTAAACCTATCTGGAGCTACAGAGAAAGGATTCCAATTTCCTGTGAAGAAAGGCATTTGCTCATAGAGACCAAAATCAAAGCCTGCATGAAAGCTAAAGCCAGGGTTGAAGTAAGCTTTTGCTCCACCTCCAAAACCAATTTTCTTTATGGTATTTTGTAATTCAGCTTTACCAGAAACGAACATATTCTGATTACTCAAACTATGGTAAGTATTCATTTCTACACCACCATCTACATTTGCATAAACCTTCAACTCATCAAATGGGGCAAACTCTGCCTGAAGGAATGGAAAAATTCTTGTTTGACTACTTACACTACTATCTGATTGAAGTACAGCTTTAACCCCTACTTCAATAAGCACTCCACTTGCCTCGAATGCAACAGTTGGTTTCAGGTCAATCAAACTTCTCTTTAGGATGTACTCACCTTCATAATTGCTTGCAAGCAATCCAGCATGCAAATTTATTTTAATTCCTTCTGTGATTTCACCACCTACCATGCCGTTTACTCCATATATTGTTTCTGCTACATCAAATGCATCACGGTGATTGATTCCAAAGCCTCTAAGCTTGTAGTTAATTGGATATTCATCTCCAACGCTTTCGATGCCCAGATCCACATTTAGAGTCTGAAAAGTTTGCCTAATCGAGTCACGATTTATTTCAAAACCTTCTGGATAGCCATAGTAATGCAAGAATCGATTACTGTATGCTAACGAACCACTAAGTATTTCTTTACCGGAAAAAATTTTACCATAAAGGCGACCTGATGTTCCTCCATTTCCAGAGTTTCTGCCATCTACAGGGCCTAGCAATGAGGATCGATGATTCAATTCTCCTCCCGCTGCTAACTGCTGGTTTTCATTGGAATTAATTGATATTTCCGCTAAAGGACTTAGAAAATTACCAAAACCTAGTTTTACATGGTTATACTGATTGGTTTCAGTACTCTTTTCTGGAGTTACACTTGGGTACCGTGTTCTTGTTACAGAAACTGGGATTTTGAAGGGTACATCCACGAAATTATATTGTTGCTTTCCAAAAGCACCACTTAAAGAAATTGGCGGAATCTTCTGGAAATTTCTATTTGCAATTGGTAAGGTTAACTCACGTTCTTTGGAAATCACCACTTCAGCTGATTCAATTTCCCCCTCCTTTCTTTCCCAAGTTTCTTGGGCAAAGGATTGTTGTACAATACCAAAAGCCAATACAAATACAAGTGAACATATTTTCCCAAAAACTGAAGCTCTTGCCATATTATTCTTAATATTCTTATTCATTTTCGAGCTTGTCAATTAATTGCAATTTCTTTCTAGCTTCATCGCGTATTTCTCTGCTTGGTGAGTTTTCCGATATCGAAGTTAAAGTAGCCCTTGCTTGTAACCATTCTTTTTGAGCAATGTAGTTATCAGCGAGTAGCAAAAATGACTTACCTAGCCATTCCTCATAGCCTCCAAATTGATTATTTAAGTCAAATAGAGTTTGGATTGACTTAGGATAATCTTTTTCACGGTATTGAAGTCTAGCTAATAAATACTGAGCTTCGGCACCATTTTCATCTTTTGCTGAAGTGAAGGTATTAAGATAGAAATCCTTTGCAGCAGCTAATTCCACCCGCCCTTCTGCAGCCTTACCAAGGAATAGCGTTGCTTTACCCTGTGCATTTGCCGATACACTTCCTTGATCCAAAATTTTCTGTGCATATTCAGTTGTTTTGGCAAAATTATTTAATTCATAATAGCTCAACATCATGCCTTCCAATGCCGTGTATTCATCCCTCCTATTTTGAGCTATTTGCAATAATTTTCCATAATACTCAATTGCCCTTTGGTAATTTTTCAAATCGAACTCTAACTCTGCCACTCTATTAATAGCTCTATTTTGTTGTGGAAATGCTGGTGTATTTGCCAAAATGTTGTGCAGCTCCAGTGACTTTGCAAACTCATTGATTCGATAGTAGGATTCAGCTAAATAAAAGCGACCTTCCATTATGAAAGCACTCTGAGGGTAGGTTCTCAAAAACTCTTGAAAAGCCGTAATTGCTCTTGGGTATTCCAAATTGAAATACAAGGCCTTGCCCGATTCAAACTCTATACTTTCTAGTGCCTTCTTGTCCGGATTGGCATTTCTGTACCTTGATAAGTAGCGCTGGAAATCCTGACTACCTGTTTGCGCGCTAACTTCTTGCAAACCCAAAATGGCACTTCCAGCTGTACGATGATTCAAATACTTGTCTAATATTGCCTTATAATCATTCTCAGCCTGAGTATATCTCTGCAAGTTCACATTAGAAACAGCTCTATTGAGCAAAGCAAATGGCACTAAAGGACTATTTGCTTTACGCTCGATTAATAAGCTATACGTTTTAATCGCTTCCTCATATCTGCCATCTTCAAAATCCACCTGCCCTAACTGCAATATTGCATTGTCGTGCATCCTGCCTTGCGGAAATCGCTTTACCACAATATCCAAATTTTCCTTTGCGGCAGAGCTATTTTCCATGTAGCTATACACCAATCCTTTTTGGTAATACGCATAATCGATTTCAGGATTATTTTGCTGAATAGCACGGTCATATGTTCTTAACGCATCTTGGTAATTTTTGCCAACGAAATAGCAATCTGCAAGTCTCAAAAGGGCATCATTGTAGTTTAGTTTATCGTCGGCTCTTTCTAATGCTTGAACGTATGTTCTAAAGTGGGTTAATGCCTGAGTGTATTCCTTAGTATTATAGAGTGCATAGCCAAGACCATACGAAGTCTTTAATCGTAAATCAGCGGGAGGATTGTTTCTCAATACTTGCTGATATTCCTTAATGGCATCTGCATATCTATTGCCACTGGAGTATGCCTCACCTGACCAAAAATGTGCTTGAGCCACTATTTCCTTATCAAGTGGGTTTTCGAGCGATTTTTTGAACAATTGTACTGCTAGCGGAAAACGCTGATCGTTAAAATATTCTGTCCCTCTATAGTAAGTTACTTTTTGATATACTCTATTTATCCGCTCAGTTCTATTAGGCAATCCCTCTATATATTCAATGGCTTTTGCATAATCGTTGGTATTAAGCAAGGCTTCAATTATTAGGTCATTGGCTTCACTGATTAATCTGCTACCTGGATAATTTCTTGAGAATGATTCTAAGGTGTTCAATGCTTCTCTAAATCGGCCTAATTCAAAACTCACTTTCGCAAAATTGAAGGCGGCATTCTCTGCAGCTTCGGGATTGAAAGTCATTTTGGCAGCACGATCGAATGCAGTAATTGCAAATTGAGGCTTTTCTTGCTTGATGTATAAGTGGCCTAGATAGTACGAAGCCATTTGGCCTTTGAGATCATTCGTGCTTATGGTTTTCAATTGCTCGATCGCCTGTTCTGTATTACCGACTTGCAATTGAGCATAACCCATTTTGAACCTAATATCATCAGCAGGGCGAGCACGTAGAGCTGTTACATAACTATCGAATCGTTCAATTGCGGTACGATAATCCTTCAGCTGAAAAGATGCCTCAGCCGAAAGAAGCAAAATTTCTAATCGACTATTTACTCTTGGGATATCTAATGCTTGAGCCGTGTAGCGAGCAAGCTCTTGGTAGTTCTCCTGCTCGGCATAGATTCTAGCCAGGTAGTAGGGCACTTGAATACGATAATCTGGATGATTGGCTAGGCGTTGCAAATCTTGCTGTGCGCGGAAGTAATTCCCATTTTGAAAAGCAACGATCCCTGCATAGAAATATGCACTTTCAGAGTAGCTACTCCTCCCGCCTTTTACCCGGTCGAAATAAACTAATGACTGATCTAATTGCTTTTGCTGATAATAACTTAAGCCTAACTGATAATTGGCCTTTCCTAATTCTTCATCTCCTAGAATATACAAATCTGCCGATGTGTAATATTTAATAGCTCGCTCGTAATCACCTCTTTCGAAATAATGATTGCCTAATTCAGCAAATGCGCCTTTGGCTAATGGATGCTCAGGAAACTTATTAGCGAAATCCTCTACTTTGACATCGCTTCCCAAATTATCAAGAAACAAGCCGCTGTAGGCAATGTAAAATTCTGCCTCGTCCCTGCGTGAGCTATTACCTGCACTTCGTGAAAAAGCCTCGAAAGCCTCACGGGCAGCGCCATATTGCTTATTATTCATAAGCTGTATAGCCTTAGCAAATAGCTTTTCATTCTCAGTATTGGCTAATTGATCTTGCGAAAAGCCTTGGCTTGCAACACCTACAACAATACTTAATATGATTATTATTTGATTTTTGATATTCACAATATTGTTAACTTAAATCTAATGGCTTTTAGTATAAATGAAAGACGCTTGACCAGCTAAAAAACGTTGCATTTGCTATTTTATTTAATGCATCAACTTATAAACCAATTCTTTTAGAATTTCTCCATCCGTCATATTGCTAGTTGTTATTCCTTTAGATTGCAAATCAGCCTCCCGCAAATAGTGAATATTCTGAAGGGTTTTTGCGATGGGATGCTTATCAGCAGCGATTCTATATTCCTTTAAAAAGAATGGATTAATTCCCAATAGTGACGATAAATCCTTGTCGCCTTTCGATGAACTACGATGAAATAAAACAATCTTGTTGAAGTAGGTAAATAGAGTTACAACCACAGGGATAGCTGGATAATTTTTCGGATTGGCTGCAAAAAAATTCACAATCCGAAAGGCCTTTTCTACTTCCAAAAACCCGACAGCCTTTTGTAACTCAAATACATTGTACTCCTTACTTATGCCCACATAACGTTGTACATGTGCCTCTGATATTTTCTCATCCTCTTTTAGGTTTATCAGTATTTTGTTGATTTCACCTGAGATACGATCAAGGTTATTTCCAATATATTCGGCAATCACTCTTGTGGCAGCAATATCAATTTTGCGTCCACGGCTAGCCACGTAGCTTTCGATAAAGTCTGGCAATTTATTATCGTAAATTTTACCACTTTCCACAACTACGGCATGCTCATAAATCGTCTTGGAGATAGACTTACGCTTATCTAATGACTTATGTTTATGACAAAAAACTAGGATAGTGGAAGCAAGTGGTTCTTTCAGATAAGCCATTAGCATGGCAATTTTATCTTCCTTTTTGAAGTCTTGTATTTCTTGCGCTTCCTTTACAATAACAACCTGCCGTTCGGCCATCATGGGATAGCGCCTGGCATTGTTCAATACAGCGGCAAAATCAACATCCTTCCCATAAAGAATTACTTGATTGAATCCTCTTTCATGCTCAGGCAATGCATGATTTTCGATGTAGTCGGCTACTTGGTCGATGTAGAACGACTCTTCACCTTGGAGGAAGTAAACAGGTGCAAATTTGCCTGCTTTAAGATCTTTAATTACAGCTTCTGGACTTTGCTTCATAGCTATTGCGAATATACAAGAAGAAAGCGGGAGGAATGGGATTTATTGTAATTTTTTGGATTGGGAATCAGAAAGAAGGAATTTTGTAAATAAATCGAACCGAAAGAATAGCCTATAGTTCTATAAGTAATGGAAAGAGAACAAGAATTATTATCGCAAGCAAATCAGTTATGTCAAGAAGAGCAATTCGAAAAAGCACTTTCAATTTTCGATGAAATCTTATCCAGTGATGCCGATTTTAGCAAAGCAAGATATAGCCGCGCCAAAGCCTTTTTCAAACTTCAAAGATTTGAAGAATGTCTAGCTGATTTTGAAATTCTCATTGCGGCACATCCACTAGATGCACATATCTTGAGTGAGCGAGCCGTGGCATTTTTACTTGCTGGCCAAGGTGAAATGGCTCTTACGGATCTGAATAAAGCAGCTGAATTAGAACCCAGCAATCCATATCGCTTTGCTAGCCGTGCTTTTGTGAAAGATAAGTTGGGCGATTATTATGGTGCCATTGCAGATTATGAAAAAGCAATAGAACTAGATCCAGAAGATGCAATTTCGTACAACAACAAAGGCTTGGTAGAGGAAAAACTAGGTTGGAAAGAGAAATCTGAACAGAGTTTTGCCAAAGCAGATAAAAAAGATCCTGCCAAGAAACCTCAAACGCAATCAGACAATAAGCCTGAATTTGTCGCCAAAAATGAGCGGGAGGAAGTGCCAAGACCAAAGCAGGAAATAGCAAAACCCAAAACCGCAGACTATATCAGCGTGATGTGGGAAACAGTGAGTACCAAAAAAGGATGGAAAGAACTCGGTGATTTTTGGCGCCAGAAATTGGGAAATAAGTATTGAAAATAATTTCCCTTTCTAGGTTTATTTTAGCTCTTAATCTTACGAGTCAGCTTTGAAAATCAGGATTGGGAATTTGGCAAAATATACCATTTCTCTTGTTACACTTCTTTCAAAGATTCTCGCCAGGAAATTACTTTCATGAGCTAATAATACTAAAAGATCGGCTTTTTGATCGGTAATAAAATTATCCAAAGCATGGTCTATTGCTTCAGCACTTTGGATCAGTGAAAAGACTATGTTCTTATGATCTACAACTTCCAAAACTTCTGACTTAAACAGCTCCATACCAGCTTTATTTACTAAGCCAGCATTGTGGGTTACATTCACCACATGAATCATCGTATTGCTATTGAATTTACTCTGAAGCTTCTGAATATATTCTTTGTCTTCAGTATGGTATTCTGTAGCGTACACAATCTTTTGGAAAGGTTTGAAAGAGACACCCAAAGGAACGGCAATTACTGGCAAATCACTGGACTTAATTAGTCTGGACGTATTGCTACCGAAAAAGGCCTCCTCAACATCACTTACACCATTTGTACCCATTATGATAATATCAAAATCTTTGTCCTTTACAAAATCCGAAATACCGCTAGATGCTTCATCAGGATCACTGACAATGGAGAAATCTACTGGAACACCCTCAATCAATTTTCGTAATTCATCATTTAAAGCTTCCAATTTCTTTAAATTAATTTGCTTTTGTTCTTCAGAAAAAGAAGCAAGGCTGCTAATTTCCACATGTAACAAATGAATTCTGCCGCTATATGTTTTTGCATAACGTGCAGCGTATTCCATTGCATTCAGGGAGCAATCAGAAAAGTCTATCGGGCAGAGTATGTCATTCATGGTAAGGGCTCGGAGTTTATTTTTCTGAAATTTACTTACAAAATGATTCTTAACAAGAGATTATTTCACGTGATTCAACTCAATATCCTTTGGAGATATCTACTTGATTGGAAAGTGGTCTATTATTTCGAGCATTATTCAAATTATTAATCACTTGAGGGATAGCAGCTAAAGGATTGGTAACACTGGCAATGTGAGGCGTTACAATTACCTCAGGTATATTCCAAAATGGATGTCTAAGATCCAAGGGCTCTTGTTCAAAAACATCCAAATATGCTTCTGAAATTATTTTATTATCAATTGCCCAAACTAGGTCTTTTTCAATCAAATGTTTGCCTCTTGCCACATTAATTAGGCAGATATTTTTGTTCATTTTCCTAAACAAATCCCGATTTAAAATTCCTTCAGTTTCCTTGGTAAGTGGAAGCAAGCAAACCAACACATTGATTTTTTTTAAAAACTCATCCATCTCATTTTCACCATGAAAAGTTGGAATATTTTCAATTGACTTGGCTCCTCTTGAGAATCCAATCACATCAATTTCAAGTAATTGTAATTTTCTAGCCAAATCTTGACCCAATTGGCCAATTCCCAATATCCCTACTTTTACATCAATCTCTGGATTTCTCATATCCCAAATTTTTTCCTTTTTATCCTCAGCATATTTCAGAAACCTTCTGTGAAAGTTGAGTACGCATGTGATGATATACCGAGTCATAGATTTGGCAAGCAAGTCATCCACTATTCGAGTGATAGGAATACCCACAGGCAATGCATTATCACGCATGATGTGATCTACGCCAGCACCCATTGAGCATATCATTTTCAAATTTGGGAAATCCTGCAAACAGCCTTCTGGATGGTACCATACTAGGGCACATTCTACTGCATCAGGATTTGAAATATTTGGCCAAACTTCAACAGTTTCGCCAGGATATAATTCGGTGAAATGAATAAGCCAAGAATCTACATTTCTAGGAGGTGCTATTATTGCTATTGACATGGTTGAATAAAATCGAGAAACAAAAAATATGATTGCAATTTAGCTAATGGATTTAATACGACTAACAAAAGGATTGCCGTCTAAATAAAATCTCCATGGCTTCATTGCATCTTCCTCTGCATATTCTACGCCAATGCGGGAGGTTTCAATAATTTGTAGCTGATTAAATTTAATTCCATCATCTGCAATCCAAATATCGTTTCCTGCCAAGTCGGCGCCATACAAATGTTTAGTGATGCCCAATGCCCTGCTTAATTTACCTGGACCTGCAGTTAACTTGTTTGGCGATTTCACCTTCATTCGATCCATCATAATATCAAGTCCATCGATAGGTTCAAGGGCACGAATCAGTACTGCATCTGCCCTATCCTGTTGGTTGGTAACCACATTGAACAAATGATACATTCCATAAATAAGATAAACATAAGCAACGCCACCAGCACTATACATAATTTCGGTTCTATTAGTCCTTTTGTTATTGTTAGCATGGCAGGCTTTATCATTCCTCCCGCTGTAAGCTTCTACTTCGATAATTCTACCTGAGGTAAATTTCCCATCCACTTGTGTACAAAGCACTTTACCTAATAATTGCCTGCTTACTTCTGTTACAGATGGATTTAGATAAAATTCTTTACTTAATTTCTTCATTTATGTACGCTTTCTAAATTGCTTTCAAAAAGATCAATTTAATGCCGAAACTTAGCTAAATTGTGAAGATTTAGTTTTGCAAAAATTCATAAGCTATTGAAACGATTTCACACATTTTTTGTATTCAATAATTGTGCTCTCTGAAAAATGTCCTCTTTGATTCTTTTTAAACATATAAAACCAAAAAATAATATGAAAACCATTAAATCATTCTTTTTGGCAGCATTGGCCATTTTATTAGTAGCTGAAAGCCATGCGCAAATTGCCATGCCAGCTCCTAGCCCTACAGCAACTTTAGAACAGAAAATTGGTCTTACCGATTTCAAGGTGGTCTATTCGCGACCAAGCATGAAAGGCAGAACCATTTTTGGTGACCTGGTGCCATTTGGTGAAGTATGGCGTACAGGTGCTAATAATCCAAGCAAACTAACTTTTGGTGATGCAGTGAAAGTTGGTGGCAATGATTTGCCAGCAGGGACTTATGCGCTTTATACTATTCCAAATGAAAACGAATGGACAATTATTATAAGTAAAAATATCGAATTGTGGGGCAGCATGGGCTACACTGCCGATGATGACGCTTTTAGATTCACTGTCCCTGTTCAGCAGGCAAGTCCTGCTGTAGAAACTTTCACTATCGACATCGCTAATATTAATATGAGTACGGCACATTTGCGTTTGTCATGGGAAAACTCCTTAGTGGAAATTCCAATAGTGGCAGAAGTCGATGGTAAAGTAATGGCTCAGATAAAAGAAGTTGTAATTGATGGAAAATCTCAAAATCCAAGCATTTTATATCAGGCTGGCTCGTTTTTATACGAAAAAGGTGAAGATCTCGGACAAGCTTTGCAATGGGTTTCCAATGCAGCTGAAACGCAAGGTCAATATTGGGTTTTCCATTTGAAAGCAAAAATTCAGCATGAATTGAATCAAGATGAAGCCGCAATCGCAACAGCCCAAAAATCTATGGATTTAGCTAAAGAAGCTAACAACCTAGATTATGTAAGATTGAATGAGAAGCTGATTGCAGAAATTAAGAAAAAGTAATCATTTATTTAGATTTTGAGAGAAAGGTCGATCTACTTGTAGATCGACCTTTTTTGTTATCAGAAATCAGAAAAGAATATGTCACTAATTTCCAACGAATAAAATTGGTGTTATTAAAAAATTCTTTCTATTTTTCGTAACGTATTCATATATACGGACATATATTTTTAGCAATAAACCTTAACTTTAACAACATGAACAACAAAAAAACCATCATCAAGATGATAAGATTGCTCTGCATAATTATTGTTGGAGCTTCATTTATCTATTCTTGTAATCCAAATGAAGAAGTTTTTGAGCCAGAACAAATTGTATTAGAAGACACTGATAATGGAAAGTCTATACCAGGCCAGTACATTGTTACTTACAAACCATCAGCAATAATACAGTCTGGCATGAGGCTAAGTGACGACTACAATGAGATGCAAGCTATGTTGCATAACTACACAGAAAATTTACTCCTGGAGAATGAAATTTACCCTGAGGGTATAGACCATGTTTACGGTAATACTGTTTATGGTTTTGCAGGCAAACTTTCTTCAGTTGATTTGGAACGTTTGAGGAAAGACCCTAGAATAGACTATATCGAAGATGATAAAATGGTTATTATGAGACCTCCGTGGGAGCGTGACGGTGGTGGTGGAGGCGGTGATGACGGTCAGAACACTCAAACCGTACCATATGGCATCACTCGAGTAGGCGGATCTGTAAACTATACAGGCACTAATGTGGCTTGGATAATTGATACTGGAATTGAACTTACCCATCCTGATTTGAATGTGGATGCCAATAAGGGTTTCACGGCATTTACTTCAGGGCGTGACGCAAACTTCAATGATAGAAATGGTCATGGTACCCACGTAGCAGGAACAGTAGCTGCAATTAATAATACCATAGGTGTAGTAGGTGTGGCTGCTGGTGCTCCAGTAGTACCTATTAAAGTTCTCGACAGCCGTGGCAGTGGATCTACATCTGGAGTAATTGCGGGTGTTGATTTTGTAGCAGCTAATGGCAAAGCTGGCGACGTAGCCAATATGAGTTTAGGTGGTGGGGTTTCTCTTTCTTTGGATGAAGCAGTATTGAGAGCTTCCAATAAGGGTATCTGGTTTGTAATTGCTGCGGGCAATTCCAGTGCAGACGCAAACGGATCTAGTCCTGCAAGAGTAAATGGCACTTACGTATTGACCGTTTCGGCTATGGACAATAATGATCGTTTTGCAAGTTTCTCAAATTTCGGTAACCCACCAATTGATTGGTGCGCTCCAGGTGTAGGGATAAACAGTACTTGGACTGGTGGAGGATACAGATCTATCAGCGGTACTTCTATGGCGGCACCCCATGTAGCAGGGTTGAGATTACTTGGAAATATCCGTCAAGGTGGCTTTGTACTTAATGATCCTGATGGAAATCCTGATCCAATAGCTATAAGATAAATATTAGATACTATTCAAAAAAAACCGGGTGTTGCCCGGTTTTTTTTGTTACTACACCAACATAAAATACACTCTCCCAAATAAACACACTAATAAAAATATCATACCATAGATTTTTTAACCATAATCAACCGTTTCAACCGTTAGACTTCTATTTGGAAAGGACTCCAATCATTTAAATGATTTCAAAACTATCCATAGCAAATCGCTCCAAAACATTTCCGAACCACGGAAATCATCTCAAAATTATCCTAACGCCGAATATCCATTAATTAATGGTACCTTTGTAGCTATTTGTTTACAAAAATGCCATAAAAATTTTGGCAATTACTTAATTTATTTCATGCAATTTCAAGATCTTAATCTTTCTCAACCTATTCTAAATGCTTTAATAGAAGAAGGTTATACAAACCCAACTCCTATACAAGAAAAAGCTATCCCAATTGTACTTTCTGGAAAAGATTTGATGGGTGTAGCCCAAACAGGCACAGGTAAAACTGCCGCATTCGCCATTCCAATTATAGAACTCTTAAATAAAAGACCAGGCAAAATTGGTCCTGGCCAAATCAGAAGTTTAATTGTAACTCCTACAAGAGAACTCGCTATACAAATTGACGAGAGTTTTAAAGCCTATGGCAAAAATACTGAGCTCCGCACCACGGTGATTTTTGGTGGAGTGAAGCAATTCAAGCAAGTAAATAGAATAAATAGCGGGATTGATATTCTAGTAGCTACACCTGGTCGATTGCTCGATTTGATTAGCCAAGGAATTATTTCCTTGAGTAAAATTGAGCTATTTGTATTGGACGAAGCCGACAGAATGTTGGATATGGGTTTTGTGAATGATGTTCGCAAAATCGTGAAACTCCTCCCGCAAAAAAGACAGTCACTATTTTTCTCGGCTACCATGCCGCAAGCCATTGTGCAATTGGCAAACAGCATTTTGCATAATCCAATGAGAGTGGAAGTAACACCCCCATCTTCTACAGCTGATACAGTGCAGCAGTTTATCTATTTTGTCGATAAAGGAAATAAAATGAAGCTATTGGTGGATATTCTTAATGAAAAGGATATTCCAACTGCACTAGTTTTCACCCGAACCAAGCACGGTGCAGATAAAGTTGTTCGATTCTTGAAAAAGAGCAATATAACAGCCGAAGCTATTCATGGAAATAAAGAGCAAAATGCAAGGCAAAGGGCTTTGGCAAACTTTAAAGCGCAAACCACAAGAGTACTAGTAGCCACAGATATTGCCTCTCGTGGTATCGATATCGACGATTTGCAATTCGTAGTCAATTTTGAGCTACCAAATATCTCAGAAACCTACGTTCATCGAATTGGGCGAACTGGTAGAGCTGGTAAAAATGGAATTGCCTTATCCTTTTGCGATGCAAGTGAGAAGCCTTATCTCAAGGATATTGAGAAGCTTATTTCCAAGTCGATTGGTGTAATCAAAGACCATCCATATCCACTTATGAATAATGAAGTAGAGCCTGCACCCAAACAACAGCAAAAGCAGAAAAGACCTGCAAATAGAAATCAAGGTGCGGGTGGTGAAAAACCTCAAGGACAAAAAAGAAGGAGATATTAATATTATCGCAAACACTTTGCTTAAGTGATTTCCAAAGGGGCGGGAGGAATAAAACACCTCGTGCTATTACTGATAGGTGTTTATTTATAAGAAACTCACCTTCCATCATAATTCCCACCGCTTTTTGGAAATAATATAGGAGATTAACAATT
>CAZRBW010000058.1:0-18601 GCA_964598395.1 uncultured Roseivirgaceae bacterium
ATGTAATATCACGAAAAGACATGGATGAATTTTATATTCACCATGTCCTTCACTCATTAGCTATTGCTAAGATCAATCCCTTTAAGCCAGGAGCTAAAATCATGGATATTGGTACAGGTGGAGGTTTCCCAGGAATCCCACTGGCAATCTTATTTCCAGAGGCTCAGTTTCATTTGGTGGACTCCATCGGAAAAAAGATAAAAGTAGTAGAAGGCGTGAAAACTTCTCTTGGACTAGACAATGTGACAGCAGCCAATATTAGAGGAGAAAAGGTGAAAGGTACTTTCGATTTTGTGATTAGCCGAGCCGTTGCTCGCTTAGCAAATCTTCATTTATGGTCTAAGCACAAAATCAATCCAGGCCACACACACAAACTGGCCAATGGCATGCTCCTACTAAAAGGAGGTGATTTGACTGAAGAAATAGAGGAATCAGAATTATTCGTTCAAGAATTCCCACTTAGTAATTTTTTCACAGAGCCATATATGGAAACCAAAAAGGTGATTTACGTCCCATATACTGAGAAATAATTTATCAACTCATTTTGATTTAATTATTCCTATTTGAAATTTTAAGAGTCAATTCTAAAAATTGATCAAGGGTTCCATCATTAATTTTGATAAATTGTGAGATAAATTTATCGTTAATTTTTCATTCAGAGAATCCACTAAATTGCGAACAGCACCTACTCAAAATATTCAATCTGCACTAATTGTAGTTTTGCTATTTTTCTTTTTGCTATTCACTTGGCAAGTATCCCAATTCAATTTTGCTTTCAATTGGGATGATGATATGCAAATTTTGGAGAATGAATTAGTTAGAAACCCAGTCAAAAACTCAATTTTCAAAATATTTTCCGAGCCCGTAGCAGGTATGTACCAACCTGTAGTCACATTGCTATTCAAAATTGAGACCTCCCTTTTTGGCTTTAATCCAAAGGTCTACCATACTTTTTCGATCGTATGGCACTTTATTGCAATTTTGGGTGCGTATTCATTAGCGTTGCGAATTAGTCAGAGTCATTGGGTGGCTTTAATAGCATCATCTCTAATTGCTTTTCATCCATCAGCATCAGAACCCATCGCATGGATCTCAGCTAGAAGCACACTAGTTTATGCTAGTTTTGGCTTTTTCGGTTTAGCATTTTGGACACAGTATCTACAAAGTCGAAAAAGGCAACACTTCTGGCTAGCCATAATCCTAGTTACTCTATCGATGCTCAGCAAAGTACAAGGAATCGTATGGCCAATAATGATGGTAGCAATATGGTGGCTTTATGGCAAACAAAAAGTAAAAGACCTACAAGCCCTACTACCCGTATTATTAATGATTCCTCTCTTTATTTGGTTTGGATTAAAATTTAGACCTGATATTCCTGAATCGCAGAATTACATTGAATTACTTTTATTGTCTGGAGTAAAGCTTGCTTGGTTTCTCAAGCGTATATTTTGGTTTGGAGATATATCAGCAATATATCCATCATTCAGTCTTAATACTTTTTCGTACTTAGCCTTACTGCTTTGGCCTTTATCATTTGTAGTATTAATCCAACTATATTTAAAAAAATCAAAGTTAGTCTTCCCTCTCTTTTATTTTTTAACATTCACCAGCATTCACCTAATTCAATTTAGTATAGCTGGTCCTGTGGCTGATAGATATATGTATGTGCCTTTTTTTGGAGTAGCCTTGATAATCGCTATTGCGATCCAAAAGTTGCCATTTAAGCAAAGCATTACCATACTCGTAATTATTATCGTTTATTACGGTTACAACTTCTCAAAAGCAATACCCAAATGGAAAGAACCTATTGCTCTTTGGAAATCCGCTACTGTCATACATGAAGATTTCTATTTTGCATGGGAAAAACTAGCTACTACGCAAGCCGCCGTTGGAAATTATAAGACTTCCTTAATCAGCTATTCAAAAGCCTTAGAGTTGGAGGAAAATTCAAGTCGATTGTATTTCAATGCTGCTGTTGCTCAATTTCAGAGTAAGGATTTGCAAAAAGCCGAAGAATACTATATCAAAGCTATTACTTTAGACCCTTCCATATTTTATTATTACATGAACTTGGGCAGGACACAGTTTGAACTAGGTAAATTAGACGAGGCTTGGATTACACTACAACAAGGTGAAAAACTTGCTCCAAATGACCATTTAGTACAAATGACCCTAGGACAATTTGCGGTCGAAAGTAAGAAAACCGACCCTTGTCCCTTTTTTCAAAAAGCACTAAGTCTTGGGCATAATCAAGCCCAAGCGTTTTTAAACAAATATTGCAGATAAGTTATGTATTTAATATTCGATACCGAAACCACTGGTTTACCTCAAAACTACAACGCTCCTGTAAGTGATCTAGACAATTGGCCGAGGCTGGTTCAGCTAGCATGGCAATTGCACGATGCAAAAGGAAATCTAGTTTCAAATCACAATTATATAGTAAGGCCAGAAGGTTTTACCATCCCATATAACTCAGAAAAAATACATGGCATCTCTACTGCATTGGCAGAGAAAGAAGGTCATTCATTAAGGAAAGTACTAGAGTTATTTACTGTTGATGTACACAAATCTGACTTCCTAGTCGGTCATAATATTGGCTTTGATATCAATATAATGGGAGCTGAATACCTGCGAATGCGGGAGGATAATCAGCTGGAAGGTCGAGCATCGATTGACACCAAAGACGAAGCAACAGAGTTTTGTGCCTTACCTGGAGGTAAAGGTGGGAAATTCAAATGGCCTACACTTACCGAACTACACCAAAAGCTTTTTAACAAGCCCTTCAACGACGCCCACGATGCGGCATTTGATGTGGACGCTACTGCTAAGTGCTTTTTTGGTTTATTGAAAGAAGGCGTAATCAAGCCTATTGAAGGGGTGACTATCAATGAAATCACCTATCAACCTCCCGCTTTAGATGAGGCCAACTTTGTAAAAAAAGCTCCAGCTAAGAAGACACGAAGAATCATCGATCCTAACCAAAAAATCGATATTTCTACCCCATTCACCCATTTACATGTCCATTCTCAATTCTCTGTATTACAGGCAGTTCCACAAATACCTAAACTAATAGCCAAAGCCAAGGAATTAAATATGCCTGCCGTCGCTCTTACGGATTTGGGCAATATGTTTGGCTCATTTCTTTTCGTAAGAGAAGCCTTTAAGCAAGGAATTAAACCCATTGTAGGTTGCGAATTTTACGTAGCTGAGGAACGAACAAGACTCCAATTCACAAAAGATCATACTGATAAGCGCTTTAGTCAAGTGCTTTTGGCAAAGAATAAAGATGGATTTCATTCATTAGCAAAATTGGCTTCTTTGGCATTTACGGAGGGCAATTATGGACTTTACCCTAGAGTAGATAGAGAATTAATCGCACAATACAGCGATAATGTAATTGCATTAAGTGGTGGATTGACTGGCGAAGTTCCTAGCTTAATACTGAATATTGGTGAGCACCAAGCTGAGGAGGCTTTCAAATGGTGGGTAGATACTTTCAAAGAAGATTTTTATGTGGAACTAACTCGCCATGGACTTGAAGAGGAAGATCGTGTAAATGATGTATTGCTAGAATTTGCCGACAAATACAATGTGAAGGTAATTGCCAGCAATGATGTCTATTACTTAGATAAAAATGATGCTGATGCTCACGATATTTTGCTTTGTGTTAGAGATGGTGAGAAAAAGAGCACTCCCATAGGTAGAGGTAGAGGCTTTAGATTTGGCTTTCCAAATAAGGAATACTATTTTAAAACGCAGGATGAGATGAAAATGCTATTCGCTGACATCCCTGAGGCGATTGAAAACATTGCGGAGATCGTAGATAAAATTGAGGCATTCGAATTGGAGCGGGAGGTTTTGTTACCAGCCTTCGATATACCTCAAGAATTTGTCGAACCACAAGATGCTATTGATGGTGGCAAAAGAGGCGAGAATAATTATCTGAGACACCTTACTTATGTAGGTGCAGAAAAACGATATGGCGAAATCACAGACGAATTAAGAGAAAGGCTTGATTTTGAGCTTGAAACCATTGAGCGTACTGGCTATCCTGGCTACTTCCTAATCGTACAGGATTTCACTAATAAAGCGCGTGAAATGGGTGTTTCAGTTGGGCCTGGTCGAGGTTCAGCAGCAGGTTCGGCAGTTGCCTATTGCATTGCCATCACCAATGTGGATCCAATTAAATATGATCTACTATTTGAGAGATTCCTTAATCCAGATCGTGTTTCACTTCCCGATATTGATATAGATTTCGATGATGAAGGTAGAGGAAAAGTAATCGATTATGTGATCAACAAATACGGAAAATCACAGGTAGCTCAAATTATTACCTATGGCACAATGGGTGCAAAATCAGCTATCCGTGATTGTGCGCGCGTAATGGAATTGCCCCTGAGTGAAGCAACACAACTAGCCAAACTAATTCCAGACAAGCCCATAGGTATCAATCTACAAAAGGCCTATGAGCTGGAGCCACAGCTTAAAGCCATTAGGAATAGCAAAAGTCTACAAGGAGAAATCCTTCGACAAGCAGATGTATTGGAAGGCTCACTGCGAAATACAGGAGTTCATGCATGCGGTGTAATCATTACACCAGATGATATCCAGAAATTCATCCCTGTAGGTGTTGCGAAGGATTCGGACCTGGTGGTAACCCAATACGATAACTCTGTGGTGGAAAGTGCTGGCTTATTGAAAATGGACTTTTTGGGTCTAAAAACCCTGTCTATTATAAAAGATGCGCTCCGCCAAGTCAAGAAAAATCATGGAATCGAGATCGATATCGAAACAATTCCACTTGATGATACTAAGACGCTGGAGCTTTTTTCAAAAGGCGAAACGGTTGGTCTATTCCAGTTTGAATCTCCAGGAATGCAAAAGCACCTCAAAGGGCTCAAACCAGATAAGTTTGAGGATATAATTGCCATGAATGCCTTGTATCGTCCTGGCCCAATGGATTATATACCAAACTTCATCGCCCGTAAGCATGGAATCGAGCCAATCAGCTATGATATTCCAATCATGGAAGAATACCTGAAGGAAACTTATGGGATCACGGTATATCAAGAACAAGTGATGCTTCTTTCCCAATCTTTGGCTGGATTCACTAAAGGGCAAGCGGATAAATTGCGTAAAGCAATGGGTAAAAAGCAAAAGTCTGTACTGGATGAAATGAAAGAAACCTTCCTCGAAGGGTGTAAAAAGAATGGACATGAGCGCAAAATATGTGAGAAAATCTGGACGGATTGGGAAGCGTTTGCTGCTTATGCGTTCAACAAATCTCACTCAACTTGCTATTCCTATATCGCATTCCAAACAGGCTATTTAAAAGCGCATTACCCTGCCGAGTTTATGGCTGCGGTTCTTACTCACAACCAAAACGACATTAAAAGTCTGACCAAATACATGGAAGGCTGTCGTGATTATGGCATTAAAGTTCTCGGTCCACATGTAAACGAATCGGGCGTATACTTCGAAGTAAATGAAAAAGGTGAAATACGATTTGGCTTAGGCGCGATAAAAGGCGCGGGTGAAGCTGCCGTGGAATCATTGATTGAGGAAAGAACTAAATCTGGCCATTTCAAGGATATTTTTGATTTCACCAATCGAGTGAATTTAAAGGCTGTTAATAAAAAAACTTTCGAAGCATTGGCGATGTCTGGTGCTTTCGATTGCTTTGAAGAATACCACAGAAGGCAATATTTGGAAGCGCCAGAAGGTGAAGCTAATCTGGTAGAAAAAGCTATTAAATATGCACAAAAGCTTCAACTAGAGAAAGAAAGTGCCCAAACGAGCCTATTTGGTGGCTCGGGTGGCATGGATATTCCAAAGCCAAGTGTGCCACCTATGGAGCCTTTCCACGATTTGGTTAAGCTGCGTAAAGAGCGGGAGGTTGTTGGACTGTATATTTCAGGACACCCCCTCGATCAATACAAATTGGAAATTCAAAGTTTCTGTAATGGAAGCCTAAGCGACCTCAATAATTTGGAGGAATTAGCTGGGAAAACCCTGAAACTAGCTGGTATGGTCACCGAAGTGCAGCATCGAATGACCCAAAAATCAAATAAACCATTTGGCTCATTGACCATGGAAGATTATAATGGTAGTTTCCGATTTATGATTTTTGGTGATGACTACATAAAATACAGAGCCTTAATGGAAACTGGATGGTATCTATTCCTTGTTGTAAAAGTAGAGCGAAATAAATACAGAGATAATGACTTTGAAGCTAAAATTGTAAGAATCGAATTCATTAGTGACTTATGGGAGAAACTTGCTAAAGGTGTGAAAGTAAATATTGATTTGGAATCCTTAAACTCAAGCATGATTGCTAGTTTAGATCAACTTAAAAATACGTACCCAGGCAAAACACCAGTTAGATTACATTTTATAGACAAGCGGGAGGAAATGGAAGTGCCACTTCTTGCTCGGAAATTATGTATTAATCTAGAGCAAGATAGTTTACGGGAGCTCAAAAGAGTGGCCAAAAGCAAACCTACAGTAATAATGCATGAAGCATGAACCTGAATGAGAAAGTTGCTGTTTATCTTTGGACTTTCAGTGAGAAAAGAATTTATAAACGAATAATCAACATAATTTAAAGTAATGGCTAAAGCAATTAATGTAACCGACCAGAATTTTGAAGAAATAATCAATTCTGACAAACCAGTAATGCTAGATTTTTGGGCAGAATGGTGTGGCCCATGTAAAATGATAGGTCCAGTAGTAGAAGAAATGGCTGCTGATTTCGAAGGCAAAGCAATTATTGGTAAAGTAGATGTAGATAGCAACCCAGCTGTATCTGCCAAATTTGGAATCAGAAGTATCCCAACTTTACTATTCTTCAAAAATGGTGAGATCGTTGATAAGCAAGTTGGAGCAGTAAACAAAGCTGTTTTAGCTGGTAAGCTTGAAGGACAATTAGCTTAATCTAATTAGCGAATATCATAAAATTACCTCTAGGATACGATCTTAGAGGTTTTTTTGTGCTTTAGATTTTATTGGGTTCAAGAGAATTAGAATCTTCTAATCTTGATTTTTTTCTTCACCTCTTCTAACGAATGAGCGAAACGAGCGTCAGTTTCCATCATATTGTCGACAGACTGCACAGCATGAATTACTGTACTATGATCCCTCCCGCCAAAATGGTAGCCAATCGATTTCAATGAATGATTTGTATATTCTTTGGCTAGGAACATAGCAACTTGCCTCGAAATCACTATTTCCTTTTTACGAGTTTTGGCCTTCATATCTTCTACAGATATACCAAAATATTCGCTTACAGTTTTTTGTATATAATCTATACCTACCTCTGAATCAATCTCTTGAACGATATTTTTCAAGGTCTGCTTTGCTAACTCCAGATTGATTTCACGGCGAGTAAGAGACGCATGTGCAATCAAAGAAATCAATACACCTTCCAATTCACGCACATTAGTATCTACGCTATACGCCAAGTATTCCACCACATCTTCTGGAATATCAATTCCATCAGCTTGGAGTTTCCTGTTAATAATAGCAATACGGGTTTCGAAATCTGGCAATTGCAAATCTGCCGTAAGTCCCCATTTGAAACGAGAAAGCAATCTATCCTGCAAACCCTGCAAATCACGTGGAGGTCTATCACTTGTTAGGATCACCTGCTTGCCATTCTGATGCAAGTGATTGAAGATGTGGAAAAACATTTCTTGCGTTTTTTCCTTGCCCGACAAAAACTGAACATCATCAATTATCAACACATCCACCTGCAAATAAAAATGAGTGAACTGCTGTATCGAGTTGTTTTTTATAGCATCTGTAAACTGATTGGTGAATTTCTCCGAAGAGACATAAAACACCAATTTATCTTCTAAGCTAGAGCGAATTTGATTCCCAATACTATGCACCAAATGCGTTTTCCCTAACCCTACACCACCATAAATCAACAATGGATTGAAAGAAGTGATGCCAGGCTTGGTTGCTACAGCATATCCTGCCGACCTCGCCAGTCTATTACAATCGCCCTCGATAAATGAATCGAAAACATAATTCGGATTAAGTGCAGTTTGATACATAAAGGCATCCTTATATGTATCCGGCTGAAAGTTGCCGTTAAAACTTTCATAGCTATTACCATTCATTGAGGCCATAGCTTTTTGCCTATTCTGGTTTGGCAAATTGATGGAAACGGGCTTGTTATTCGAATTACCATTGTCCACAATAACCGAATATTCTAAACGGCCATGTTTGCCAATTTCTTGATCAATCGCCTTTCGAAGCAATTGAACATAGTTTTCTTCCAACCACTCATAAAAAAATTGACTGGGCACTTGAATCGTAAGTGCACCATCTTCATATCGCAATGGAACAATCGGCTTGAACCAGGTTATATAGGGTTGCTCTCCTACATTCTCGCGGATGTAAGTCAAACAGTTAGCCCAAATGGTCGTGCAATCATTCATTAATCAAATACTCTTCTTATTAAGGAATACTGGAAGTACAGAAAAGAGGGAGACAAATTTGATAAAAATTTATCAGAGTTGAAAGGTTAAAAGAACAAGTTTTCCGATTATTTAAAATTGATTTTTGCTCGAATTATAAATTTGCCTCAACTCATATAAGTCATCCTTGATAATTCGAGTGATAGAGGATTTTAATGTATTTTTACACAAACAAAATTTCTGAAATAGATGAGTGATTCACCATCAAATTTTTTCTTTGCACTTTCATTTCCTGATTCCACTAAAAGCGAATGGAAAGAAAAAGTAGTAAAAGACCTCAAAGGTAAAGACTATGAAAGTCTAATTTGGAAAACTGATGAAGGCCTACAAATAGAGCCAATGTATTTTCAAGAAGATTTACGAGAGTTAAATAACCTTCAAAACCTACATAATATTGACGCCAATGACAATCCAGCTTTTGCTAATAGACATTGGACAAATTTCGAAAAGGTATTGGTTTCGGACGTAAAAAAAGCCAATCAAGAAGCACTCGAAGCATTAGAAAATGGTGCGGATGGCATTGAATTCCACTTGCAAACAGAGGTAGATTTATCATTGCTTTTGGATGGAATATTGCCTCAGTATTGCGCGCTTTCATTTCATGGAACAACTAACAATCAGCACTTTATAAGTGAATTGAAAAGCTGGTTGAGTAAGCAAGGGATAGATCAAAATCTGGTAAATATCTTTGTAGATAATGATCCAATGGCTGATTTGCTTAGTGGAAAAGCAAGTGAATTTGACGCTTCTTCCTTTGCGAAACTCATCCAAGCAAATGAAAAAGCGGGAGGATTAAAAACCTTCACTTTAGATCTGGGACTTTACCAAAATGCAGGTGCCGATGCTGTTCAGCAATTGGGAATTGGAATACACCATTTAGTCGCGTATCTCGACAAAGGTACAGATGCTGGTATGTCTGCTGCCACTATTTTCGACAATCTGATGGTGAAATCCTCTATCGGAAATGAATACTTTATTGAGATTGCAAAATTACGCGCGCTAAAAGCCTTGATCGCAAAAATTGCTAGCAGCTATGGCATCGAAAATCACGCTCAAAGACTTCATTCTTATTCATCTGTTTGGAGCAAGTCATTTTACGATCCTTACGTGAACATGCTTCGAAATACCACCGAAGCAATGTCTGCAATAATTGGTGGAGCGGATAGCATTTCCATCAGCCCGCACGACGAAGGAATGGCCGAGCCAAGTGCATTTTCAAAGCGGATCACCAGAAATATTTCTTTGATATTGCAAGAAGAATCCTACCTCGGGAAAGTCGCCGATCCTGTTGCAGGATCCTATTATATCGAGACACTTACGGCAAAACTTATAGAAGGAGCTTGGGCATTATTTCTAAACCTTGAGGATAAAGGTACTTTCGAAGCAAATGCGAAATCTGGCCATTTGCTTAGCTTAGTTACAGATAAAAGAAATGAAAAGCTTGAAAAAATAGCTTCTAGAAAAACTACTTTCATCGGCACCAATCAGTTTCCAAACCCAAGTGACAGTCTGGAAAAGCTGCTAAAGCCTGAGTGGATGGAAAATACGGATTCATTCCTCCCGCGCCATGCAGCCTTGCAATTTGAAGCATTACGTCACCAAATGGAATCGAAAAAGGCGGGTGGTAAAATGCCAATAGCCGTGATTCTACCTCTTTCCAATGGATTTATGCCTAGCGCCCGTATCAACTTCAGTCAATCCTTTTTTGGCACGGCAGGCATTTCATTATTGGTACTTTCTACCTTCTCAAAAGAGAATTCCAATAGCGAATTGAAAGAGCAAAATCCAGATTTGGTAATTCTTTGTGGTTCAGATGAGGATTATGTAGCAATGGGCGAATCAATTGCTGAGAGCATTCAAAATGTAAGCAAAGCCAAAATTGTGATCGCAGGAAATCCTGTGGAGCATGCCAACAAGCTATTAGCCGCTGGAGTGGATTATTTCATCCATGCAAAATCAAATGTAGTTAATAGCCTGAGCCAAATTATTGAAACCCTTGATTGAAATTAAATGAAGCCTAATTTTAAGAATATAGATCAAAAGGAAATTCCCTTAGTCAAGCAATCTGAAATGGATTTGCCTCCATTTCAATCTGCCGAGGATATTGAGATAAAAGGGATATGTAGCAAGGACGATTTGCAAAACGATATAGGATCTCGCTTTGTAGCTGGCCTCCCACCCTATTTGCGTGGCCCATATTCTAGCATGTATGTTTATCAACCTTGGACTATCAGACAGTATGCTGGTTTTAGTACCGCTGAGGAGTCTAATGCATTTTACAGAAAGAATCTTGCTGCTGGCCAAAAAGGCTTGAGTGTGGCCTTCGATTTGGCTACTCATAGAGGCTATGACTCTGACCACCCGCGTGTAGTTGGGGATGTAGGAAAAGCCGGCGTAGCCATCGATTCCATATTGGATATGAAGGTGCTTTTCGACCAAATTCCTCTAGATAAAATGTCCGTTTCCATGACCATGAATGGAGCAGTGATTCCAATTATGGCATTTTACATAGTAGCTGCCGAAGAGCAAGGCGTATCTCCTGACAAGCTGAGCGGAACGATCCAAAATGATATTTTGAAGGAGTTTATGGTGAGGAATACCTACATCTATCCACCTACTCCTTCCATGCGAATTATCGCCGATATTTTTGCCTACACGGCCAAGAATATGCCCAAATTCAATTCTATCAGCATTAGTGGATACCACATGCAAGAAGCTGGTGCTACTGCTGACATTGAGCTTGCATACACCCTTGCAGATGGATTGGAATATATACGTACGGGTTTAAAATCTGGCTTAAGCATCGATGAATTTGCACCAAGGCTTTCCTTCTTCTGGGCTATAGGCATGAACCACTTTATGGAGATTGCTAAGATGAGAGCTGCCAGAGTGATTTGGGCCAAAATGATCAAGGAATTCAATCCACAAAATCCAAAATCAATGGCACTGCGAACACATTGCCAAACATCAGGCTGGAGTTTGACAGAGCAAGATCCATTCAATAATGTAACACGTACCTGCGTGGAAGCTTTGGCTGCCGTGCTTGGGCACACGCAAAGTTTGCATACCAATGCCTTCGACGAAGCATTGGCATTACCTACTGATTTCTCAGCTCGTATTGCCAGAAATACGCAGCTTTACTTGCAAGAAGAAACCAAGGTAACCAAAGCTGTAGATCCTTGGGGTGGTTCTTATTATGTGGAATACCTCACCGAGCAATTGATCGAAAAGGCTTGGGCATTGATAGAGGAAGTAGAGGAATTAGGTGGAATGGCTAAGGCTATAGAAAGTGGCCTACCAAAAATGAGAATTGAAGAAGCCGCTGCCAAAAAGCAAGCAAGAATCGATTCTAAAAGAGATATCATCGTTGGCATCAACCGCTACCAAGCCGAGAGCGATAAGGAATTTGATATACATGAGGTGGACAATACCGCAGTATATAATTCTCAAATTGCTCGTCTCAAAAAGCTGAAAGCCGAGAGAAACCAAGCGGATGTAGATAAGGCTTTGGAAGAAATTACCAATGCGGCCAAAACAGGTGAAGGAAATTTACTAGATTTAGCTGTAAAGGCAGCTAGAGTGCGAGCAACTTTAGGCGAGATTTCCGATGCAATGGAAAAAGTTTATGGTCGTCATCAAGCTGTAATTAGGTCTATTCAAGGAGTATATTCAAGAGAAGTGGCGCAAGATCCAAACTTTAAAAAAGCAAAAGAATTAGCCGATCAATTCGAAAGTATTGAAGGCCGTCGTCCAAGAATTATGGTGGCCAAAATGGGACAAGATGGTCACGATAGAGGCGCAAAAGTAATTGCCACAAGCTTTGCTGATATTGGCTTCGATGTAGATATCGGGCCATTGTTTCAAACTCCAGAAGAAGTGGCCATGCAAGCCGTAGAAAATGATGTGCATATTATTGGTGCTTCATCGCTTGCTGCTGGTCATAAAACCCTAATTCCCAAATTGATCGACGAATTGAAAAGATTAAAGCGGGAGGATATTATGGTAATAGCGGGAGGAGTAATTCCACCGAAAGATTATGATTTCCTTTATGAAGCTGGTGTTTCTGGCGTATTTGGTCCTGGTACAGTTATTTCAAAAGCCGCAATCGATATTTTAGAGAAACTTTTGGGTTCGAATGATTAAAGTGATTGCAAATAAAATTAATGTTTGTAAATGGCCAGTATTGCTATCAATGCTGGCTTTTTTATATCTAAATCTTAGTGCCATTGCCCAGCAAAGCAATAAATATGGATTGAAAATAATTAACCAAGTTTCAGATTATCTAAAAACTGTAGAAGAAAATCCCAATAAGGAATTGGTGGATTTAAGCCAATATATTCCTCACCTTCTCTTTGATATCAGATACGCAAGCACCAATAATTTTGCTAAGACTAAAGTGTATGAATTAGAAAGAGCTTTTCTGCGAAAAGCAGCTGCCGAATCGCTAAAAAATGCCCAAAATGAATTCAATAATATGGGTTTAGGCTTAAAGATATTCGATGGATATCGACCTTATGCTGTTACCGTTAAATTCTATCAATTGACTACCAAAAAAGAGTTCGTAGCTCACCCAAAAGACGGCTCCAGACACAATAGAGGTTGTGCAGTAGATTTAACACTGATCAATCTAAAAACTGGCCAAGAGCTCGCTATGCCTACAGATTATGATGATTTCACCGAATTAGCTAGCCCTCGCTATACAGAACTTCCTGCTGAACAAATCAGAAATCGAGACCTGCTAATCAGCATTATGCATAAACATGGTTTCAAAGTTTACTTCAACGAATGGTGGCACTTCGATTTCGTAGGCTGGGAGGCTTATGAGTTGATGGATATTTCGTTTGAGGAACTTTTTAGGGGTGATGGGTTATAGTTATGGGTTATAGATTAGAGGTTATAGGTTAAAGGTGATGGGTGATGGGTTTTATTAATTTTGAGGCATGGGTGAAAGAAGAAGTATTTTAAAGGATATGTCATTTGAGTTTGCATTAGATATTATTGTACTGTGCGAGATATTGTCTTAGCAGAAAAGAGAATATGTCTTAAGCAAGCAGGGACTTCTGTTGGAGCAAATATTCGTGAGGCTCAAAACGCTCAAAGCAATGCAGACTTTATTCACAAGCTCTACATTTCTCAAAAGGAATGCGATGAATCAATTTATTGGCTCGAGCTTCTATTTCATTCCGAATATATTACTGAGGAAGAATTCCAAAATGCTAAACGACAAGGCCAATTGTATTCTAAAAATACTTAGATCCGCTATTCTAACCACCAAAGCGAAAAACCCTTAATTTATAAGCTTCCCAGCTCATAACCTCTACCATCATTACCCAAACGCCCGAAATACTCATTCTAAAAAACACCCACATCTTTATTAAAATTAAAGCTGAGCAGACTTGTGAAAATTTAGTTGATTTGTGAAATCAAAATCAAGTATTTGTATATTTATAAGGTTATGTGCACACTAATTTTATTTATCATTAAAATTTACAAAGGCTCATGAAATTAGAAACACAAAATAGCAGCAAAAACGAAGGATACAATTTACTAATTATTATAGTCAGCTAATGATCCGAACATTTCAAAAAATTATTTATTGCATCAGAAATATTGGTGTGCTTTGCCTTATACTATTTTTTAGCAACCAATTGCAGGCTCAAGATTTTAAATCGCGAAACCACCATACCGGTACAGGTATAAAGACTTCATATTTAGGATCTGTAATTTATCCGGGATTTAGTTTAGGAATAGACCGCCCCTACAAAATCACAGAAGTGAATAAACGGTTTATGAAAAAACCATTAGCGTTTTACAAGGAGCGTTATTACGGACTATCAATAAATATGTATCATCATTCAGATTTCCACACCAATTTATTTGTACTAGGTGAGTGGACAAACAGGCGTCAATATAATAAAGGATTATATATCGAAAGTACAATTGGACTAGGACTTAGCAGGACTTTTATTGACGGAGCTACTTTTGAAGTAACAGATTCAGGAGAAATAAGAAAAGTCTCACTTGCAGGAAGTTTTTATGGTTTGGGAAATGTAGCTTTTGCTTTAGGTTATAATTTTGGAATGAAAGGAAATACGCCATTTAACGTGTTTCTAAAACCAGGTGCATTGCTTTTTTTTCCTTTCAATAATGACTGGCTTGAGCGATATACGATCCAAACGGGTTTTATAGTCAGGCTGAATAATTTCTGGAAAGCTTCACCATCGTATTCGATTAAAGGTTCAAAAACTAATTAAAATAGTGTAAAAATGAGTATTAAAATAGGCTTTAAGACTCTTCTTCTCTTTCAATTGGCCATAGTACTTAGTGCTTGCCAAGAGGAGGTATTTACTACCGAAGGCATGGCTCATGATGTGTTCTTTTTGAGGAATGAGGGACAGGATATGCCTGTTCATGTGATTGGTAATGTGGATAGCAAAAAAATGATTTTCATCATTCACGGAGGACCTGGAGGGAATGGCCTGGAGTACCGTGATGAATTTGTGGAAAAAAATATCGAAAGTCAATTTGGCGTGATCTACTGGGATCAGCGATACGCAGGAAACTCACAAGGCAAGGGAGGTAGTAAAAATATCAAGGATTTTGCCAATGACATGGCAAAAATTATCCAGCTAGTCAAAAGCAAATACGGCCAAGATCAAAAAGTGTATCTTTTTGGTCATAGTTGGGGAGGTTTCCTAGCTCCATATTTTCTTCTTCAAGGAAATAATGAAAGTCTCGTAAATGGATGGATACAAATTGGTGGTGCACACAATTATGAATTAAATGACAGACTTACTAGGGAGATGCTGTTGTTTTACGGCAATCAAGAATTAGCCTCAAATAATAATATTGATTTTTGGAACAATGTAGTGGAATGGTGCAATAACAATTCGCATTTGGGTATTGATAATGTCAATCAATTGAATGCTTTTGCTCAAGAAGCTGAAACGATGTTTGACTTTATTATTGAAAGTAATTTAGCTAACCCAATTTTCAATAATAATTCTGTCGCTGCCAATCGCTTAAATGAAAAATTATCTGGAAGCTTAGAAATTGACCTTCAAGCCTACCAGGTCACTATTTCAGATAATTTATCAAAGATTACCCTTCCTACCCTGCTTGTCTGGGGTAAATATGACTTTGTATGCCCACCAGGATTGGCCAATGATATAGAAGCTAATGTTGGATCCCAGGATCTAATTTCATTTCTTCTTGATAAATCAGGCCACTCGCCGATGGTAAATGAGCCAGTTAAATTTTGGAATGAAATTATATATTGGCTAAGTATCCACTAAAGTAAGTTTCTATTGTTTTTATTTAGCAAGTTGAAAATCAAAGCGTCCCAATAGATCGGTACATATTTAATTTACTTAACTTGTTCTTTACTTTATGCTTCTTATTATTTGTTGATGGTCTTTTAAACATCAAAAATTTTTATGCCTCTTCTGCTTGTTTTCATACTTTCTTTGGTCTCTACCCAGGGCAGTTTTCAACAGTCAACAGACCAAGTACCATCCCAATTCTTGGACAAACTGGATGACATATACAACCTTTATTTTGAATTGAAAGATAAAAAAGTTGTATTCGTTAGTCTAGACTCACTGCTCCACAGTACAACAGCAAAAAATAGTAAAGAAGCTCACGCAGAAGTTTTGAGTACTTATGCCTCCTTATTATTAGAAGAAGGGAAATATACCGAATCCATCGAAAATGCAAACGACGCTTTAGCTCTTTTAACTGAAAAAAATAATCTGGAGCTCATAAGTAGGTTATATCTAACCCAAGGCAATTCTTACGACTATTTGGGCTTCTACCCTAAAGCCATAGAATATATACTGAAGGCATTGAAAATCAGTGAATCCTTAAATGATATCGCTATGATGGGTAGCTGCTACAATAATTTAGCAAATATTCAATCATACTTAAATGAATTTAATGATGCCAAGCGAAATTACTTTACTTTTTTAAATCTCGCGATCCTAAGGCAAGATTCCACTGATCTTGGAGCAGCTTATATAAATATTGGAGGCCTATACTTACTTGAAGAAAAGTTTGACTCAGCTAAATTTTGGATTGATAAAGCAAATCAAATGGCTTCTATTCATGACAATAAGAGCAATAGAATTTACTCATACGGAGCTTTAAGCGATTATTATTCTTACATTGATGATATAGATTCTGCTATTTATTATCAAAAAATATCCTCAGCCCTTAGTGTGGAGTATGGGACTTATTATGAAATAGCGAATGAACAGATTAGCTTAGCAACCTTATTACTGGATAATAATGAACTCGAAGCTGCAAGAGTAGAAAGTGTGAAAGCCTTAGACTTGAGTTTAGGTAAAGGCCTAAAAGAGATTGTTGCTAGAGCATATGATCACCTATTCTTCATAGACAGTATTAATGGGGATTACAAAAACGCCTTACGCTACTACCAACAGTCTGTATTATATTTTGACAGTGCACAAAATGAAGAGGTTGCAAAAGATGCCGTAAGACAACAGCTTGTATTTGATTTTGAAAAAAAGGATGCGCTGAGTAGGCTTGAAATTGAAAAACAAGAACGTCAACGAAACTTCTTCATTATGGGCTTTCTATTGATGACTTTTGCATCAGGAATTATTCTTGTGCAACGAAATCGTATCTCAAAAGAAAAAAACCGATCAGAGAGTTTACTTTTAAATATCCTTCCCTACGAAACTGCCCAAGAGTTGAAGGATAAAGGGTATGCTGACTCAAAACATATAGATCAAGTAACAGTACTATTTACTGATTTCCAAGGATTTACTCAGATTTCAGAAATACTTTCTCCACAAGAGCTTGTGGCAAACATACATGAATGCTTCTCTGAATTTGATAAAATTATGGAGAAACATAATGTAGAGAAAATTAAAACTATAGGTGATGCGTATATGGCAGCGGGAGGACTACCTACGCCTAACCAAACCAATGCAGTCGAGGTAGTTCGTGCAGCACTAGACATTCAAGAATTCATGAATTTACAGGCTGAGCGTAAATCAAAAAATGGAGAGCCTCACTTTAAAATAAGAATTGGAATTCACACAGGGTCAGTCGTTGCAGGCATTGTAGGTATTAAAAAATTCCAATATGATATTTGGGGAGATACCGTAAATACAGCCAGTAGAATGGAAAGTTCTGGCTCTGTAGGCCAAGTTAATATTTCTGGTTTTACCTATTCTCTTGTCAAAGACCATTTCACTTGCACATATCGTGGTGAAATTGAAGCTAAAGGAAAGGGAAAAATTGCAATGTACTTTGTCTCCAATAAAATCGACTAAATATGAAGGTAAAATCATGAAAACCCCCATCACCTCAACCCAGTAACCCCTAACTCAAATATTCTAAATTAAAATCAACATCTTTAATCGATAATAAACTTCGAAATATGAATATGGAACCCATTTCAAAGCCTGCTTACCCTAACCTCAATCAAAGCTTTGGTATAGTTGGAATTATCATTTTATTGATGATTGGCCTGAGTCCTATCATCTTTATGAAAGATTTTTTAGGTGAAGATGCCGCCAGTTTTCTCTATTATGTGGCAACTATGGGCTTATCATTTTGGATCATCCATAAGAAGAGATTTAATAAAATTGGAGTTAGTAAGTTCCAGTTCGCAAGGTTCTCACCCAAAGTTTTTATTCTCTTAATCGTCGCTGTGGTTTCCTTGCAAGTTGGAGTTAGTTCGCCAATTATCAACCTTATTCCAATGCCAGATTTTGTGAAGGAAATGTTTAGAGAGCTTGCTGGCCAAAAAGGTCTATTTCCATTTCTGATGATTGTGATTGCAGCGCCTATTTTTGAGGAACTGATTTTTAGAGGAATTATTCTAGAAGGACTATTAAAGCGCTATTCCATATTCACTTCTATACTAGCCTCAAGCTTACTTTTTGGTATAGTTCATTTGAATCCTTGGCAATTTGTAAGTGCTCTGGTTATTGGTTTTTTGGCAGGTTGGGTTTACTACAAAACAAAGAATTTGGCACTCCCAATAATTATCCATTTTGTAAATAATGGTTTTGCCTTTGGCTCTATGTTTTTCCTCTTAAGAAACAATTTCAACTAGAGATCATTAGCATCCCTAGTTTGGAAGCTTC
>CAZRBW010000059.1:0-18362 GCA_964598395.1 uncultured Roseivirgaceae bacterium
CTTTAATCGAAAAGAAAATAGTTTATCTTTAACCAACATTCAGTAACCACCGTTATTGTAATTTTATCTTTTTGTTACAAATTTGTTTATTCAATTTAGCAAATACATAGAGGAAAGCCATAAAGAATGATAGTTGAAGTTTGTGCCAATAGTTTGCAATCAGCCATAAATGCCCAGGAGGGAGGAGCCAAGCGAGTGGAGCTTTGTTCTAGTTTAATTTTAGGAGGACTTACTCCGAGTCCTTCGGCAATCCTTATGGCTAAAGCCATTCTTACAATTGATGTATTTGTAATGATAAGACCTAGGGAAGGTGATTTTTGCTACTCAGAAATTGAATTTGAGCAAATGGCTCAAGACATTTTGTTTTGTAAGGAGTCAGGCTGTGATGGCGTGGTATTGGGCATCTTAAAGCCTGATGGCACGGTGGATGTGGAACGTACCAAACAATTAGTGGAGTTGGCTAGTCCTATGCAAGTGTCATTTCATAGAGCTTTTGATTTGACTAAGGACACCATGAAAGCATTGGAAGATGTAATTTCAACAGGCTGCACGCGCATACTAACTTCCGGTAACCGTCCACAAGTAATGGATGGTATTGATCATGTCACGAATTTGATTCGTGAAGCTGCTGATAGAATAATCATCATGCCAGGCGGAGGAATCAATGACAAGAATTTATCTCGTATCCTACAGACTGGCGCTCAAGAAATTCATCTATCTGGCAGAAAAAAGATCGAAAGCCCGATGGAATTCAAGAAGCCATATCTACGACTTACCGATATCCCTGGACATACTGATTATGTAATTGAAGAGACCGATACAAAAGTGATTAGAGATATTGTTGATTTGCTCCCTACAGAGGATTAATTAGCTGTCAAAATAAAAGCGAAAAGCCTGATAAAATTGATTTTATCAGGCTTTTCGTTTCTAGTCTAATTTCGTTTAATACCCTTTGGCTGTATCATCTCCTCTAGGGTCGGCTCCACCTTCGAGTTTGCCATCAGGCAATATGAGTATAGCATCCACCCGCCCAATAGAACTTCTATTACTGAATTGATGTCCCATATTTTGCAAGGCGATAATAGTTAAACTATCCATTGCAGCAGGTTCGGTTTGAATAACATCAGGCATCCATTGGTGATGAAATCTGCCAGCTGCAACTGCTTCTTGCATTCCCATACCATGCTCAATCACATTCAATATAGTTTGATAAACAGACGTGATAATCGTAGAGCCACCAGGTGTACCTACTACCATATATAATTCTCCATCTTTTTCTACTATAGTTGGAGTCATGGAGCTAAGCATTCTTTTGCCAGGAGCGATAGCATTTGCTTCTCCACCCACCAAACCATAGATATTCGGATAGCCAGGTTTTACACTGAAATCGTCCATTTCGTTGTTCAGAAGAAAACCTGCGCCAGCTACAATTACTTTGGAGCCATACCCGCCATTGAGCGTTGTGGTTACAGAAATCGCATTACCATTTGCATCTACAATCGAGAAATGGGTTGTTTCATCACTTTCGTAAGGAGCAGGGTTTCCGCTACCAATAATTTCACTGCTTGAAGCCTTGTTTGGGTCAAAATCTGAAATCCTTTGCTTTATGTATTTGGGATCCAAAAGCCCAGCTAGAGGCACCTTGTAAAAATCAGGATCTCCCAAATGGTCGGCTCTATCCGCATAGATTCTGCGTTCGGCTTCAGTCATCAAATGAACGGTCTTGGTGCTATTCCAACCCCATTCTGCGATTGGATAATTTTCCACCATTTTCATCAAACCTACCAAAGCAACGCCTCCGCTACTTGGAGGGGCCATAGAGATTAGCTTATAATTTTTGTAATCTCCAAATACAGGCTCTCTCCATATCGATTTGTAGTTTTTGAGATCATTATGTGTAATAATGCCACCACCTCTTTGCATTTCGGCAACGATAAGGTCTGCTACTTTACCAGTGTAAAAGCCATCTCTACCATTGTCTCGAATTAGCTCCAAAGTGCCAGCCAAATCTTTCCAATAAATGGTATCACCTTCTACCCACACACTATCAATCAAGAAAGCGGGAGGAATAGTATTGTGCTCAATCAGTCCTCTTTTCAGATTATTGATTCCTCGTGCTTCATTTGCAGTGAGTGCAAAACCATTTTTAGCTAAATCAATTGCAGGCTGGATCAATTCTTCCCACGAAAGCGAGCCGTATTTCTGATGCAAAGTTTGCATGCCATCTACTGAACCTGGCACTCCAGATGCCAAATGACCCGAAACGCTTAGGTTTTCAATTACCTCGCCATTGGCATCTAAGTACATATCCCTCCCGCCTTTTTCTGGAGCGGTTTCTCTGAAATCGAGGGTTGCATATTCACCAGTATTTGATCTGTAAACAGCAAAACCACCTCCTCCGATATTTCCTGCATTAGGATATACAACAGCTAGTGCAAATTGTACAGCAACAGCTGCATCTACTGCATTTCCACCTTTCTCGAGGATTTGTTTTCCTACTTCAGATGCCAAAGGGTGAGCAGAAACGACCATGGCATTTTCTACTACTAATCCTCTTTGAATTTCTCTTTTTTCTTCAAGGAAATTTTCCTTGCAACTAATAGCTGCAAGGAAAATTATGAAGGTGAATTTTAGTGCGAATTTGAATTTCATGGAGGGTGCTTATTTCAAGCCTTTGAGGTTTTGATCAAAGAGCTTCAAAATTCGCTTGTATTCATCTGTCCAACTACTTGGCTCTACAAATCCATGATCCTCAAGTGGATATACAGCCATTTCCCAATTATCCTTTTCAAGCTCAATAAGTCGCTGTGCTAATCTTACTACATCTTGAAAGTGCACATTGGTATCTACCATGCCATGTGCAATAAGTAATGGCCCTTTTAAGCCTTCTGCAAAATAAATAGGGGAACTTCTAGCATAGGCTAAGCTATCCTGAGTTGGTGTATTTAGGATGTTTGATGTGTAGCCATGGTTATAATGCGCCCAATCTGTTACTGAACGTAAGGCAGCACCTGCTGAGAATACGTCTGGCTCATTGAACATAGCCATAAGTGTGATAAATCCACCATAAGAACCACCGTATAGCCCAATTTTCTTAGGATCTACCCCATGCTCAGATACTAGATATTTGGCTCCATCTGTATTATCATTCAAATCCCAACCGCCCATGTGACGGTAAATTGCCGTCCGCCAATCGCGACCATAGCCAGCACTTGCACGGTAGTCTATATCCAATACAGTATATCCTTGCTCAGCTAAAAGATTGTGGAACATAAATTCTCTGAAATAAGTACTCCAGCCTTTGTGAGCATTTTGCAAATATCCAGCTCCATGTACGAAAATCACTGCTGGCCCACCATTGCTTGTGCCTGTTCTTGGCTTGTATAATCGGGCATAAACATCTGCTCCATCTCTTGCTTTGAAAGAGATTACCTCTGGATCCATCCAATTATACGATTTGAATTCATCCGTTAGCGAATTTGTGATTTGTTTTGGAGTAGCACCTGCTTTGTTCTCCATGATATAAAGTTCCCAAGGCTTGTTGGAATACGAATAGCGGAAGGCTATTTGCTTTTGATCTGGCGACAAACTTACCTCACTTTGGCCAGTGAGGGTGGTGATTTTCTCACGATTACCTCCTTCAATTGGCAAACGGTAAAAATGCTTCTCACCAGGATGCACTTCATTGGAAGTGAAGTGCCAAAATTTCTTGTCTTTTGAAATTTCAGGACTGTACACTTCGAATTTGCCTGATGTGAGTGCTTTCTTTGTTCCTGTTGTTACATCAACAGTATATATGTGTGAGTAGCCTGACTCTTCCGATTGAAACCAAAAGCGTTTGTTGTCTGGCATCCATCCAATAGAACCTCCACCGAAACCACCAGTGCCTGGCCCACCTATCCAAGCTTCATCTCTTTGGCGATCAAGCAGTGTTAATCCTCCAGTGGCAGGGTCTAGTAGCATTATCCAGCGATCTTTATTATCGCTAGATCTGAATTGTACAACTGCATATTTACCATCTTCCGACCAATAGGGACCACTTGGAGCTACCGTTCTTTCATATTTTTTATCTGCATTTTCTGGATAATCGTTCCAGTAATCAGGCTTATCGTCTAAGCCAGGGATATCAGAAATCTTCACTGGGTAGCTTTCATTTTTGGCAATGTCAAAGATGAATAATTCACTTGAGCCTTGCTCAGCACCTACTTTTGTCCGCGAATTCAAAGTTTCGGTATAGCCAGACTCAGTCACATAAGTAGGTACACCAGTGCGTTTTCCTGCCATAGAAAATTCAAAAATCCCATAGGTTATATATTTTTCATCAGGGCTTATTCCAATGTTATTAAAACCGCCAGTTCCGGAATATAAGGCTTTTGGTTTGATGCTTTCGCCACTATTTAATCCTCGTCTTGCCTCAGCCACTAAGTCACGTCTTTCTTTTCTTTCTTTTAATACTTCTATCCAAGCCAATTGGTCAGCTTCTAACCACTTGTCTTGGTCGGACATTGGTGCATTTGGTCTAGCTCTTTGTTCACTGCCTTGGCGAAAATCTGTAAGCTGGGCAAGTTCCCCACTTGTAATATGTAATCGGAATAAATTTCCGCCCATTTGATAAAATACTTTGGTGCCATCTAAACTGAATGAGGCATTAGTTACTCTATCAAGAGTACTGATGAGCTTTCTTTTAACACCTGTTTTTACATCAAAAAGATACAAGTCGCCATTATCATTAATTAGCCTTTTACTATCATCTTTATTACTGATTGTAAATCTAGGTGGAAGTGCATCCCTTTCGGCTTTACTTACTTTTTGAGGAGTGGTGTTAGTAAGTGTGATTTTATAAAGGGAATCCGAAGGATTGTTTTCTGGATTCCAATTGAAATAGACAGTCTTACTGTCTTCTGACCAATTAATTCCTGTTGGGCTGCTGCCAATCCAACTAGGATCTCGCATTATTTTCTCTACACTAAGCGTACCTAGTTGCGATTGAGCTTGTGTGCTCGGCAAGTAGGTAATCCATAGCATAACTATAATCAATGGTAATCTGAATTTTCTCATGTTGTTAATTATTACAGTAGGTTTATCAAGCACAAACAGTCAAGCAAAATAATAAATGTTAAGTTGATTTGCATTCTTCTGCTAAAACGACTCTCAATATATTAAATAGAAGCTATTGATGAATGGAAAAATACAGCGTTGGTTATTAAGGTAGATAAATGAACGCTTGAGCAATTATTGGATAATTAGTTAGCATAGGTTAGTATGCAAATTCTGATTTCAAATAGGTACAAAAAAAACTCGCCTCGAGGTTAGTCGAGGCGAGTTGGGTCATTAAATAGAAAAATAGATTTGGGCTTTTAAAAAATGAACCGTTATTCAGGAATCGATTAAAAAAATAATTAATACCCTTATTAAAAAATCGTTAATAGCATTCTATTAACAACACTAAAATATTTTATGAATTTGGATAAAAACTGGAGATATTAAGCTATTTAAGCAAATTCTACTTCCATTAAATAGGTACTTTTAAAGAAGTGAAAATTCAATTTATAGTTATTCACGTCACAAATTTTGTTGATGATTGACAGTCCTAGGCCAGTTGACGCGCTCTCCTTAATTCCAGAATTGTAGCGCTTGAAAAAATTTTCTTCAGAATTATTTATTTCCTCTCCACTGTTTTTTATCACAAACATATTATTGATCACTCGCACTTCGATGAAACCATCTTCGATATTATGATACACTGCATTCTTAATTAAATTAGTGATTAGTATTTCTAGCATAAGCTTGTTGCCTTTCACATGGATACTTGGTGTAATATCTTGATGTATTATCAATCTCTTTGCATCTATTTTATCTTCGAAGTAACCAAGTATTTTTCTGGCCAAACTGGATATGTTTACGTCATGCTGCTCTACATATTGATTGTTCTCAATTCTACTCAAAAGCAGAAGTGTTTTGTTCATTTTCGAAAGCTTATTTGCTGCCTCATTTATTTCTAACAGAATTTTAATATTGCTTTCTGTTAACTCTGGGTTTTGAAATGCGAGTTCAATTTTATTTTTGATTACAGCTAATGGAGTTTGTATTTCATGCGATGTATTTTCCACAAAATGCTTTTGACTTTCAAAGGCCTTGTTACTTTTGATCGTCAGGTTTTCAACAGCTTTATTAAGTTCATTAAATTCCAAAATACCAGTTGGCTCATATTCAATAATATCATGCTTTTGAAGATCGTAGTTTTTTAGTTTACTCAAGGTCAACTCAAAAGGCTTCCAAATCTTGGTGAGCATTACTTTATTGAAAAAGTAAAGAAATATTAAAATACCAAAAAAGAAGAATACTACACCTATTATGAGGTTTTCTAATAATATGTTATCATCTACTTTTTGATTATAAATACTTAGTTGGTAGTGAATATTGGTGTCAGGGTTTCGGTATCTCGTAGAAAGTTGTCTGAATTTGATGGGAGAAGAGCTCACCTTAGTCGATAATATGGTGTCTTTGAATGTATCCAACATGGTAGAGTATGTTAAAACATTTACCTCCCGCAATTCTACATTCGTGTCCATCTGCGAAATACTGCCAATTTGATCCCTGTTTTGATTCAGGAATTCTATCAACGTTTTCTTTCTTTCCTCTAGTTGAGAGTCTTGATTTGCTGTGATACTACTGCTAAGGAATATATATAGCAGTATAGCCCAAACCGTAAGTACTGAGAATAATATTAAAAGGAAGTTTCGTAAAGTAACTTCTAGTAGTTTCATGGTAGAGGTAAAGCTACTACTATTTGTTTAATTAGTCAGTTTCAAATTTATATCCCATTCCATACACGGACTTAATGTAGTCTCTTGAGCCATTTTCAATCATTTTTTTCTTCAAATTTTTGATATGACTATACAAAAAGTCGTAAGAATCAGCCTGATCTATGTGATCTCCATATAAGTGCTCAGCTATTGAATCTTTTGGAATTACTCGATTTTTGTTGGCAATAAGATATTGCAACAGCTCAAATTCAGTTTTAGTAAGCTTGATTGGTTTATCATTTATTCGAAGAAGTTTCTCTGAATAATCTAAGGTGAGGTTATTCAAAATAAATTGATTAGCTCCTGAAAATGATTTTCGTCGATAAACAGATTTGATCCTTGCATTGAGCTCAGAAAGATGAAAGGGCTTCGTTAAGTAATCATCTGCGCCAAGTTCCAATCCAGCAATTTTATCTTCTACTGAATCTTTAGCTGAAATGATGATTACACCTTCGAGTTTATTCAATTCCTTAAGTTTTTCAACTATTTTGAGGCCATTGCCACCTGGAAGATTTATATCTACCAAAATACAATCATATTCATAGACTGTTACCTTATCCATACCCTCAGCGAAAGTGGTAGCTTGTTCGCAGATATAGTCTTCTTTTTCTAAGTATTCTCGAATGTTTTTGAGAATATTTAGCTCGTCCTCTATGATTAAAATCTTCATTTTTTTTTATTTAAAGGTCAAAACTATTTCCAGAACTTTATTTTACAACTTACCACCATCTATCAAAAAAATCTTTTTCATCGATTAGTAGACATTTGACAAAAGATAGCAAAAAGCACTTGAATTATACTTGTATATTGAATCCAATTCCAATTAAGTCGCGCTAATTATGAACCAATTCTGTCTTTTTTCTGAAAAGGAATTGAAATCCCACCTTAGAATTCGTCAAGGCGAAGTTAAAGTTGGGCAAGAAATCCTCCTACCTTCTTCTAAAAGTACCAAGTTTGACAATATCTTACAAGAATTGAAAAATCAGGGTTGCAAGATGGTGCTATTGGGGATACCAGAGTCTATAGGAGTTAAGGCCAACTTTGGGAAGCCTGGCGCTGAAAATGGCTGGAAGGCTTTTTTAGATTCTTTTCTGAATATACAGACATTTACTGGAGCGTCTTCAATTGCCATTTTGGGACGATGTGCTGTTGAGAAATTGCAATTGAGTGCAAATGAATTAAATCCCACGCATAAACTTGATCTGCAAAAAATCAGAAAGTTATGTGCCAAATTAGATGCTCGTGTCGAGAAAATAATAGGAAAAATTATTGCCGCTGAGCTTATTTCAGTTGTGATAGGCGGGGGGCATAATAATGCTTTCCCAATTATTTCAGCTCATAGTAAATTCTTGAAAAAACCAATTGATGTATTAAATATTGACCCTCATGCCGATTTCCGATTATTGGAAGGTCGCCACAGTGGCAATCCTTTTAGCTACGCACATAAAAAGAGTTATTTGGGTAAATACTTAGTGTATGGATTAGACCCAAAATATAACTCTGCCGAAATGCTTGATCGCTTACAATTGGCAAAAGCCCATTGGATCGACAGAATAAAATCGCAAAATATAGAAAGTAGCCTTTCAGAAACCTTCAGTTTTTTCCAAAGTTCAAACAGCGTGGGCTTGGAACTGGACATGGATGCAATTGCAGGAGTTAGCGTAAGCGCGTTGAATCCTTTTGGCTTTACTGCAATGGAAGCTTGCCAATTAGTGAGTGAATTGACAAAAAAAATAAAACCCATATATTTTCATTTGCCTGAGTCTGCCCCTGTTGCAAATGAAAATAGCTGGGTGATTAATGGGAAAGTAAGTGCTGCTTTGGTGAGAAATTTTATTCAAGCTTATAACTTAGGGTAAGCGCAATGCCAAAATCGGTAAATGCGTATGGTAGCTGAGTGTTACGCTCAGACTCTTGCCGAAAAATGATTCCCAAATAGTTTTCTTATGTGGCACCACTACTAATATGGAGTTTTTGCGATTTTTGGTGAATTCTGTAATTCCCGCCTCAGCATCATTATTGATCACCAAATGATGCTTGATGCCTGTAAACTCTTCTTTCTTCTTTAAGTATTCTTTATAGCCTGAAAAGCGAACTTCAGTTTCGAAGTTCTTTGTCTTGGCAATATGTAGCGTATGCAGTTTGGCATCGAAAAATTTCCTCCATTGGATAATCTGTCTCATCACTATTAGATCATTTTCTTGGTAGTCTGTGGCATAGATAAAGCTATTGATTTTGGTAAATTTAGCTTTGTCTGGAATGGCTAAAACTGGACAGCTACAGTGCTTAAGTAATTCAGCCGTGTTGCTTCCAATAAGTGTCTTTTTGATTCCCGACGCGCCTTGAGTTCCCATCACCACAAGGTTTATTGCATGGTCTTTAACAAACTTCTCTACCACACTTACTATTTCTCCAACTTCCACATGAGCAACTAATTCCAAGCCATCAGAGTCTTTTTTGGTTTTTAGCGAGTCCATTAAATCCTTCAGCCTTTTTTCAGAATCTTTCTTGTAAGAATTTAGTACGAGGTCTAGCCTTGAAGCAAATTCGTAAGGTGTTACAAAAGTATTTAGGATAAATACTTTGGATCCTGCAACTTTAGCTAGTTTGAGAGCAAAGTCTAAGGCCTTCAAAGAAAGAGGTGAAAAGTCAACAGGAACAAGAATATTTTTCATGGTATAATTTTTTAATAAATTGGAAGCTCAATCGGATGTTCGAAATTTACTTATAAAAAAAGGAGCTGCATAATATTCCTCCCGCAAAAGTATTTTCAATTTCGGATTTAAAGATAATAGATGTTAGTGGGTGTTCTTTATCTAAATTGAAATTAACAATTTTTTAACATACCGAATCAAAAGTAGATTTTTTAAAACCGAGAAATTATGGCCAGAATTAAAGTAAATGGAGTAGAACTTTATTATGAAATCCATGGAGAGGGAAAAGAAACTATCGTTTTTTCGCATGGATTGTTGTGGAGCGGGAGGATGTTTCAATCGCAAGTTGACTTGCTAAAGGCAAGCTATAGAGTGGTAGTGTACGATCATCGCGGGCAGGGTAGGAGTGATGAGTCACCTGCTGACTTTACCATGGAAACCAATTATGAAGATGCTTTGGCACTTATCAAAGCACTTGATTTGGGTCCGTGCCATTTTGCTGGCTTATCAATGGGCGGATTTGTAGCTATGCGCTTAGCTGCCAGAAATCCCGAATTGATTAAGTCGCTGATTTTGATGGAAACATCTGCCGATGAAGAACCAAATACCTTTAAATATACTTTGCTCAATACGGTTGTAAAGATGCTTGGCGTAAAAGCTGTTACCAATAAAGTGATGCCGATAATGTTTGGGTCGAAGTTTTTGGCAGACCCTGCAAGAGCCAAAGAAAAGGCTCACTGGCAAGAACAGCTGGAGAATAATAAAAAGTCTATCACCAAAGCAGTAAAAGCAGTAATTTCGCGGAAGTCGGTTTATCATGAATTACCAATAATCAAATGCCCAGTCCTGATTATTGTAGGCGATTTGGATGTGGCTACAGTACCTGAAAAATCAATCAGAATTCACAATCAGCTGACAAATTCGAGACTAAAAGTAATAGAGGGTGCCGGCCATAGTTCCTGTATTGAAGAGCCAGAAAAAATAAATCAAGCGATTTTGGAGTTTTTAGCAAACTCTTAGCGCTTTTAAGGATTATACTAACATCATTGAGAAGAATGATCACATGAGTAGGCAAAAGAAAGTATTTATCGTGATAGCAGTCATTTTCTTATTGATCGTCCTACTTGTAGGATACGATATATCAAGAAGAACCTCCTTTCCAGGATCGAAAGGATACTTAAAAGAATCCGTAGCACCAGATAAAACTAATGGCAATTAAAGACAACAAGATCGACATAGATAAAATTGACTTGGAACGTGAAAGGGACAAAATGGCCGAATTCCCTGGCCTATTGCCTTATGCGCATACATCAGGTGGCGCGCTGATCAGGCCTGAAGATAAAGGCAAATTGAAAGGCCGAGCTGTATCTGCCATGTATGAGCAAACGAATGTGCAACTCAAGCAGATTTACAGTCAGATGGAATTGCTGGTTAAGCAAGCCCAAACCCTGAAAGAGAGAGTTCAGGTTAGTGAGCGGATTTACAAAGCTCAAATTGGTTTTGAGCCATTAATTGGCAAGATTTATTTCCTATATGAATCTAAAAATGGCTACGACGTATTGTCTTTGGTGGGTCCTGAAGAGTGGGGGCGCTCCACACCATTTGCTCGCTTCTTAGCCGAAGTTAAAATGCTTAGCGATCATACATGGGAAGTGATTTTTATGGTAGATGAGGAAGAGAATTAGGCTTTAATTCTCTCCTCCAATTTCATAAGGATCAATACAAAACTTTTTACCTCCCGCTGAACAATCCATTCAATTCAAAGTCGATCCGCTCTACGATTGAAGCAAAATCTTCCACCTTATTTGCGAAGTCAAGGCCATTTGTATCAATGATAAGCAATCTGCCTTCGCTATAATTTTTTATCCAATCTTCGTAGTGATTGTTTAAGTGCGTAAGGTATTCTATAGAAATAGACTGCTCATAATCCCTCCCGCGTTTTTGAATTTGCCCAACAAGCTTTGGAATATCTGCTCTAAGGTAAATCAGCAAATCAGGACTTTCCGCATAGTTTATCATCGATTTGAACAGATCCAAGTAATTATGATAATCTCTATCGCTGATCAATTTACTCTGATGAAGATTTCTAGCGAATATATAAGCATCTTCATATATCGTCCGATCTTGGATAATAGGCGTATCACTTTTTCTGATTTTCTGAATTTGAGCAAACCGACTATTAAGGAAAAAAACTTGTAGGTGAAAGGACCATCTTTTCATGTCCTCATAAAAATCCTTTAAGTAGGGATTATTATCCACCGACTCCAGCTCGGCTTTCCAATTGTAATGAGATGCAAGTTTGAGTGCGAGGGTGGTTTTGCCGCAACCAATATTTCCAGCAAGAGCGATGTGCTTCATAGTATATATTAATAGGCATCAAAGCTATAAAATGTTTTGTATCGAGGGAATAAAAAAAAGGGCGGAATGAATTTCCGACCCTCTTTTCCTAACAAAAACCCTGTATGAAGATTTACCCTGCACAAATGTAGAAAGAGGCTTTTAATTGCAGGTATCGCAAACGTTACCTTTATATTATCAAATCTTTTCGTGCAGATAGACTTGGGAAACGGATATAAAAAAGCGGGAGGGTGTCTGAAATTATTTTAGCAAATTGCGCGCAATATGCCGTTAATCGAACATTCCACTTATAAAAGCCCTTATTTCTGGCCCAATGGCCACGTCGAAACCTTAATCCCTGGTATTTTCAGAAAAACCAAAGGAGTGGTGTACCAACGAGAAAGGATTTTTACACCAGATCAAGATTTTTTGGATTTGGATTGGAGCAAGGTTGGTGGTAGTAAATTAATCATTGTTTCTCATGGACTTGAGGGAAACAGCGAAAGAGCCTATGTACAAGCATTTGTGAAGTATTTTAATGCACAAGGCTGGGATGCGCTTGCTTGGAACTGCCGTAGCTGTAGTGGCGAAATGAATCTCACTTCCAAACTGTATCATCATGGCGCATCTTACGATTTGGACGAGGTGATTAAGCATGCCATTGCTACAAAAAACTATGCTGAAATCTTATTAGTAGGTGTAAGCATGGGTGGCAGTCTGAGCTTACGTTGGCTGGGCGAGCAGGGCGACAATGCGCATCCAAGTGTAATTGGCGCCACCGTATTTTCAGTGCCATGCAGCTTGCCTGATAGTGTGCGAGCTATCGAAATGAGAAGTAATCGCATTTACGAAGCTCGCTTTATCAAAAAGCTGAAGAAGAAAGTGCTGCAAAAGGCCATTAAATATCCAGAATTAGTGGATTTACCATTAGCTACCAAGGCGAAGAATTTTAGGCAATTAGATAAATCCTACAGCATCAATGTATATGGATTTGACAATGTGGATGATTTCTATGAGGACATTAGCGCCTACAGATTCATTGCCAAAATAAGACGCCCTACTCTGATTGTAAATGCAGTGAACGATCCCATGCTTATCGGCGATTGCTTTCCAGTAGAAATTGCAAAAGCATCAGAGCAAGTATATTTAGAAATGCCTCAGGAAGGCGGACATGTAGGATTCAAACAAAAAAACAGCCCATATTCTTGGGCAGAAGTAAGGGCTTGGGAGTTTTATCAGAAGGTTTTTGGGTGAGGGATTTTTCTTAAATTTGAGTAAAAAGGAAGTTATTTGATAGTTTTCTTTGCCAACAACGAAGGATTTTGAAAGCCGCACAAAGTCAAATCTGAAGCCATTATCAATCTTTAAAACTTATAACCTAATATGCAAAAGTCATTGAGTAAAGATTTAGCTAATCGATTAAGGGAAGTGTTATTGAATGGAAAATGGATTGCTAATACAAATCTTCAGGAACAACTCACAAGTATTAATTGGAAGCAAGCAACTTATCGAATTGGGCATTTGAATACCATTGCACAATTGACCTTTCATATTAGCTATTATTTAAGAGGATTAGTCGATGTATTTGAAGGTGGAGAGCTTCTGATTAAAGACCAATACAGTTTTGATATGCCTGAAATTACATCAGAAGCTGATTGGAATCACTTGGTGCAGGAGTTTCTAATTACTTCCAAGAAATTTATCAGTGAAGTTGAAAAAATGGATGATAACTTACTGAGACAAACTTTTGTGAAAGAAGAGTATGGAAGTTATTTACGAAACATCGAAGCCCAAATTGAGCATAGTTATTATCATTTAGGGCAAATTTCAATGATTAAAAAATTGCTAGTAAATGGGCAATTTTAATGATTTGGCACCCTCGGTGCTTTAGAATAGGGTTTACATTTTTTCATGGCCCTTCTGGGCTATGGTAATGATTGCGCACCGTTGGTGATAAATCCTATCGCCCTTAGAACCACCTATCAAAATTACTAACAATCAGTGCCAACGGTGCGGAATCCTTACACCTTTGGCATTAATCAAGCAATCTTTAATCGCCACTAATTCAAATAAACAACCGTATCATTTTTTATAAAGTAAATTCATCTTTGTCAGCTAGCAAATCATTCCTAATTTTAGTTTATGAATTTACACGTGATTAATACAGGCTTTTTTAAGTTGGATGGTGGTGCAATGTTTGGTGTGGTGCCCAAGTCTCTTTGGCAAAGAACCAATCCCGCTGATGAAAATAATTTGTGCACTTGGGCTATGCGCTGCTTATTGATTGAGGATGGAGATAGACTCATCCTGATAGACAATGGCATTGGTAATAAGCAGGATGCAAAATTCTTTAGTCATTATTACCTTCATGGTGATGATAGTCTGGATAAATCCCTAGCGAATGCGGGTTTCAAGCGGGAGGATATTACAGATATGTTTTTCACCCATTTGCATTTCGATCATTGTGGTGGAGGTGTGCAATACAAAAACAATGATCCATCGAAAGTGGAAATGGCTTTCCCAAATGCTAAATATTGGTCGAATACCGAACATTGGGAATGGGCAACTAAGCCGAATAGGAGAGAGCAGGCTAGTTTTCTGAAGGAGAATATTCTACCCATGCAAGAGAGCGGTCATTTACATTTTGTGAATGGAAATAACCCTGCTGATTTGCCATTTGAATTGATCTATGTAAATGGTCATACAGATAAGCAAATGCTGCCTAAGATTCAGTATAAGGATAAAACCATCGTATTTGTAGCGGACTTATTGCCTTCTGTAGGTCATTTGCCTGTCCCATTTGTGATGGGTTACGATACACGGCCTTTGCTAACAATGGAAGAAAAAGAGGCATTCCTAAATGAAGCTGTAGAAAAGAACTATATCTTGTTTTTTGAACACGATTCGATCAACGAATGTTGCACCTTGGAGATGACTGAAAAAGGTGTGCGAGTAGATCAAACTTTTGCGTTAAGTGAGATTCTTTAAAATTTTCTGAAACAAGGATTTACCAAACAATCAATGAAAATAGGAATAGCACTTTCCGGTGGAGGCGCAAGAGGAATTGCCCATCTAGGTGTGCTCAAAGCATTGGATGAGGCAGGAATTGAAATAAGTGCCCTATCTGGCACAAGTGCTGGAGCTATCGCAGGTGCACTCTATGCCAATGGATATGAGCCTGAGGAAGTGCTAAACATCATTATTTCCACAAGCTTTTTTAGACTAATCAGACCTGCAATTAGCAAAACGGGCATTTTGAAAATGAGTCCTGCAGAAGGAATTTACAGAAAATACCTCCCGCATAATGATTTCGCCAAATTGAAAATCCCATTGACTGTAGCAGCCACGGATTTGAAAAGAGGCAAAACTGTATTCTTCAACAGCGGTGATTTGATAAAATCGGTGATGGCATCCTCTTGCATTCCCGTCATTTTTGATCCTGTTGAGATTGACGGTGAATTTTATGTAGATGGTGGTGTGCTAAATAATTTGCCAGCTGAGCCTTTGCTTGAGCAATGCGATTTTATCATTGGTGTAAATACTAATAAGGTAAGTCCAGATTATAACTTAAAGAATTTCAGGGATTTATTAGAAAGAGTATTGTTGATGGCGATCAATTACAATGCTTACGATAGAGCCAAATATTGCCAAGTATTGTTAGAGCCAACAGAGATTTTCCGACATAGCGCCTTTGATGTGCAGCATGCAAAAGCGATTTTTAAAATTGGCTATGAACACACAAAGCACGCACTAGCTAATGACACGGAGTTAATTTCTTTGGTCGAAAATCATTCAAAAAACAAAAAGGTTTCCTAGCTTATAAGCCTTTACAGATTGCCGCTATGGAAACAGAGAAAATATTGAGTTTTAAAGATGAATTGAAAGCAGGAATTCCTGCCGTTTTACCTCCCGCCAAATTTCCCAATCCTAGTTTGAGTCACGCCCCCAAGCGCAAGGATATCTTGAATAAGGATGAAAAGAAATTGGCCATAACCAATGCTTTACGGTATTTCCCAGCAGCCCAACACGATGTTTTAGCCAAGGAATTTGCAGAAGAATTGGCCTTGTACGGACGGGTTTATATGTATCGTCTGATGCCTGACAATCCAATTTCCGCGAGAAAATTCAAAGATTATCCAGCCAAATGTAAGGAAGCAGCGGCAATTATGTTGATGATTCAAAATAATTTGGATCCAGCTGTGGCGCAGCATCCACAAGAGCTAATCACCTATGGCGGCAATGGAGCGGTTTTTCAGAATTGGGCGCAATATCGCCTCACTATGAAATACCTTAGCGAAATGCGGGAGGATCAAACCCTGCATATATATTCTGGCCATCCGATGGGACTTTTTCCGTCTTCAAAGAAAGCACCGAGAGTGGTGGTTACTAATGGGATGATGATTCCAAACTATTCCAAGCCAGATGATTATGAAAAATATAATGCCTTAGGAGTTACCCAATATGGGCAAATGACTGCTGGTTCCTATATGTATATTGGTCCGCAAGGAATTGTGCATGGCACCACCATAACGGTAATGAATGCCCTCAGAAAAATAGCGGGAGGAAGCGATGATTTTGCTGGCAAATTATTCCTCTCTTCAGGTTTGGGCGGAATGAGCGGTGCTCAACCCAAAGCCGGCAATATTGCAGGCTGTGTGTCGGTAGTGGCCGAAGTAAATCCCAAAGCAGCTAGAAAACGCCATGAGCAAGGCTGGGTAGATGTATTGGTAGAGGATTTGGGCGAATTGGTGAATTTGGTGAAAACGGCAAAAGAGCATAAAAAAGTACTTTCCATCGCTTATCTCGGTAATGTTATAGATGTATGGGAAGCTTTTTATAAGGAGAATATTTTTGTAGAAATTGGCTCAGATCAAACCTCCCTTCACAATCCATTTGCGGGAGGATACTATCCGGTCGGTTTAAGTTTTGACGAGAGCAATCGATTAATGGCTGAGCGTCCACGGAAATTTATGGACAAGGTGAAGGATTCCCTTCGCAAGCAGGCAAGTATCATCAATAAGCACGCGGCTAGAGGTACCTATTTCTTCGATTATGGCAATGCATTTTTATTAGAAGCAAGCAGGGCAGGAGCGGATGTAATGGCTGAAGATAAAGTGAATTTTCGCTATCCATCCTACGTGCAGGATATTTTGGGTCCTATTTGTTTTGATTATGGCTTTGGGCCATTTCGCTGGGTGTGTACTAGTGGAAAGGCTGATGATTTGGACTATACAGATTTGCTTGCAGCCAAAGTTCTATCAAAAATTCGTCGCGATGCGCCAAAGGAAATTCATGGACAATTGGATGATAATATCAATTGGATAAAGCGAGCCAAAAAGAATAAATTGGTGGTAGGCTCGCAAGCTCGCATTCTCTATGCCGATGCAGAAGGCCGAATCGAAATTGCAAAAGCTTTCAATAAGGCCATTAAGGAAAAGAAAATAGGCCCGGTAGTGCTAGGTCGAGATCATCACGATGTAAGTGGTACGGATTCGCCTTATCGAGAAACGAGCAATATTTACGATGGCAGTAAGTTCACAGCCGATATGGCAATACACAATGTAATTGGAGATTCCTTCCGAGGAGCGACTTGGGTGAGTATCCATAATGGCGGCGGCGTAGGTTGGGGCGAAGTAATCAATGGCGGGTTTGGAATGCTGCTGGATGGCACCAAAAAAGCTGAAAAAAATATTGAGAGTATGCTTTTCTACGACGTAAACAATGGAATTGCACGGAGAAGTTGGGCTAGAAATGAAGAGGCTATATTTGCCATCAAAAGGGAAATGGAGCGAACCAAATCACTGCAAGTAACATTACCGAACCTAGTAGATAGTTCTTTGATAGATAGAGTTTTAAATTAGTGGTTTTTAATTTTTGGGTTAATTAATAAGGATTCAATGTTTCAAGCTATTTGTATATTTTTCTTTAAGCTGTTAGGCTGGAAAATTGTAGGGAAATTTCCTGGTGAGGAAACGCCCAAATTTATTATTATCGTGGCTCCACATACTAGTTATTGGGATTACCCTATTGGGGTGGCAGCTAGAAAATTAGGTGGAGTAGATTCCAAATATTTGGCTAAAAAGGAGTTATTCAGATATGCTCCTCTAGCTTGGTTTTTCAGATCCATGGGCGGCTATCCGGTAGATAGAGGTAAAAATAGTAGCATGACAGACGCTATTGTGGAGTTGTTTAATAGTAAAGAAAGGTTTAGTATCACCATCACGCCCGAGGGAACAAGAAAGCGGGTGGATAAATGGAAATCAGGTTTCTACTATGTCGCTCAAAAAGCCAATGTACCCATTGTCCTTTGCGCTTTTGACTTCGAAAATAAAAGAGTAATTGTTGAACCTCCTCAATATGTATCGGGTGATTTGGATAAGGATATCGAAGAAATGAAGGCCTATTTTAGAGGAATAAAAGGAAAGAATCCAGATCAAGGTGTTTTTTAGTCCATGGTAAAGGATTATCTCGTAAAGGCGGTAAGACGCGAATGTTTATCTTTTCTTTGCGACCTTGCGGCTTGGCGAGAATAATCTAAAAAATCCAAGCGGACGCCCGCCTACCG
>CAZRBW010000060.1:0-17562 GCA_964598395.1 uncultured Roseivirgaceae bacterium
AAATGGCTATTTTTAGATTTATCAATAAAGCTATGAAGGATATTTTAGATAAAGTACCCCCTTGTTTTGAATTTCTGAAGGCCACCATGCTGGAATATGGTGGCGGCAAAGCCAAAGTGAAATTCTTGCCTACCGAGGAAATGTTAAATCCCTTTGGAATTATTCAAGGCGGCATTTTGGCTGGGATGCTCGATAATATTATTGGTCCGGCCATATTTACCCTTGCGCCTAAGCGACCTACCAGTACAGTACAAATGAATGTGAACTACCTTGCTGCTGTGAAAGCGGGTGATGAACTGATCGGCACTGCCGAAGTGATCCATATGGGCAGAAGCCAAGTGTATGTAGAGGCGCAACTAATGCGTGGAGATAAATTGATTGCCAAGGCTACTTGTACCAATCTATTTTTAGATATAGTGCCTAAGCAATAGCGTCTTTTCTAAAGCGTATTTGCTCAGGGTAGGGGAAGGCATGAAGAAATTGACCTTCCTTTATTTTGTTTTGCATATCTATCCAATAGCCAGCTTTGAAGAGATCGCCATGAGTTTCTTCAAATGTGGCTTTTATATCCTCCCGCCCAATCATAAAGTAGCGAAACTCTTCAGGGAAAATATCATCAGGCGCAATCTCATACCAAGGACTTGAAGCATAAATTTGCTCATACGTTTCAGCTTTTGGCTTATCTCTAAAATTACATTGGGTGAGCAAAGTGATTTCATCATAATCGTAAAATATACATCGACCATGTCGTGTCAAACCAAAATTTTTGGTCAGCATATCTCCCGGGAAAATATTCGCAGCTGCCATTTCCTTGATGGATTGCCCATAATCGAGTGCCGCTTTTAAGGCAGTTTCCGTATCCGCTTCTTCCAGTAATATATTTAATGGAATACTTTTTCTCTCGGAGTATAAGTGCTTGAATATAATCAGATTACCTTCTATTTTGAATTGACTTGGAATGCAATCGCGCAACTCTTGAAGCAATTCCTCTGAAAAGCGATTGGCTGGCAATACGAAATTTTCAAACTCATGTGTATCTGCCATTCTGCCTACTCGATCTAGCTTTTTCACCAGTTTATACTTCTCCAACACTTCTCTTCTTGTAATGGCTTTTGGCGGCTCAAAGGTGTCTTTGATAATCTTGAAAACGATATTGTAGGAGGGAAGCGTAAAGACCGTCATCACCAAACCTTTTACACCCGGAGCTAATTCAAATTGATCGGTGGAATGCTCAATATGCTCCAGCAAAAGTCGGTATTGTTCCGTTTTGCCATGTTTATGATAGCCGATAGAATTATACACTTCGCCCAAATCTTTGCCCGGCATTAACGAAAGCAAAAAGGCAATCATCTGTGATGGAATTTCAGTTTCCACCATAAAATAGGAGCGGGTGTAGCTGAAAATGATCCGCACATATTCGGGATTGGTCACCAGCGCATCTATATACAAACCGTCTTTGCCATGAATTACAGGCAGTATAAACGGGATCACCTGATTACCACTCAATATTCGCCCAATGACATAAGCGGCCTTGTTGCGATAGAATAAGGTGTCAATAATTTGCAAATGGGAATTCGCAGCGAGTTCCGGTACATTTTGATGAAAAGCCTGCTCAATAAACTGGCCATCTCGCTCAATATTCTCGAAGGAGTAGTTTGGGAAAAAGTCTTTTAAAATGCTTTTAATTAAGTCGTTAAACTTCGAATCTAAACTATATTCCTTCCAAAGATTGCTATCATTAGCAATTTGACATGAGCCGTATCCTGCCTTTACAAACATGTAGTTGTCGTCCACAGGTTGGTTTAGGAAGATTTTGCGGCTTACGGAATTGAAATAAGTTTCGGCTAATTCCTTATCATCAGATTGCTCGCTGATTTCGATAAAGGCACTTTTGACAACCTTCCAAAAGGTTTTATGAAAAGTTGATGCTGGAAATGCTTTTTCAAGCTTAGTGAGCGTGATTTTAAGTTTTTTCTTATACAGATCGAGCCGGTTTACGCTGTCCATTTGCAGCTTTCGCCATTCACGTTTGAAAAAGCGGGAGGATGCCTTTCTTGTAATTTTCTTAAACTCTCGATGATATTCCTCGAATCCATTTAATATGATGGATGCAATTACAAGTGCTTGTTTAGGCTCCTCCATCTACTATTTTCCTAATTTATTATCTAAAGAAAACTTGCCAGGCCCTGCAAAGAAAATTGCCATAAATGATGCTAAAAAGAGCAAAGGTAATTCTTGTCTAGACCAACCATCATCAGCGTGAACAATGAGTGCAATTACTGCCATCGTAATCATAAGCGGAATAGTAGCCAATCTGGTAAACAGCCCAAGTATCAAAAGGAGTGCGCAAAAGAACTCCGCAAAAATGGCCAATTGCAAGGATAGGGCAGAGGAGCCTAGTCCCAATGGATCTCTAAAACTTTCGGCTCTACTAGCGTATGAGGAAAGTTTGGGCCAGCCGTGAGTCATTATCATAGCGCCAGAAGCTACTCTCAGAATCAATAGACTTATGTCTAGTGAAATGGATTTTGTGTTGAAGAGTAATTTTTTCATGATATTTGAATTTGAATAGAATGATACGAAATTTTAAACTAAAGCAATTAGCGAACGATGGAGATATAAAAAAGAAGCCTCCAATTAAGAAGGCTTCTTTATTAAATTCAGCCTAAAGGCCAATTACTCTCTTTTTTCTAAGTCAATCTTTATTGCATCAGGTCCTGCCAATTTCGCATTGATTTGGGCAAGTTCAGTTTCAATAAAGTCCTGCAGCATTCTAGTTACCATTTTGGTATCTGCTTGCAGTTCCACTATTCTACCAACCTGCTGATCTGTAGGACGAGCTGTCGCTCCATCAATGGCATTCATTATGGCCATTATTTCCTCTCTCAGTCTAGGCTTAGTACGGTATGTCATAGAGTTTGGCGGTCTTCTCATCTCCTCATCCAAGTCAAGTACTTTTTGTAGAGCAGATTTCACATCACTAAGCACATTGCTGCGGTTTTCAATCGAGCCTGCTTCAAGTCCTTCGTTCAGTTCGCCTAACTGTTTGTGAATAGTAGTGGTAGCATTGATCATTTCATTTGCAGATCCTAGCAACACCATAAACTCCTTCAAAGTGCGATCCTTTTGTTCGTAATAGTTTTGTTGCAAATTAATTCGAGGGTCGCCTTTCACGTCAATTTTCACTTCTTGGCTTTGGCCATTAGCAGTCAATTTAGCTGTGTAAGTTCCAGGTGGTACTCTTGGTCCTGAGGCGAACGATCCCCAACCAGTAGTTTCAGCTCCTGCAAGTGGCGTTGGCCCATTATATTTCAAATCCCAGATAATTCTGTTTAGCCCTGCATCACCCTTGTCAAAAGTCAAATCTCTTACATTCTCACCTTTTGCATTTGTAATGCTCACAGTTACATCGCTTGTAGGCTTATTAGCCAAATAGAAATTGATATAAGCACCAAATTCTGGGTTTGGAGCTGTGTAAACTCTTTCTCCGAGATTTTCTATTTGAGTATAATAATGCCACAATGTAGCTGGCTTTGGATCAAACACATGTAGCGATTTGTTGCCAACGTTGTTATAGTTTTCAAGTGCTCTAGCATCATCCAAAATCCAAATACCTCTACCATGGGTTGCTACTACGATATCACTTTCTCTTTTTTGGAATTGCAAATCATGTATGGAAGCAGAAGGTAAATTGTTATTCATTTTCACCCAGTTTTTGCCATAATCCCAGCTACCGTAAAGTGCTGTTTCTAATCCTGCTACTAGGAAATTCGGGTTGTTAGGATTTTGTCTAACTACACGTACATAATCATCTTCTGGTAAGCCATTTACAGCTTTAGTCCAAGTAGCACCGAAATCGGTTGTGATAAATATATAAGGCTTGAAATCGTCTAATCTGTGTTGATCTACTGCAACAAATGCAGTACCTGGCGTATGCACTGACGCATCTATTTTGCTGATCCATGAGAAGGCAGGCAAGCCTGGGATTTTATCATTCAGCTTAGTCCAAGTTTTACCACCGTCTCTAGTCAGCTGGATGTTGCCATCATCTGTACCTACCCAAATTACATTTTTGTCTAAAGGCGATTCAGCAATCGCCAAAATGGTACAATGGAATTCTGCAGCTGTATTGTCAGAGTAGATTTCACCACCGGAGGATTGTTGCTTGCTCTTATCGTTGGTCGTCAAATCAGGACTGATTTCTTCCCAAGTATAGCCTCTATCTGTGGAGCGGAAAAGCACGTTGCCACCGAAATAAACTGTATTAGGATCGTTTGGTGACACGTGAATAGGAGAGTCCCAATTGAAGCGATACTTGTGATCGAAAATAGCATCACCAGCCGAGCCTATGATTTTTGGATAAGGGTGGATGTTTCTAATATTACCATAGCGAGTATCCACATGGAAAATCACACCACCTTGTAGGTTGGAGTAAACTTCATGCTCTTCACCTGGAATTGGCACAGCGTAATAGCCATCACCTCCCGCCAATTTTCTCCAGTGGCGTTTCATGATTCCGGCATTATCTAGCGAGTTGCTAGGGCCAAACCATGTTCCATTATCTTGCAATCCGCCATATATATAGTAAGGATCTTTATTATCTAAGAATATCTGATAATACTGAGAAAGCTCTACATTATTGATAATATCGAAGGTCTCACCACCATCAAATGATAACTGATAGCCACCATCACTTCCGCTTATTAATCTTTTTGAGTTAGTTGGATCAATCCATAGTGCTTGGTGATCGCCGTGAACGGTTCTTCCAATTACTTTAAATGTTTTACCGCCATCCACGCTTTTCGACATTCTGCCAGATAAAGTATAGAGTACATCAGGATCATTAGGATCTACTCTCACATCCGAATAGTAGAATGGACGGAAATTCAAGTTTGGATCAGGATTTACCATTGTCCAATTTTCACCTCTATTTTCAGACTTGAATAGAATACCAGCATTTTTGAATTCGGTAATCATATACACGATATTCGGGCTGCTTTTTGAAACTGAAAAACCGATTCTAGCCATTGGCTGATCAGGCAATCCATTCATAATTCTCTTCCAAGTTTCACCGCCATCAGTTGATTTGTAAGCAGCAGTTTGGTGACCACCATCGGTAAACAACCAAGGTTTACGACGGAAATACCACATACCAGCATACAATACGTCAGGATTACCTGGCTCCATTGCTACATCAGAGCAACCGTGATCATCATCTATATGAAGGACTTTTTTCCAGTTTTTGCCACCATCTGTCGTTTTGAAAACGCCTCTTTCTGGGTTTGGTCCCCATTCTCTGCCCAGTGCGCACACACAAGCCCAATCAGGATTGGTAGGGTGCACTAGGATTCTCTTGATGCGCTCAGTTTTAGGGAGTCCACGATGATCCCATGTTTTGCCGCCATCATCAGAACGATATACGCCATTGCCATACTGCACGCTATTACGAGGATCGCCCTCGCCTGTGCCAATGTAAACGATATCTGTATTTGATGGAGCGAGTCCGATCGCACCTACAGATAGTACACGCTCATTTTGGAATAGCGCATCGAAGGTGACACCACCATTAGTTGTTTTGAAAATACCACCATCAGCACCTGCAATAAAGAATGTGCTATAGTCACCAGGAATGCCTGCCACATCCGTTACTCTTCCGCCCATATTGGCTGGTCCTACAGGCCGCCATTGCATGGATTTCATTGCTTCTTGTGGAGGAATGTTTTGGGCATGGATTAATGAACCTGAAAAAATCAGGAGGATTAATGTGCACCATTTCATTGAGTTTTTGATCATGATTGAAATAGTTTAAGGTTAACGTTAATAAGCTATTTCAAAGCAGATTGGGAAACAAATAAAATGTGATGGGAGGATAAAATAGCCAATATTTTGGAAGTAGAATTGAGATTTGGCCAACATTCTTTTGATCGAGCTATTTTCAGTAAAACTACTTGTTGATGAAGTTGTCCAAGAAAAAGCGGGAGGTAAATGAGGTATGCTCAAAAAATGGACAAAAAAAAGGTGGAAACTTTCGAGTCCACCTTTTTAAGAATTTATATAGAACTTAGTCTGCTACTACTTCGAAAGCAATAGTAGATTTCACTTCTTTATGAAGATCGATTTCAACTTCGTAAGATCCTAAGAACTTAACTTCTGAGTTGAAAGCAATTTTCTTTCTGTCAATTTCAATACCTTTTTCTCTCAAAGCATCAGAAATTTGAAGAGTCGTAACTGCTCCAAATATTTTACCACTTTCACCAGCTTTCGCTTTGATAGAAAGTGATACTCCGTTTAGCTTATCAGCAATATCTTGTGCGTCTTGCTTGATTTTTTCTGCTTTGTGAGCTGCTTGTTTTACGTTTTCAGCTAACATTTTTCTGTTAGATTGATTCGCCAAAACTGCAAAGCCTTGAGGGATAAGGTAATTACGACCATAACCAGCTTTCACTGTTATTACATCATTTTTAAAGCCTAGCCCTTTGATGTCATCTTTAAGAATTACTTCCATTGTGTTTCAAATTTTAAAAGGGTAGACAATTATTTCAATGAATCAGTTACGTAAGGAAGCATACCTAAATGGCGAGCTCTCTTTACTGCAGTTGCTACCTTCTTTTGGAATTTAGCGCTTGTACCTGTCAATCTTCTTGGAAGGATTTTACCTTGCTCATTTACAAATTTCAGCAAGAAATCGCTGTCTTTGTAATCGATATACTTAATACCATGCTTGCGAAAGCGGCAGTATTTCTTTTTGATTTCACTTCCGTGAATTGGTTCGTTTACGAGTGTCATTATGCTTTTTCCTCCTTCGCTACTTTTTTGTTAAAATCACCATTTTTTCTTCTTCTATTGAAGTCAATTGCATGCTTATCACAAGCAACAGTCAAGAAACGAAGTACTTTTTCATCTCTGCGGAATTCAGTTTCCAACGCATTTACAATGTTGGTAGGAGCTGAATACTCAAACAGATGATAAAAACCTGTTGATTTCTTTTGAATTGGGTAAGCAAGTTTGCGGAGTCCCCAGTTCTCGTCGTTCACCATTTCAGCGCCACGCTCTGTAAGCACTGTTTTGAATTTTTCAACGGCATCCTTCATCTGAGCGTCAGATAAAACGGGAGTTAAAATGAATACCGTTTCGTAATGATTGTTCATAATTTAATTTAATTTGAAAAGAATAATTTTTCGAGTCGCAAAAATAGCTATTTGTATTGAGGATGCCAAAAGCTTTGATAAATATTTACTTGATAATAAAGCTTTGTCTGCCAAGTAGATAATCATCCTCGAATATCGAAATAGTATATGAACCTGGATCCAAATTATTCATTCTGTCCAGTTCTATTTCTACATTCATTTCATCAAGGTCGTAAAAGATGTCTTTTTTGGCAGAATAAAATTGCTCTAGACCATCATATATAAATGTGCCTGAACCATGATTAATATCAAAAACTACCTGATTTTTGGGATTATGCACTTGCACTAGGATCGTTTTGATTTCTGGAATGGCTACATAGTTTGCAGCAATTGTAAATCGTACGATAAGCTTTTCAATTTGTCTTTCGCGCAGATCTGCACTAACAATACCTCTTTTATTTACACCATAAAGTGAAATATCTTGTGTGTTCAAGCGACCAGCCAAATCCGCTTTTTCTTTTAGTTCTTCTTGGGTCTTTTCGAATTCTGAAACAGATTCTTCTAAACGCTCCTTTTCTGTTTTCAAACCTACATTTTCATTTGATAACACCCTTGTGGTGGCTTGAAGTGATCTTATCTCATTTTCCCTTTCCCTCAAAGTTCCTTCGAAGCTTCTGATTCTCCTGTTGAGGTCAGTTATTTTCAATAAATCTATTGTATTGTTTTCTTGGAGATTTTTTATTTCCACTTCGAGCTCTGCCTTGATCTCAAGAAGTGCTTCGACCCTCCCGCCTAATCTGCGGATATTTTCTATTTTCTCATCCAATTCACGGCTTATTACCAATAAGTCATTACTTATATTGGCGACTACAATTGCATTCTCGGTTTTCTCTTCAACTCTTTCAGTTTGTTCTTCTTTCAAATTGAAAAACAAATAAGCAACTACCAGTGCTAGGGCTACATTTATTACGATGCTTATAATAAATTTCAAATCATTCATTGGTGTTGCTTATATTAATAATTTTACAAAAATAACGCAATTGCCTAGCTTTCACAATGGATCGATATTTTGGCAATTCAGGAAATTAAGACAAAATACTATAATGAAGAAACTTGATACCACTTATTGGCGCGAAAGGTATCTCAGCCAAGAGATTGGTTGGGATGTGGGAGGAATTACCACTCCGCTAAAAGGATACTTCGATCAGCTCGAAAATAAGGATATTGAGATATTGATTCCTGGCTGTGGTAATGGCTATGAGGCTGAATATCTGTTAAATAATGGTTTTCGAAATGTTTGGGTGATTGATTTAGCAAATGAACCATTGCAGAACTTGAAACAAAGATGTCCTTCCTTTCCTGATGATCATTTGATACTAGGTGATTTTTTTGAATTGGAAAAGCAGTTTGATCTTATTGTGGAGCAAACTTTCTTTTGTGCCTTGCCTCCATACTTGCGCTCCGACTATGCCAAAAAGATGCACCAATTATTGAAACCCAATGGAAAATTGATGGGATTGCTTTTTAACTGTACTCTCAATACTGATTTACCTCCTTTTGGAGGATCTGCCGACGAATATGAGGAATATTTTGCTCCGTATTTCGAGTTTAATGTTTTCGATGAAGCGCATAATTCTATAAAACCAAGAGCAGGTAGAGAGCTTTTTATCCTACTTCGCAAAATTTGATTATCTGCGCAATTCCCAAATTTGCTGTGATTTGGGCAATTCAGGATTGGTAAATATTAGCCCAATCTTAAATAAATCGATACTCAGCTGCACTCGAGTGTCTTGAACAATTTCCTGCCAAGCTTTATGCATACCGCTAGACCAATGTATATCATCAAATATTAAGATTGAATTGGCAGCTGAATTTGAAATTATCTGCTCGAAATATCTCTTAGTAGCTTCGTATGTATGATTAGCATCAATATAGAAGAAACTGCAACCTGCTTGATTTTCTAAAAACAGCGGGAGGGTTTGGTCGATATTACCTTGGATGACTTGGATATCCAAATTAGGAAACTTATTGAAGTTGCTTTGCGCTATTTTCGCAATTTCAGGACAGCCCTCGAAGCTTATGGTTTTTGCATTCGAATTTGCTGAAGCAAGATACAGCGTATTCACTCCGAGGGAAGTGCCTAGTTCTACAATGGTCGAAGGCTTGAAGTGCTCAATAAGGTTGAAAATTGTTTCGCTCCAAAACGCCGTATTGAGACTGCTCTTTGCAATGCTGCTTATTTTTCGGCTATTCGAAAGCTTCATTTTGCTTCCAGCGCCAAGGTCAGTTACTTCAATTGTTTGGTTATTCTCAAGGAGTTGTTTTCTGATTTTTTCTATCTCATCAAATGAAACAGAATTCTTTTTCGTGAGAATTTGGTAGAGCTGAAATAAACTGGGACTGTGTAGCGACTGTTCATCGACAGCCTTTAGCCAATGCTGAATACGGTATTGCAGAATTTCAATGGCCATTAATTAAGCAAATGTGGCACAAACATAACGAACTCTGGTATTTGCACTTCAAACTGCTTACCGTCTACCAATCGCTCCATTACGAAATAGCCGTACATTTTGCCCATGCCCGAATGTAAATTACAACCCGAAACGTACTGATGTATTTGCCCACTTTCAAGTACAGGTTGTTGGCCAACGACTCCTTCGCCTTCTACCTCCCGCTTTGGCCAATTGGTATCGTGAATGTACCATTGTCTTCTGAGAAGCTGAATGGTGTTATCGCTGTGGTTTTCGATGGTTATCTTATAGGTAAAGACATGGTGATTTTGTGCCGGGCTGGAGTATTCAGCTTGGTACTCGGTCTCTACACTTACTTTTATACCATTTGTAATTTGCGTAACCATTTTAATCCCGATTATTGTAATCTAAAACTAGATTTATAGCTACTAAGTTTACTAGCGACAAAAGATATTTGAAATATGAATGTAAAAATAGCAGAATCGTGGAAGAACAAGCTAAATGATGAATTTAAAAAAGATTATTTCCTTCGGTTAGCAGAATTTGTGAAAGAGGAATACAAATCCAAAACGATTTATCCTCCTGGAAATTCCATTTTCAAAGCTTTCGATGCTTGTCCATTTGATGATGTGAAAGTTGTAATTCTTGGGCAAGATCCATATCATGGACCAAACCAGGCAAATGGATTGTGCTTTTCGGTAAAAAGCGGAGTTCCTTTTCCGCCTTCCTTGGTCAATATTTTCAAGGAGATTAAGAACGATTTAGGAATTGAAATCCCAGCCAATGGAGATTTGGAACGGTGGGCAAAGCAGGGAGTATTATTACTAAATGCTACGCTCACTGTGCAAGCTCACCAAGCTGGCTCGCATCAAAATAAGGGTTGGGAAGCTTTCACTGATGCTGCTATTCGTGAATTGGCAGAGCAAAGAGAAAATCTAGTATTTATGCTTTGGGGAGCGTATGCGCAAAAGAAGGGGAGCTTTATCGACAGGCAAAAACATTTAGTTCTAGAATCGCCACATCCATCGCCTCTTTCAGCACATCGTGGATTTTTTGGAAATGGCCATTTCAGTAAAACCAATGCTTATCTTAAGCAAAATGGCCTTACTGAAATAGCTTGGTAAATTCTTAACGGATAATATTGAATAGTCTTTCGAATCTGATTTTCTTGAAGAAACTTTCATTAGCGTCTATCGACATCCAAATGAAAAGTGCTTTACCTACTACGTGATCTTCAGGCACAAACCCCCAGAATCTTGAGTCTTCTGAGTTGTGGCGATTGTCGCCCATCATAAAGTAATAATTCTGCTTAAAAGTGTACTCGGTAATTGGCTGATCGTCAATCCAAAGCTTGTCGCCTTCAATGCGAACATTATCATGGCCTTCGTATTTTGAGATCACCATTTCATATTTCACCAAGTTATCTTCATTGATTTCAATCGTAATTCCTTTACCAGGTATCATCAATGGGCCGTAGAAATCTTCGTTCCAATTGAAGCTACGAGCGCTTGGGAAAATACGCGGATTAGCTTCGCCTTCAGGCCATTTATCTACCATCACATTTTCAATAAATGGCAAGGCCTTCAGTTGATCGGCAGTAGATGGTAAAGAAGAAATCATATAGCCACCAGGCAATGTTCTTGTTTCAGCCAAACTTATATCATACGAATTGAATACACGCTGATTGATTTGATCTTTGGTTTGTAGATAGTATCTGAATTGCAATTGTGCAGGCGCATCACCAAGCTCACCGTTTATATGCACTTGCATATCTTTGATTTCAATCACGTCGCCTGGCACAGCGATACAGCGCTTAATGTAATGGGTTTTTAAGTCGGTGGGATGCTCAAACTCAACTGGATAATTGAACACAACCACATCATTTCTTTTCACTTTTGACAAACCCGGGACTCTCCAAGATGGCAACTGAATCCAATCCAAGTAAGATGGAATTTCCGTTCCCCAAATATATTGATGGGTAAGAGGCACTTGCAATGGTGTTTGTGGTGTGCGCGCACCATAATGCATCTTACTTACAAACAGGAAATCACCAACTAACAGCGATTTCTCCATAGATGGAGTAGGGATGGTATATGCTTCTAAAAATAACCATCGGATAATGGTAGCGGCAATTACTGCAAACACAATTGCATCAAGCCATTCTCTTGCTGCCGACTTTTTCTTCTTGTTATTTTTTGTGCTCATCTATATCAAGTCTTAATTGGGTTCTTTTTAAATTTTCACAACGATAAAGCTAAGGCTATTTGTTGAAAATGGTATGAATTAACTAGGAAATCAGAATGAAAGGAAATTTTCCATGCTAAGCATTCCTTTTTTGTCTTTGATCCACTCCGAAACTAATACAGCGCCCAGAGCAAATCCCTCTCTACCAAATGCTTCATGCTCTATGGTGATTTGGTCTATGCGGGAGGTATAAGTAATGCTATGCGTTCCAGGTACTTTTCCTTCTCTTATCGATTCTATTGGCAGTTTGTCTGTTGGTTTTTCATGTGTTTCATCCCACCCGCTCAGTTTGGGCTGATGTGGCAAAATATCATTTATCAATGTCAACGCTGTTCCACTAGGAGAATCCTTTTTCTCTGTATGGTGAATTTCCTTCATACTCACATCGTAGTCGCTTTGCCCATTCATCAATTTGGCTAAGTACTTATTTAGCTTGAAAAAGATATTTACTCCAATGCTATAATTTGAAGCATAAAAGAAGGTTCCATTATTCCCTTTACAAGCTTGCTCAACTTCGGGTAATTTATCCAACCAGCCTGTGGTGCCGCTAATTACCGGTACACCTTGTTTCATGCACGCGAGGATGTTCTGAACAGCAGATTCTGGCTGCGAAAATTCAATAGCTACATCTGTGTTTTCAGGCTGTAGAACTTCAATACCTTTTGCAGAATCTTTTTCAATGATGTGACTAATTGTATGGCCTCTTTCTACGGCAATTTTCTCGATGGTTTTACCCATTTTGCCATATCCTATAAGTGCTATCTTCATTTGGTTATAATCTAAGTGACAATGAAATGCCAACTACGGGCATGCCATTAGGGAGTGTCATAAATGTGGGTTTGCTATTGAAGGTTACTTCTTCGCTGATATCAAAGGTGTACAAATGGGCATCTACGTGTGCATCTACGATATTGAGCAAATATATAATTCCAGAAGTAATAAATAATAAGTCTCTGTTCCGACGGAAGTAATCGAGGTTTCGCTGTAGGCCTTCTGCATTGAATCTTGGAACAAGGTTTATTGTTTCGGGATCGTCATCAATCTCTGCAAAGTAAGAGCGGCGGAAAAGGAGATAGCGTCGATTATTGAAATTGATGAAATAGCCTGTGACAACAGCAGCACCTCCAATTATAGGTAATTTCCAGTATTTGTCATTGTAGATTTGTCCTAAGCCAGGTAAGGCGGCAGAATATAGGGCAGCTTTGTTTGGGGAGTGCAATCCGAGTAATTCCTCCCGCCACAATTGCAATTCCCTTTTTGCTCTCTCTAGTCTTTTGTCAACTTCTACTAGTCCTGTAGTATCCTGTTGCCTATTTTGATTGTTCGATCCAGGTGGTTGATTCACCTGTGCCACAACAGATTGCGACATCCATGTCAAACAAATGGAAATAAGTAGGAGACGAAACATAAAACGATTAAATATCTAGAATTTCCAAAATCCTATTTAAGTCTTCAGCAGATACAAATGGGATTTTGATGTCACCTTTGTAGCCCTGATCAGACTTTATGTTCACTTTGGTTCCAAAATGAGAACTCAATTTCTGTTGAACGGATTTTAAATCGCCTTGCAAAGAAGGTGCCTGTTTTGTGGTGTCTTGCTTTTTTGGACTTCTTGCAGTCATCATCTCACGCACCAAGCTTTCTACCTTGCGAACAGAAAGCTCTTCTTCCAATATTTTTCGATAAATAGCCAGCTGGTTATCAACTTTGTCGACATTGATCAAAGCTCTTGCATGACCCATGCTTATGAGATTATCTCTAAGACCAGCTTGAATGTCTGGTGGTAATTTTAACAGTCTTAAATAATTGTTTACGGTGGTTCTATTTTTCCCAACTCTATCACCCAATTCTTCTTGCTTTAGATCGCATTCGGAAAGCAATCTTTGGTAACTAAGAGCAATTTCAATTGCGTTAAGATTCTCCCTTTGAATATTTTCGATCAACGCCATTTCTAGCATTTGCTGATCATTCGCTACTCGAATATATGCTGGTATTTTCTCTAAGCCAGCGATTTTAGAAGCTTGTAATCTACGCTCGCCAGAAATTAATTGATATGAATTGCTACCTAGTTGACGAACTGTAATTGGCTGAATGATTCCTTGTACTCTTATAGATTCGGCTAATTCTTGAAGTGCCTCTTGATCGAAATAAGTTCTTGGCTGATAAGGATTTACTTGTATATGGCGAAGTGGAATTTCGCGCATTGTTCCTAACGGATTCTCTGTGCTGTCTGCACTTGTATCGCGGCTTTCTTGCTGATTGTCTGATAATAAGGCGCTAAGTCCTCTGCCTAATGCATTACGTCTTTTTGGGGTAGGTTTGTCGCTCATGTTTTGATTTCTTAAGCCATTCCGTTCTTTTGCAGAATTTCCTGCGCTAAGTTAATATAGGCAATGGCACCTTTACTGTCTGCATCGTGCAGGATCACTGGCAATCCAAAACTTGGAGCCTCGCTTAGTTTTACATTTCTTGGGATAATGGAGCTGAATACCATATCCTTAAAATGAAGATTTACTTCATCTACTATTTGATTGGATAAACGAAGGCGTGCATCATACATTGTAAGCAAAATTCCTTCGATTTCTAAATCCTTATTTAATCTACTCTGAATTATTTTGATGGTATTCAGCAATTTGCCTAATCCTTCTAATGCAAAATATTCGCATTGTACAGGTATAACTACGGAGTGAGATGCTGTAAGCGCATTTACAGTAATGATACCTAAGGAAGGAGAGCAATCGATAATTATAAAATCATAATCATCTTTTACTTCGCTTAAAGATTCCCTCATTTTTTCTTCGCGATTCTCAAGGCTGATCATTTCTACTTCAGCACCGACTAAATCAATATTGGATGGCACTAAGTCCAAATCCTTAATTTCAGTTTTGAGAATAGCATCCCGTACAGCTGAGTTGCCAAGCATACATTCATATATGCTTAAATGGCCAGCTCGTGGGTCTTGTCCCAATCCAGAAGTAGAATTGGCTTGGGGGTCGGCATCAACCAAAAGCGTTCTTTTATCCAATGCTGCTAAGGAAGCAGCCAGATTCATTGCAGTAGTGGTTTTACCCACACCACCTTTTTGATTGGCTATTGCTATTATTTTGCTCATATCTAAATCCTCATCATTAAAGCTGAATTGAGGCGCCGATTTCTAATAATTGTAAATCTATTCCGTTTTTCAAAGCTTCTTCCAAAGCCGCTTCATGGCTTATTTTGATGTACGGGAAGGTATCGAAATGCATTCCTATCACCTTTTTCGTCCCTACAAAATTTGCTGCTTTCATGGCATCTTTATAGCCCATTGTAAAATTGCTCCCAAGTGGTAAAATTGCGAAATCAATTTTGAATTCCTCTCCAATCAATTTCATATCCATAGTTAATGCCGTGTCTCCAGCATAGTAAAACGTTTTTCCACCAGTTTCGATCACAAAGCCACCTGGATTTCCTCCATAGCTACCATCAGGCATGCAGCTAGAATGTACCGCATTGACAAACTTTACCGAACCAAAATCAAAATCCCAACTTCCGCCATGATTCATCGGATGGGTTTTTTCCATACCTTTATTTTCAAACCATGTAGCCACTTCGTAATTAGCAATGATGGTTGCACCTTCATTTTTAGCTAAGTGCTCTGCGTCAGCTACGTGGTCGGCGTGCCCATGCGATAGTAAAATATAATCAGGTTTTAGCTCATCAATTTTGATGTTTTTCGCTAAAGGATTTGGCGAAATAAACGGGTCAAAAAGTAATCTTTTCCCTGCTGTTTCGATCAAAAATGAGGCGTGCCCTAGAAAAGTAATTTTCATGCTAGTTGTAATTTTTCTAAAAAGATGCTCTGCAAATATATGAGTTTACGCTCAATGCAAAGGTTTTCATTGCTTAGCTTTTGAAGCTAATTTGGACAATTTGGATTATCATTTCATTATCAAATCTTTATATGAGTGAAATGAACCAAAAATTTCTGCTATTATTGAGCATTCTCCTTTTTTGGAATTAGTTTTTCCTTTCCCAAAAGTATATCAAAAAATAACTTGAAGTCTGATGCTAAACTGTAGCCAGGATATTGAAAAGTGGCTGGCTTATTTTTTTCAAAGAAAAAATGACCAACCCAAGCGAAACCATATCCAATAAATGGAATAACAGCAAAACCCCACCACCACTGAGTAGCGATAGTCCAAAATAAAACTACAAATACCAAGAAAGTGCCAATGAAGTGTAAAACCCTACAGGTCGCATCTTGATGTTCTGAGAGATAGTAAGGATAAAATTCCTTGAAGCTAGTATAGTCTTTGTCGGTTGCCATACGCAAATAATTAAAGAGCCACTAATCTAACCAAAAATTGCGGTTAAATCAATTGATTTTAGTCAATGAGTTTACCTATTTACCTCTTCAATATAGTCATTGTTTGCTTCGAAGGTTCGCGAGTAATGTAGATGCAAAATATAAAACGATAGGCAATATTCAGTTTATTCTCTAGTAGTGGCTAATTCATACTCAATTTCCCAAGCGGAATTTTCATTCCCCTATTTTATTCACCGCTTTTCCTTTTACCCATTATTAACTCGATTAGCAAATTGAGGATTTTTTATCTGAATTTTTTCCAAAAAAAGGATTTTAATGTGCTAGGCAAGCTTGAATGCGCTAATTTAGCCGGCCTATGAGTAAACCGCATTTCGACGATATTTTTATGGAATTGGCTGTAAACTTGGCCAAGCGTTCTCATTGTGTGAAGCGTCACGTAGGAGCAGTGTTAACGAAAGACACACGAATCATTTCAATTGGCTACAATGGCCCACCTGCCGGCACGCATAATTGTGACGAGGAGTTTCCAAGTGTTGGTTGCGATCGAGATTCCAAAGGTTCTTGTTCACTTGCCTTACACGCCGAGCAAAATGCCATTTTGTATGCAGTCAAAAACAAAACAGATGTTGCTGGATCTACTCTTTACGTAACTCTTGCACCTTGTTTGGCTTGCTCGAGGGTGATTTTTACTATCGGGATCAAAAAGGTGATTTTCCTCAATAGCTATGCTGAATTCAAAGGATTGGATAAGGAAGAAGGAGTGGAGTTTTTAAAGAAATTCGGTGTAGATGTAGAGAAATATCAGGGCAATCTTAATAATGTCACCCATTTGATTTGAGGAATCTATGAAAAGGATTCTTCCATTTATAGCTTTCCTTTTGATTTCTACCTCCTCTTTTGCGCAGAAAATACCCACTTATTTTTCATCAGATTTTGGCTATTTAGCTTATCGATTCAATACAATAGATGTGGATCCCGGGCCAAATTGGAAAGGGCATTATTTGTCTGATAAGGATGGCTTTGATTTAAAAGTCAATGGCGGACTGATTCTGAAAGAGCGGTATAATGTAGGAGTTGGTCTGAGCTATATAAATTTTGAAGGAGTCAATGGATTGGGCAGTTATGCCGATTTGGGTTTAGCCATTTTGAAGAAAAGAAATTTTACTCCTATCATTTATTGGAATATTGGTTACTCCCATCTTTGGAATCAATATGCGGGAGGAACAGGTACTTTTCTTTCCGATTTAGGTATTCGGTTGAAATATCAGATTAGTCCTAAACTTGCTATTCAAGCCAGCACTGGTTTATTTAATACTCAGCAGTCATTTATCAGGCCATATCGGATTGGTGTAGTCTTTAATTAGATTTATTGAACTGGAATGGTTCTTTTTTGGTCAGCATCTTCAATTGAAAG
>CAZRBW010000061.1:0-12754 GCA_964598395.1 uncultured Roseivirgaceae bacterium
AAGACTGTTTGAGCGCGTCGTTTTCTTTGAATCGCCTATTTATGGAACATATTTTAGGGAAAAAGATCCTCAGCCCTGACTGCCGTCATTCAGGCTTGAATTTTCTCCTCTTTTGTTTTAAGACAAAAGAGGAGAAAGGAAGAGTTTATCTATAATATCCTTTTTTCTGCATTGTAATGTTTTCAGAAGAAAAGCCTGCTTAAATTTTCCACAAAGTCTAACGCTGGCGTGCTGCTTGTGTCCCTAATGACTAATTAAAAACCAACACATTAAAAATCAGCTAATAAATAAAAAATCTCATCACCCCTATCTCAAAACCCATAACCCCTCCATCACTGCGCCACGGCAACTACAGCCACATATATTTCATGTGGATTACCTTTCTTTAAACATTGAATACACGCTTCCATAGTGGCTCCTGTAGTTAATACATCATCGATCAACAAAATGCTGCTACCATTTACTAGGTTGGGTTCAGTAAGTTCAAAAATGCTCTCCACATTTTGCCATCGCTCGAATCGCGATTTCTTGGTTTGCGTGTCCGAAGGCTTTATTCTGCGAATTAGGTTGGGTTTCATTTCAGTATTCGATACTTCAGCAATACCTTGTCCGAAGCAAGCACTTTGATTGAATCCTCGCTGTCGCAATTTGGACTTGTGCAAAGGCACGGGAACGATATAATCTATGCCCGGCCAAGCATTGGCTTCGATAAGCCTGGTAGCTAGCCATTCGCCCATCATAGTGCCAATGGTCTGCTGGCCTTTGTACTTGAGCTCATGCAGTAGCGATTGGGTGATTCCCTTTTTATGGAATTTCAATAAGGAATAGGCATTGGTGGGACGGTTTTCAAACACGAAGCGCTCTAGTATAACCTCCCGCTCATTTTCGCTATTGCTAGCAAAAGGAAGCTGAATCCTGCAACTTGTACAGAGATGCTTTTCGCCATCTACCAAGCTTTCGTTGCAGTGCACGCAACAATCTGGAAAAAATAATGAGATAAATTCATTGATCATGGCATTCTTAATTGAATTCCCGACTAATAATTCCCTTAACTTTGACCTTTAATTTACAAAAAATGAGCATAGTAAACGACTTTAATGCCTACCGGGCTGAGATGAATGAAAAAATCCTTGGTGAGGATAATAAGGTAATCAAGCGCTTTTTCAACCTCGATACCAATGCCTACCAAGCAGGCCATTTGGATGTGGAAACTAAGGAAATGATTGGCTTGTCATGTTCGATGGTGCTTCGCTGCGACGATTGTATTCGCTACCATTTGGGCAAATGTTTTGAAATTGGTTTGAACAGAGATAAACTTTTTGAGGTTTTCAGTATTGCTACTTTAATTGGCGGCAGTATAGTAATCCCACATTTGCGCAGAGCGGTGGAATACTGGGAAGCACTAGAGCAACAACAAAATGACCTATAGTAGAGATTTAGAAACAGAGCGAAAATGGGTAAGGCTTCTCAAGCATTTGGAGGATCAAATCGGTAAGCGCCCCAAAGATCTAAATGCCGTGCTGTTTTTGATTGGCGTGCAGGAATTGGGTTCCGGTACACGCACATTTAGCAAGGAAGAAAAGCAAGATTTGATGCATATTGCTATATGCAAAGTATTGAGCTATTCAGGATTTTATGAACTGGAAGGCTTGGACGGAGAAGGCTGGCCACATTGGAAGGCTGTTAAGATATTGCCTAGATTTGACTTGCTAGAGCAAGAAAAGCTCTTGAAAATGCATATACTTGAGTATTTTGAAAAGGAACTTGAATTGATTTTTTGATGAAGATTTGTACCTACAATGTAAATGGTATTAGAGCCGCCATCAACAAAGGTTTTATCAATTGGCTGAAACAGGAAAATCCAGATGTGCTCTGCCTACAAGAGGTAAAAGCACTTGAATCACAGGTAGATCTGAGCCAATTTACGGATTTGGGCTATTTTGTTCATTGGTTTCCAGCCGAGAAAAAAGGCTATAGTGGTGTGGCATTGCTAAGCAAAACCAAGCCTGATCATATTGTCCACGGAATGGGTCATAGCTTTTATGATGCCGAAGGGAGAATCCTTCGAGCCGATTTTGGTGATTTGTCTATTATGAGCACGTACATACCTTCTGGAAGTAGTGGAGAAATGAGGCAGGATATTAAAATGGAGTTCTTAGACGATTTCCTTGGCTACACACAAGACTTACGCAGGGAAAGACCAAAGCTCATAATAAGTGGTGATTATAATATTTGCCATAAGCCAATAGATATCCACAATCCGGTGTCGAATAAGAATTCAAGCGGATTTTTACCTGAGGAGCGAGAATGGCTCAGTAAATTTATCGATTCGGGTTTTGTCGATACATTTAGGCATTTCAATGAAAGCCCACATCAATATACTTGGTGGAGCTACAGAGCCAATGCAAGAGCAAAAAACCTTGGCTGGAGGATCGACTATAACATGGCCACTAGCAATTTGACAAACCAACTTAAAACCGCTCATATACAAGCTGATGCTTTTCACTCCGACCATTGCCCACTTTTCCTTGAAATCAGCTAAATTAACCCTTTACTAACAACTTGATAATCAAAGCAACGTTGTTTAAGAGTGATATGAGGGAAAATGGCAACGACATCAAGCAGCAATTAAGGGAGTACAAGAGAAAGTACTACCTGAATATTCTTATCAAAGGAGTGATTTTTTCATTGCTTTGGATCAGTGTTACCTTTCTGGCTGCCAATAGTATAGAGTTTCTGCTGCGATTAGATACTACCGGCAGAGCCATCCTTTTTGTGGCGCTTATTGGTGTTTTCGCTTTTAGCATGATTCAGTGGGTGTTGAAGCCTGTCATCGTTCTCTTTAATAATAAACAGCAGATTTCTGACGAAGAGGCCGCAAAGCAAATAGGTCTGTATTTTCCTGAAGTGAAGGACAAATTGCTAAACGTACTTCAGCTTTCAAGCCTTCCAAATGCCTCTGAAGCTTTGATCAAAGCAGGTATCGAGCAAAAAACAAAGGAAATTAGCTATGTGCCGTTTAGCAGTGCAATTGATCTTAAAATCAACTTGCGATACCTGCGCTTACTAGCTCTTCCATTTCTTGCAATTGGCCTTATTTTACTTGTATTTCCTGCCTTCGTTACCGAATCTACCTCCCGCATTGTACAGTATAGTAAGGAGTTTATACCTGAAGCTCCATTTCGCTTCTTTATGGCGAACGAAAGCCTAGAAGCATTCAAAAATGAGAATTATACCGTTGAGTTGGAATTAGATGGAAATGCCGTTCCCGATCAAGCCTTTCTTATCGTAAATGATCGGCGTATTAAAATGACTTCTACAGGAGTCAAAAGCTATAAACATACCTTTACCAGAGTTCAAGATAATTTTAAATTTCGTTTCGAAGCAGCTGGATTCGAATCACAAGGCTATGAGCTTGAGGTAATTAGGAGGCCCTCTCTCGGCCTGATGGAAATCAGTCTATTGTACCCAAAATATATTGGCAAAGAGTCCGAAACTTTCAAAAACAGTGGAAATCTTAAAGTCCCAGAGGGTACCAATGTAGTTTGGAGCCTAGAAACCGCCGAAACGGATGCCCTTACTTTTACATTCGATAGCGATAAAGAAGTGCAGAATGCCAAGAAGGAAGGGAGAACGAATTTCCTTTTTAGCAAGAACATGCGAAATAACGATCGATACAGTATTGGTTTAGAAAATAATAAAGCGGCAAATGCGGATCCAATACAGTATAGAATTGAGGTAATTAAAGATCAATTTCCAGAGCTTAGCATACAGCAATATGTAGATACAACACTGTATTCCTTTATCGTATTTGGAGGCAGTGTTTCTGATGACTATGGACTTACCGGCCTAAAACTTAAGTATAAAAAAGAGCGGGAGGAAACTTATACGGCTATAGATATTCCCATCAATACTTCACAGAAGGATCAAAACATCTATTATCAATTCGACACGGATTCCCTTAAGTTAACCGAAGGCAGCAAGCTTGAATACTATTTGGAAGCTTATGATAATGATGGCGTTAATGGTATAAAGAGCACCAAAACGCCAGTGTTTTTAATGAGCATTCCGGACAAAGCAGAGATTAAAGAAATACTAGATCGTACAGCTGAAGGAACCCAAAACGAAACAGACAATGCCGCGAAGCAAGCCAAAGAAGTAAATGAGCTGGTAGAGGATATAGAGCGTCGTCTTAAAGGAAAGCGTAATCTTGATTGGCAAGATCAACAAGCAATTGAGCAATTGTTCGAAAAGAGACAAAGCCTTGAAAATCAGATAGAAAAGATGCAGGATCAGGCAAGGGAAAATGAACAAATGATGGAGCGTTTTGGCCCTGAGAATGAAAAGCTTAGAGAAAAAATGGAAATGGTTCAGAAGCTTATGAATGAGGTTTTGGATGAAGAAACCAAAAAACTCTACGATGAATTGAGAAAGCTTCTGGAAGAAAATAAGAATATTAACCAAGTTCAAAATCTGATGAATCAAATATCAGAAAGAGAGAAGAACTTGGAAAAAGAGCTAGACAGAACGCTTGAACTTTTTAAGAGACTGAAATACGAAATGAAGGCTGAGGAAGCCATACAATCGGCGGAGGAATTGGCTAAAAAACAAGAGGCGCTGAAGGAAGAAACTGAGGCAGGAAATAAGTCTGACGAAGATTTATTGAAAGAGCAACAGGACTTGAAAGAAGAATTTGAAAGCTTGAAAGAGCAATTAGAGGAGATGAAGGAGTTTAATGAGCAGCTAAAGCAACCGGATAATCTAGGTAGCACCGATGATTTGGAGGAAGAAATTGGTTCGGAAATGGATCAAAGCGAGCAAAATCTGCAAAATAACGACAAACAAGGCGCGCAGAAAAACCAGAAAAAAGCCAGCGATTCACTTCAGAAGTTAGCACAATCTCTATCCGAAATGCAGGAGTCTAATGAAACGGAAATGCAAATGGAGAATATTGCAAGCTTACGAGCAATCCTCAACAACCTCATCAAGCTATCATTCGAGCAAGAAAATCTATTAAAGAGCTTTAAAGAGGTAAAATCCACGGATCCGCGCTATATGGAAATGGCGGCGGTTCAATTAGAATTGAAAACCAACTCGAAAGTACTTCAAGATAGTTTAGAAGCCTTATCCTCCCGCGTTTTCCAATTGTCCTCATTTATCAATAGAGAACTCACTGAACTCAATAGACACTTTGACGGCTCCTTAGAAGCGTTAAAAGAGCGCAGAACGAATCAATCGGTAGGAAGACAAGAGTTTGCTATGACTTCGATGAATAACCTCGCTTTGATGCTCGATAATCTGTTGAAACAACTCCAAGATCCGCAAGGTGAGGGACAGGGAGGGAAATCTAAATCCAAAGGAAATAAAATGAGTTTGAGTGAATTGCAGAAGCAATTGAGTGAACAAATAAATGAGATTAAAAAGAGTGGGATGGAGGGAAGACAGCTTTCGGAGGAACTAGCGAAAATGGCTGCCGAACAAGAAAAGCTCCGAAGAATGATGCAAGAAATGCAGGGCCAAACAATGGATAAAGAATTGGCTCAAGAAATCCAGGAAATCATGAAGGAGATGGAACAAAACGAAGTAGATTTGGTAAATAAAAATATTGGTGAAGAGCTATTGGAAAGACAAAACCCTCTGAATACCAGATTATTAGATGCTGAAAATGCTATGCGGGAGGATCAAACAGATGAGGAAAGGAAAGGAGAGGAAGCTGGTGAGTATGAGAAACCTACTCCGAAGCTTTTCGAAGAATATTTGCGAGCTAAGGAGAAAGAAATTGAGTTATTAAGAACAATTCCTCCTAAATTGAATCCTTATTACAAGAATGAGGTTAATGAATATTTCAAAAGAATAAACAAGTAACGGTCGGCCCATACATATGAATACTATTAAAATAGAAATACCCTCAATAATTGAAAACATTAGAATTATTGAGAGCTTCATCGACAATGCGAAAGAGAGGTTTGAACTTGACGATGATATCTATGGAAATATAATGATTGCAGTAACAGAATCGGTGAGTAACGCCATTAAGCATGGCAATCGTGGTGATAAATCAAAATCAGTATTGCTAAGCCTTACCTTAAAAGACGATGTGATAAAATTTGTAATTGAGGATGAAGGAAAAGGATTTGACTATAACTTATTACCAGACCCTACTGCTCCAGAAAACCTTGAGAAAACAGGTGGCCGCGGAATCTTCTTAATGAAAAACTTGGCTGACGAAGTAACCTTCCAGAATGATGGTAAAGTAGTTGAACTAAGTTTCTACTTATAAATTTCCTGACGATGGAAGAAACTCCCATATACTTTCATTCTGAAGATTACGAATTCGAACTCGAAAATGAAGAGAGAACAGCGAAGTGGATTGAAGGCATCATTAAAAATGAAAAATTGGTATTGATGGAACTGAATTACATTTTCTGTTCAGACGAATACCTTTTGAAGATCAACCAAGAATATTTAAATCACGACACCTTCACAGATATTATCACTTTCGATAATTCAGAGTCTAAATTCGAAATTGAAGGAGATATATTTATTAGTATCCCTCGAGTAATTGAGAATGCAAAAACTTTCGAAACCAGCTTCGATCAAGAGCTTCATAGAGTTTTAGTGCATGGAGTTCTTCATCTTATTGGGCATAGCGACAAGACAGAAGAGGAACAACAAAGGATGAGAAAAAGCGAAGACTACTATCTATCTTTGCGATTATAAAATCAATGTTCCACGTGGAACGTTTGAAATTGAAAAGAAGTTAAATAAAGTGTTTCACGTGGAACACTTTTCTTTTATACCAGGAATATGTTTTCAAAATACGATGTGATTGTGGTAGGAGCAGGGCATGCTGGCTGTGAAGCAGCGCATGCCGCAGCTAAAATGGGCTCTTCAGTTTTGCTTGTGACAATGAACATGCAAACCATTGCTCAGATGTCCTGTAATCCAGCTATGGGCGGGGTTGCCAAAGGTCAAATAGTGCGGGAAATTGATGCTTTAGGTGGAATGTCCGCCATCATCACAGATAAATCAGCCATACAGTTTCGAATGCTTAATAGATCGAAAGGCCCTGCAATGTGGAGCCCAAGAGCGCAAAGCGATAGAATGAAGTTTGCAGAAGAGTGGAGATTAACCCTAGAACAGACGCCAAACCTCGATTTTTGGCAGGAAATGGTTACAGGAATCATTGTAAAGGATAATAAGGCCTGTGGTGTAGTTACTAGTCTAGGTATAGAAATAGAAGCTGGGTCAGTAATTTTAACCAATGGAACCTTCCTAAATGGGGTAATTCACATTGGTGAAAAGAAGATGGGAGGAGGTAGATCAGGAGAAAATGCAGCTAAGGGAATCACCGAACAACTTGTGCAATTAGGCTTTGAAGCTGGTAGAATGAAAACAGGTACGCCACCTAGAGTGGATGGTAGAAGTCTAAATTACGAGCTAATGGAAGAACAATTTGGAGATGAGAATCCAAGTAGATTCTCTTACTCTAAACTATCAGCTCCATTGACTAATCAAAGGAGTTGCTTCATCACCTACACCAATTCAGAAGTACATGAGACATTAAAAACAGGCTTCGATAAATCGCCCATGTTCAATGGCCGTATCCAAGGATTAGGCCCCAGATACTGCCCATCCATTGAAGATAAAATCAACCGATTTGCTGAAAGAGATAGGCATCAGATATTCGTGGAACCAGAAGGATGGGAGACCGTGGAAGTGTATGTAAATGGTTTTTCTTCTTCACTTCCTGAGGATATTCAACTGAAAGCTTTGCGCAAAATCACAGGTTTTGAAAATGCAAAGATGTTCAGACCAGGCTATGCAATCGAATATGATTACTTCCCACCCACACAATTGAAGCTGAGCTTAGAAACTAAGCTGGTAGAGAATCTTTATTTCGCTGGACAGATTAACGGAACAACGGGATATGAAGAAGCCGCATGTCAAGGATTAATGGCAGGCATCAATGCACATCGAAAGGTAAATTCTTTAGAACCTATCATCCTCAAAAGATCAGACGCATATATTGGAGTACTGATAGACGACCTGATAAATAAAGGTACAGAGGAACCATATCGAATGTTTACCTCCCGCGCGGAATTCAGAATTCTGCTTAGACAGGACAATGCAGATATCAGACTTACTGAATTAGGCCACCAAATTGGTTTGGCAAGCGATGAAAGACTAAATGATCTAAATGAGAAGAAAAAAAATATAGAATTACTGAAAAAGGAACTTTTAACGCTAAAAGTAACCCCGGAGGAGGTTAACGTTCATCTAGAAGAACTAAAAACCGCTGGCATTAAGGAGAAAACTACACTATATAATTTACTAAAAAGACCAGAAATAACAATACAAAATCTACTAGACATAAGCAATAGTATAAATTTAGATATAAATCAGTATAATATTGACGTGATTGAGCAAGTTGAGATAAGCGCGAAATACGAGAGCTATTTAGAGAAAGAAAGGATAATGGCCGAAAAGATGAGCTCCCTAGAAGATTTAAAAATTCCTTCACATTTCGATTATAATAAACTTGTAGCTTTATCTTCAGAATCAAAAGAAAAGTTCAAATCCATAAAACCTGAAACAATTGGCCAAGCCACTAGAATCAGCGGAGTGAAGCCCGCCGATATTTCAATCTTAATGGTTTACTTAGGAAGATAATTATGTTTGAAAAAGTAGAGAGTTGCCCAGTATGTGAATCCAAGCTGAGCGATAATTTAATTATATGTAAAGATCATACGGTATCTAAGGAAAGCTTTGCAATTTCTCGTTGCCGAACATGTAGCTTTCTTTATACTAATCCTCGACCAAGTGAGGATAGACTCGGCTCCTACTACGAATCAGAAGATTATATCTCCCATAATAAAAAGAGCAACAGCCTAATAAATCGTATCTACAAAATCGCTAGAAAATTTACGGTTCGATCCAAAGTTGCAATGATTAATAAATTCACTGCCAACAAAAATATCTTGCTCGATATTGGATGTGGAACAGGAGAGTTTATAAACGAGGCTAAAAAGAATAATTGGCTAATTAGTGCAGTGGAACCTGGATCTCTTGCAAGAAGAAGTGCAGAAGAATTGAATGGTATCTCTATCCATGAGGACATCCATCAAATAACAAAAACCAAATTTGATGCAATTACAATGTTTCATGTATTGGAACATGTGGCAGATCTGAATGGGACGATGAAAAAAGTACGCAAACTTTTACATAAGGAAGGTAGCTTATTTATCGCATTGCCAAATAGTGCATCGCTTGATGCAAAACAATATAAGGAAAATTGGGCTGCATATGATGTTCCAAGACACCTTTATCACTTCAATCAAGAAACGGCGGAATTACTTTTCAAGAAACATAAATTAGAAATAATTGAAACCTTGCCAATGAAATTGGACGCCTTCTATGTAAGCCTGTTAAGTGAAAAATACGCAAATGGGAAAACTAACTATTGGCAGGCTTTTTGGAACGGATTGAAGTCTAATAAGTGGGCCAAGAATAATCAAAATAACTATTCAAGCCTTATCTATGTACTGCAAAAGAGGTAAGCGCAGATAAATGGCAAACAATAATCTCCAATTGAACATGAAGGTAATCTTCCCAATACTCTTCCTTTTGATACTGATAGCTTCAGCTTGTGCAAATCAAACAACACCTACGGGAGGGCCAATGGACGAAGATCCTCCAATACTTATATCCTCCAATCCTGCAGACGGTGAAGTTAATTTCACAGGAAAGAAATTAACCTTGAGGTTTAATGAATATATCAAAGAGGAAGAGTTAAAAGAACAATTAATCATTTCACCGGCAATTGATAATCCTTTTACCACTAAAATCAATAGACAACAATTCGAATTGGAATTCGAAAAAGACCTAGATTCAGCGACTACATTCACTTTCAATTTTAGAGATGGAATACAGGATATCACAGAAGATAATCCTGCTGAAGATTTAATATTAACTTTTTCGACAGGCCAATACATTGATTCTCTCAATCTTCGAGGCTCAGCTTATAATTTACTTACAGGCGAGATAAAACACGACTGGATTGCTGCTCTATATCTACCATCAGACACGTTAAATCCATATAATTCGAAACCTAGATATTTCACTAAAACTGACTCTGCAGGCAACTTTACACTAAGAAACCTTACTCCTGGAGTATATGAGGTATATGTATGGGAAGACAAAAATTCAAACCTGCAAATCAATTCGTTCGATGAAATCCATGGTTACTATCCTGAACAATTAAATATTGATCAAGATATTTCTGGTTTGAGCATTCCATTATTGTTAAACTTTACTGATTCCTTAAAACTCGTTTCCGCAAGACCAGTGGGTAAGTCCTTTTTAGTAAGAATGAACAAGCCATTCAATGAGTATTCATTGGTGGCAGAGGATACTTCAATAGTAATCTACTCAATAGATCAACAAGAGGATTATTCAATTAAAATATTCAATACATTTCCTGAACTTGGAAATGATAGCATAAAGGTAAACTTTACTACTTCGGATAGCTTAGGATTGGTAGTCAACCAAAATTTCTACGTGAAATTTCCGGAATCTAACGCTGCATATGAAGATCTTACCTATTCTATGATACCGACATTACCCGCTAAGGTGGGCAAAAACGATAAATTCGAGATACTTTTTAACAAGCCTGTGCTAGAATTAAAAGCTGATTCAATTTCTACCATGGTGGATTCTGTGTTCGCATATTACCGAGCTGACGAAATACTGGTTTTTAATAATCATCGGACTAGGGCTCAAATAAAACTTAACTTAGATACATTAAGTGAGGGAAGAAAATTGCAGTTAACTATCCCTGAGGGATCATTTATTTCAGTAGAAAAAGATACCCTAGAGAGAGTACTTGCAACATATGAACTAAAAAAAGCTCGCGATTTTGGCACAATAAAAGGTCGAATCACTAATGTGGAAGGGAAAGATTATTGGGTTCAATTGCTTAGTTCACAAAATAAAGTAATAAGAGAACTGAAGAACGTTTCACAATATTCTTTCAATCTTGTGCCACCAGGAGATTATAAAATCCGTGTGCTGGTTGATTCGAATAAAGATGGCGTATGGAATAAAGGTAATGGTCTTTTACTTTCAGGGCCAGAGCCTGTTTACCTATACAAAAAAGCAAATCCTGAAGAAGGTGAAAATCCTTTTGTGGTAACACTTAGAGCAAACTGGGAAGTGTCTGATATTAACGTTACGATTAGAAATTAGCTCTGTGGATAAACTGTTGGTAACATTACAAAACTTGTGATTTCAAGTTGATAGTTTTCAGTCAAAATCCGAAACACAAGCCTTTTCATACTTATCAGCAAAGTCATGCCATTCAAACAAGATTTACCAACATTGAAATGATGTCAACATCTATTCAACAATTATCAACACAATTGCACAATCATTTTTATTATCTTCGATTTCAAGCAATTAGAAGTGAGTAAAATGTGGATAAGAAAAAGTTATAGACATTTTATTGAAATAAGCGTTAATAACTTATGATTTCAAAACTTATCAACAAATCCACATGACTAGTAATAGTTATCTTTTACTTTTAAAAAAATAAAAAATGATTGTTGGCTTGTGGATAAACGCACGATGAAAAATTTACTCCTCCTATTTTTAGTATTTATCTCTATTCAGGTTTTCGCTCAGGATAACCAAAATATAACCTTGGCTTATGAGTACTACAATCAAGGTGAGCGTGAGAAAGCATTGGAGATGTTTGAGAAACTAGCAGCCAATCCTGCTAATATACCCTTCATTCATGAGCGTTACTTGGAACTGATACTTGGCAACCAAGAGTATGAAAAGGCTGAGAAATACCTAATTAAACAAAAAAATACGAATCCAGATAATCATCAATTTTGGATAGACCTTGGTGCGCTATATTATCAGCAGAACCAAGAGGATAAAATGGAGGCTATTTTTAGAGAGCTTATATTAGTTGTGCAGCAAGATCAAAACAGAACACGTTTTGTTGCTACCACACTCTACAATGCCAATTTTAGCAAGTTCGCTATCCAAACTTACAAATCATCTCGGGAGGCAATCAATTCTGATAAAGCTTATGCAATGGATTTGGCAACTCTATATCGCCTTACCAATCAGAAGGAATTAATGATAGAGGAGTATTTCAATTTCCTTGAGGGTAATCCAATAAATCTGAATTTCGTAAAAGATCAGTTGCAAAATAGCCTTACAGAGGAAGATGATCTACCTAAATTTAGATCATGGCTAATAGATAAACTTCAAGAAGATCCCAACGATCCTAATTATCCTGAAATGCTAATCTGGGTGAATGTGCAGATGAAAGATTTCACTCAAGCATTTATACAAGCGAGAGCATTTGACCGCCGTTTTCAAAAAGAGGATTCTAAAGTATTTGAAACTGGTGTGATAGCTTATCAAAATGGAGAATATGAGCAGGCTGAGAAATTTTTTCAGTTTTATGTAGATGAGTTTACTTACAAACAAAATTATCTGATGGCTAGGTTGTACCTAATCCAATCAAAAGAGAATTCCATCAAAAATAAATTTCCAGTAGCTACTAATCAGCTCAAGAGTTTAATGGCTGATTACAATCAGCTAATCAAAGAAATAGGCTACAATAATATCAGTTTTGAGGCCATGATCAATAAGTCGAAGCTACATGCTTACTATCTCGATGAAATTGATAGTGCGATATATTTCCTAGAGCAAGTCTTGAGGTTTGATAATGCATCCA
>CAZRBW010000061.1:12854-16651 GCA_964598395.1 uncultured Roseivirgaceae bacterium
ATTGATAGTGCGATATATTTCCTAGAGCAAGTCTTGAGGTTTGATAATGCATCCAAAAATATAACTGCCAAAGCTAAACTTGAATTAGGAGATATTTTAGTTATAGCTGGACAACCGTGGGAATCGTCCTTGCTTTACTCACAGGTAGAAAAAGCAAATAGAAGTGAAAATATAGGTTTCGAGGCCAAACTGAAAAATGCCAAACTCTCATTCTACCGAGGAGACTTCGAACTGTCAAAGAGCCATTTGGATATATTGAAAGAAGCTACCACCCGCGAAATTGCCAACGATGCCTTAGAGTTGAGCCTGCTTATTAGTGACAACATGGATTATGACTCAACCTATGCAGCACTTAATATCTATTCCAAAGCCGATTTGGCCTATTTCTCCAATCAAAAGGACAGATCACTATATCTATTAGATAGTTTATTAGAAGCTTATCCTAATCATCCAATTGAAGATGAAAGCTATTTCCTCAAAAGTAAAATCTTACTTGAAAGAGGTGATTTCGAAAATGCCATTCTAAATCTTAACTCAATCCTCGATTTATATCCCGATGATATTTTAGCTGATGATGCCCTCTTTCAATTAGGAAAAATTTATGAAGAGCAATTAGAAGATTATACCAAAGCAATGGAGATTTATCAGCGATTTTTGCGTGATTACCCATCTAGTCTTTATGTTGAAGACGTCCGCCGTAGATTCAGATTCTTGCGCGGCGATACTAATACGACCCTTTAAAGCCTATTTCTAGTAGAAAATTTGGCTAACAAATAATAATTATTAAGTCTTATTTTATATATTGAAGACTTAATAAAATTATTATGAATCCAAGCAGACTCTTCGACTTACTTACCTTACAAAAAGAAAAATATAATCTCGAAAAGGCCATTTCTGCAAAGCAAGATGGCAAATGGGTAAACTATTCTACGGATGATGTAATCCGAATTGTAAATGAAATGAGCATTGGCTTGCAAGCCATCGGTATAGGCAAGGAGGACAAAGTTGCCATAATTTCAGACAATCGTCCTGAGTGGAATTTCATTGATTTGGCTGTACAGCAGATCGGTGCGATTAGCGTTCCGATGTATCCGACTATTACGGTAGATGATTTCAATTATATTTTTGATCATTCGGAAACTAAGCTAGTATTTGTAGGCAATGAAGAGCTGTACAAAAAGGCTACTGAAGGTGCTAAAGGTCTCAACATACAAGATATATATACTTTCGATAAGGTATCAGGAGCCAAAAATTGGCGGGAGGTTTTGGATCTCGGCAAAGGAAAAGATACCAGCGCATTAGAAGCTATAAAGGCAACTATCAATCCTGAAGAGTTGATGACCATCATCTATACTTCGGGTACCACAGGCCGGCCAAAGGGCGTAATGCTTAGCCACAGCAATGTGTTGAGCAATACTATTTCCGTATCAGAGCGGGCTTCTATGGAGCCAGGAGTGGTGCCAGGGCAGTCAAGAGCCATTAGCTTTTTGCCTCTTTGCCATATTTATGAGCGCACAGGATTTTACTACTTCACTTATTTGGGCATTAGCATTTATTATGCTGAAAGCTTAGAAACTATCGCTGCGAATATTCAAGAAGTGAAGCCACATTTATTCAATACCGTACCTCGACTATTAGAGAAGATATATGATAAAATAGTAGCAAAAGGCTACGAGCTGACTGGAATAAAGAAAAAACTTTTCTTTTGGGCTTTGAATTTGGGCTTGAAATACGAACCCAATCAAAACCAAGGCTGGTGGTACAACAAGCAATTGGGCTTAGCTCGCAAAATCATCTTTAGCAAATGGCGAGCGGCATTGGGCGGCGAGATCGTTTCAATTAATTCTGGCGCTTCGGCACTTCAACCTCGACTTGCAAGGGTATTTTGGGCAGCTGAGATTAAGATTTGCGAAGGTTATGGATTAACAGAAACTTCTCCAGTGGTTACAGCCTCTCTCCCAACCCACGAAGGAATCCGGATTGGTTGCGTAGGCCCTTTGGTAAAAGATGTGGAAGTGAAAATTGCAGAAGATGGCGAAATCCTTGTAAAAGGTCCAAATGTAATGATGGGCTATTACAAGCAACCTGAACTTACTGCCGAAGTAATCAAAAATGGTTGGTTCCATACTGGCGATATCGGTACTATGGTTGAAGGCAAATACCTGAAAATCACCGATCGCAAAAAAGAGATGTTCAAAACATCTGGTGGAAAATATCTAGCTCCACAAGTGATGGAAAATAAATTCAAAGAGAGCATGTTTATCGATCAGCTTTGCGTGGTGGGCGATAATCGTCGTTTTCCGTCTGCTTTGATTGTTCCCAACTTCGAAGCTCTTAAAGACTGGTGCAAAAATCAAAATATCCCATATACTACCGATGCGGAAATAATTAAAAATATGCAGGTGATTGAACGCTATCAAGAAGCGGTTGACAAATACAATAAGCTATTTGGAAATTGGGAGCAAATCAAGAAATTCACATTGCTAGGTGCATCTTGGGGAATTGATACAGGTGAACTTACCCCAACGATGAAGTTGAAAAGACGAATAGTAGAAGATAAATACAAGCAGGAAATAGAGGCTATGTACGCTCAGTAAATTTTGTAACCTCCCGCTTTATTTTTTAGTTTAAGGAATATGATTCCTTAACTAAACTTACTATTATGAAAAATCAATCAAGGATATTTGTCCAGAAATCAGGCTTTATATTGTGGTTATTAATGATTTTCAGCTTTGTTGGTTTTTCACAGGATATTGATTTTAATAAATTTAAGGAAGTAGGGCTTAGCATTAATATAAATAATAGGGAATTTAGGGATTTTAACAATGAACTAGCATCCTTAAATCAAACTAGATTTAGTAGTCTTGGTACAGGACCCATGTTTACTTACTTTCGAGGCATAGGCAAAGGATGGCTTTTAGAAACCGCAGCAACTATTGGAGAAAGAAGGCAAGTAAGAAATCCTCAAGTAATTAATTCGCTAGATTACAATCGGATTCATTTCGGTGTGGGCAAGATGATTAATATTAATAGCAGCAATAGGCTATATCCAATGATCGCCCCTACTTATGGTGATGTTACTTTTAAATCTAGAGAAAGGGTCAATCAAAATTTTAACCAATTAGCACAGCCAGGCTCAGCAAGACCGATTACAGAAATGGGTACAAGCGTACTTGGTCTCGATCTGAGTATCAATTTCGATATTATAGATTATAATGGCAGTGGTTCAACATATAATAAGATAGGTTTTTCCATTGGCTATCATACACCTATAGTCTATTTTCAAAAGAATGGAATAACTGGTTTGCCTACTATGAATCCAGGAGGTTTCTTTGTGTCCATAAGGGACGCAGTGTTTCTCGCTAGATTTAATAAATAATATGCCCATTTCTTTTAATGCCATCCGTGTTGGCAAAAAGTACTATCTGATCAATTACTCCGAAAGATTCGAGTTTGAAGTGTTGTCTAGACTGTATAATGATAATTTCCTTCTCAAAGACCTCAACTCCTTAGAAACCTATCATTTATTCGATTTAGTGAAATACGGCAAAGGCTCTGATTATGATATTGATGAGTTAGATAGGTACTAAAACTACTATTAAGCCAAGTCCTTTATTTGGCTAAAGCCATACAAATGTTTGGCTATTATAGAATGGGCTAAAGCCCAATCCTATTCAATTCTATTCATTAATTACATAATCGAGGTCAAATGCAAACTCAATGTATTACTGATTTGAAGAACTTGAATTGCCTCCAGATTTATCTGGGGGAAAGAAGATTGCATTTAACAAGGCTTT
>CAZRBW010000062.1:0-2168 GCA_964598395.1 uncultured Roseivirgaceae bacterium
GACTCTTTACAGTCACAGCTTTTACCTCAAGCTCCTCAACTTCACCACCATATTGCTTTATTGTCTTGTTGATTCGCTCCTTGTGTTTTTGATCATACTTGTCGCTAATACCACTAAGCATTTCTCCATAGCCTTTAACTCGGGTAAATTTCAGAGTCCCATTCTTGCTATCAATACATGCATTTACAGAAATACAATCTCGATTTTTCACCAATCTTTCAAAAACTTCTGGAATTGGTTCTACACATATACCTTTCCAATTTAGATTCGTTTCAAAAAAGAAGGTATTAGAAAAACTAACTCCATCATGTGCGCCAATATCAAGGAAGAATCCATTCTTTGTATTATTGAAGAAAAGAGAATATACAAGGCTATCCTGACCTTCTTGAGAATAATATTTACTTTTATTCATGCGAAAAATTAAACTTGCATTTTCTGATTTTTGGAAGGACTTCAATCCTAAAGATAATTGGTTTTATATATTTCTCTCTATCCATTTTGAAATTGAACTTAGCGAGGAACCTGACTTTTTGATTTATTCGAGTTATGGCCATCAATATTTGAAATATGATTGCTACCGAATATTTTACACTGCTGAAAATGTAAGGCCTAATTTTTTGGAATGTGATTTCGCATTGAGCTTTGATCATATTGGTAGAGAAAACCATTTTCGCCTCCCCCTTTATGGAATATGGGATGGATTGGAGCCATCTGATTTAATTAGTGCCAAGCAGGATTTTGTTGAGATTCTAAAAAAGAAAAATTCTTTTTGCTGCATGTTAGTTTCAAATGATAAGGCAAAAGATCGGATTCGGTTTTTTCATAAGCTTTCGGAGTACAAAAAGGTTGATTCCGGAGGTAGGTTTTTGAATAATATTGGCGCTCCTGTTGACGATAAGTTTAAGTTTTTGGAACCGTATAAGTTCACAGTAGCGTTCGAGAATTCTAGCCATCCTGGCTATGTCACCGAAAAGGTTTATCAACCGATGTTCAAAAATACGATTCCCATTTATTGGGGTTCAGCAACAGTAAACCAAGATTTCAATACAAAAAGCTTTATTAATTGGCATGATTACAAATCAGATGAAGCCGTTATTAAGAGAATCATAGAATTAGATCAAAATGATGATCTATACTTGAAGATGCTTTCTGAGCCTTGGTTCAATGATAACCAAGTAAATGAATTTGTGAATAGGAAAAATATTAAGCTGTTTTTCGACTAGGTTTTTGAGTATAACGAAAAGCCTATTGCCCAAACATGGAAAGTAAATTTTGGGACACTTTTAAGAAAAAGCAGAAACTTTAAGAAAAAATTTTCAACAAGATTTAGATAATTCTTGAAACTAATATCCATCATCATTCCCTGTTACAACCAAGCACATTTTTTATCCGAATGTGTAGAATCAGTCCTTATCCAAGATTTTAAAGATTGGGAAATATTAATAGTAAATGATGGCTCTACAGACAATACCCTTAAAATTGCTTTAGATTTTGCTAAAAGTGATAAGCGGATTAATGTAATAGATAAAGAAAATGGAGGTTTGAGCTCTGCGAGAAATACAGGAATTAAGCAAGCCAATGGGAAGTATATCCATTTTCTAGATTCAGATGATTTTGTATTAGAGGGTTTTTATTCAGCGATAATTGACCATTTTGACTCTACAGAAAATGTGGATGTAATCGTGAGTGGCTATCAGTATTATTCACTTGATAGTGGTTTTTTTCAAACTGTTGAGGGTCAAGAGAAAACTTACGACTTACAAGATTTCCTTGATGGAAATATTGCTCCACCAGTAGCCTTTTGTTTGAAAACTGAATTGATACAATCCTTTGGAAATTTTGATGAAAATCTGAAAAGTGCTGAGGATTGGGACTTTTGGTTGCGAGTTTTAAAGGCAGGAGGCAAAGTAAAAGGAATGAAAAAGGCATTGGTGGCCTATCGCTATTCAAAGGATAGCATGAGTAGAAATGCTTTTAGAATGTATGAGGCGTTAAAAACGGTAGCTCAAAGAGCAGTGAAAAGAGATGCTCGAATTCTTATCGAAACAGTAGAGAATCGTGATTATGACTTTGATTACAAATCTGTTATTAAAAATTCCCTACTCCAATGTTTAGGGGTAAGCCTGATGCAAGGAAAAGTCGAGGAATCAAGTGCATTTTTTAGAAGA
>CAZRBW010000062.1:2178-3776 GCA_964598395.1 uncultured Roseivirgaceae bacterium
CGGCGGCGGCGCTCTCCAGCACGCGCGCGGCCTCTGCCCCCTCCAGCACGGCGCCACGGCCTTGATTGTTGACGGTCGATTGCGCCGCAAGCGCGCCCGGTTCGGGGATATAAAACTCCCGGTCCAGAATCGAATAGCGGGCGGAATATTCATTCACATTTCAGGCAAAGGATTTTGCCATAATGTGCTCCTACTTATCGTTTCGCTATTGGTATTCCATGGAAGATCTAAAAAGAGTTTTTAATGAAATATATCCTTCATTCTCCCTTTTCTTTGACCAAAATCCAATTGATGGCTTGACCAAAAATTCAATTTTGTCAAAGATTTTTGAAAGGCATAGAAAGCAATATAATATTCAGAAATTTGGCTTTATTGGAAGGGTAATTAACAAGCTAAGTTTTGGATAAAGGCATCTCCATCATCATTTGCACCTATAATGGTCGTATCCGTTTGGAGGCTACCCTAGCGAGCGTGGCTGCGCTGCGTGTTCCTTCTGGTGCAGGTTTGGAGCTATTGCTGGTAGATAATGCCTCTACAGATGGTACCACAGAATATTGCCAAGAGTGGGCAAAAGCTAATCAGTTTGAATATTTGAGAGTATTGCATGAGCCTAAGCCGGGTTTAAGTCATGCAAGGCAATGCGGTTTTCAAGCTGCCCAATATCCCTACATCCTACTTTGCGATGATGACAATCACTTAGCGGAGGATTATCTGCAAATTGGTTTTGAACTATTGGAAGCACATCCACAAATTGGTGCTTTGGGCGGTTTGGGCAAGCCACTTTTCGAAGAAGAGGAGCCCGATTGGTTCGAGCGCTTCCATTATAGTTTTGCAGTGGGTCCACAGAATAGCCACTCCGGTAAGATCAACCGCACCGTTGCAGATGTTTATGGTGCAGGCTGCTTCTTCCGCAAGTCCGCTTTGAGCCAAGTGTATGGTGCAGGTTTCAACTCCGCGCTTAGCGATAGAAAAGGAGCCAGCCTAAGTTCAGGTGGCGATGTGGAGCTTTGCTATGCCTTACAAATCGCGGGTTATGAAATTTGGTATGAGGCCAAACTCACTTTCTTCCACTATATGCCCGCCAACCGTATGAATTGGGCATATTATCTCAAATTGAAAAAGGCTATTCCTGCCCAACATGCCTTGATGCTAGCCTATAGATTTATGCTAGAAAACACATCTCGATCTGCTTTTCAGTTTAGGCTTTATTATTTCAAAATGTGGTACAAAGCCAAACTCAACTATTTGGGCTACCTATTAAAAAAGCTCCTAGGCCTTAGCAAAAGCAGCCAAAAAGAGCGGGAGGTAGGCGCCATCGTTCTGCCACAGAAGTTTTATTCCTTTTTTGTTCATTATAGGAGTGCGGGGAGATTGTTTAGGGATTTGGTGAAGATGGAAAAATTGTTGGCGGTTGAAGAAGAAGTTGAGGGAGGATAGAGGATGGTTGATTTTATTCAAAGTCAGTAGAGCCGTAGCACGCTACGGCTGAGGCGGTGAATTAGAGGAGGGAATTTTTGGTAGATAAAATAGTGATGCGGGCAAAACCCTTGAAGGGCTGACTGTTAGCGTAATTGGCGAAGAAAAAATCCGTGGAATCT
>CAZRBW010000062.1:3876-8995 GCA_964598395.1 uncultured Roseivirgaceae bacterium
GTGATTCAGACGATTTCGCGGGCTTGGCTGCCGAGGCGGGAGGCCCACCTTCGGCCGGTAAAATGATTTTTGCTACTCCATTATCCCACAGCTGCACCGTGGGCTATTGAGATTTCGCTCCGCTGGAGCTGGAAATGATAGTCAACTACGATTCGGAATTTGCAATTCCGAATCAATGATACATTGGAATTGTAATCCAACACCCTGTAGGGACAGGACGCGACCTGTCCTTACAATGCACATCCAAAATGACGGAATTTTCAATCGCAATTTCAATAAACACACCAACTGTGTAGAGACGCAATGCATTGCGTCTCTACCAAACCCATAACCACGATAAAACCATCATTGAATCACCAACCCTGTAGAGACAGGGCATGCCCTGTCTCTACATCCGCAACACCAAACATCATCCCAAATCTGTAAACCTGGATCAGGACGACACAGATAAAAAAATCCTAAAATCCTGCAAATCCTAATTCAGACAAATACAGCGATGGTTATCGCATTAGCTACTTGTTAATCATCGGATTACAAATCCTATTTATCTGTTGTTCCACATTGCAAATGTCGAACAGTCAGCATCACCCATTTAGAGACGCGATTAATCGCGTCTCTACCAAACCCATAACCACGATAAAACCATCATTGAAAACACCAACCCCCAGCGTAGAGACAGGGCATGCCCTGTCTCTACATCCACAACACCAAAACATCATCCCAAATCTGTAAACGATTTTCAGGAGGACACAAAACAAAAAATTATAGTCCATCATTGAACACACCAAAACCCAGTAAAGACGCAAGGCATTGCGGCACTACGGGAGGTCAACAATCAAAATTTTTGGCTGTTCTCCATCAACCATCCTCTATCCTCCCTCAACTTCTTCCTCAACCGTCCTCCGTCAACCGTCAACCATTCTTCAACTGTCAACCATCCCATCCAACAGCGCAATGGCTTGGCTCACTTCGGTTACATTTTGAATGCTGAGGATGAGTTTGCCTTTTACATCGCGGAGTTTGCAGTTTCGAGGGTGCATTTGCACGTAGGTAAGTACTTTGCCGAAAACATCCGACTTGTAATAAGCTTCGTTTTTGGCGTCGAGGAAATAGGCTTTTAAGTTGCCATTTTTCAGTTGGAGTTTCTCAATACCGAGCAATTCGGCTTTCCAGCGAAGGCGTACTGTTTCGATTAGGCTTTCGACCGAATCGGGCAAGGGACCAAAGCGGTCGCGAAGTGAGCTGATAAAGTCGGCTAATTCCTGCTCATTTTTGATGCTATCTAGGCTAGAATACAATCGCAATCGCTCAGAAATATTGCCTACATAGCTCTCAGGAATGATCAGTTCCAAATCCGTTTCGATACTGCAATCAGTGACAATTTTCTTGGCAGCTTCGATCAGGCTATTTTTGAAGAGGTCTTTAAATTCGGTTTCTTTCAATTCCTGCACGGTTTCTTCCAGCACTTTATGGTAAGTTTCGAAACCAAGGTCATTGATAAATCCGCTTTGTTCGCCACCTAGCAGATTGCCTGCGCCACGGATATCGAGATCGCGCATGGCTACTTTAAAGCCATCGCCCAGCTCGCTGAATTCCTCTAAGGTTTGGAGTCTTTTGCGGGCTTCGTTGGTAAGTGTAGCAGCGGGAGGAGCTAATAAATAGCAATAGGCCTTTTTGTTGGAGCGACCCACCCTCCCGCGCATTTGGTGCACGTCGGATAAGCCAAACATGTGGGCTCTATTGATAATGATGGTATTGGCATTCGGAATATCCAATCCCGATTCTATTATGTTGGTAGAAACTAGTACATCATAATCTCCTTCGATAAAGGCGGCCATCACTTTTTCCAATTTGGCACCATCCATTTGCCCATGAGCCACGGTAATTTTCGCATCAGGCACCAAGCGCAATATGATATTCGCCATTTGCTCAATATCGCTCACCCTATTATGCACAAAGAAAACCTGACCATTTCTGTCCAATTCATCTTTTACAGCATCACGGATTACCTCCTCATTATACGTATGTATTTTGGTGGTAACGGCTTGCCTATTTGGTGGAGGCGTGGAAATCACACTCAGGTCACGAGCGCCCATCAGCGAGAAGTGTAGCGTTCGTGGAATCGGCGTGGCAGTGAGTGTGAGTACATCTACATTCACGCGCATTTCTTTTAGTTTTTCCTTTACGGCCACACCAAATTTCTGCTCTTCATCTATGATCAGCAAGCCCAAATTTTTGAATTTGATATCCTTACTCACAATACGATGTGTGCCTATAATGATATCAATCTTACCTTCTTGCAGCTTTTTCACCGATTCCTTGATGCTTGCCGCACTTTTAAAACGATTGATATAATCGATAGTGACGGCGAAATTGCTCAAGCGCTCGGTGAAAGTGCGATGATGCTGCATAGCCAAAATCGTGGTAGGCACGAGTACTGCCACTTGCTTGCCATCGACTACCGCTTTGAAGGCTGCTCGAATGGCCACTTCCGTTTTGCCAAAGCCAACATCACCACATACTAGCCTGTCCATCGGGTGGGCTAGTTCCATATCGTTTTTCACATCTTGTGTAGCTGTGGCTTGGTCGGGAGTATCTTCATAAATAAATGATGACTCCAACTCTGCCTGCATCACTCCGTCTTTGGAAAAGGCAAATCCAGTGGTGGCTTTTCGCTTGGCATAGAGTTGAATTAGCTTTTGGGCGATGTCTTTAACCTTTTTCTTTACCTTCTTTTTCTTATTTTCCCATTCAGGCGAGCCCAATTTGCTCATCACAGGCGGTGTGCCTTCTTGGCCAGTATAGCGGGCCAGTTTGTGTAGAGAGTGAATACTTACAAATAGCAAATCATTATCACGATACACTATGCGCACCGCTTCTTGGGTTTTGCCATTGGTTTCCACCTTCTCCATCCCTGCAAAGCGCCCAATGCCATAGTCGATGTGGGTTACATAATCGCCAGCGTGTAGCGTTTGCAACTCCTTCAAGGTCATTGCCTTGCTTTTGGAAAACTTCTCTTTGGTTTTGGCTCGATGGTATCGCTCGAAAATCTGATGATCTGTATAGCAGGCGATTTTAAGATTCTCGTCTATAAATCCCTCCCGCAATCCTAGCGAGAGCGTATGAAATTTTAGGTGAGGGTCAATTTCCTCGAAAATGGACACGATTCTATCCAGCTGTTTGGCTTGCTCCGATACCATTAGGCAGAGGTAATTTCTGGAGCGTTTTTCCTCCAAATCATCCTTCAGCAGATTAAAATTCTTGTTGAACGAAGGCTGTGGAAATGAATGATATTGGAGTTTGTGAGCATTTGGCAACTGAAATCTAGAGCCAAATTCTACCAAATGTTTTTTGAATAATGATTGCTCGAAGCTTTCTCTGGTTTCGAAAAGCTCATTTGGCTTCAGCATCAAATTCGGACTGCCGCTATCTTTTATCAGATTCTCGAAATGCTGTTTTACTTTCTCGAAATTCTTGGAAATTACATCATAGCAAAGCTCTAGATCTTTGATCCATACTGCGGATGAATTTGGAAAAAAGTCGAAAAAGGACTCCCGCTGCTCCATAAGAAGCTTCGTTTGCATATTGGGCAGCAGGGTAATAAGCGGGAGGATATCTCTCGAAAGTTGGCTATTGGGCTCGAAACTTCTAATGCTTTCAATCTCATTGCCGAAAAGCTCGATACGGTAAGGCAAATCATCCGAAAAGCTAAAAACATCCACAATGCCACCTCGAATAGAATATTGACCTGGCTCATATACAAAATCACTCCTTTCGAAATCGTAGGTTTCCAGTAATTCAGTAAAGAAATTCAGGTCTATTTTTTCGCCCACTTTCGCCGTGAAAGTATTTTCGGTGAGGCTTCGCTTGTTCACCACCTTTTCGCTAAGCGCTTCGGGATAGCTCACCACGATAAATGGCTTTTTGCTGCTTGTCATCCTGCTCACTACTTCGGAGCGTTGCAGAATATTCGCATTTTCGGTCTCCTCGTAGGAGTAAGGCTTACGGTAAGAAGTCGGAAATAGCATCACTTCTTTGTCCCCAAGCAGGTTTTGCAGGTCGTTTTGAAAATATACCGCTTGCTCTCTATCGTGTAGTACAAATAGCGTACTTCGTGGACTAAGCAGGTGGACTGTGGCAGCAATTACTGAATCCATACTTCCCGAAAGTCCCTCTATACGAATGCTTTGTGGGGTAGATTGGGCAAGGGTTTCCCTAAGAGTGAGCGTGAGCGGATCTTGTTGATAGAAAGAGAGAAATTCGTTTTTTTCCAAAGCGGTGATTCTATTCAGGTGCAAAAGTAAAGATTACCTTTGGTACAAGGCAGTAAAGGGCTTTTAAATTTCGATGATAAATTGAGAATGAAAGATGAACCTTACAGCTCACATAATGTTTAAGCTTCATATTCCTGTAACATGAAAGGCGCGGATGTGGAAGAAAGTACCAGCAGTTTAAGTAGATGGCAAAAGGTTGAAAAAATGCACCCGCACAAAATGCTGATTATTTTGAGCGTTGTGGGGAGTAGTCTTATTTTCTTTTTTATGATACTGGCCTTTACGGTATCCATGCTTGAGGCGGATAGATTTAATACCATTGCTTTTCCCAAATCATTTATTGTTAGTGCTTTCGCTATTTTGCTTTCGAGCTTTATGCTTGCGCGAGCTATGCCTGCATATTTGAATGATGATTTGCGGGAGGTAAAACGCAGTTTGGCTTATACCCTTATCCTTGGGTTGGCATTTGCGGCAAGTCAGTTTATCGGCTGGCAGGAATTGGATTTGGCAGGAATTGGCTTTGTAGGCGAGAGATCGGGTGCGTATATCTATGTGATTTCGGGATTGCACCTTGTGCACTTGGTAGGTGGTTTATTATTTCTGGTTTTTTTATATCTAAAAGTTTCTCGCAAGCTGTCTGATCCTGTGGCCAGCCTTATTTATTTGACCACACCTTATGAGAAAATCCGCCTGGAGATGCTTAGCATTTGGTGGCATTTTATGGATGTGCTTTGGTTGATTCTGTTTTTCTACTTTCTGTTTACTTTTTAGTAAGGAAGAATTTTAACGCAAAGACCACAGAGGGAAGACGCAAAAGATCGCAAAGAAAAATTCAGCAGTCAACC
>CAZRBW010000062.1:9095-15780 GCA_964598395.1 uncultured Roseivirgaceae bacterium
ACCCATCACCCATCACCTCCATCCTCTATCCTCCATCAACCGTCAACCCTTCTCAATCCGGAAACAAACTACGATCGATATCTGGCAGTAAGCTCAACGCATTTTTGTAATACACCTTTTTGAGAACCTCATCAGGTAGATTCATCCCATACATTGCCCAGAAAGCGTGATACTTCTTGTGGTAAGGGAAATATTCATCAGCACTCTCCAGTACTCTAAAATAGGTCGGAAATTCCTCAGGTACCCAAGAGTCCTTGCCAAAGAGAATACGATCTTGGTATTTCACGAAGAAATCATGTGCATAGCGTGGTTGTCGGCCTAGTTCGGCAATCACTGCTCCTATCTCCACATACATATTGGGCATTTCGTCGAGCAGTTGGCCTAAGTGTGCCAAGTCGTTCGGATACCAACCCATATGTGCATTGATAAACTTCGTTTTTGGATGCTTTTTGAAAACATTGTGCTGCTCTTTAATCAATTGCTCGAACGGCACAGGATTATCATCAGCTCGTTTGCGATTAGGATTGATTTTTAATTCGAGCCATCTCTCATTATCACTGTCCAATGGATCCCAAAAGGACTTAGGATCGGCAGTGTGGATCAACACTGGCATATTTAATTCCCCACATTTTGCCCATATTGGGTCTAATCTAGGGTCATCTACGGCAACTCTTTTACCTGAAGCATCTTCTACAGAAAAGCCCAAGCTCTTAAAAATTTTCAGTCCTCGAGCACCATATCCATGATCACGTTCCAATTGTTCGGCTGTGCGCTCTCCCCAATCAGGCTCGTCTATTCCTTCGAATCGTATATTTGCAAAAAGGATGAATCTGTTTGGCGCATTATTTTTCACATTTTCATAGGCATCTACGAGTGGTTTTCCACTTCCAGCACTTAAATTTATCATTACAGCCAAATTGAGATCATCCATTTGGGCAGTAAGTTCATCAAGATTTTGCGTTGCCATGCGCCATTGGTGACCATGAATATCTACAAAAGGATATTTTGCCTTTTTTACAAGATTTTCAGGTACTTTTAGGGTAGAAACAGGATTGTACTCTTCGAAAGACATTTCCTGCGCATTAGCCCAGAAATAAAGAGGTAGCAGCAGGGCTGTAAGGATATATTTAGACATGAGAATTTTGGTGTTGGTAAATGCAAAGTAAACGTAATCACTTTCATTTAGTTAAATAAGACAAACATATAGAAATAATAAGGAGACGATAGATGGAATTGAAATTTAAAGACTTCAAGCTGGATGATAAAATATTCGAAGGGCTTGATGCAATGGGATTTGAAAAACCCACACCAATTCAACAACAAGCGATTCCGCTTATATTAGAAGGAAAAGATTTGATAGGAATAGCTCAAACAGGCACAGGGAAAACAGCCGCGTATCTATTGCCAGTGATGTCCCGACTGCTTAGCAATCCAGTACAAGACAACCAAATTGGGGCATTGATTATTGCGCCTACTCGTGAGCTTGCTTTGCAGATTGATACTGCTTTTCAAGGATTCGCCTACTTTGCGGGCTTGAGTTCAGCAGCCATATATGGAGGAGGCGATGGCGCAGGATTCGATGTGCAAAAGAAAGCGCTTACTTCTGGTACGGACGTAATTATTGCCACTCCTGGCAAACTTATCTCCCATCTCAACTTAGGCTATGTAAAAGTACAGCAATTGCAAACACTCATTTTAGATGAGGCTGATAAAATGCTGGACATGGGTTTTATGGATGATATCAACAAGATTATAAGTGCACTTCCTAAGGAGCGTCAGACTTTGTTGTTTTCTGCTACCATGCCTCCACGTATTCGTGAGCTATCGGCGCAAGTGCTCAATAATCCTGAGCAAATCAATATTGCTATATCTCAGCCTGCAGCAGGCATCTTCCAAGGAGCATTTATGGTGCACGATATGCAAAAGGTGAAATTGATAAAGCATTTATTGCAGTCAAAACCACTCAAAAGTGTGATCGTATTCTGCTCTAAGAAATCGGAAGTGAAGGAGATAGAAAAGGAATTGCAAGGTCTTTCGCTTAAGGTGCAATCGATGCATTCGGACTTGGAGCAAACCGAGAGAGAAAATGTAATGAGCAACTTCCGTAACAGAACTACCAATGTATTGGTAGCTACGGATATCGTATCGCGAGGAATTGATATTGATGGTATTGAGTTGGTAATCAATTACAACCTTCCTTCAGATGCCGAAGATTATATTCACCGAATTGGTCGTACTTCTCGTGGTTCAAACTCAGGAGGTGTTGCTTTCACATTTGTGAACCCTAAGGAATTGGGCAACTTCCATAAAATTGAGTCACTGATAGAGCGAGAAATCAAGAAGATAAAATTGCCTGAAAGTTTGGGCGAAGGGCCAGCATACATTTCGATGGAAGACTATAAGAAAATGCCGAGAACAGGGCCAAGCAGAAACTTTAAGGGTGGTGGAAAGGGAAGACCTCCACGAAATAACAAACGATAAATACCATGAATGCGGGAGGATTAAAAGCCTATTTGTGGCTACTCAAATTCACATCAATTTTCCAAAAGGAGGATTATCTAAACTCCCGAAAGAAACTGCAAACCGTTGCCTCCCGCTTTTCTGTACCCAATGGAATTACGCTTTATAATTTTGCTGCAAATGGCGTGAAATGTGAAAGAGCTGTCCCGGACAATTTGCGGGAGGGTAAAATCATAATATACTTTCATGGAGGAGCGTATGTAGCAGGTTCCGCCCAAACTCACCGACATCTTACCGCCAAACTCGCTCTGGAAAGTGAATGCGAAGTGATATCGGTTGATTACAAACTTGCGCCGGAATTTCCCTTTCCTCATGCGCTGGACGATGCACTCAATGCAATTGATGGCTGCCGACTGAAATACCCAAATGCAAAGATTTTCCTTGCTGGCGATTCGGCGGGAGGTGGATTGGCATTGGCGGCTTCATTGAAACTAAAAGAAGAAAACAATCAAGTCCAAGGCCTGATTTTGCTTGCTCCTTGGGTGGATTTGACATTTGAAGGAGAAGTATTTAAAAGGACAAATTTTAAGGATCCGATTCTTTCCACCAAGCGGATAATGACTTCGGCTGCATTGTATCGAGGATCCACAAGCAATAAAAATCCATTTGTATCACCCATTTTCGCCGATTTGGTTGGATTACCTCCCGCTTTTATTCAAGTAGGGTCAGCAGATTTGCTATTTGATGAAAGTAAATTACTTGTACAAAAACTTACCTCTGCAGGCGTAAATATTGAATATGACCCTTGGAATGGGCTACCGCATGTATTTCAATTTTTTTGGCCTATCCTACCTCAAGGTGAAATAGCCATCCATAAAATATCTACCTGGATAAAAGCCCTATAGGAAATCTTGGCGTGTAATTAGCATAATAGTATTTGGGAAATTTTTTTTAACCCAATAACTTAATTGATTTTTTTTCATATATTAAAGAATCGAATTTTTACGATGATCTATCCGCAAATACCAGAGAATGAAGATGAGCGCTTAATGGAGCTGTTTAAGTACGATATACTTGACTCTCCTCGCGAATCCGAATTTGATGATTTAGTGAAGCTTGCCTCAAACATTTGTAAGGCGCCAATTTCGATAATCACTTTGGTGGATTCTGATAGGCAGTGGTTCAAATCGGCTGTTGGAATGGAGGGAGACGAAACTAATAGAAAGCACGCCTTTTGTGCACACGCTATCAACCAAGATGATCCGTTAATCGTGCGTGATGCCACTTCCGACGAGCGTTTTCACGACAATCCTTTTGTGCTTGAAGACCCAAATGTGAGATTCTATGCAGGAATGCCGCTAGTTACGCCAAATGGCCATAAGCTAGGAACTTTATGCGTGTTAGATACAGTGCCAAGGGAGTTGACCGATGAGCAATTGTTTAGCTTAAATGTGCTATCGAAGCAGGTGATGAAATTGCTTGAACTTCGACTTAAGCTCAAAGACTTGGGTAATGCTTACGTGGAAATAAAAAACAACAACGATAAAATCAATCAGTTAAATGCTATCAATATGCGCTTGTTGTCTATAATTGGACACGATTTGCGGAATGCTATCAATAATGGCTTGGGTCTGATTGAGCTTTATACTTCTGGATTGCTCACTTTGGAAGAGTACGGTGAAAATGCTCCAGAGCTTAAATCTGTATTGACAACTTCTGCCGAATTGCTTACCAATTTGCAGAAGTGGGGGATTAGTCAACGCGAAGGTAAATCCTTAAACCTTGAATTGGTGAAGTTGGATTTTCTGACGGAAAAGGTGGCAAAAGCACAAATGTCCACAGCCAAAATAAAGAATATTGAATTATTGATTGAAGGTGAAAAGGGATTAGAAGTTAATACGGATCCAGATATGTTGGAGTTTGTTTTACGGAATTTAGTACAGAATAGCCTCAAGTTTACCGAAAGCGGGAGGGTAAGTATTAAAGTGAAAAACATTGACTCACATATAGTAATCAAAGTAATAGATACAGGAGTGGGTATTCCGCCGTCAGTTTCCGAAAAGTTGTTTCAATGGGATAACCGCCAAAGTACCAAAGGCACAAATGGAGAAAAAGGCACCGGCATTGGCTTGCTTATCTGTAGCGAGTTTATCCAAAAGCTCAATGGCAAAATGAAAGTCCACAGCAAAGTAGGTGAAGGAACAGAGATTGAGATTTATTTGCCGAAGGGTTGATGGGGAAGTTGAGGGAGGATGGTTGATGGAGAACATGTCTGAATCACGCATGCCCGCCCTTTAGGCAGAGATTAGGCTGATTCCACGGATTTTTTTTGAGCTCCAGCGGAGCGAAATCTTCGTAACCCACGGTGCAGCCGTGGGATAATGAAGTAGCATAAATCACTTTACCGGCCGAAGGTGGGCCTCCCGCCTCAACCACCAACAGTTCAACATTTGCAATGTGGAACAACAGATAAATAGGATATGTAATCCTATGCTTAACAAGCAGCTATATATTAATTACCGTTTCCTTCAACAATCAATCATAATTTCTTTCGAAAAATTAATTGAACGCGCCAATGATTTATAAATCTCATTTTTATAGATCATTTTTTGGCTGTATATTGATCTATAAATCTCATTATATAGATCATGAAGTGGAATTGGCAACATCGAGATTGGCCTCGGTTCATTTACAGGAAAGAGGATTTTGTTGAATACGAGCAGCAATTCTTTGAAAAGGCTGGCGTCATTCATGGCAGTATTCAGCATATTGATGAAGCGAATCAGGAAGTATTAAAAATTGACCTGATGAGTGATGAGGCACTCAAAACCTCTGAGATTGAAGGTGAGATATTGAATAGAGACTCGCTTCAATCATCAATCCGTAAGCAGTTTGGACTTCAAACTGATCACCGCAAAATCCTTCCAGCCGAACAAGGAATAGCTGAAATAATGGTCGATCTATATAAGAACTACCATTTGCCACTTGATGAAAAAATTCTCTTCAATTGGCACCGAATGTTAACCAATGGAAGAACCGATCTTATTGACATCGGGCGATTCCGAACTCATGAAGATCCGATGCAAGTTGTTTCAGGGCCTCTTAGCAGACCAGTGATTCATTTCGAAGCCCCACCATCCAAACAAGTTCCTGCAGAAATGAAACAATTCATAAGCTGGTTTAACGATACTGAAAAAGGTGGTAAAATGGAACTCCCTGTTTTAATAAGAGCTGCTATAGCTCATTTGTATTTCGAGTGCATTCATCCTTTTGAAGATGGAAATGGAAGGATTGGTCGAGCAATTTCAGTAATGTCTCTTTCTCAAGCGTTGAGCAGGCCAGTATTGCTCGCACTTTCCCATACGATAGAGGAAAATAAGAAATCATATTATGAAGCCTTGGAACGAAATAATAAAGATTTGGAGATCTCTGATTGGATTTCTTATTTCTGCGAGACAGTATTAAAAGCTCAAGATTACACTCAAAGGATGATCAAGTTTATCATCGAAAAAGGAAAGTTTTATCGCCGCTACGAAGGACAGTTTAATGAAAGACAGCAAAAAGTTGTGGAGCGTATTTTTAATGAAGGAATCCATGGTTTCAAAGGCGGGCTGAGCGCAAAGAATTACGCATCAATAACAGGAGCACCCAGCGCAACCACCACTCGTGATTTAAGTAAAATGGTGGAAATGGGAGCGTTTAGAAAGACGGGGGAACTAAAGAGTACGAGGTATTTTTTGGGGATTGAGGGATGGTGAAGGGAGGATGGATGATGGAGAACATGTCTGAATCACGCCTGCCTGCCAGTAGGCAGGGATTAGGCTGATTCCACGGATTTTTTTTAAGCTCCAGCGGAGCGAAATCTTCGTAACCCACGGTGCAGCCGTGGGATAATGAAGTAGCATAAATACCCTCCCGCCTCAAGCACTAACTGTTCAACATTTGCAATGTGGAACAACAGATAAATAGGACTTGTAATCCTATGCTTAACAAGCAGCGATATATTAATCACCGTTTCCTTCAACAATCAATCATAATTTTCATTGAGAAATTAATTGAATGAGCCAATGATTGATAAATCTCATTTTTATAGATCATGAAGTGGAATTGGCAACATCGAGGTTTTTAGCCTGAATTTACTTCTGAAGTTCTTCATACGCTGCTTTTATGGTCTCAAAACGTAGCTTCAACTCTTCGAAGCGCTCGTAAGCATCCCTGCCGGGTT
>CAZRBW010000063.1:0-15752 GCA_964598395.1 uncultured Roseivirgaceae bacterium
GTATTCAAATTCAATAAGGAAGTGGCAAGTATTAGACTTGATCCTTTCCGCGAAACTGCCGATGTGGATGAAGACAACAACCATTGGCCAAGGAATCTACAACCAAGCAGGTTTGACGCATTCAAGCAACAAAGCACTCCAAGAGGCGCTGCTAATGACAACAACCCAATGCAAAGAGCGAATAGAAGGAGATAGGAATTTTAATCGATTTATAGATAAAGAGGCTGTCCGGATAGGGTAGCCTTTTTTTTGTGAGTGCCTTGGTTTGGTCTTCTTGGAAAATTTAGAAACCTTTAATTCACCAAAATTTTAAATCGGGTTTTCCTCCTTGGCAAAATTGGTTTGATTTCTTACAACATGCTTTTAAGTATTCTATGCAAGAGCGGTCAAGAACTAGTTTATTGCAAAATCGTAAAAATATTAATTGAGTAGCAATAAAGCTGATCGGTTGTTCACCGAATCAAAAACTAAACGAGTATAAGAAAGTGGCAGCAATCATAACACTGATTATTTTAATAGTAATCGTATCATTCACCAAAAAACCACCTCCTAAAAGTTGGTATTAAAAGCAACAGATTACGAGAAAACCATTAAAGGTCTTGCATGAAAAATATCATGCATTCCGAAAGATGACATTATGATACCCGAAAGAGGCTGTTAAGAAGAGATTAGAAATTTTGCATTTCAACCCTCTTAAATTAAAGCAAAATGTATGTTTTTCTCATTACAATATGAATCATTGGGTATCAGAATTGATTATAATAATCACCCCTTCTTCACCATCCTAGCCATAAAGAAGCCGTCGAAACCTTCGGAAGGCCAAATTTCTTGCTGTTCTTCTAAGCTGAAGTCTGGATTCTTTTCGAGAAACTTGAATACCTGATCCACATTTTCGGATGGAAGGATACTGCAAGTAGCATAGACTAATTTACCTCCCGCTTTTACCATTGCCGAATAATCTTGCAAAATATTAGCTTGTGTAGCTATTACCTCCTCCAGCATTTCTGGCGTCAGTTTCCATTTAGCATCAGGATTTCTTTTTAGCACGCCCAAGCCACTGCAAGGCACATCTAATAATACTCGATCTGCGGTATTATTCAATCTCTTTATCGCCTTTGCATTGTCGATAGTTCTACATTCAATTATATCTATACCTCCACGAGAAGCACGAGCTCTTAGATTTTTGAGCTTCCACTCTTCGGTATCCAATGCGAGGATTTTGCCTTTATTTTCCATCAATGCAGCCAAGTGCAAACTTTTGCCTCCACCACCAGCGCAGGCATCGATTACTCTCATGCCAGGCTCCACTTGCACAAAGGGCGCTACTTGTTGCGATGAAGCATCTTGCACTTCAAACCAGCCATTTTTGAAAGCATCTGTACGAAACACATTTACTCTTTTGTCGAGGATTAACGCATCATTAGCGCCATTTACTCTGCTGGTATTCACATCTATATCGTGAAAGAAATACTCTACGCCATTTCTATTGGCCTTGAGGGAATTTACCCGCAATACCAGTTCGGCTGGCTCATTGAGTGCCCGCAATTCCCTGTCCCATTTGGTGCCAAGCTCAGTCTCACCCAGCTGATCGAGCCAATCGGGCATGGATTCTCGAATAGCTCGGACTTTTTGATTTTCGCGATCATTGGCCAATACATTTTTGCGGTTTACGCCTTTCAGTTCCGGCCAATCGGGCAAATCTCTTCCATTGAGAATCCACCAAACGGCAAATATCTGTTCGTAGCTTGGCGAAGGAAAGTCGATTGCCTCAGTGATTCTGCGCCAATGCCTTACCATATCGTAAGTGTTTTCAGCAATAAAACCTCGGTCGCGGGCGCCCCATTTAGGATTGGAGCGTAAAATCCTCTCCACAACTTTATCTGCTTTGTGATTATCTTCAAATACATACCGCAGCGCATCGGCTACTGCATGAACTAATGATCGGTGTAGTCTCAAGGTGTTTGAATAAATTGTCCTGTTTCTAAATCTCTGTCGCAGTTTTCGGCTGAAATTAATCGCCCATTCATGGCGATATAACATCCCTCCGAAGCCAACTGCGTGGCTGCAATAGCGAAACCTAGCTGAAAATCGGCATCGGTTTCTTTGAAAGTAGCTGGCAAATGTGATCCTGTGATTATGATCGTTTTGCCATCAATATTTTGTAGGGCCTTCGCCGTTTCTATCATGGTATCAGTGCCATGTGTTATGAGCACTTTTGTTTCCTCCCGCCCAGCAATCAGTTTACGAAGATCTGCTCGGTCGAATGCAGTGATATCTTGACTATCCTTTTTGCAAAAAGAAAGTACTTCAAATGACGGCGAAAACTTAGCTTTTGATAATATTTTATCAAAAGCTGGCTCCATTATTTCAAAAGCGTAAGCTCCTGTAGATTTTGGATAATCCTTGTCGATTGTGCCGCCCGTTGGTATTAGCAATAACTTCATGCCTAGTGAAACACAATATCTTTAACTACACCGCTACCAACTTCCTTTTCGAAAAGTCCCAAGATGGTGCTTTTTGAATGCGAGAGCTCTTGCTTTAATGGAGCAGAGTTGAGCGTAACAAATAGCACTTTGTCTTTGATAAATAATTTGCTGGTACGGTTGGCAATCGTTGGTCCCATTATTTTTTCCCAGAAAACGATCAAATAAGTTTCGTCGAACTTTTGATCAATTTGATAACGACGTAGGAATTCACGGAAAACCTCCTGAAGTGGCTGGGCTGTTTGTGCAGAGCGCTTAAAGAGGTTTTTGTCAAATGCCATGAGTTAATTTGATAAGAGAAAATAAAATTGGGCGGGAGGGACTTGCATCCGCCACCAGTGTTGTAAGTTGCAAATTTAGTAAATATAGCCCGTCCTCTAGGTGATTAGGAATATAAATTAATTCGGTGATGGTTGCCTGCTTGCGAGTTTGCTTAGGAAACTGCCAAAAAGCCTTATGTGCTAGGAGTGCTCCTCCATCTACTTCTTTGTCCACACTTGGCAAGTCCACTAATAAGTGAACCACCTGATGCTTAGCCAAATAAGCTGTAAGTGCAGAATCCAGATAAGGTGGATTGGTTCCACTATATTTTCTAGTAATTCCATTTACACCATTGGGCATAGTACGAATGGCAATTGCTTCGCTATCTATTCTATCAAGTTCTGATTTGAAGGCTGCCAGCGTAATTACCATATCGCCATTTACCAATTCGGGCTCCACAGAAACCACACGACACATGGAATGAAAATCCTTTACCAAATAAGCAGTACTGGCGCCATCGCTACTAATGTGGCCGTAGCATTCGGTATGCGTACCATTTCCATGGGGAGTAAAAGTGAACTTTTGATAATTCACTGGGCCGCCTTCTGCCACGCTCCCTACAAAATCGCCCATGCGAATCGTTTCCAATTTTGGATCTTCAGCCCAGTAGCAATTGGGATTTTGGGCACCATGCTGCAATGGAATGCCGATTTCTAAAGGCTTGCTAATGTCTGCGCGATACAAATCTGTACCATGCACAAAATCGAAATGTGTAATCATAGTCAATCAACGAAAAGTTTGGATGTAATTGCATCGGCCATTAACCTACCACTTGAGCTTAAGCGGATTCCTTTTTCGGTTGGTTCGGCCAATTTCTGCGCCATCAAGGTAGCTAAGTTTTCCCATCCCGGCCAATCAGCAGCTAATTGAAATTCCGTTTTCAATTTTTCATAGTCTAAACCCCAGCGAGTTCGCAATGCAGTAAGCAAATAATCATTCACTTTATCGCTCTCACTCAATACCTCCTTTTGGAAATAATCTGCTCCACTTTGCAAGACCTTAAGATACTTGGAATTATTGGCGATATTCCATTGTCTTGATTCTCCATCGTAGGAATGCGCACTTGGGCCGATGCCCAAATAATGCTGCTGAAGCCAATAGGAGCTATTATGGCGTGAATAATTTTCCGAATGGCAAAAGTTTGAAACTTCATATTGCTCGTAGCCATTTTGGCTGAGGGTTTCGATTAGCATTTTGTATTGTGCAGCGGCAAAGTCATCTTCAGGTTTGCGCATTTTGCCCTTTCGTACCCAATTGCCAAAAGCTGTTTTTTCCTCGATGGTAAGGCAATACGAGCTTATATGCTCAGGCTTAAATTGCATAGCCAATGCCAAATCCTCCCGCCATTTTTCATGTGTTGCTTGTGGCACTCCATAAATCAGGTCGATGCTAATATTTTCAAAACCCGCCAAGCGCACATTTTCCATCGCTTGCAAAGCCTCCTTAGCCGAATGGGCGCGATTCATCCATTTCAGAATTTCTTCATCAAAACTCTGAATACCAATACTCAATCGGTTGATCCCAGCTTTGCGCCAGTCAATCGCTTTCTGTAGACTAATATCATCAGGATTTGCTTCGAGGGTAATTTCTATGTTTTGCTCAAGCTCAAAGTTGGCTTGGACAGCGGATAGGATTTGCTCAATCTCCACCACCGACAGAATAGATGGCGTACCTCCACCGAAGTAGATACTGGAGATAGATTGCCCTTGCAGATAGTTTTTGCGTAAATGCAATTCATGCATCAAGGCTTGTATCATTTCCTCCTTTTGCGCCAAACTTGTGCTAAAATGAAAGTCACAATAGTGGCAAGCTTGTTTGCAAAAGGGAATATGTATGTAAATTCCAGCCATATTTTGTAAAAGTAGCTAATCCTAATCAGCATTGTTTTGTTCCGTATCCTTTTAATAATTGCCTTTACGCTTAATTTATCTCCTGCATTTGCACAGCAGGCAGGAGAAATACAGCTCTATTGGCAGGCAGAAAAAAGCAGAGAGGCCATTTCCAATTTGCCAAAAGTAGCAGCAGATTCATTGCAAGCAGCACGGATTATAACCAGCACGTTAAATGACTTTCGCAGCTTTGGTTATTTGTCGGCTAATATTGATGGAATAGAAATGGACAGCGCCAAATGGGCTATTCAATTGTACTTAGGGCCTATTTTCAGCTGGGCAAAGCTGGATCTTGGGAATATAGATGAGCTAATGCTGCGAAAAGTTGGCTACAGAAAGTCCAACTTTGAAGGTAAGCGAATTGACCCAAAACAACTATCGACGCTGATGGGCAAATTACAGCAAGAAAGCATCGATGCTGGCTATCCATTTAGCCAATTGATTCTCGATAGTTTGCAAATGCGGGAGGACGGAATTACCGCCAAGATAAATCTTAACTCTGGTACCAGAGTCTATTTCGATTCGCTACTGATAGCACCAAGCGACTTGGTCAAAAGCTCTTTTCTTTCCAGTTATTTGGGAATTCGAGAAGGTGAGCCATTCAATGAGCAGTTTTTCAATCGCATCAATAATCGTGTCAAAAGATTGACCTTTCTGAAACAGCGACAATCACCCTCAGTCACTTTTATGGATAACAAAGCTTATCCAATGCTGCAATTAGAAGTGCAAAAGGTAAACCAAGTTGATGGTGTATTGGGATTGCTTCCTAATGAATTAGATCCTGGTAAGGTGCTGGTGACAGGCCAACTCAATTTGGATTTGCACAATCTATTTCAATCTGGCAAAAGACTGGGAATAGAATGGCAGAAAATGCGGCCTGAATCGCAATTGTTGCGCATGGAATATGGCCATCCTAATTTGCTCAATTCACCGATTGATCTGGATTTAGGATTCTACTTGCTCAAGGAAGATTCTTCCTTTTTGAATACTGACTTACGCATTTCGCTGGGTTATTTGGCTGGAGATGCAAGTCAACTCAAATTTATGGCTGGCAATCAGCGAGGAAGTTTACTTTCGGTGGGGCAAGGCGCTGAGCAAAATCAATTCAACAATCTGGCCGATACGCAATACAGCTATTACGGAGTGAATTGGAATATGATTTCAACAGACGATCCTTTTCATCCTTTCAGTGGCTGGCATGTGAATGTAAGTGCAGATATAGGGAATAGACGAATACTTGAAAACGCTTCCCTTCCTCCCGCTTTCTATGAGGGTTTGGATTTGCGGAGCGTTAAATTCACATTGCAAGGATCTGCAGAGAGATTTAGTCAGTTGAGTTCTAGAATTATTTTACGGAGTAAATTACAAGGTGGCTGGATCGAAAACCAGCGTCTTTTCCAGAATGAGCTATATCGACTTGGAGGACTAAATTCGCTTCGAGGTTTTAACGAAAACTTCTTTTTTGCCTCCCAATATGCTATGCTCAATTTGGAGCCTCGATTCTACTTAGATCCCAATTCATATTTTTTTCTATTTTATGACCAAGCATATCTGTATTACGAACTCGAAACTACTAAATTTGAGGATTCTCCCTTTGGCATAGGAGCTGGAGTAAGTTTCACTACCAATGCGGGAATTTTTAATTTGGCTTATGGGCTCGGAAATTCAAAACTTCAGAAATTTGAGTTCAGCAACTCTAAAATACATATTGGATACATCAGTCGTTTTTAGGCACTTTTTCCTTTTGCTGTTTAGCTTAATTGTAAGCTTCAATACATCAGCGCAAAGTGAAAGTATTAAAGTTGAGCCACTGATATTTGATCAAAGCTCAAAAAGCTATATTCCAAAAGCTACATCGGGTTTGTATGAAGTGATGCATTATGAGATAAACTTGGCCGTACATCCATATAAAGAAATAAACATACAGCAGCCGAATTCATTTTCAGTGTGGATCAATCATCAATTGGTAGGAAAAGCGGGAGGAAAAGCTAGTTATTCCACAGATAGTCTGCGAAATATATATGGTGCAAATATTTTGCTTAGTGTTCATAGCAGTAATAATTTGAGCAGAAATTTGTCAGTGAGTCTTAATTCAGTATTTCAGCCGGAAGTTATTTTTGAAGACAAAAATCAACTTGCAAGGGAACGGCAATTAAGTTCATTTCCTGATTTTATTGCGACTGGCTTCGTAATTTTGTTGTTGCTAATGGCTTTGTTGCGAATTTCATATCCAAAAATCTTTAGGGAGTATTTTAATCCAGCTGCAGTATTTTTTCCAAGGGTGAGTGTGGACACATTGATAATGTCTCGTCAATTCAATCCAGGTACATTTTTGGCGTTAGTTACTTTTTCCTTTCTGGTAATGTTTGTGTTGCTAGCGTTAATAAACTGGCAGAATGAATTACCTCCATTTCTGGAGTTTTTTGGTTCTGAAAGCTACGGGTGGTTAATGTTAATATTGGGTATCGGATTTGTCATCACTTTTTTGGTATTTCTCATTAAGTTTATTCACCTGTCAATTTGTTCATATTTATATGGGCTAGAACATTTTAAGGCCATACATTTCTTTGATTACATCAGAATATCAAGTATCATTTACATGGTCGTTTTAGTTTGGATTCTATATAATTTTTTCTTCCTTTCTTCTCCGATTACATCAAGCGCAACGGTTGCGCTTACTGCACTTATCTTTCTTTTTGTGGTGCGCATTATCATTATATTGATAAAATTGATTCGAACCGCTAATCTTCGATTTTCTTATTTATTTTCATACCTTTGCACCACTGAAATCATACCCCTTGTAGTGGTTTTAAAATTGATTTCAGTTTTCTAGGGCTTTCCTGTGTTAAAATTTAAATTGAGCATGACAAAAGGTAAAGATCGAATCAAGTCAGTAAAGAGTATATTAGTTTCTCAACCTGAACCCGCCGATGACAAATCCCCTTATGGTATCCTCGCCAAGAAATACGGAATCAAAATAGATTTTCGTCCCTTTATTCAGGTAGATCCAGTAGGTGCAAAAGAATTTCGCAAGCAAAAAATTGATGTGCTCAATCACACTGCGGTAATATTTACCAGTAGAAATGCAGTAGATCACTTTTTCAATTTGATGAAAGATTTGAAAATTGAATTGCCTCCAGAGATGAAGTATTTCTGTATTTCGGAACAAACATCAAACTACCTTGCCAAATACATTGTGGTGAGAAAAAGGAAGATTTTCACAGGAGAAAAGACCGCCAGCCAGCTATTTGACATTATTAAAAAGCATAAAAACGAAAAGTATATATTTCCTTGCTCAGACATTCGCAAGGATGATATACCAGAATTTTTGGATAAAGGTGGATACAAATGGAGTGAGGCGATTATCTATCGGACGGTAGCAAGTGATTTGTCTGACTTATCTGATGTGAACTACGACATAATCGCTTTTTTCAGCCCAAGTGGTATTCTTAGTCTATTTCAGAATTTCCCAGACTTTAAGCAAAACGACACAAGGATTGCTGCATTCGGATCAACTACAGCTCAAGCAGTGCGCGAAGCAAATTTGATTTTGGATATCGAGGCCCCCTTACCTAATGCTCCTTCGATGACAGGAGCCTTGGAATTATATATCAAGAAAGCTAATAACGCATAATATCATCACTACCATAAAAAAAGTAACCTTTTGGACAAACTTTATCGTAATTAGCCTAACACTTAGCTCCTACCTAAGTTTAATTGCTATATTTAGGTTTGTTTAGGCCTCTTATGAGAAAATTACTGTTTACTTGTGCATTGACTTTATCGGCATTATTCTGTGCTCAGATAGCAAAAGCACAGCAGGACACACAATTTAGCCAGTTTATGTTCAATAGGTTGTTTCTCAATCCAGCATATGCGGGTGTTGAAGGTGACATCCAAGTGACGGCATTCCACAGAAGTCAATGGGTTGGATATAATAGCGCACTTGATGGGCGAGGGGGAGCACCAAGCTCACAAGTATTAAGTATTGATGCTGCTTTTCCCAGAGCAAAGAGCGGATTAGGAGTGCATATTGTAAATGACCAACTGGGTGCTTTAGGAAATTTAGATCTTCAGTTATCATATTCCTACCAAATCACCACCAACACCGGGTTCGTCAACTTAGGTATGAGAGGTGGCCTATATTCTCAAACATTGAATTATGACCAACTTCGTTGGGATGATCCTAATGATCCATTAAGGCAATTTGGTAGTGAAACTCAAATGACCGCAGATTTCGGCGCAGGAGTGTATGTTAGAGTTAATAAGTTTTCAGGAGGTTTGAGTTACAATCATATCTCGCGACCAGAGTTTGACTTTGGAAGCTTTGGCCCTACCAATCCTTTAGAAGCTCATTTATATTTAACAGCCTCCTATGATATCACTGCCTCAGCAGATTGGGATATTACACCAGGCATTTTAATAAAATCTTTAGCCTTCAATACTACATCGGTCGATTTAAACGTTATTGCCACGTACAATAATAAGATGTGGGGTGGAGTGTCAATTAGGAATACGGAGGCGGCAGTTGGGATGATTGGATATAGTTTGGCCAAGGACAATAGAATGAAGATTGGATACGCTTTTGACTACGTGATTGAGTCTCAGGATGCAAAAGCGCCTACTTCTCATGAATTTATGCTGAAATACACCATCCCGAAAAAAGCTGGTGTCATCGGCAATAATATCGTACGTACGCCAAGATTTAGGTTTTGAAATAGGATTTTTTGATAAAATCATAACAGATTTTTATCAGTTTTTTTTTGAAAGGTGCTTTTTTTTGATGAAGTATTGCTTAATTAGCACCCAAATCGAAAATTTTAAACCTTCATGTTTGGTTTTTTCGGAAAAGGAATTTGGTTATTGAACTTAAAAATATGTGGTTAAAGCTTAGAAGTATAGCTTCATTACTCATGCTATTTTCGCTAAGCCTGCTTATCCAAAGTTGCGGCCTTTTTGGAGGTGGTGCTAAGGATGATAAAGGTCAGTTGATCGGCGTGCAGGGTAGAGAAGGTTGGGTAATGTCTGCTCCTTATGGAATGACATACGTGCCAGCGGGCGTATTCCATATGGGTCAATCCGATGAGGATGTACCATCCACCATGATTAACTTTAACAAACAGGTAACTGTAAGTGCATTCTTCATGGATGAATGGGAAATCTCCAACAACAGGTACCGCCAATTTATGGAATCCATAATGAGCGACTCACTTGAAAGTTTAGGTGAGGAATACATCTATCAAAATTTATATCCAGACACCACTGTATGGAGAGATGATTTCACTCACCATATGTTTGACCCTATGCTGGAGTATTATTATCAACACCCAGCTTTCGACGATTATCCTGTAGTTGGAGTAAATTGGGAAGCTGCAAAATACTTTTCAAACTGGAGAACAAATTACCTCAACGATTGGCGTTCGAAAGAAGGCCTTTTTGCAATGCCTAGATTCAGACTGCCAAATGAAGCAGAATGGGAGTATGCAGCAAAAGGTGGTCGCGACATGGCTCCATACCCATGGGGTGGGCCATACGCCAGAACTGGTGATGGATGTGTATTAGCCAACTTCAAAAATGGCCGAGGAAACTACGTAGATGATGGATATGCTTACACTGCTCCTGTTGATGCATTTTTACCTAACGATTTCGGCCTATATAATATGGCTGGTAATGTGGCTGAATGGTGTGAAGATGCATACAACCCAGCTGCTATGCCAATCGTGTGGGATTTGAACCCTACCTACCACGATGAGTTTGAACCACGAAAAATTGTCCGTGGAGGATCTTGGAAGGATGTAGCCTATTACCTAGAAACAGGTACTAGAACTTATGATTATAAGGATTCAGCAAGGTCTTACATTGGCTTCCGAAATGCAATGAGCTTTATAGGCGGAACGCAAAGATAAAATCTAAAAGCATTTAATATGCTGATTATCAAGATAAAACAACTAAATTAACCTTTTAAAACTAGTGAATTAAGATGGGCGCAAAAAAAAGCGGTTTTTCGTATCGTTTCTACAACAATATAATGCCTAAGATATATGGTATCGGAGCGGCAGTAGTGTTGGTCGGTGTACTTTTCAAACTTACTTACTTACCTGGAGCAAACTTGTTCCTTATGGTTGGTCTTGGAACAGAAGCCATCATTTTCTTCTTAAGTGCATTTGAGCCAAGATCGGATGAATATGATTGGTCAATTGTATACCCAGAATTAGCTGATCCAAATGCAGCACCTTCACCAAAGAAATCAGCATCAGCTGTTGCAGATAAATCAATTTCACGTCAATTAGATCAAGTGTTAGAAAGTGCCAAAGTTGGTCCAGAATTGATCGAAAGTCTAGGAACTGGCTTAAAAAGCCTTTCTGAGAACGTAGGCAATATGTCTAAACTTTCGAATGCAGTAGTAGCTACTAATGAGTATGCACAGAATGTGAAAGCAGCAAGTGATTCGATGGTCCATATCAACCAATCCTACGCATTAGCATCACAATCATTGGAAAGCTTTTCAGTTGCCTTGAAGCAAATGGGTGAAGCAGGTGAGCAAACGCAACAATTCAAAACAGAATTGGGCAAGCTTAACGAAAGTATCGCTTCCCTTAATAAGGTTTATGGCGGTATGTTATCTGCAATGAGAAGCTAATTTTACTATTTGATAATCTTTAGGAAAGACTAATAATATGGCTGGAGGAAAAGAAACGCCAAGGCAACGGATGATAGGGCTAGTATACCTTGCCCTTACTGCGCTCTTGGCGATGAATATTACCAATACCGTACTTGATAAGTTTGTTTTCATTAATAAAAGTCTCGAAAGAACTATTGCTGAAGATAGAACAAAGAACGATTTGACAGTTGCAGCTATAACTGCAGCAGTATCTGAATCGGGCAATAGAGCAGCTGATGTTGCTGTTTTGGAGAAATCTAGAAGAGTAAGAACTGAAACTGAGGCGGTAGTAAGAGAACTAAATGAGTTAAAAGCAACCTTCATTGAAATCACAGGAGGTCTTGATGAATATGGTGAAGCTCAAGGCAAAACTAATACTGATAAAGTAGCTGATTACATGATCAATAAAGGTAATGGCGAAATATTGAAGACAAGACTTAATGGCTATGTTGACTTCCTGCGTCAAGAATCAGGCATGGGTGAACAAATAACATATTTCGCTTTAGATGCTAAGGATGATCCATTGTTCAAAAATGATCCAAGTCAGCAACAAAAGGATTTCGCAAGTCTGAAGTTTGAAATGACTCCTACGGTTGCTGGTATTGCTGATGTATCTCAATTAACAACAGAGGTACTTAACAGAGAAGCATTGGTTTTAGATGAATTAAGAAGAAGTGTTGGAGCTTCTGATTTACGATTCGATAATATCTTGCCAATGGTTAGAGCAGATGCAAAATATGTGGCCGCTGGTACAAAATACGAAGCAGAGCTATTTCTTTCGGCATCATTATCATCTGTATCACCTCAAATGACCATAAATGGCAATCCTATACCAGTAGAAAATGGTGTAGGTAAAATTGAGTTTACTGCAGCGGGAGGTGGATATGATGCAAATGATGTAGCTAGAAGAACATTTACTGGAGAAATAACATTACCAACTCCTGGTGGTGGAGATACTACTTTCACCAGAGAGTATGAATACTTCGTAATTAAGCCAGTTGTACAAATTTTGTCTGCAACTGTATCGAGACTATATCTTAATGCTGGTAATGAATTAAACATACAAGTTCCAGCTTTGGGAGCAGCTTATGACCCAAGCTTTACTGCACAAGGCGCAGTAGTTGTGAATGGTCCACAAAGAGGTTTGGTTACAATTGTACCAAATGCAGCACAAGTTACGTTAAACATCTCGAGTGGAGGTGCCGCAATTGAATCAAGGAAGTTTGAAGTTTCAAGAATTCCATTGCCAACAATAGCTGTAGGAATAAATGGAAGAGCAGCTAATCTTAGAGAAGGCATGCCAGCAGCAAGTGTGAGAGAAGTAGCTGTAAACGCGATTGCTGAAGAGAACTTCAAGAACTTCTTGCCTAATGATGCTACTTATAGAGTTGTGAGTTTTAAGCTTTTACTTGGTAGAGGCCAGAGAATTCTTCAAGAAAGAGTCTATAATGGCGCTACAGCAAACGTAGCAGATTTCATTGGACAAGCTCAGCCAGGAGATAGAATTGTGATTGAAGAAGTTAAAGTACAAAGGAGAAACTTTAGAGGAGAAGCAGAGAACGTCAATTTACCTGCGACCTTTATTAGTATCCCATTAAATTAAAAACGTATGAAAAATTGGGCAATCTTATTTATTATGGTGGTAATGTTCCTTCCGGAGATGGTTCATGCACAGGAAAGGGTTGCCTCATACAATGAAAATTCTGTAAGGCCAATTCAGGAATCTGAAATTATGTATCGCCGCAGAGTGTGGAGAAGGATGGATCTTCGTGAGAAGATGAATCAACCCTTCTTTGCTTTCAATAGTGAAATAACCAAAATCATTATTGATGCTGTGAATGACGGCAGACTTTTCCCTTATACTAGCGACTCCCTTACGCGCAGAATGACCAAAGAAGAGTTTCTTGATAACATGAGAATTCCTGCTTACGGAGCTCCAACACTTACCGAAGAAGAAAGAGCCATGGGCTTTACAGAAGAATCCAATGATGATTGGGGTGGCGGAGGCTGGGGAGATGAAGATGATAGTGAGTCTGATTCGTCTAGAGATTTTTATTTCCTCCCGCGTCAAGTCACTATCCTTGAAATCATGGAGGACTTCATCTTTGATAAAAGACGTTCTAGAGCCTACTGGGACATTCTTGCTGTGAAAATGATTATTCCTGCAAAAGAATTTGAAACAGGATTTCAGCGAGAGGTTGCTACATTTAGATATAAAGATTTAGATGATCTTTTCCGTAGCATGCCCGAAGAAGCATTTTGGTTTAATAACTCAAATCAAAAAGCAAACTTAAATATGGCTGATGCTTTCACACTTAGAATGTTCTCTGCTAATATCATTAAGTATTGGAATCCACAGAATAGAGCATTGGTTGATATTTACACTAAAAACCCGCGGGAGGCTTTATTAGCTGCAAAATGGGTAGAGCAAGAACTATTGGAGTTTGAACATAACCTTTGGTCTAACTAAATAAAACCAAAAATTAGAACATAATAAAAGGAGGCCAATTGCCTCCTTTTTTCATTTATTCGAGTACCAAAATCAATTAATCAACAAACATTTCAATTATTATCTTTAGTTGTTACGAAGATCAATCCGCGCTTTTCACCCATTTCATACTTTAACATTTGATCTTCCTCAGCTGTAATTTTAATCTCCTTTACATTCTTAAAACCAAACTCACTAAAAGACTTATTAGATTTCACCCCATCTACTATCACCAAGAAATCATCCCAAGTAGAATTCTTTCTAGTGTATGCAGAGGCTTTCCACAATTGCTTTTCTCTTTCCAATGGATCCACATTTAAAACTTTAGCAGGATCTGGGCCATTGCCTTTGTAAGTATATATATGAACCGCACCGTATTTTCCTTCTGCGCCGTATTTATCCGTTGCTGCTTCAGCTTTCAATATCCCAACCGACTTAATGTCATCTGGGAAAACCCCTAGTTTGGATTCATCCACCCGCTTTCCATCTACTTCGTAGATAGGCTTAATCTCACCCTCTAATGCTCGCAATAACTCATTGGCACCACCGATCACAGTCATGGTGAAAGATCTTCCTTCATTGTTAGCAATTGGGGAGGTTTGCGCTTGATTCGTGCTTATCAGAATCATCATTGACAAGCATGTGATTAAAGATACTTTTAACATTTTCATAGCAAATCTTATTATGTGTGTTTTAATTCGAAATTTAGTTGTCGTCCATAAGCAAAAATAAATCCATGGCATCGTCTCTTTTAGCATAACGGCTTGGATTAGCCCGCTGTGCCCAAGTATACTTTTCACGATATAACGGATCAAGTTCCGTAGATTTTATATTTGGAGCTCCATTGCCTGCATTGGTGGAAATATGTACTGCACCATTGAGTCCTTTCTCACCATATTTAGCTTTTGCCTCCGCTACTTTCAAAATCTTTACTTCTTTGATATCATCAGCGTTGATTCCTAGGTAAGTAGGATCAGCCACGAGCTGTCCATCAATTTCATAGATTGGATGATCTATTTCTACTGCTGCTTTGATCTTTCTATTATTTGCTTCAGCTGAGCTCACCATTTCAATTTTATCAGGAGCTTGTTCTAAAGTTCCCAATTTGGCTGGCGGTGTCTTGCTTTGTGCAGTGATTGAATTCGGAATTAAAATCATTGAAAATGATAAAAGTGTAAGGGCTAAAAATTCACCAAAAGGCTTCATTTTCCTCAATTTCATATTTTTCATAACACTAGAGTTTAATAATATAACACCATCTCCAAAATTTGGAAGGCTATTCACTTGATTACTAGAGAGAAGAATTATTTAAATATATAACTAATTTATTGTTATTCAAACTAAATGAGCATTAATGAAAAAAGGAGCAATAAATTGCTCCTTTACAAATTTGTGAAATTACTATTCTCTTATTCTCTTTTGCCTTTTGTAGAGATCTTAATAACGCCGTCGCTAGCTCTTTGGCCATATTCCAAAATAGCTGCTTCACCTTTCAGTACTTCAAGTGATTCAATAGAATTTGGATTCAGGCCTTTCAGTGTACCTTCACCACTAATTTTGCCATCAATTACATAAAGAACATTGTTGGGAAATTGACTACCTCTGACATTTATATTTCTTTGCTTAGCTGCAGAGGACGTCAAGCCAAAATCATTCCCAGTGATATTCGAATCAGGACCGTTTCCATGGATGGTGGTCATTTGAATCACTCCATTTGCACCTCTGTCGCCATAAGCTAGAATTGCAGATTCACCTTTCAATACATTTATGGATTTGATTTGATCCTGAGTTATCCCTAAACTATTTCTACCCGTAACGATAACTCCATCAATTACTAAAAGTGGCTCCTTATCAATCGACTTTACAATGAAATCCTCTTCTTGATTTTCCTTTCTTCTTTCCTCTTCCAT
>CAZRBW010000064.1:0-15245 GCA_964598395.1 uncultured Roseivirgaceae bacterium
GCAATTAGATGGGCGATAGTAGCGGGTGGAACAAGCAAATTATCCTTTTGATATTGCTGGAAGTTCTCTACTAATGGGAAATCTTCTTGGGATGAATTTCTAATTGCACCTTGCATTTCGGTGTCCATAATTCCAGGATTGATAATGGCAATCTTATATCTTAGATCATTACCTTCTTCCGCCATCACTTCGCTTATTGCGTCCAATCCAGCTTTGGTGGAGCAATACATTCCCCAACCTTTTATGGCTTTATTCGCTGCACCAGATGACACATTCAGTATACTTAGCGCTGTATCCTTATTTTCTAAAAGTTTGATAATGAGATTACTTAATATGATAGGAGAGGTGAAATTTAATTGGACAGCCTTATTGAAATCTGTAGCCGTATAGTCAATCACTTTACCTATTTGGCCTAATGTAGCAGCATTATTTATAAGGGTGACTTTGTCAAAGTTATTACTGAATACCTCTTTCAATTTATCTTGAAGACTGGTTTCAATATTTTCAATATCTGATAAATCAAATTCAATCTGAAGACGCAAATTGGGATGATGGTAATCTGAACTAGACCTTGCGATGCTTATCACTTGGTATCCTCTTTCGCAATATTCTTCAACAAGCGATTTGCCTAATCCTTTACTTCCTCCTGTGATAATTGCTAGCTTTTGCATGATTGTGTTTCGGTTATCTTTCAAGTCCGAAGTTCGCGGAACCTGCCTTGAATAGCAAGAAGAAAAGCGGGAGGAATTGCACCTCCCAAATCTTTTAGGCTTCTTTCAAATTTTGTTTTAGTTCGATAAGATCCTTTAGATGTTGAAGTTCTTCTCTCGTGCTTTTTCTGATAATCCATATTAAGACAAGCATGATTATAACAAACGATCCATCAATAAGAAGCATTCTATTTAAGTCGAAGTATTGGCTAAATTCTGGTGTAAGCATATAGAAACCAATAATGTACAAAGCGAATATAATAATGGTAAAGGTGCTATGAATTTTCTTTCTGAAATCGTAGAAGCGGATATTCAGCTCTGTATTTTCAATTGTTGTCTGCTCAAATGAAATCTTTTGTGCTTTGACTAAGCTATAAGCTTCCACAATTATTCTTAGCGCCAATCCTCCCGCCATCAGTGCAACACCTATGTGGCTTAATGTCTCTTGGAATACAGCCACTTTTGTAAAGAAAAGGATAAGCACAATTAGAGTAACGCTAAGAATGGTGATTGTACTGTAGTGAGCTAAAACACTTGCCTTCTTTTTCTTGTGGGCTTTTTTAATCAGTTCTTGGCTATTTATAGGCATCGATGGTAAATCTTTTTTACCAGATTGCCATTTATTTTTTAAGTCATCAAGCTCTTCCATCTTGTAGTAGTTCTTTAAGTTTTTTCTTAATTCTGTGAATTTTCACTCTCAAGTTTGTTGGGTTTATACCCATGATTTCGGCTATTTCATCATAGCTCAGTTCATCGAGCACCAGCATTATGGTAAGACGATCTATTTCGCCGAGTTTGCCAATTGCCTGATAAAGTGAAGCGTAATTTTTATCAATCTCAGTGGAATTTTGAAGCTCTTTGCTCACTTTTTCTAAAGGGATGTTGATTGCTTTTTTGTTCTTTCTGAGGTGCAACAGGCAAGTATTTACGGTTATCCTGTATATCCATGTTTTATAGCTTGATTTGCCTTCGAATTTTTTCAGAGCGTTCCACACGTTGATGAAAATTTCTTGGCTAAGATCTTTAGCTTGATCAACTTCACCTTTTACAAAGCCAAAGCATAGTTGCATCACCATTGGTTGGTACTTTTGATGAAGCTCCTCAAAGGTTGCAGTTAAATTCATTTAGCAAGAAATTTATTTAAAGATGAGTAAAACCATGCAGGTTCATCGAACATGATAAAGTGCTTGCTTTCAGGAGCTATCAGGATTTCTTTTTCACTTAGATTAGCAAATTGTTCGTCATAGTTTTTTCTCACAACGTCTTTGTCTGGAAAGCTTGCACCTAAAATTAATGTAGGAATCTTGATAGATTTAAGCGATTCTCTCAAATCTAACTTCAATAAATCTGTATAACCATACACGTAGGTTTTTCTATCTGCTTCCATGGCCCACTTTGTTAGTTCTTCTACTCTATCTGCTTTATATGTCATGTTTTGGCTCATCATTTTGGCCATTTCTTGGATTTCTGTATCAGATTGAGCTAGCATTTGAGTATTGTATGGACTTTCGTATTGGATAGCCTCGGCGGGAACACCAGGCATCATCAAGGCTCGAATACTAGGCAGAGCATCGACCAAAACCAATTTATGAATTTTATCTGGAATTGATTCTGCCAAATCGATAGCAAGCATACCGCCCATACTATGCCCAATAATGGTGATTTTATTGAGATTTTCCTCTTGAATATACTCAATCAGTTCCGTCTTGATAGTTTCATACCAAGGCATTTCAATTGCTGGCAAATTGTTGAAGCCAGCATAGGAAACTTTGATTGACACATAATTGCCTGGCAATTGCTCAATCGTCTCGTCCCAAACTGAGCCTGGTGTGGTAAATCCTGGTAAAAATAGAATTGGATCTCCATTGCCAATTTTCTCAATGTAAATGGCTGGATTTTGAGCAAACGCAATAAGGGTTGCGAAAATAAGTGTGATGGTAAATGTGAACTTTTTCATGTGTTTTGAATTTGATTTTTCTCTTAGTTTCAAATCCACATGAATTGTTACAAGGCGGGAGGATTATTTTTTCCCTTTTCGATTGTGCATGATGAATATGATTGGTGACAGCAAAAAAGAGATGAAAAATCCATAATAATAGATTTCGGAAAATGCCCTCCAAAAGAATTCCATTTTCTGGCTAAAGCTTAGCGAATGGCTTTGATCTAGCACATTGTCAAAGGTTTTATTCATTCCGTCACTATCCACTTTTATCCCAAATGCAGAAGTGTAGGAAATTTTTTGAACCTCAAGTGATTCGTTTTGGAATTCTGTGGCTGAATAATGAAAAGTGCCGATGCTACTTATCACGAAGGTTAATAGAAAACCAAGCAACAGCGAAAGAATTAGAATTTTGATATGGCTATTCATAATATTGAAATTGAAAATCTATTTCCCAAAAGTCTTTTTCAAAAATGCTTCCGTTAAAAATATTCCAGCGATTAGAGTAATGATCCAAGCAATACAAGTTGCAGATAAAATTGTGGGCACGGATTCTTGTACTACGATCAGCACCAGCTGAAAGGCAATTACCATAGCCGAACCAAATAGCATAATATTGGCTGAATATAAATTGGCTACCTTCCAAGTTTTTTCATTTTGCATTGAGCGCTTGGTTCGGTAGCCAAATAAGGAGTTGATTTCTTTGGGTTGAGCCACTTTGAAAATGAGTGGCAAACCAATGATTAGTACATCTAATATAACAACAGGCCAATAGTTAGCCATTATGCCATATTTACAGTTTCTTCTTCTTTTTTATAAGCCTTGCGAGGTTTCAAATTCAAGGTTTGGAACATTTGCTTATCCATATCCACTTCTGTATTTGGCGTTGTCAAAAGTTTATCACCAGCAAAAATTGAGTTTGCACCAGCCATAAAACACAGCGCTTGCTCTTCCATACTCATGGTCACTCTACCCGCAGATAACCTCACCATTGCTTTTGGCATGATGATTCTTGCTGTGGCAATCATTCTCACCATATCCCAAACAGGTACGCGTGGCTGATTTTCCATTGGAGTTCCTTCTACAGGTACAAGAGCATTTACCGGAACTGATTCGGGGTGCTCAGGCAATGTTGCCAAAGTATGAAGCATGCCGATTCTATCTTCTATTGTTTCGCCCATACCAATGATGCCACCTGAGCAAACAGAAATATTGGTTTTTCTTACGGCTTCGAGCGTTTTGAGACGGTCATCATATTTTCTGGTAGTGATGATTTCCTCATAATGCTCTTCGGAAGTATCTAAATTGTGGTTGTAAGCATATAATCCAGCATCCTTCAATTTTTGGGCTTGTTCTTCGGTAAGCATTCCTAAAGTACAGCAAACTTCCAAATCAAGATTTGAAACTCCTTTTACCATTTCAATCACTTTATCGAAATCGCGGTTGGTTCTTACCTCCCGCCAGGCTGCTCCCATGCAAAAACGCGTACTGCCACTCATTTTTGCCTCTTTGGCCGAACTCAAAACCTCATCTACTGAAAGCAACTTCTGCGCGGTCACATTTGTCTGATAACGAGCTGCTTGAGGACAATAAGAGCAATCCTCAGGACATCCGCCAGTTTTGATCGAAAGCAGTGTGCAAACTTGCACTTCACCCGTCTCATGATATTCGCGATGAGCAGTTGCTCCTCTGTATATCAAATCGAGCAATGGGCTATTATATATTTCAGATATTTCTTCTTTTGTCCAGTCGTTTCTAATCTCCATAATTTTCATTTTTGCCTTCGCAATATAACCTAGCGTATGCGTAGTTCAAAAGGCATTCTGGCTTGTGGGCCTTCATATTGTTTAATAGCCTTGATGTTTTCCATAATTGGATAAAGCTCGCCCAATTGAGCTTTTGCTATTCTTACTGAAACATCATCGTTGAGGCTATTAAGTAATTCTTGAATAAAATCAACTTTTGGAGGGTAAATAAGTACTCTATATTCTTCGATATCAGCCATCTCAGCGGCTTTTTTCACGGCATCATCCAAGCCTCCAAGTTCATCTACTAAGCCATTTTCAACCGCTTGTGCTCCTGACCAAACTCTACCTGATGCAACAGCTAATAAGTTTTCAAGTGGCATATTTCTACCTTCAGCTGCTTTGGTTGTAAAAGTGGTATAAATTCTATCTACACCTTTTTGCATTATTAGTTTTTCTTCTTCAGTCATAGGCTTGCTCAAACTCAAGAAATTCGAATATCTACCCGTGGACACAAAGTCTGAATATACTCCAAGTTTGTCGTTCAATAATTTCTCTGCATTAAACCACAAGCCAAATACACCAATGCTCCCAGTAATGGTAGTAGGTTCAGCCATTATGTAACTTGTGCCCATGGCCATGTAGTAACCACCCGAAGCTGCAACATCAGACATAGAGGCAATTACTGGCTTTTTGGCTTTTAGTAATTCTATTTCTCTCCACATTGCATCTGATGCAAGCGCCGATCCGCCAGGTGAGTTGATCCTGATTACAACAGCTTTTACACTTTCATCGTCTCTAAGTTTTCTGATTTCTTCATTGAAGCTGTCAGAAGCAATAATTTCTTGTCCTCCTCCTGCTTTTCCTGAAACGATATTACCACTACCAACTAATACAGCAATTTTATTTGCAGAATATTTATCTGCACTAGCAACTTTCATGTATTTCTTAATCGTAACAAATTCAATCTTATCCTTTTCTTCGAGCCCAAGTCTGTTCTTTATATCAGCAAACATTTGATCTTGGTAAGAAAGCTGATCCACTAACTTATAAGTTACTGCGTCAGCTGGTTCGCGAACAAGCATTTCATCAGAGATTTCATGTAGTTTGGCAACATCAATATTTCTAGAACCTGCAATTCTTTCTATCACGGTGTCATAAATAGAATTGAGAAACGACTCAGTTTGCTCTCTGTTCTCAGGGCTCATTTTCTCGTTCAAAAATGGCTCAACCGCACTTTTGTAATCACCCACTCTGAATATTTCTGGTTCAACTCCAATCTTCTCGAGGGTATTTTTAATTGATACAAACTCAGAACCCAGTCCATTCAATTCAACCTCGCCTTCAGGAAACATATGAACAGCATCTGCAACGGATGCGATATAATAGCCTTGCTCAGAGTAAAACTCACCATAAGCCACGATGAATTTTCCACTATCTTTGAATTCCTGCAGCGATTGTCTGATTTCGCTTAAAGAGCTAAAGCCAGCAATGGGAAAGTTGCTTTCTAAATAGATTCCGTCAATTTTCGGATCGGCAGCAGCGTTTTTAAGAGCTTTTTTAAGGTCAATTAAACCAAGAGGGCTGTTTACGCTACTTCCAAGCAATCCCAATTCAGCAAAAGGATTTTCAACAGTCTGCTCTTGAATTATTCTGTTGAGGTTGAGGTGCAAAACAGATTGATCTTTGATCCTTACTTCTGGCTCGGAGGACAACACTCCAATGAGTCCTACCAGAATGAAAAATCCGATAAACATAAAAAGGATAAGACCCACAATGGTGGATAAAACATTCAGAAAGAATTTCATATTTTCTAAGTTTAGTTTTGGTTCGATTTTTTAGCTTATAATGTGAGCTAGCTATATAAATTGAGGGCTGATTTAAAATGGTCAAACCTGACCCAATTTATTTGCACAAAATAACTACATATATTCACTAAAGTTGCCAACTTTTGTATTTGCGTAAAGAAATGAAGATGGAAAGGGTTTTTTTACTGTTGGGAAGTAACCAAGGAAAGCGGGAGGAATTTTTGACTAGTGCTATATCAAAGCTAGATGAAAAATTCATCAGCATTATCACTATCAGTAGCTATTACGAAACTGCTCCTTGGGGTGATGCTAATCAGGCTGATTTTATCAATCAAGTTGTTGTAATTGAAGTCAATTGCACACCTATTTATTTGTTGGAAACTATATTGCAAATTGAGATTGATTTAGGGCGCCTTCGAAGCCCAAACGCACGCTATGGAGCTAGAAATATTGATATTGATATTCTGTATTTCGGTACTGAAATATTGGATACGCCATCACTCACTATACCGCACCCACGCATACAAGAAAGACGGTTTGTATTGGAGCCAATGGTGGAAGTTGCAGCAGGTTTTATTCACCCAGTAACCAAGCTTAGCCAGCTGCAAATGCTTGAAAATTGCAAAGATCCATTGGCTGTAAAAAAACTAAAGGACAACCATATTTGATTGTCCTTTTGAGATTTTAAAGTTCTAAGCTGCTGGCATTTGCTTCGCTATGTATTTTGCGAACGAGCCCTTGAAGTACTTTGCCTGGCCCAGATTCATAGAAATCTGTGCAACCGTCAGAAACCATGTTTAGTACAGTATGAGTCCATTTCACAGGGAAAGTAAGTTGGGAAATGAGGTTCTCTTGTATTTTATGTACATCCGTCCATGCCAAAGCATCTACATTTTGATAAATTGGGCAGATTGGTTCATTGAATTTGGTGTCTCGGATAGCCTTTTCCAATTCCTCCCGCGCTGGCTCCATCAACGGTGAATGAAATGCGCCACCGACTGGTAATATTAGGGCACGTTTTGCGCCAGCCTCTTTCAATTTGTCACATGCTTCTTCTACAGCAGCTTGTGCACCAGAAATCACTAATTGTCCTGGGCAGTTATAATTTGCTGGAACCACAATGCCACTCTGCACCGCTTCACAAATAAGAGCGACTCTTACATCGTCCATTCCCAATACTGCCGCCATCGTACTTGGTTCAATTTCACAGGCTTTTTGCATCGCATCAGCTCGCTTAGCGACTAATTTTAGTGCATCCTCGAAAGTCAAAGTACGATTAGCAACTAATGCCGAAAACTCCCCCAATGAATGCCCTGCAACCATATCAGGTTGGTCATTTTCTTTACATAGAGCAAGAATTACCGAATGGAGAAATACCGCAGGCTGCGTTACATTAGTGCTTTTGAGCTCCTCTGCTGTACCATTAAACATTACATCAGTAATCCTAAATCCGAGAATTTCATTGGCGTCTTCGAAAAGTTTTTTCGCCTTATCATTACTATCGTACAGGTCTTTGCCCATACCTGGGAACTGGGAACCTTGTCCAGGGAAAATATATGCTTTACTCATAAATTAGAGGTTTTTGAAAAACGAAATTAGAAAATATTTCAAGATGGTTAAATGAAGCGATCTTTAATTTCGGCAGAAGGTATGCGACAGGAATCTGATTTTCCAAACCAACTATAGCGATTAGTAGCTATCCATTTGTATAAACCATCACGCAAAAATGGCGGGAGGATAATGAAAACATAAAGGATTGGCCAAATGCCATTCAATTTTCTCAAGATCTCTAAGGCAGCTCTACTTTCTTTGTAATAATTGTCTGGAGCGATTAATATCACACTATTGAGGCCCAAATGTTCAAGTCCTCTTTCTTTTAAAATAGATTGCCCTTCATCAGATTGAAGGGCGCCCATTTTAAAAAATTTCTTTTTGTCATAGTCGATCACAAAATTCACAAATCTATTGCAAAGATTGCAAACGCCGTCAAATAGAATGATTTGTTGCTTCATTAACGCATCATTTGCACCCAGCCTTTCAACTCACGGCTTCTTTGGTTCGGGTCGTTCGTAATGAATACAACTTCACCTTGGTAATAATATGTGCCTGCTGGCAATTCATTTCCGTCTTTATCGGTTCCGTTCCAGTTTATAAATATCCCTTCGGCCGTATTTGACTGATAGGAGAAGACTTCCATTCCCCAGCGATTAATTATCTTGATTTTTACAGATTCTACAAATCGAGGGCATGCCGATAATGGATTTCCAATCGCTCTGAAAGTGTCGTTAGAACCATCACCATTTGGCGTAAACACATTTGGTAGATCGTATTGAGGACAGTTTTCATTGCAAATCATATTACTGAATTCACTTTCATTTCCAGCATCATCTAGTGCTGTAATTAGGTAGCAACCTTCAAAGGAAGCCAATTGCTCATGGATAAATTCTCTGTCTTGAGCAGGCACAGTCGCAATTTCTTGGAAATCTCCTTCTGGGCCAGTAGATGAGAAATAAATTTTATACGCTACAATGTCATCATCACATTCTTCATTGATAGTTGGCGTCCACCTAAATGAATTGAAGAAGTCACCTCTGTAACCACAGTCTTTATTAGCAAAAAACTCTTCACAATTCGGGGTTGTCAATTCTAATACTGGTGCACATGGCGCAATTATGTCCCTAGGAGTCTGACAAACAATTTGTGAGTGATTGATTAGTGGTCGAGGAATTTCATCCATATCGTAAGCTCCTTGAGTAGCAACGAAATAACAATAGAATTCATCAGGAATTAATTCTCTTCCCTGATCATCAGAATCAGTATATGTCAAATCATTTGTCAAAACATTTACACTATCAATTAATACAAATGCATCAGGGTTATTTGAATTAATTTTATTTCGGTATATGTAATGGTATGGGAATTCTTGAGTTGTATTGTTCCATGACACATTGTATTCCCAAGTGAGGTCAATTAAATTAGTTCTTTGCGAGGCGGTAAGCCTTACGCTTGAAGCGATGCTGGAGGAGTCCAAAAGCTCATTGGCACTTGTGAGTAAGTTCACTTGATAGCGGTAAGCTAATTCTTCAGTATTTAGGTTTGTATCTAAGAATAGAGTATCCTGAGTAGAGGTTACAAGGGTTTTGTTGGAATTGCCTTCCAAGTTTTCTAGTCTGTACAGTTCGTATGTAAAAGGTGGAGGAAACCTATCAATATCGATTTGAAATGGACTTGTCCACTTCACAAATATTTGCCCGTTGCTTGTATCGGTTTCTCTTACATCTACATTTGTTAGGATTGGTACATCCACATTTATCATAGTACAAATCTCTCTAGATACAATGCTTTCCCCACCTCCTGGCTGAGGGAACCTGGCAAATATTCTATAACAATACAAATTACCGACTATAGGTCCATTAGGGAAAGTATCATCGGTGAATGCAGTATCAGAAGGATTTACTGATCCAATCAATTGATAACCAGATCTTATTCCTGTTTCACATTCATTGGGTTCATAAGAATTGCTACCTATTCGACGATAAATTTCGATGCTTTCTGCGTTAGCAAAGCAATTATATGGATCCCATGCTAAATCCACGACTTTCCCAGGACTTTGCACCACAGTTTGTAATTCTGGTGCTGGTGCTATCACGGTGATGTTCCAGGTTTTAATGTTTACTAGATTAGGCCCTGATTGTGGATTGTCCGTTACTTTAAATTGCACTTGATATGGTCTTTGTCGCACATGGCTACAATCTGTTTGCCAAGTGAATGTAGCAGCAGCAGGGCTAGGACGGAATGCATTAGTAATTGGAGCGAAAGTAGCCGATCCACTGCCAATTTCGTAAATCCCAGCAAAGCTTTCCAATAATACAGGATCGCCATTTGGATCAATGCCTAAAATTTGTTCGGTAATTAAAGTGCCAGCTACGACACATATATCTTGAGGGATGATTACGTCTGGTGGGTCATTATCACAGTCTTCAATGATTATTTGCAAATCACGAGTAACATATCCAATTCGAACAAATTCGCCATTTATTCTACGCCACTCTTCTACAATAAATGCTACATTATATTCACCAATGGTACCCGGACTGTCCCAAATCAAATCGCCAGTGATTGAATCAAGGGCAAATGTAGGGGCCCCAGTGCCAGTTTGGGTGGTGCCTCCAAATGCTGGGTCATTTGGTGGTCTGTACCCGTTTACCTCCCGCGTTCTTGTTTGCTTGGGAACTACAAGTTTATAGGCAAGACTATCTCCATCCAAATCGAATGCACCCGGATTGTGTATAAATCTCACATTCGTACAGCCTCTATCTACTGGAGGCACAAGCAATTGTGGAGTGTTGGTTACTGTAAGAAATGGATCCACCAAAAGTTGGGTTTCAACATAAAACGCTGTACCAACAGATTCTATCATATTTAATACATTAGGATTACGGAAATCTTCCGCGTAGCTAATAGTATAAAATCCAGCTCCTTGAAAGGTATGAATGATGGTAACAATATTTGATTCGATTCCATTCCCGAGATCGGTACGCACAAATGAGTTGCCTGCGATTTGACTTGCTTGCTGAAGGTTTACAACTCTTCCATCACCAAAATTCAAATTGCCCGCCCCAAAAGGTACAGGAGAACTTGTGTCTCTGTAGGCAATTACGGTAATGCGATAAGTGAGTGTAGGCCCCGGTAAGCGGGTGGCAGTAATTTCTCCAGCTCTTATATGTGTAGCTTCAACTTTTAAAAAACTAAAAAAGCTGATGAGTAAGAAGAATAAGCTAAGCCCAAGTTGGCGCTTCATGTAGAAAAATTTAGAATCACTAAATATATAACATCCGTAAATCAAACGGAAAAATAAACAAACAGTTTGCAGAACTGTTCTCTGCAAAGATGTTTATAAATAAGAAAAGTTGCTTACAAATACAGGATTTAAATTACAGATGAAGCTTGATTTAAATGTTGTAGTTGGGTAGTAGTGAATTTGGTATTTAAAGAATTTCTAAATTGGTATAGATGGATTGCACCTTAATACTTCCGAATGTACCTTTGAATTCCTATTAATTGAGAATATATATAAATCTATAGTAAATAATGAGCTGGTTAACAGAAACACTTTCAAGTACGCTAGGACGAAAACTTTTAATGGCTCTTACAGGGCTTTTTTTAGTGTCTTTTCTTATCGTCCACCTGTCGGGTAATTTTCAATTGCTGATGAATGATGAGGGCGAAGCCTTCAATGCCTATGCAAAGTTTATGACTACCAACCCTTTGATTAAGGCGGCTTCATACATTTTGTATTCAGGTATTTTGCTTCATGTGATCTACTCTATTGTTTTAGCCATCAAAAATAAGAGTGCTAGACCTGTAAAATATGCAAAAACTTCACCTGCACCCAAAGTAAGTTGGAACTCTCGTAACATGGGTTTACTAGGTACAATTATCTTGATTTTTCTTGTCATCCACCTGCGTAACTTCTGGTACGAAATGCACTGGGGAGAAATTGGAGTTGATATGAACGGCAATAGAGATTTGTATTCTGTAGTAACAGCCGCATTTGCTCAACCACTTTATGTACTTCTGTACATTGTTTCTATGGTTGGCTTGGCCTTTCACTTAGCACATGGCTTTTCGAGTGCGTTCCAAACATTGGGATGGAACCACCCAAAGTATTCTCCGCTAATTAGCAAATTGGGATTAGCTATTTCAATCCTTATTCCGATTGGTTTCGCAATCATTCCAATTTTTCTTTTTATTAAAACCTTAGCTTGATACAGCTGGTTAGGAAACTGAACATAATATGAGCTCAATGAAACTAAATTCTAAAAGCCCTGAGGGTCCAATTGCAGAAAAATGGACTAAGCATAAATTTAATATGAAGCTGGTAAATCCAGCCAACAAAAGAAAATACGATATTATCGTGGTGGGAACAGGCTTGGCAGGGGCGGCAGCGGCAGCTTCAATGGCGGAGTTAGGCTATAATGTTAAAGCATTTTGTTTTCAAGATAGTCCTAGAAGGGCACATAGTATAGCTGCGCAAGGAGGTATCAATGCTGCAAAAAATTACCAAAACGATGGTGATAGTATATACCGATTATTTTACGACACAATCAAGGGTGGAGATTATCGTGCGCGGGAGGCAAATGTTTATCGATTAGCAGAAGTTTCTGTCAATATCATTGACCAATGCGTGGCGCAAGGTGTACCATTTGCAAGAGATTATGGTGGATTACTTTCCAATCGCTCATTTGGTGGCGCACAAGTAAGCCGTACCTTTTATGCTCGTGGCCAAACTGGACAGCAATTATTACTTGGAGCATATTCTGCTTTGAGCCGTCAGGTGGCTGCGGGTAAAGTGAAATTGTACCCTAGAACCGAAATGCTCGATCTGGTAACAATCGATGGTAAAGCCAGAGGGATTGTAACAAGAAATTTAATAACTGGTGCGATTGAATCTCATTCAGCTCATGCTGTATTACTCTGTACTGGTGGCTACGGAAACGTATTTTTCCTTTCTACCAATGCAATGGGATCAAATGTGACAGCTGCTTGGAGAGCTCATAAAAAAGGAGCATTCTTTGGCAATCCTAGCTATACCCAAATACACCCTACTTGTATTCCTGTTTCAGGTGATCATCAGTCAAAGTTAACTTTGATGTCTGAATCTCTCAGAAATGATGGTAGAGTATGGGTGCCGAAAACTGTGGAGCTTGCTCAACAAGTGAGAGATGGCAAACGTAAGCCAATGGATCTTTCAGAAGACGAAAGAGATTATTTCTTGGAAAGAAAATATCCATCATTTGGTAACCTAGTGCCTAGGGATGTTGCTTCTCGTAATGCGAAAGCTGTATGCGACGAAGGTCGTGGAGTTAACGAAACTGGCGAAGCAGTTTATCTAGATTTCAGAGATGCAATCAAGCGCGATACTAAGGAATTGGTCGCGGCTAAGTATGGCAACTTATTCGATATGTATCAACAAATCACTGGAGATAATCCATACGAAACTCCAATGATGATTTACCCTGCTGTTCACTACACAATGGGAGGACTTTGGGTTGATTATAATTTGATGACAAACGTGCCAGGTTTATATGCCTTAGGAGAAGCTAACTTCTCTGATCACGGAGCAAACAGACTAGGAGCTTCGGCATTGATGCAAGGTCTTGCTGATGGCTATTTTGTTGCCCCTTATACAGTTGGTGATTATTTAGCAACCTTGCCCTACGAAAAAATCCCTACCGACCACCCTGAGTTCAAAAAAGCTGAGGAAGAGGTTAATGGAAAAATTAACAAATTATTGAGCATCAAGGGAGATAAGTCAGTTGATTATTACCACAAGAAGTTAGGTAAAATAATGTGGAATTACTGCGGGATGGCTCGTAACATTGAAGGATTAACTTTTGCTAAAGGAGAAATCCAAAAACTGAGGGCTGAATTCTGGGAGAATGTGAATGTGATGGGTGAAAACGAAGAATTGAACCAATCGCTAGAAAAAGCTAATCGTGTAGCCGATTTCCTAGAATTAGGTGAATTGATGGTTACCGACGCTCTAAATAGAAATGAATCTTGTGGAGGCCACTTTAGAGAGGAATATCAGACTCCTGACGGTGAGGCTCTTAGGGATGATGAAAACTTTGCTTTTGTTTCCGCTTGGGAGTACAAAGGTGACAATGTAGAAGAAGAGTTGCATAAGGAAGATCTTGTATTCGAAAATGTGAAATTGACACAAAGAAGTTACAAGTAATCACAGCAATTTTAATTCAATAATCAGAAAATGATTCGCTAATAATAAATACAAAAAGGATGAATCTTACACTCAAAATATGGCGTCAAAAAAACTCTAAGGATGCTGGAGGTTTCAAAAGCTATCCAGTAAATGGAGTATCCAAGGATATGTCTTTCTTAGAAATGCTTGACGTACTCAATGAGCAATTACAAGCAAAAGGAGAAGATCCTGTACACTTCGATCATGATTGTAGAGAAGGCATTTGTGGAATGTGCTCCTTGTATATAAATGGTAATCCTCATGGTCCATTGCAAACCACTACATGTCAGCTTCATATGAGAAGCTTCAAGGATGGTGAAACAATTACCATTGAGCCATGGAGAGCTAAGCCATTCCCAGTAGTAAAAGATTTAGTAGTAGACAGAGGTGCATTCGACCGTATAATCCAAGCCGGAGGATATGTATCTGTAAATACGGGTGGAGTACCAGATGCGAATGAAATTCCAATTCCAAAAAGAGTTGCGGACGAAGCTTTTGAATCTGCTACTTGTATTGGTTGTGGTGCATGCGTAGCTGCTTGTAAAAATGCCTCAGCTATGCTATTCGTATCTGCCAAAGTTTCTCAATTGGCTATGTTGCCTCAAGGAAAAGTAGAGCGAAAGTCACGAGTAGAGAATATGGTCGCTCAAATGGATGCCGAAGGCTTTGGTGCTTGTACTAATACAGGTGCTTGCGAAGCTGAATGTCCAAAAGGTATTAGCATTACTAATATTGCAAGAATGAACAGAGAATATTTCTCTGCCAAAGTGAGCTCCGACAATGTATAAGTAAAGGCCAAAAGCCATTCTAAAAACAAGAAAAGCCTCAGCAATCCATTTTGTTGAGGCTTTTTGTTTTCTAAGAAATTCTTGCAACTATTTTGAAATTTTAAGTTGCTCACAATTCGTAATGGCCTTTAACCGAATACCTCGAAGATTAGAAATGGATAACTTTTGGCTTCGGGAAGGTATCTTAATGCTTAGTGTGATCATTATTAATAATTTTTTATTCATTTATTTTGTATTAAGTATCTACAAGGTTAATAATTAAATTATATATTATAATAAATTATTTTTATTCATAAATTTTCTTTATTGGTCATAAAAAGTCATTAAACGTTATGACAACAAAGTATTATCTGATATTAAAAGCATAAAAAAATAAAATTAGCAGTAATAGCAATTATTTTTAGCGAGGTTTCTTGCTTATAAAATTTATATATCAGATTATAGGGTTACTCATTTAGGTCGCAAGTCCAATGATTGATTTTTTGGTAATTGG
>CAZRBW010000065.1:0-14486 GCA_964598395.1 uncultured Roseivirgaceae bacterium
ATGGGCTATCATGCCATTGGTGGCTGGGAATCTATCAAAGCTGAGTTGGACCCTGCCATGCTGAGTTTAACGAATATTAGCTGGGTGCAATTCTTCAATTGGGCTATTACAATCATCCCCATTTGGTTTGTAGGGATGACGCTCTACCAAAGGATTTATGCTTGCCGTGATGCCAAAGAAGCACAGAAAGCTTGGTTTGTAGCGGGCTTGTTCGAATGGCCAATTATGGCTTTTATGGGAGTTTTGCTCGGTTTGTTTGCAAAAGTGGCCTTTCAGCAGGGCATGTTTGCCGAGCTAGGTTTTGCTGCCGGTAGCGATATCGATCCCGAAATGGGCTTACCATTATTGCTTCGATCTATTCTGCCTATCGGCCTAATGGGAATAATGATGGCAGCGTATTTCTCAGCGATTATGTCCACTGCAGATTCATGTCTCATGGCCGCTTCTGGCAATATCGTTACAGATATATTTGGGAAGTATTTCCTAAATGGGAAAATGGATATTCTGCGCTGGTCGCAAATCGTTACATTTATTGTAGGTGCTGTAGCAATAATGATTGCTTCGACACTCGAAAGTGTATTAGACCTAATGTTGCTATCATATTCATTTATGGTATCTGGATTATTGGTGCCAGTAATAGGAGCCTTCTTCTGGAAAGAAAGTAGTGCTTTTGGTGCCGGTGCTGCTATGATAGCGGGAGGAGGAGTAACAATCGCTATAAATTATAGCAATGTGGAAACTCCATTAGGTTTGGATCCTAATTTCTTTGGACTTTCAGCAAGTCTCTTCGTATTTATAATATTTAGTAAGCTTATTCCTGGGAAGGAAAAAGTTAAAATTGAAAAAGTTTAAAACATGGAAACGATAATTATTGACCCTAAGGATGGACGTCACGCTGTGTATACAGATGATAAAATTGTAAACTTTCTATTCGTGCATTTGGATGAATTTGGAGATAAAAAAGAGGACATTCAAAAGTGTCTGGAGTATGTGCATACTCATGGGGGTTTTATAGTACTTGGCGTAATTGATGAGGAAATCAAAGGGGCTGTGGTAATCAATGAAACAGGTATGTCAGGCTATATCCCTGAAAATATCTTGGTATATATTGCTATGCATCAAGACCAAAGAGGGAAGGGTCTTGGCAAAAAACTAATGCAAGCTGCCATTGCGAAAGCTAAGGGAAATATAGCCTTGCACGTGGAGCCTAACAATCCCGCCAAATTCTTGTATGAGAAATTGGGCTTTACAAGCAAATATCTCGAAATGCGTTTGAATAGATAACATGATTGATAAAATTATAGCTCTAAGAAGAGAATTACATAAGTATCCTGAATTATCGAAGGAGGAGAAAAAGACCTCAGCCAAAATCCAGCAGTTCTTAAAAGACTTGAAAGTCTTTGAGATTCATAAAATTACGGAAACTGGATTTGTTGCAGTATTGGATTCCAAGAAAGATGGCCCAAGTTTACTAATAAGAGCAGAACTAGATGGGCTTCCTATCAAGGAAAAGACGGATTTAGAATACACTTCATCAGTAGAAGGAAAAGCACACTCCTGTGGACATGATGGCCATATGGCGATAGTGTGTGGCCTAGCTTTGAAGCTTACTGAAAACCCTCCCGCCAAAGGCCGGGTTATTCTGTGCTTTCAAGCTGCGGAGGAAACGGGTGAAGGTGCATTGGAGATTATTGAACATGAGAATTTCAAGCCATTCCAGCCTGATTTTGTGTATGCTTTACATAATCTACCTGGTCATGAAAAGGGCTTAGTGGTAGTAAAAGAAGGTGCATTCACAGCCGCAGTAGAAAGCGTAGCAATTAGCTTATCTGGCAAAACAGCCCATGCTGCTGAGCCAGAACAAGGTCATAATCCTACTTGGCTTATTGGCGAAATTCTAGCCGAAGCATTGAACCTTCAAAATACGGACCCAAAAAGCGATGGCTTTTGCCTAATAACACCTGTATATATCCATGCAGGCGAGAAAGCTTATGGAATTTCTGCTGGGGATGGAGAAATTCATTTCACCTTGAGAGCTTTTGATAATGAATTGCTTGAAAAGAAGAAAAAGGAGCTTGTGGAATTTGTTGAGGACAAAGCTAAAGCCGCAAAGCTATCAGCTGACTTTAAGTGGATGGAGCCATTTACAGCCAATATCAATGGCAAAGAAGCCGTGAAATTGATCACAGATGTCTGCGATGAATTGAAAATCAAATATGCGAGTATAAGTGAACCACTTCGTTGGGGTGAAGATTTTGGAGAATTTTCTAGTCGCTATCCTGGGGCATTGTTTGGTTTAGGGTCTGGAATAAATCAGCCAGCCTTACATAATCCAGATTACGACTTTCCAGATGAAATTATGGAAAATGGAATTGCCGTTTTTGATAAAATAGTTAGAAAACTACTTTAAGCTCGTGTTTAATACATCTGTAATCGAAATCAGTCGAAGTGCCCTCAAGCAAAATATTGAGTTTGTTCGCAATCAAATTGGCGAAAATGTTCGCTTTTGCTCGGTGGTGAAGGGCAATGCTTATGGACATGGAATAGAAGCTTACGTGCCGCTGGCAGAATCCTACGGAGTGAATTATTTCGGTGTTTTCAGTAGCGATGAAGCCTTACGAGTTTTCCAAATCAAAAATACAGATGCGGATATAGTAGTAATGGGTATGATTGAGGGAGGGGAACTCAGATGGGCAGTAGAGAATGGAATTGAGTTTTTTGTCTTCGATATAGAGCGGCTGAATGATGCTATTTCCTTTTCCAAAGAAATTGGCAAAAAAGCTAAAATCCACATCGAAGTAGAAACGGGTATGAACCGCACCGGCTGGTCATGGTCGGAAAGAAAGAACCTTGTTAAGACATTGAATGATAATGCTGAGTTTATAGGTTTGTATGGACTATGCACTCATTTTGCAGGTGCGGAGAGTTTGAGCAATATGCCAAGAGTGAAGGAGCAATTTACTGTTTTTGAAAAATGGAAAAGCTATTTCCAGAAAGAGAATTTTGCTTTCCGGTACATTCATACAGCTTGTTCTGCAGCTATGTTGCGTTTTCCCGAAGCGCATGGCAATATGGTGAGAGTAGGAATTCTGCAATATGGCTTATGGCCAAATGGTGAAACCTTTGTGGAGTTTATGGCCAAGAATCCAGATGCTGAAAATCTACCGAAAAGGCTCATTACATGGAAAAGCACAATCATGCAGTTGAAGCATGTGCCAGCGAATGAGTATGTAGGCTATGGAAATTCTTATTATACACCTAAGGACACAATTATTGGTGTGGTTCCTGTGGGCTATGGCCATGGGTTTAGCCGCTCGCTTAGCAACTTAGGCCGTGTGTTGGTAAATGGCTGTAGAGTAAGTGTGATTGGGCTAGTGAACATGAATGCGCTCATAATAAACCTTAACGACGTACCTAATGTTAAAAAAGGAGATGAAGTAATATTAATTGGAAAACAAGGTGATATGGATGTTTCCATTGGGTCATTTAGCGACTTGAGTCACCAGCTGAATTACGAGTCCATTACAAGGCTCGATCAAGCTATTCCTAGACAAATAATAGAATAACATGGCATTTATAACTCTTAATAAATCAAAATTAGCTACAAATTATAATTACTTAGAAACGCTTTTTAAAAAGCACAATATTTCTTGGGCGGTAGTTTCCAAACTCCTCTGTGGCCATAAACCCTACCTTGAAGAAGTTATAAAACTAGGTGCGAAGGAAGTTTGTGACTCTAGGATTTCCAATCTGAAAGCTGTCAAGGAAATCGATCCGAATGTGCAAACTGTATATATCAAACCGCCTGCTAAGCGTCATTTAGAAATGATTGTGCAATATGCAGATGTGAGTTTCAATACACAGTTCGAAACGATGCAATTGCTTTCTGATGAGGCCGTACGCCAAAATAAGATTCACAAAGTAATTGTAATGATCGAGCTTGGTGATTTGCGGGAGGGTGTAATGGGCGATCACTTAGTCGAGTTTTATGCCAGTATTATCAATTTGCCAAACATCGAAATTTCTGGTATTGGATCTAATCTTAATTGCCTACACGGTGTAATGCCAAGTGAAGACAAACTAATCCAACTGAGTTTGTATAAGCAATTGGTAGAAGCGAAGTTTAATATTCATATTCCTTGGGTTACGGGTGGCACTTCAGTGGTTGTGCCTTTATTATATCACCGAATGGTACCTAAAGGAATCAATCATTTCCGTATTGGTGAGATGCTGTTTTTTGGTAATAACCTTTTTACTAGTGAAAATATTCATGAGATGCATCATGATGTAATCAAACTGAAGGCGGAGATTATTGAGCTTTACGAAAAGCCAAAAATACCAATTGGTTCAATGGCAGCGAATCCTTCAGGTGAGGTGTTGGAGATTAATGAAGATGATTATGGTAAAATGTCGTTCAGAGCAATATTGGATTTGGGCTTACTCGATATTTCACCAAATTACTTGATTCCTGTGGATAAGGATTTTGAAGTCACTGGAGCAAGTTCTGATATGATTATCCTTGATTTGGGAGATAATGAACATAATTACCAAGTAGGTGATTTGGTTACTTTTAACTTGAAATACATGGGAGCCCTAGCGCTACTAAGCTCCGATTATATTGAGAAGAAATTTGAGGATTGATTTGAATTTCAGCCAGCTTACTGATTCACTGGCTTAAATTGCTCAAAACCTTGCTTGCAATTATTACAGTAATGCAATGATCTGCAAAGTGTAGGGCCAAATGGCGATTTCATAAGGGTGTTTTTGCTACCACAAAATGGACAAGCTACATGCTCTAGAATATCCAAATCTACAATTAGCGTATCAGTGGGTGGAGGCGCTAATCCAAATTCTTTCAAAGCCTTGCGACCTTTTTCTGAAATTTTGTTAGAGTTCCAAGGCTCATCAAAGTTGATTTTAACTTCAAACTCTTGAATTCCTTTTCTTGCCAGACTTTCTTCAACCTCTTTCTTCATCATATCCATAGCTGGACAGCCTGAGAAAGTGGGAGTCATTACTACGCTTACTTTACCGTTATCTTCAATATCTATTTTGGTAATAACACCTAAATCTACCAATGATAACACGGGTATTTCTGGGTCTTTTACTTCTTCCAACCACACTAATAACTCTTTCTCGGTAAGCTTCATAATTTTTCTGTTTTACCAATCGGCTGTAGGATCTACTCTGAATACAGCAGACATTTCCTCCACCAAAGGTTGTAGATCTTCGGTATGAGTTCCATACCTCCCGCCATATACAGGTGTAATTGTTTTATAATCTGGTAATCGAAGGCTTGTTTGATCAATTACTTTTTGGATAGCTTCTATCCAAGGCTCAATGAGTGATTCTTCGCCTGTAAATATTCCATCGGCAATCAATTCCTTTTCAAATTTCGATTTCTCGAACATTCCCAAAGCATACGGAAAAAGGATATCAATTGAAGCTTGTAATTTGGCAATGGCCTCGTCTGTAGAGCTTCCAAGTTGCTTTATAAACGTATTTGCATGTAGCACATGGTATCTTACTTCGCCTCGGAATTTCACTACTGCTTTGGCCAATGGCTCAAAAGTGGAGGTCGTTAAAGCTTGAAAACGCAAGATTTCAGCATTATCGTAGAAAAAGTGGCGAATCAAACTGAAGTCATATTCGCCATTTGGTAATTCTACCATTTGGCAATTGTGAAATTGATCGGCATTGCGAGTGAAAGCCACCGTGTCAGGTTCTTGTTCGCCCAAGTCATGAAGCATTTGGTAAAGCACATAGCTTTGGCCAACCTTATCTTGCGCCATAGAAGAGAATGAAATATCCTCTTCCAAGAGTGGTCCCATACCTGTCCATTCGGAGTTGCGATGGCCCAATATTAATAGGTCATCGGCCATTTTGTATAGGAGATCTTTTATTGCTTCGGTATTCATTTCTTCTTATTTAGCTTGATTCTCTTCTTTGTATTGCTTGATTTTATCCGCGCCTTTGTAGTCTATTGCCTCACGATAAACTTTTTCGGATAATGTGTTCCAAATCTCTTTATCGTCTTCATCAGAGAAAAGGATGTGGCCAGTTTGAACAACCCAAATATTTAATATTGGCTTTGGATCATTACCATAGAGTTTTTTTGCCTGCACAATTGCCTCGTCGGGACTGTCTGCCATCACACGACCTGCGTAGATATGTTGTTTACCTCTCTTGTAAAGGTGAAATATCTCAAAAGGCATTTCACCTTCTTCAAGATTTTCTATGGCTTCATTATCGATCATGTTGTATAAGCTCTCACCTTTTTCGGTGTATGGGCTCACCATCACATTCGACGTTTCCACTACCCAAAGCGCATAGCAAGTATTTCCTCTTCGAGTATATTGGTCTTTTGCAAAAAGAAAGGCCATTTCTTCATTTGGTGCATGTACCACACCCACATGTTCGATTGGCTTATTTTCCTTATGCTGTACGAATGCTTGAAAGGTTTGGAATTGATCCATCGGCTTTTTTGCATCCATTGGAGTAGTCCAATCTGGTATTTGCAGTCTAGTAACTCTTGGGTCTAATGAAGATAAACTCATGGTGGTTTTCAAAGGGTTAGAAAGCATGGAAGCGTATCACTTCCATGCATTTTCAGGTTATTATTATTCTCCTTAGGCGAGCGGAGCAATATATTCTTTCTTAGGAGCAGCTAGGGCTTTTCTTACCCAAGCACCGCGCTCTTCGGCCATTCTTCTCACAGCAAGTCTTTCCTTATTGCAAGGGCCATCGCCGTTAATTACTCTTTTGAATTCTTCCCAATCTGGCTCAGTGTAAATCCATTTGCCAGTTTCTGGGTCTTTGCGAAGGTTTGGATCTGGAATAGTCAATCCAATTTCGCGGATTTTCATCACATACATATCGAGGAATTGCTGGCGCATATCATCGTTAGAAGCCATTTTCACTTTCCATCTCATTAGGGTTTCGGTGTGCACGGACATGGTGTCTGGTGGACCAAAAAAGTGCATCATTGGCGCCCACCAGCGATTTAGTGCTTCTTGCATCATTTTCTGCTGGGTTGGAGTGCCAGTAGCTAAATGAATTACGCAATGATGACCATATTTTAAGTGGAAGGCTTCCTCAGCACAGATTCTCTCTAATGCTCGGCAATAGGGGCCATAGCTACCTTTGGAGTTTGCTAGTTGGTTTACAATTGCACCTGCATCTACCAGCCATGAAATAAAGCATGAATCTGCCCAAGTAAATGCTGGATAATTGAATATGTTTGAATATTTAGATTTGCCAGATATTAAGTCTTCGATCATTTCTTCTCTTGACTTGCCCAATGTTTCGGCGGCACTGTATAGCAATTGCGCATGGCCTACTTCATCTTGAACTTTGGCCATTAAAGCAAGTTTTCTTTTAAAGCCTGGAGCTCTTGTAATCCACGTGCCTTCTGGCAATGATCCTATAATTTCTGAGTGAGCATGTTGCTCAATCATTCGGATCAATTGCTTGCGATAGAGTTGTGGCATCCAATCGCTTGGTTCAATTTTCTCTCCCCGCTCAATTCGAGCCTCAAATTCCGCTAGTTTGATCGGATCTTCATCCTTCAATGCGTCTAATTTAGTTGGTTCAAATATGGTTCCTCCGCCGTACATATGCTTATTTTTTTATGATTTCAATCCTTGGATAAATAATTTGGAGAGTCTTTCTCCAATTTCGTCAGCACTCATTTTACCTTCTGGCTTGTACCAGTTTGATATAAAATTGATGGATGATAAAATGGTGAGGATAGTAAATTTCTGATCTACCTCCCGCATTTTTTTCTGCTTCATTCCATCTATGATGATGTTGCGAAACCAATCCTCATAATGAGTTCTCATTTGTAGGAATTCATCGAGTGCGGGCTCACTTAAATGCTTATATTCTGTGAAAAATACTGCTGATGCGGCTGCATTTTTAGTCACTACTCTTACATGTCCTTTTATAGCTTCTGTCAGTTTTTCAATGGGCGGGAGGTTCTTTTTTTCTATAGTCTCCTTTGCATCAAAAAATTCATCAGCCATTTTGAAACAAATATTCTGCAAAATCTCCTCCTTGGATTTGATATGCGAGTAAATACTTGCGGCCTCTATACCAAGCCCTGTAGCCAAATCCCTCATGGATGTAGCTGCGTAGCCTTTGTTCTGGAAAAGTGAAGTTGCAGTAACTTCGATCTGTTCCTTTCGAGATATATTTAAAGCCTCGTTCATCTAACAAATATAAACAACCTAACGTTCGTTAGCAAGATTTTGTTTGTGCTAATTTCCATGTGCTTTCGCTATGGATTTAATTTAACCTTAAGTTTGTAAGAAATTAACGATTAGCCAAATGTCTGATTCAAAAGAGCCAATAATAAAGCAAAAAAGAAAAGAGGTAGTACAATTGGAAATGAACTACTTGGGACTTATTGTCCTTCATATGTGCTTATTCCTATGGCTTTATTTGGGATTTGAAAGTGGAGATGAATGGCTTGGTGGAGTTGCTGTAGGCGACGATGTCGCTATTTCTGTAGGGGTTGTTTTGATTGCGATTGCTTTAGTTTTACAATCTATTAGGGTTTTCAGCAAATCATTAGTTGGAATTAAGCTGATTGAGGATGTTGATGAAAAATATAGAGAGTATGTGAAATCAGCATTCAAACGCTATTTACTTGTTGCATTTGCCGCCTTTATTTTAATTTTGAGCCTGTACATTTACAAAGATCCATTTTTTGCTGCGATGTATGTGATACTATTGGTGTATGCTACTACTATAAGGCCTGATAATGATAAGATACTATTTGAAATAGGCTTGAAGAAAAGGGTAAAAAAGGTCATAGAAGTTAAACCATTGAAAAGACGATATTAAAAAAGGCCTCAGTTTTTGCTGAGACCTTTCATTATGATTTTCAATTTTGATTAGAGAATCAACCCAAAACTAATCGCATTCAATTCTGGTCCTCTATCTTTTCTGAACATCTGATTCATGTCGTAATTCACAAATACATCCAGATTTCTCCAGCCCATTTGGCCTCTTACTCCGTATCTCCAATCTTCTAGGAAGAAATTGTCTTTGTCCTTATCTCTTTGTGCATTTCCATTAGTTCTGTAGCGATATTTCGCATGAGTGCCCAATCTATGTCCTGCATATACACCAGCGCCAATTCTGAAGCCATATCCACGGTAGCGATTAATTGTTACTGGGCCGCTTTCTCTCTGTATCACCGTTTTCTTGCCATATCCGAAGTCCAGCATCGGCACGAAATGTAAGTTCACATGTGAAATAGCCAATTTACTTTTTATGCCATCAGCATCAGGGCGGTTGTAGAAAACTGTTTCTTCATTCAACTTTTCTACCACAGTGGCTCTATTCCCAAATTTGAAATTGTAGAAACTAAAACTACCTCCATAATTGATTACTAATGGTCCAGCTACTTTTGTTTTGTTGTTGTAACCGAGGGAAACGTACCATGAACCCCATGGCTTTACATTGAATTGGTCTCCAAGAATCACCGCATCTTCAGGTAATTGAGATTGAATTTGAGAGAAATTTGTCGAAGTCCTTTCTCCTTCTATGAAATTATTAATCCCAAGGTCTATGTTCAGGCTTCTCATAGTTTTAATAGATTTATCAACCTTCACTTCTACCTTTTTTTCGGAGCGAAAGCCATTAATTCCATCAAAATCTTCAATGCTTTCGTCTGTAATTATTTCCCAGTTTCCTAGTTTTACTCGAGCAGTGTATGAATTCCCTTGCAACTCATTTACCTCAACTTCGATATTTTTTGTTTTGCCATTGCCACCTACAGTTACATAAGCCACGTTGCGAATTGACTCTCTATTTGAATCACTGATTTCTTTTGCAATTTTGTTTAAGTCCATCGTTCTCAGTATTTCATAGTCCTTTGCATCTTTCACAAGGAAAACTACACTGCTATTGTCACCGAACTTTACTACGATAGAATCTTGTGGTGCCGAAGTTTGTGATTGCTGCGCCATAGCCGGAAAACTTAGCAGGGCTATTAGTGCTGGGATGATTAATTGCTTTTTCATATTAATTGGTGTTTGTTTTCTGTACTTTGTTGCGTTGGATTTATTATTAATTCACGACTTTTTTAGCTCTTTCAGGCCTATTGTCATCGTCTAGATTTGAGATAAAACCATCTTTTAATTCTCGTAAGCCATCCAGACCTATTTCACCGTTTTTCACATCCAATGCAATTGCTAATGCTCTTTTGAAAGTGCTCTTTTTCTCGGCTGTTTTTGCAGTTGTCTTCTCTGGATTATTCAAGCCTCTGTAAATTTCCACTTGGAAGCTAGCTACTTGAATTACCTCAGTAGGTTTTACCACTTCTGTAGGAATCACTAAGCCTAAAGTTTCTACATTCTCCAATTCAGATTTCGCAACTACTTTTTCTAATTCTGCAATAGAAATTTCAATTGGCTTCTCAGTTACTTTTGCTTCATTTTTTGCAGTCAAATTGGAAGTAGATTTTGTGCTTATTGCCACATTTTTTTCTGAATTGGCTTTTTCCCTAATGGCAGGCTTATTCTCAGCTATCAGAATTTCAGGCACTTCCACTTCCTCAGGTTCTTGCACTTTCTCTTCCTCAGTCGCTATGTTATTCTTGTTTGTTTGGTCAGATTCCGCAAGGGTAGTCGTTTCATTCATCATGATTGTAGGGCCATTGCTTTGTAGAGAATTATAGAATAATCCACCTATGGTCATAAGAATAAGGATTGCCGCAGCGAATTGCCACCAAATAAATCCTGCTTTTTTTTCTTTTTTATCAAGCTTGCTTTCCAATCTGCTCCAAGCGTCAGCCGATGGAGTTGCTGAGTGAGTTTCTAGCTTTCTGCTAAAGAACTGATCTATTTTATTGTTGCTCATAGCTTCGATTTTTAATGTTTACTTGCTCTTCCAATCGCTTTAATTCTTTCTGCAGCAGCACCCTTGCTCTGCTCAGTTGCGATTTGGAAGTCGCTTCTTGTATGTTCAGTGCCTCAGCCACTTCCTTGTGGGAGTAGCCTTCGATGGCATATAAGTTGAAGACTGTGCGATAACCAATTGGTAATTCTGATATAAGTCTCATCAAATCTTCCACTTCCAAATTATCTTCCAGTAGCTGTAAATCTGGCTCTGAGTCCAGCTTTTCAATACTACTTTCCAAATACATATTTCGGCTTTTTCGTAGATGCGAAAGGCAGTCGTTTACTACAATTCGGCGCATCCAGCCTTCAAAACTCCCATCTCCTTTGTACTGATCAATCTTTTGGAAAATCTTCATAAAAGCATTGATCATGATGTCTTCGGCCTCGTCCTGCTGGGCAATGTACCTTTGGCAAAGGCTGAGCATCCTCCCGCTATATCTCTCGTACACTGCCTTTTGGGACTTGCGGTCTCCATTTCGGCAGCCTTCGGCGAGTTGATTCTCTTGTTCAGATTTTCCGATCTCTAGTCTCATGGTAAAGGTTTCAATAGCAAGATGCAGATTGTGACTTGGAGGTTGCGTGAGCGCATGAAATTTTCCTAAAATTCAATTGTTAAGGCTGGATTTTTCAACAAAATTAGGAAATATTAAACCTGTAAGCTGTTAATAACCAGATAATTTGTGGGGGTGTTTTCTTTGGAAAAAAAATAGAAAGGCAAATAAAATTACCTTTCTATAAATGAGTTGTTTTAAAAGCCACTCGATATGCTTGTGGCGGGAGGATTTTAATTGCTGATTGGTTTAGTATGCAGCGTTGTAATTTATGGTAATGGTGATTACCGCGATTTCGTTTTCAAGTATCTCAATTGGGTTAATTCTATTTTCACCATCGAAGGTATTTGCCCATAGACCATCCTCTTCTACAGTAAACAAGCTGTAAATACCTGGCTTTAGATTGATGAAAAATTGGCCATTTTTATCTGTTTTGAATCTAGCGACTTCTTTTGTTTTGATGTTCTTGTAAAAGCCATTATCCATTTCGGTGTCGCTTGTTTTGGTTTGTCCAAACACTACAACTTCCCTTTCTATAGGTCTAGGGCCTTTACGGTCGTCTTGTTGACCTTCTTCAATGATCATTGGCATTTGATTGCCTTCAATCCACTGTACTTTGCCAAATAAACCCTGCTTACTTGCCTGCAAAGTTTGTTGGCTCATACAACTTGTCATTAGTAATAGCATGAATGCAGCTGAAAGTAAACTCAATCGAATCGATTTTTTCATATCAAATACTTGTAAATAGTTGAACAGATTCTAAATATTCTGGAATAACAGTATTCCATTCCAATTTTTCATGAAGTATGTTGGAAAGTTCTTGTGCACTTTCTTTTTCGCCATGAACGAGGAAGGTCATTTTTGGTTTTTCGGCAAAGCTTGAAGCCCAGCGAAGTAATTCCGGCTGATCAGCATGTGCGGATAAACCATCTATTTTAAGGTGATTACAATTAACAGGAACGCTTAAGCCGAAAATTTTCACTTCCTTGTTGCCTGCTTGTATGTCCCGTCCTCTTGTGCCTTCTGCTTGGAAACCTGTAAAAAGCAAAGTGTCATTTTCCCTCGGTAATCGATGATAGAGATGGTGGAGGATTCTACCTCCCGCCAACATTCCAGAGGCTGAAATAATTATAGCTCCTGATTTTATTTCATTCAATGCCATACTGCTTTCTTGCGTTTGGCAATAGGTCAATTCTTTGAAATGCAGGAAATTATCTCCTTTGTGTAAATCTGCATCCGTAAGTCGGTGATAAGATGGATGATGCACATACAGTCTGGTTGCGTCAATAGCCATGGGACTATCTACATACACCTTTTGCGATTCGATTTTTCCATCATCCAACAGCTTTTTGATGTAATACAATACTTCCTGCGTGCGGCCAACAGCAAAGGCTGGAATCAATGTGCAGCCACCATTTCGGCGTGCTTCATTCAAGGCATCTGCAAAATCATCTTCTACATTGCTGGCATTATTTACCCTATTGCCATAAGTAGATTCTATAAATAAGATATCAGGTGATGGTGGCGCTACAGGATCATAGAAAATTGGATGATCATATCGACCCAAGTCTCCAGAAAACAGGATTGATTTAGTTTGATGGTCGCCTTTTAGCTTAAGATACACCGATGAGGCACCTAAAATATGACCTGCATATAAGAAGTGCAGACTTATTTTTTCATTAATCTTGATTTCTTCATTCAAATCGCTGCTTCTCAGCATCGGAATCACCATTTTCACATCTTCCGAATTGTAAAGAGGCTTTGGATCTGCGTGTTTGGAATAGCCCTTTTTTGCGGCGTAAGCAGCTTCTTCTTCTTGTAGCTTGGCCGAGTCTGTAAGCAGGATGGTCACCAAATCTAAGGTGGGGCTGGTGCAATAGACTGGACCGCCAAAACCCTGCTTTACTAACCGAGGCAGATAGCCTGAGTGGTCGATATGTGCATGGGTAAGCACTACTGCATCTATCTCGCTCGGCGGAATCGGAAAATCATCCCAGTTTTGCAATCTCAACTCCTTCAGCCCTTGAAATAAGCCGCAGTCTATCAGTAATTTGAAATCATCAATCTCCAATAAATACTTGGAGCCAGTAACAGTGCCTGCTCCACCAAGAAATTTTACTCTTACATCCATATGTTGAAGTAACGAAAATTTAGGGATTTTAAATGGTCAATTGCCTATAATTTGAAGGATATTCGAGAACCAAACAATTGGGTGAAATTAGTATTTGGCTTTAATGAATTTTGCGTTTGTAAAAAAAAGCTCATCCAACGTTAATCGAATGAGCTTTTTGCTTTTTTTGACAACTGTCAATTCTTTAACGATAAGAATAAATATCGAAGACTAATTGACCTTCTTTTTCATTTGTGAGCTTCTGGTTTAATACATTCCAACCCTTAGGTGAAGTGAATTCCATTCTTAAATCTAAGTCTTTCCGGTTTAATGGCACTTCATTTACCAGGGTGTAATTTTCATCAAGAACAATTAAAGATAGATCTCCATAAATGTTTTCTCTAAACCCTTGACGAACTTCTGCTGGCACTGCAAACCTATATGTGTAATTATTGGAAGGGTCAAAAATAACACCTAAATAAGAGCCAATATTATAGCCATGCTCCTCAAAAGCTATGCGATCAGTAATTTCGAATTCAGTGCTAAATGGATTTACTTCCTCAAAATATTTAGTAGTTGCTTTAATTCTATTAGTTTTTCCGCTTTCAAGATTGTAAACAATCAAATCATTTTCAATTGGGAAACTTAGAATCAATTCCTGAGTGGTTGAGTTAAAATCCATATATAAATAATATAAATAACCTATCCCCCACATGTAAATTTCATACTGTTCTGGTCTTGAGAAAAATGTTGAAACTTCGTTTGTTTGTAAGTTTACAACACCAATTTGTTCTGTACTTTTTGCTTCATTAGCCCAAGGTAGCCATCCAGGTATATATATATTGTTCTTGTGAACAATATAATAGGGTTACTCATTTAGGTCACTAAACATTGTTTATCAATATATTAAGTAGT
>CAZRBW010000066.1:0-14387 GCA_964598395.1 uncultured Roseivirgaceae bacterium
ATAATATATTTTGCGTTCCTTGATATAGGTGGTGTAAAATTTTTATTCGGTCAAAAAAATAACGATTAAAATTTGCTGTTTTTGATAAAATATCTATAAAATTTGGCAAGAGTAGGTTGAGTTATACCTAAAAAGAAGCCGATAAAAATTAAAGCATAAATAAATTGAAGCCTGACATATCCATTTTTCTCATAATTCCTTACCGAAACTAATACACTCTTTTGAATGATTTCAAATCTACCTAGTTTTCTTAGTCTCCGTAGCAATTCATATTCTTCCATTACTATTAAGGATTCATTGTAACCTCCCGCTTTATTGAACAGGGCTTGTTTTACGAATAAAGTTTGCCCACCGCCACGGAAAATTATGCCTTTGAAACGGGTGAAATAGGAATTGATTCTAAGGAATTTATTTGTCGTTTGAAATAAGGATCTAAAGCACCCATAATCGGCACCTTCGTTTATTTTACTTAGGACATCATTTGTAAAATTTACTGGAGGGAAACTATCTGCATGGATAAAGTGCAGGATTTCACCAGTTGCTTTTTTAGCTCCAGCATTCATTTGTTTGGCTCTTCCTTTATCAATTTGCACTACTTTGGCACCAAAGCTTATTGCGTAAGCAATGGTTTGATCTTGACTACCACCATCTGCAATAATAATTTCTTTTATCATCGACTTTTTATCCATCCTTATTAAATGAGGAAGTAATTTTTTCAAATTCTTCTCTTCATTTAAAGTTGGGATAATGATGCTAATTTTTGGCGGTTCCAAGTTCATTCGAAAGCAGTTTTAAGTCAGCCACATTATCTAAATCTGAGAGATTTTGGAGCATGTGAATACTCAAGGATTTGGATTTTGCTCTTTGTAAAGTATGTTCCAAAACTTGAGCATGGCTCCATTCCATATTTTCAAATAACTCATAGTGGATCTTTTTCATGGCAATTAGGTAATAGCCGCCATCCTGTGCAGGGCCAATTACCACATCGTGGCGATCGAGTGCCTCTTCAGCTTCATTCAATACTGAAATGTTGATATCTGGGCAATCTGAGCCGATAAGTAGTAATTTGTTGAAACCTTCTTTGAAATGAAAATCAAACGCGGATGCCATTTTTTCACCTAGATTAGCACCTTTTTGCAAATGAAATTGGAAAGATTCGATGGGCCAATAATCTGAATGATCTGTCCAATTCTTGTTACTCCAAATCAATTTGGATCCCTTGAATTGGGAGGCTATTTTTTTAGTGATTTCAACTAGCTGCCAATAAATTTTCAAAGCTTTTTCATCTCCAATATCTGATGCTAGACGGGTTTTCACTTCTCCAGCTATTGGGGTTTTCACAAATATGATAAGCCCAGATGTTGCCATTACACTACTGAACCCCCGCAACTAGATCCACTACCAGCTGTGCAACCAAAGCAATGTCTGCCAACAATGATTTCTCTATTATTAAGCGCATCCAAATCGAACTCACTTATGTGTTGCGATTTGGATTGGCTCACCTTCAAGTCGAGCATCTGATTGAAATCGCAATCGTATAAATAGCCATCCCAGCCAATGGACAGTGTATTGCGGCACATCACCGAAACGGCCGCAGCAGGGTTGAATGCATCCACTAATTCCTGCATATAGCTTTCGTAATTCCCACTATTGACCAAATAATCTAAGAAACGACTGATTGGCAAATTGGTAATTGCAAAAAGTGAATTGAATTCGATATTGAAATCCTTTTTTAAAGCAGTTTTAAATTCTTTTTCTAAAGCTTCCTGCGATGGTGGTAAAAATGCGCCTGCTGGGTTATAAACCAAATTAAGAGTTAAGCCGCTATCACTTTTGCCATAACCAACTTCATTGAGCAGTTTGAGGGCTTCAATACTTTTGTTGAAAACTCCATCTCCTCTTTGGCGGTCTGTTCTGGAACTTGTGTAAAAAGGAAGCGAAGAAACGACTTCTACTTTGTGCCTTTTGAAAAACTGCGGGAGGTCATGGTATTTTGGATTAGCCAAAATGATAGTAAGATTGCATCTTACTATAATATGCCTACCGAGCTTTGAAATTTCTTCTACAAACCATCTGAAGTTCGGATTCATCTCTGGTGCGCCACCAGTCAAATCCACAGTTTGGATATCAGTGGTTTTTAATACATCCAAAATGCTTTGCATGGTAGCTTGGGTCATAATTTCTTTGCGGTCTGGCCCAGCATCTACATGGCAATGCTTGCATACTTGGTTGCACATTTTGCCCATATTTACCTGCATTATTTCAATGCCTGTGGCTTTTAATGGGTTCATGCCTATAATTTCTAATTTATCTTCGAAAAATGGCTGTCGATTATCAGCTTCATTTTCTAAGATTTCAATTTGCCTTTCGGCATAAGATAAACGGTGCCCGAGGGCGTTCAATGACTTCATTACATTCCAATTTCTTTCACTTTATTCATCATTTGCACGCCATGTACCAGGCTGGCGCCACCTCTAATGGCAGCTGCCACATGTACAGCTTCCATCATTTGCCCTTCGGAGTAGCCTTTTTTATAAGCATCAGACGAATAAGCATCAATGCAATATGGGCACTGTACAGCATGTGCCACTGCCAGAGCAATCAATGATTTTTCTCTTGCAGTTAATTCTCCTTCTGCGAAAACTTCTCCGTACCATTCGAAGAATTTGTCTCCCATTTTTTGTTGGAAGTCAGATATGTTTCCAAATTTGTTGAGGTCTTTTGCGTTGTAGTAGTGTTTATCAGACATGTGGTTATGTTTAAGGTTCAATTGTTTCCAAATTCTTAGCTCTGGTTCCAAATGTAAAATATCATTCTCTATAAATTGTTTCCTTTGAAGCCCTCAACTAAATGTAATTTTCATGAATATGATTTCGAATCACAACAAATGAGTGTAAATAATGATTGCATTTACTCCCCTTATTTCTCGAAATTTGGTTAGCTGTGTAATAACTGCTTAGTAATACTTCTAATAGGATCATTATTTTCATCCTCCCGCTTATAAATAAAGCAATGCTAGATAAAGGCTGTATTTTTTTATCAGTAATTCTTTATTTATATCAATTCAATTAAAAACAAAAGCGACCCAATCCTAAGATTGAATCGCCTGCTTCGTATCATTAACACTTCTAATTTCCATTGTAATATTAATCGCAATAGAAATACGAGGGAATCCTATAATTTAGATTTCCTCCTACGAAGTTTTTTTAATTTTCTACTGAATTGTAGTGGCAACTTTATCTTGCTCCTGACTGTGTGCACCTAATACAACTATGCTGTATCCAGCAATAATAGTCCCAATAGGGAAATTAAAAATGCCGAAAATTGATAATACAATTCCAAAAATGTAGCCGCCTTTACTTTTCTTGTGAATAAGGTAAGCAGCAATTGAATTCAAAATCACAAAAAACAAAGCAATGAAGCCAATCAGGCTAAAGCCAAAATTTAAAAGGAATTCAATAATCCATTGTTCTTCAATGTTTTGATTTTCGATCACTTGTTTGATTAGTGGCGCAAAGGCGAATAGAATAATGCCTCCCATCAAGGACAAAAATGCCTTGACGCCAAATATTATTGAAACAATTTTACGGTGAATATCTTCTTTTGCCCAATCCATAGCAGTATTTTTTTGGTGGTTAATAATCACTAATATAAGGAGGAATGATTTTTTTTGCGTACTTTTTGGAAAAGCTTGAAGGAATGGACGAAAAGACACAAGTAAAGGAATATAAGAATGATGAAATCACCATTTTGTGGAAACCAAATGCGTGTATTCACTCTGAAAATTGCTGGAGAGGGCTAAGCCAAGTATTTAATCCACAAGGTAGACCTTGGATTAATGTAAACGGTGCAGATGCTCAAAAAATCAAGGATCAGATTGATAAATGCCCGTCTGGAGCATTGTCTTATCCGAATAAAGAGAAGCAAGCGGATCAGGCTGTACAACATCAAAGGATAAATGCGGAACTTCTGAAAAACGGACCTCTGATTATTCATGGAGATGTAGTTGTGAAAGATGCTGAAGGCAAAGAAATTTTAAAGGAAAAGAGAACCTCATTTTGCCGATGTGGTGCATCTGCCAATAAGCCATTTTGTGATGGCACTCATAAAAAAATTAATTTCGAAGGCTAACCACATATATTCTGGAACTGCATATAATAGATCAGCTTAGCCTTAATTTTGATGATAGCACTACATGGCTGTTAAATTTTTGTATTGCCTTTATTATGTTTGGTGTTGCCTTAGCACTCAAAATTGAGGATTTTAAACGAATTGCAGAGTATCCAAAAGCAGTACTTGTTGGCATTACATGTCAGTTTATATTGCTGCCCTTGTTCACTTTCTTATTGGTGTACATTTGGCAGCCGATTCCTTCCATGGCGCTTGGAATGATAATGGTTGCGGCTTGTCCCGGAGGCAATGTCTCAAACTTTTTCAGCTTGCAATCAGGTGGTAATGCAGCACTTTCAGTTACACTTACCGCATTCGCAACGATGATGGCCGTAGTAGCAACTCCATTCAACCTGTATTTCTATGGAAGTTTGTATGAACCTACCGCTTCTATTATTCAAAACGTAAACCTTGACTTTGCAGAGGCTCTAAAAACGGTATTTGTGATACTAGGCGTGCCTCTTGTTGCGGGGCTTTTGATTCGACAGCAAAACGATGTATGGGCCGAGAAATATGGTGATTTGATTCGAAAGATTTCGATTGGGATTTTTATCGCTTTTATTATTCTGGCTTTCTCTTCCAACTATAACAACTTCATCCAATATATTTCCTACGCATTTATTTTGGTAGCAATTCACAATGCCATGGCTTTTTCTATTGGTTATTTTACTGCAAGTTTTGCGAAGTTGGGTCAAGCGGATCGGCGTAGTATTGCTATTGAAACGGGTATTCAAAATAGTGGATTAGGATTGCTATTGGTGTTTACATTTTTCAATGGCTTGGGAGGGATGGCTTTGGTTGTTGCTTGGTGGGGAATTTGGCATTTGGTTAGTGGGCTTGCCATTAGTTATTTTTGGTCATCACGAAAGCTACCTGCTATTTAAATTATGCTTTATTTCTTTTTGAAATACATCACCCGTCTAGGGTTTTTCCTTTATTGCAAAAGGGTAATTGTAGAGGGAATAGAGAATATCCCAAAAAATGGTGCTGTAATTTTTACGCCCAATCACCAAAGCGCATTTATGGATGCCATATTGCCAGCGGTGATGCTACCCAGAGATATTCATTTCCTAGCTAGGGCAGATATTTTCAAAGGAAAATGGGCCAGAAAAATTCTAGCGAAGCTACATATCAGGCCAGTGTATAGACAAAGAGACGGATTGCGGGAAACTTTGAAAAATATCGAGGTTTTTGAAGGTTGCAATGAATTGTTGCGGGAGGGTGGTTGGTTACTGATGTTCCCAGAAGCAAGTCAAGCCATGGTGCGGAGGGTGAGGCCATTGTCCAAAGGGTTCACTCGCATTGCGTTTGGCGCATTAGAGTCAGCCGAAAAGGATGTGAACTTGTATATTATCCCGATGGGGATCAATTACGAACATTATTCTGCCAGCAACGCTGTAATCAGAATGAAGCTTGGTGCGCCTATTTTGGTGAATGATTACCTTGAAGAATACCGAGTGAATCCCACAAGTGCTGCTCGCAAATTAACTAAAGAGACGAGCAATGGCATGAAGAAGGTTTGTTTGCATATTTCAGAAACCGAGGAAGCAAAATGGTTTGGAGATGTGCCCTATAGAGGAGCTGAATTAACAGATCCTGATTTTTTCCATAAGGATGAACAACCAAAGCTTAAAATCAAGAAATTTGGTCCAGCTTTTTTGGTAAAGTTGATGCACCTCCCAGTTTACCTATTAATTCGATGGATTCTTACTTTCAAAGTAAAAGATCCTCATTTTCAGCCTTCCATTAAGTTTGCAGTAGCATTATTTTTAGTGCCTGTTTATTACATTCTTATTCTGCTATTTGGCAACTTGTTAGACTTTCAATTTGTTGCTACCATTCTGGTATCTATTGCATTTCTATCCTTTTTCACTCAAAAGTGAAGTCACCTTTCAAGTCCTTATTCTCTTATCTTTGTTCGACATCAATAGCTAAAACAGCCTTATCTGCCTTAAATAAATTGAAAATTATTGCTTACATATTGATTTCCCTTTTGGTAATAGTGTTAGCTGTATTGAGGCCAATCGATCGCGGCCCAATTGAGAATAAACCATTCTACACAAAAATGATGGAAAGTATGGCTGATTTTGAATTGGCTGAATTGGCAATTAATGATTCAATTCCTTTACAAATTGGTTGGTCCTCGGTCAATATCACACCAAGTGAGCCAGAATTATTAATCGGCTACAAACCCCGTGGCCCTTATGTAGAAGTCCACGATTCAATTTTTGTGAGAAGCCTGCTGATCGATAATGGAGCAATTGAAGTGGCCATAGTATCCATGGATTTACTTTTGGCTCCTCCCGCCTTAGTTCAGTATCTGGAGCAGCAGTTACCTGCCATTAATTTCGATATCAATAGCGTTTATTTCACGGCAACACATACGCACACCTCTATTGGAGGCTGGCTCGATTCATTTGCAGGCCAATTTATAGCTGGAAGTTTTGATTCAAATCGAATAGAATGGCTTGGTGATAAAATAATTGAGTCCATAAAGGAAGCAAGAAGTGCTAAATCTGCTGGAGCCATTGCATTTAAGAAGATTGAGACCCAAGGTTTGGTAGAGCATAGATTAGATAAGCCGAGTAAAGATATTGATGAATCGCTGCGGGTAATTAGGGTAGATAAGGAAAATGGAGAGCGAGGCATTTGGGTTACTTTCTCGGCTCATCCGAGTTTGATTAATAAAAATACACATGTGCTTAGTGGTGACTATCCTGCTGCCATGTTGCAACAATTACAAGTGGGAGGTTTCGAGTTTGCGATGTTTAGCGCAGGGATGGTTGGCAGCCATCGTCCTAAAGAGTATGGCCTGTTTGATATCGAGTTTATTGAAGATTATGGTAAGAAGTTAGCCGATATCATTATTGATAATTTGGATAGCGCTACGCTGGATTCAACTACAGGTATGGCTATGCAAAAACTTCCATTATCCTTACCAAAAAGCCAATTGCGACTGACAAAGGAATTTGGAGTTAGAGATTGGTTTTTCACACTTGCTATGGGTAAGCTCGAAGCTGAAATCAATATCCTGCAAATTGGTGATATTTTACTGTTAGGGATGCCATGTGACTTTTCGGGCGAATTATCAGTACATGGGCAATTCGATAAGTTGGCACAAGCCAATGGTCTCCATTTGATGATTACCAGCTTCAATGGCGATTATATTGGCTATATTACAGATGATAGCCGCTACGATACTTCGGTGAAAGATGAGGTGCGTTCTCTTAATTGGGTTGGCCCATATATGGGTGATTATTTCAGCAAAGTTGTGACTCAGATAATAGAATAAAGCCTTTTTATCGCTTTATCTCGTTAAGCAAGTCCAGTATATCCAAAGCTCTGGTGTACATGTTTAGTGAACCATCCTCATAATATGGCCAATCTTCTTTTGGTCGGTCCCAGTAAAGCTCCACTCCATTACCATCAGGATCGTCCAAATATATCGCTTCGGATACACCATGATCAGCGGCTCCTGTGATTGGATAATTATTTTCTCTCAATCTAGCCAATGCTATTGCTAAATCTTTGCGAGTAGGGTAAGCTATGGCAGTATGAAACAGCCCAACACTTCTAGCCTCAGCAGGAAGTAAATTTTTGCTATACCAAGTATTTAAGCCAATGTGGTGATGATATCCTCCCGCCGAAATAAACGCAGCATCGGAGCCTAGTTTCTGAGTTACCTGGAAGCCCAGCAAATCTACATAAAAGGATAAGGCTTTGTCAATATCCGAGACTTTCAAATGCACGTGTCCAATGCGTGTTGCACTTGGAATGCTGTAATTTTCCATCTTTTCAAAAGGTTAAATCAAGAGCCTTTTTAAGCTAAACTACTTTTTTTGAGTTACCATTCGCTTTTTGCTTGCGAGAATAAAACTAAATATAGTTAAAAGCAAAGTTATTGGAGTGAAAATATATCTTTCCATATCATTGAGAGACAGTATATTGCCAATAGTGTTCATTGCAAAAATGAATACCATGAGCCATAGGGCAATTTTCAACACAATGGGATGAATTTTTAGTTTAATAACCTTTGCTTGAATAGCAACAATACAAAGCATAAGGACATTTAGAAGAATTGAAACCAATTCGAATTTTATCATTTCACTTTGGTTATTCAGCCTGCCACCCCATACTATCTCATAAGGGATGATTTCGAAAAGTACTAGCCAATGAAAAAAAATCGTGGCCAGAAGAATAAGCATTATACCAGTCGAGGCAATCTTGTGAGAAATCTTCGTATGCATTTTTAAAACTGCAAGTAATTTTTTGAAGCTGTGAAGTTGTTATAAATCACCCATTTTACCATCTATATTACAGAAATTATTTTAGCTTTATGGGTGTGGCTTTTTATTATCTATTATAAGAGGATACGGTTATCTTTGAATTATGGTAAAAGTGTTATTTGTATGCTTAGGCAATATTTGTAGGTCTCCATTAGCGGAGGCTGTATTCAGTGAAAAGCTTAAAAAGAAGAATCTTAGCGATCATATGTCAGTAGATTCTTGTGGCACTTCGGCCTTTCATATCGGTGAGCAGCCCGACCCGCGAACTATAGAAACAGCTACTCATTACAATATTCCAATCTCTCATAAAGCAAGGCAATTAACACCAAATGATTTAGCTCATTTTGATTATATCATTGCTATGGATAGGCAAAATGCAGCCAATATTACCAAGATGGCTAGGCAACACAAGGCTGATACAGAAAAGATATTTTTTATGCGCAATTTCGATGAGCATCAAAATGATATTAATGTGCCAGATCCTTATTTTGGAGGAATGGACGGGTTCCATGAGGTTTACGAAATTTTAGATCGCTCTTGTGAAAAGCTCATCAAGCATATTCTTCAAAAGGAAAATAAGGAATGAGTTTTCCTTTTCAACAAAACGACTTTTACCAACAAGCCATCTTTCAAAGTGCAGGTTTCGAAGCAGAAATTCTTGATGTAAATTTTCAATCAGGTGGATGTATTAGTACGGCAGCCAAAGTAATTACTGATAAAGATGCCTTTTTCCTTAAATGGAATATGCTTGATATTAGCTTGTTCGAAGCCGAGGCGGGAGGGTTGAAGCTATTAGGAAATTGCGCGGATTTGCGTATCCCGAGCGTTTATGGTTATGGTAAAATTGCAGACAGGCAGTATATTCTGATGGAATATTTGGAGCCTATTCCTCCCGCTATCAATAGCTGGGAAGTACTTGGAAGAGAGTTGGCAATCCTGCATTCCGTTACCAATAGTCAATTTGGTTTACAGCAGGATAATTTCATTGGGAGACTTCTTCAAAAGAATACTTTTTCAAAAGATTGGTTAAGTTTTTTTATCGAAAACAGGCTCGAAGTTCAAGTAGGCTTGGCCTATTATAATGGCTTGGTAAATTCTGCCTGGCTTAGCAATTTCCAAAAATTTTATTCAAAATTAGAAGGATTTTTCCCTAAGGAAAAGCCAGCATTGCTTCATGGAGATCTATGGAGCGGCAATATCCACAATGGGCCTGATGGCTATAAATGGTTGATAGATCCAGCCGTATATTTTGGGCATCGCGAAATGGACTTAGCTTTTACCCATCTATTCGGTGGTTTTGATAATGATTTTTATAATTCCTATGAAGAGGTTTTTCCACTCGAACCAGGCTTTAAAGAACGGATAGATATTTTTAACTTATATCCGCTCTTGGTCCATGCAAATTTATTTGGAGCTTCTTATTTGAACGGAGTCAATAGAGTAATCAACCGGCACCTTTAAATTGGAAATTGAAGGCTTTGTTGATTATCTCAGATCAATTACCTCTACACCTGGATATCTTTTAACTTCGAACTCGAATTCTTTAGGATCCTTAATAGATTTATTTTGAAAAGTCTTTACTGTATAATTGTAACGATTGCCGTTTTTATCGAAAATTTCCCAACCATTTAAGTTTAGATTTTCTTTGCCAATGGATAGTCTTATTTTAAAAAAGGGACTACCAGAGTCTTCTGGAACTAAATCTACAATCTGAGTAGTGTTTCCATTCTTTTTCACTTCCTCGATATACTGGTATTTGTATCCTTTTTTATAAGCAGAGTAAATATTACTTGGACTCATTTCCATTTCATCGGGATAGTAATTGTCTATATTTACTTCATTTATTTCCTCTATGTAAGTCCAAACAGTAGTTCCATTGCAGTAGATTTCTTGGCCAGCCATTATCAAGCGGAACTTATCACCATCTACCAAAAGGGTGCCATCAAAGGATTCGCTAATACCTTCTTGTTCATTCTGTAAAGCGTATGTGAAGTTGGCCAAATAAGCTCCAATATTTTGGTACTTATTGCTCATATTGTCTAATATGGCCAAGGCGCGAGGGTCATATTGTGCGAACACAATTTGATTAAAAAAAACGATTAAAAATATTGATAAGGAAATCCTACGCATCTTGTTCATCACAGGGGTCATTTTGAAGGCATTGCACGCAATAATTGTTCCAAGGCATACTCATCGCTAATTAAAACTTCTCTTGCTTTACTTCCTTCAAATTGACCTACGATTCCAGCGGCTTCTAATTGGTCAATTAAACGACCCGCTCTGTTATATCCAAGCTTTAACTTCCTCTGTATAAGGGATGTACTTCCTTGCTGGTGTAGTACAATTAATCGTGCTGCATCTTCAAACAAATCATCACGATCTGAAAGGTCGACATCTAAATTACTATCGCCACTTTCTTCACCTACATATTCAGGTAATAAATAAGCAGTAGAGTAGCCTTTTTGGTTGCCAATAAAGTCACAAAGGTCGTCCACTTCACTTGTGTCGATAAACGCACATTGCAATCTTATCAATTCCGAACCCATACTCAACAGCATATCCCCTTGACCAATTAATTGATCGGAGCCACCTGTATCTAAAATCACTCTTGAGTCCACCTTGGAGGTGACACGGAAGGACATCCTCGCTGGGAAATTAGCTTTGATTATACCTGTAATTACATTTACAGAAGGGCGTTGTGTAGCAACTACTAGGTGGATTCCGATGGCACGAGCCAATTGAGCCAATCGAGCTATTGGGGTTTCTACTTCTTTGCCAGCAGTCATCATCAAATCTGCTAGTTCATCTATTACCAATACTATGTAGGGTAAGAAGCGATGCCCCTTTTCTGGATTAAGTTTGCGAGAAACGAATTTCACATTGTACTCTTTCAAATTACGACAACCAGCATCTTTCAATAAGTTGTATCGATTTTCCATTTCGATACAAAGGGAGTTCAAGGTATTTACTACCTTTTTGGTATCTGTGATAATTGCTTCCTCTGAGTCGGGCAACATGGCTAGGAAATGTCGCTCAATTTTGTTGTAAAGCGTGAGTTCCACCTTTTTGGGATCTACCAATACTAGCTTGAGCTGTGAAGGGTGCTTTTTATACAAAAGAGAAGTTAATAGCACATTTAGTCCCACAGACTTTCCTTGACCAGTTGCACCAGCCATCAATAAGTGAGGCATTTTGGCAAGATCAGCCATAAATACTTCATTGGAAATGGTTTTGCCGATTACTACAGGCAATTCCATATCGCTTTTGAGGAATTTCTCAGTTGACAAAAGCGATTTCATGCTTACAAGCTCCCTATTCTTATTGGGCACCTCTATACCAATGGTGCCTCGTCCAGGAATTGGCGCAATTATACGTATACCCAATGCAGCCAAACTCAATGCGATGTCATCCTCTAAGTTTCGAATTTTAGAAATTTTGACTCCTGCTTTTGGGATGATTTCATATAGAGTAACTGTAGGCCCGATAGTAGCTCTAATCGAATCGATTCCAATCTGGAAGCTAGATAAGGTCTCTACAATTTTATTTTTATTCTCTTCCAGCTCTTCTCTATCTACTTGTATTTTGGTATTGCCACCATGATCTTCAAGCAAATCAAGCGTTGGGTATTGGTACTTTGCTAAATCCAAGGTAGGATCATAGTTTTCGCTATTGAGTACTTTGGCTTTATCCTCCCGCTTTTGTTCCTCGATGTTTAAAGCAACGTCGTCCGTAGAACTATCGCCTTTAGCAATAGCTAATTCCAATGGCAATGGGTCATTAGATTTTTTGGAGATTGAAGGCTTTTCATCTTTTATACTTACTTTCCAATCTTTGCTTTCATCTTCTTCCTCTTCGTCTAAATCCAAAGGAATTTTCTCGCTGATTTTTTCGCCTTTCCAAGGTATAATTTCTTCGTCCTCCTCATCCTCATCCACATGTACATCTTGAGATTTTTTGCCTTTACCAAAATTGAAAGATGGTAGACTCTGGACATTGAAAAAGTAAATAATGAATATTAATAAGCTGATTGCAAGTACTATAAGTGTTCCAATGCCGATCAGTGCTTCGGCCATTCCGCCTATTATATAGCCAATTCCACCTGTGTAGAGCGATAAGGTTTTTCCAACCCAATTGTTCACATCCAAGTAGCCGAGAAACAGGGTGATCCAAATAAGAAAGAAAAAGCTAAAGCCAAATACGCGTTGGAAGACTACGATTTTTCTGACGGTGAGAATGTTGAGGCCTATCACAAAAATGATTGGACAAAGGAAAAATGCACCTAGCCCAAACCATCGGAAAATCATATAATGTGATACAAATGCTCCAGCAAGTGAAAGACTATTTTTTACTTCACCGATATAATTTCTCCATTCAACCCAAGTAATATCTCGCACGAGGCTTTGGTCATAAGGAGCTGTAAATAAATATGATGTGAAGGAAAAAAACATGAAAACAGAGATGGACATCAATACCAGACCCGCGCTTATTTGAAAACGACGATCTTTCCAAAAAGCTGGGCTTTTTGGTGCGGGTTCTGCTTTTCTAGCATTTCCTTTTCTGAAGTTTTCTGTTTTAGCCATTGATAAATCTACACATAAAAAATTGCTGATATGAGCACCATTTGGCTAATATCTAGCATTAGAAATTGTAACCTAAGCACCAAAATACGAAAATCCATCTTTTAACGAATAATTCGTCAATTCATTTGAGTGTTTTACAAATTTTGCTTGGCAATGCAGGGCCTTCATATACAAGGCCTGAATACACTTGCACAAGTGAAGCGCCAGCATCTAATTTTTCTTGGGCATCGGCAGCATTAAATATCCCGCCCACGCCGATAATTGGAAATGCGCCATTACTTTTTGTGTGCAAATATCGAATGACTTCCGTACTGCGATTTTTCACCGCTTTGCCACTCAAACCTCCCGCGCCAATACTTTCAACTTCTGATTTATCTGTGTGCAATCCGCTGCGATCTATCGTAGTGTTAGTAGCAATAATGCCAGCCAATTGAGTAGTTGCCACGATTTCTATAATATCATCCAGTTGCTCATTGCTTAGATCAGGCGCAATTTTGAGTAAGATTGGCTTTGGTGAAGGCTTAACTTGATTAAGTTTTTGCACATGCAAAAGGAGCTTAGTCAAAGGCTCTTTTTCCTGCAATTCGCGTAATCCAGGGGTATTAGGCGAGCTCACATTGATGGCGAAATAATCCACATAAGGGAAAAGTTTTTCGAAGCAATATTCGTAATCTTTCCAAGCTTCATCGTTTGGAGTTACTTTATTTTTTCCAATATTTCCACCTACAATTACGCCTTTCGGACGATTTTTTAATCTTTCAACTGCGGCATCTACACCGCCATTATTGAAGCCCATTCGGTTGATCAAGCTTTGATCGAGCGGGAGGCGGAAAAGACGCGGGAGGGGGTTGCCATCTTGAGCTTTTGGCGTAAGTGTACCTACTTCTATAAAGCCGAAGCCCATTGCTGCAAACACATCCATCATCTTGGCGTCCTTATCAAAACCAGCGGCAAGTCCTATAGGATTTGGGAATCTTAATCCAAATAAGTCAACAGCCAATTTAGGGTCATTTACGCCATAAATAAGCTTGAATAGGGATTTGAAACCAGGAATATTGAAGCTAAATCGAGCTAAAGAAAATGTAAGCTTATGAGCTTTTTCGGCTTGAAAAGAGAATAATAATGGACGAAGAAGGAGCTTATACACGGCTTATTGTATTGTTGCGACGAAGTTAATACGATTTCTGAAGCTTATTAAATCTATTGGCAGAATTAACAAAAAAAGCGAAAATTCTTTGGTTACATTTCCGCCAAGTTAACGCACGTGTGTCGCGTGTGTCTAAAATTATAATTAATTGATAATCAACTAATTAACGAAGATAATTAACAACATTTCGTATTGAAAAGGAAT
>CAZRBW010000067.1:0-14082 GCA_964598395.1 uncultured Roseivirgaceae bacterium
TTATCTAAACTGTAACTGCCTTGATTACTTCTTCTAAGCGTACTTGCTACTCCGTGAGCATCGCTTATTAATAAGCCGGATAAGTCAACAAGCACATCTCCATCTTCTTCGGCCACTATATCGAAAGAAGCCAAAGTAGAAGTTGCAAATGCTTGCTCCACTGCTGCTTTTTCCGCTGGATTATCAGTTGTAGCTCTGTAGTCATAGTTAGGTTGTACCATGAAAACCTTCGGACCCACTCTTTCGAATTTTACTATGGCTATTTTGCCCAATTGGCCACGGTCTAAGCCGATATCATTAGAACCCAAACCAGCGGGGAGGGAAGTGTAGTACAAAATTTCCTCGTCGAATTTATTGATTTTGAGAAACAACTTACCCGTACTTTCTTCCCAATAAAATGGCAAGAAACCTTCATAGGCTTCCATTGATTTCGTTTTTTCTGAGATTTTGGTTTGCTGGGCAATGCTTGTAAAAGCTATGCTGCATAAAAGGGCCATTATCAAAAAGCGCCATGATACCATGTTGTGTAAATACTTCTTCATTTTTCAGGGTTGAGGTTGATTGATTTTGATTGAATTGCCAACCAAAATTGAAATTTACTAATTACCAATCAAAAATGGTTTTTATGAGGGGTTTTATTTATTTAACTTTCGAATTCGAAATTAAGTGATCAACCCATTTCAACCCAACAATATCTTATGAATAAAATTTCATCACTATTCATGTGCTTAGTGATTTTTCCGTCATTGGTAATGGCGCAAGGGAAAAAACCTCTTACACATGATGTTTATGACCAATGGAAAAGCCTTGGCTCTACAAGTCTTTCAAATGATGGCAATTGGCTACACTTCACAATTAATCCTCAAGAAGGAGATAATGTATTAGAAGTGAAGCAATTAAATGGTACAGCAACTTATAAAATAGATCGTGCTGTAAATCCAAACTTCACAAATGATAATCGATTTGTGGTTTTTGTAATTAAGCCTCAATCAGCTCTTGTAAAAGAACAAAAATTGAAGAAAGTTAAAGCTGCAGATATGCCTAAAGACACTTTGGGTATTTTGAATTTGGAAAATGGGAATCTTGTTAAGAAACCTATGGTAAAGGGTTATAAGCTTTCTAAAGATGGATCAGGTTGGTTGGTTTATCAAACTGAGCCGGGAGCAAACAAAGCCGAAGCCACCGAAGAAGCAAATGGAGATGAAAAAGCTAAAAAGCCTGCACCGAAAGCGAAGGGTAGCGAATTGGTATTGAGAAACTTGACTACTGGAGAAGAGCAAATAGTTGAGCGTACTGCTGAATACATTATCACTGAGCCAGGAAATAGAGTGTATTTCACCAAAGTTGAAGATGACTCAGTGAAAAATGCAGGTGTTTGGTATTTTGACACACAATCAAAAGCATTAGCTGCCATTGATACTGGCCTTACCGAATACAAAGGAATCACCGCATACAAGGATGGATTGAAGCTAGGCTGGCATGCAACTGCCGATAGTACTAAAGCAAAGGAGAAGAATTTCAGCTTATTTTACTGGGATAATGCTGCCAAGCAAAGTCGTAAATTGGTAGATACCCTTACGCAAGGAATGCCAGCAAAATGGCTAGTAAAAGATAATGGTAATATCAATTTCTCTGATAACGGGAATAGAATATTCTTTGGTACAGCGCCACGTCCTCCGAAGTACGATTACGAACAGGATACCACTATTTTGGATGAAGATAGAGTGAAAGTTGATGTTTGGTCTTGGACGGATGATGCTATTCAGCCGATGCAGCAGGTTCAGTTGAACCGTGAACTTAGAAGGACGTATTTGGCAGTTTATCAATTGAATTCCAATAAGATGATTCAATTGGAAGATTTAGATTTCAATTCAATTAGCTTAGATCCAGATCGTAAATTTGATATTGCTATAGCGACAGACGACAGCAAATACAGATATAACTCATCTTGGGATATCCAATTGCCACGCGACGTCTATACAGTAGATTTGAATACTGGAGCACGTAAAATGATTTTTACAGCCCAAGGATATCCACAAGCATCGCCAAATGGAAAATACTTAGCTTGGTACGAGCCAACGGACAGTACTTGGTATTCATATACAATAGCAAGTGGTGCTAAGAAAGCCCTTACAAAAAATGTGGATGTGAATTTCTATGATGAGATTCATGATTCACCTTCATTGCCAAGTGGATATGGCAGCGCTGGTTGGTTGGCTGATGAATCTGGGATATTAGTGTACGATCGTCATGATATTTGGAAATTAGATCCTACGATGGCGAAAGCGCCAGAAAATCTAACCAATGGTCATGGTCGTGCTAATGATTTGAGATACCGTTACACAAGATTAGATTTCGAAGAAAGAAGCATTCCTACTTCTGGTAAATGGTATTTGAGTACTTTCCATTATACCAATAAGCAATCGGGCTACTCGAGTATAAATGCAAATGCCAAGGCAAATCCTGCAAGTATTGTAATGGGAGACTATGCAATGTCTGGTATGCGCAAAGCCAAAAATTCAGATAGAGTTATTTTCAATAGATCTACATTCACGGAATACGGAGAAGTATATGCTACCAATTTGCAGTTTGAGAATCCTCGCAAAATGAGCGTTACTAATCCGCAGCAAAGTGAATATAATTGGGGTACTATCGAGCTTGTGGAATATATTAGCTTACAAGGTGATCGCTTGCAGGGTTTACTGATCAAGCCTGAGAATTTCGATCCGAATAAAAAGTATCCATTGATCTCCTATTTCTACGAGCGTAGTTCTGATGGATTACATTCTTACAGAGCACCAGCTCCGAGTGCATCAACTATCAACCTTACTTATTTTGCAAGCAATGGCTATGTAGTGTTTGTGCCGGATATCAAATACGATTTGGGTCTTCCAGGGCCAAGTGCTTATGATTGTATAGTTCCAGGTGTATTGAGTATTGTAGATCGTGGATTTATTGACAAGGACAATATAGCACTCCAAGGTCAGTCATGGGGAGGTTACCAAGTTGCCTATATAGTCACCAAAACTAATATGTTCAAGGCTGCAGGTAGTGGCGCCCCAGTTGTTAATATGACCTCTGCTTATGGTGGTATCCGTTGGGGCACTGGTATGAGTCGTATGTTTCAATACGAGCAAACCCAAAGCCGTATCGGTGGTACACTTTGGGAAAAACCTTGGTATTATGTAGAAAACTCACCTCTATTCTATGCTGATCGCATCAAAACTCCGCTTTTGATTATGTCAAATGACGAAGACGGTGCTGTGCCTTGGTATCAAGGTATCGAATTCTACATGGCATTACGTAGAAATAATGTGCCTAGCTGGTTGCTAGTTTATAATGGTGAAGATCACAATTTGGTGCAACGTAAAAACCGCAAAGATTTATCAGTAAGATTGTCTCAATTCTTCGATCATTACTTGAAGGGTGAGCCAATGCCACATTGGATGAAATACGGGATACCTGCTACTGAAAAAGGTAAAACAATGAGATATGAATTGACCGAAGATTAAAAAGTCAATCTCAAATAAAAGGAAAACTGACCGCTAATTTTGGCGGTCAGTTTTATTTTGTTGATTTAGGTAAAACGCAATTACTTTTCGAAAGTCTTGTTCTCTACTCAGGTCTAATTGATTCTGGAAAGTATAGTCAAAGAGCAATCTTTTTTTAATCCCAAGTTTTTTGGCAAGCCGACCTGGTTTTTGCGGGAGGAGGGAAGTTTCTCCATCCTGTATCAGAAAGTAGTGATCTATTTTGGTGTATTCATCATTCATCCGTGATTTATACGCACCTTCTGATTGGCTTGCGAAAAACACACTTTTAGTTTTTCTTAAAATAAGCAGGTTTTCATTTTCGGCAATTACTTGAAAAAAGCCAGTGTATTCCTTCTTGCCTAGTACAACTTTTTCTCTTCTAAAATACTGCAAGCCTCTGTCATCCTCTGGCACCATAATGAATGCAGAAATAACTCCCTGTGATAGAAATAATGGCGAGCCATCACGCCTATGTAGATATTTCACTTCATCGTAAAATGCATCATAATTGAGTCCCGCATTTGGAATAGTATCACCGTTGAAAAGAATTAGGACCCCTGGCAGCCAATATTCATTGAGAAATGGACTGCCTTGTACTCCACGACTTCCTTGGTTGAAAGTACGAACAAGTCCATTCGTATTATTCAAATCACCAAGGGTATTCAGATTATTTTGAGCGTCGAGGGCTTGTAAGGCTTGTGCGTGGAGATTTGTGCTGCTCAATCCAACCACCACAATCGTCCAAAGTATTGATTTCCACATAATCGGTAATTATTCTAAAGGAAAATAATAATAGCCAATTTCTTAAAGGAATCAAAAAAATACCTCCTGGATTTTTTCAAGAGGTGCCTTTATGCCGAAAAGGATGATTTGCAATATGACTGCAAGCATTCGTTTTCACTATTAAAGTAATTTGCAATTTCTCCGTGCTTAACTTTTGGGCTATGTGTTTTCTTTATGTATGCATTCTAAGATTAATTTTTAATATATAACTTTTATTCTAATTAATTTGGCAAAAACTTGCCATTAAGCCCAAAAATGATAAATTAAGCCATATTGAATATTTGATAACTAAATAAATATATAGATATGGCAAAATGCTTTGCATTGATGGGTTGGAGTTTGCCCGTAATCGAGAGTATGCAAAAACTCAACAAACCTTATGTAGTTGTTTCATTTCCTGACTTTGAGGAATACGCTAAAGAAAACGATATACCCTTTGTGGCTTATCAATTCAACGAATGGAGTGACACTTCCAATTCGCTGGATTTGTACGAAAAGCTAAAACCTTTTAACGCTGATGTTGCGGTGCCTCTTTTTGAAGAAACTGTGGAATGGGCAGGTGCTTTAAATTCAATTTATAGAGGCGATCCGCGTGTATTGAATCGTGCATTCTTGTTTCGAAATAAGGCAATGATGAAAAGAAAGGCGTTGATTGGAGGCTTGCGTGTTGGGCTTTTCGAAGAAGTTTACAATAAGGAAGGCGTTAAGAATTTTATGAAAAGGCTAAATCAGGCTAATCTTCAAATTGAAGGTGAGCAGGACAGCTGGGTGCATATCAAGCCATTTGCTTCGGCAGGTACTGTAGGTCACCGTTTGCTAAGGTCATTTCAAGATGTAGAAGATAAATGTTTGGACAGTGATTTCCCATGTTTAGCTGAGAGTCATTTGCCAGGTACAGAGTTTTCGTGTGAGGCATTTATTCATGGAGGAAAAATCCGCTTCCTCAATATTACAGAATATGTGAAGTTGGGCTATTCTAACTTTATCCCTGAAGGAAATCACTTGCACTCGAAGCGTGATAAAATCATGAAAGAAATGCAGAAGTTGGTTGATTTATTCGGAATTGAGTACGGTATGATTCACCCTGAGTGGTTTCTTACCGAAAATGACGAATTAAGTTTTGGTGAAGTAGCCTGCAGAATACCAGGTGGACATATTTTGGAATTGGCAGCTAAGGCATATGATTTCGATGCGCTGGGAGCTTTTGTGCTTTGCCACGATCCGAATTTATCAGAAGAAGAATTGAAAGAAATCCTCCCGCCTCTTGATGCTCGACCTAAGCAGTTTTATGGCAATGTGATGATATACCCGCACAAGGATGTGATCAATAAATTGGAGATTCCTGAAGAGCTGAAAGAGGAATCGTATTTTCTAGATCATAATTTGATTCCACCTTATACCAATCAAAAAATCAATAGCAGAGAAGGTTTTGGTAATCATTTTGGCACAGTCAATTTCAAAGGGGAAGATCCAGATAGAATGACGGAATTGCTATTGCATTACGAAAATGTGGATTTTTATCATTGATCCATACATCAAAAATTGAAGATAAATAAAGCCTTTCACTTCGGAAGGTTTTATTTTTACATTCTACCCAATTACAAAATCTATAAACACATCGAATTTTTTGCTTTTTTATGCATAATCAAGTGCTTTCCGACAATACATATCAAAAATTTGAAGAACAGTTTAAGGAATTTAGTGAGGCGACAGCACTAACGAAGCCCGAAAAGGCACGCAAGATGATGGGTCAGATAGACCTACTAATTGATACTACACAAGGATTAGATTTTATTTATCAGCGCATCGAGGATTTAGCAAAAGCTGGAATATTTGAAGGCTCAGCTTGGGCCGATCCATCCAAATTGGTTCCCAGTTTGGTAAATGGAACCCTAAAGAGTGGCCATCCAAACTCTACCATTGATATATTAAGTGAGTTGCGATTGTTGGCCATTGCCAAGGGAAAATTCAAAGTGAAAGGGTTTAGTGCACAGGATGCTGAAAATTACATTCAAGAAGTTATAGTTGCCAATTTGGAGTTCGTGTTCAATGAACCTTTGGAGGAGACCAGGCTTGTAATGACTGAGCATGAGCTCAAAAAGGTTCATACACTTTTTGGGTACATTTCTGAGAAAACCAAGCTTGATAATGTTAAGGAAAAATTGGTAGAAGAGCTGACTTTGATTTGTGAGCAAAGGCCAGTAGTTACCGAAAAGCAGCGTAAAATCATTGCGCTGATCAAAGAGAAAATAGACCTTGATCCTAAAAAGGAACTTGACGCTCGCTTATTAAAATTCCAAAGATGTATCTACAGACCTACTTTAAATACTGTAGATAAGGATTATATAAAATATCGTGAATTCCTTGTGAAACTGTCGGCTGCACAATTGCGGGAGGAAGCCAAGGAAATGAGTCAAGCGATGCTCAGCTTTGGTTTGGTAAGTCAGTATCATGCTATTTTGGTGATTTATTTGATCAAAAATGGACATGATGATTTAATTCCAATCTGCCTTGGCTTGAGTGATGCGGGTGCAGCAAGATGGGTGGAATACAATGATTTTATATCTAATCTTATCCTTAAGACTATTCATCCATACAATGCCCAATGTGTGTATGGACTTGCCAAAATGCTTGAGTCAGGTATTTTTTCAAGAGAAGCTGTACGATCAGGATTGGCCAATATGCTTACTACCAAAGTACATCCGTTGGTGGAAGAGCGAATATTAAAATCTACCAAAACACCGCACGAAAAAGTAAGTGCATTACAATACTTGATGGGAGCTTTGTTTAGAGTATTGGGCCAGCCACTTGGAGTAGGGCAGGGTAATAATCCAACTTGCCAAAGTGCACGCGGTATTAGTATGTGGAGTCAGCATGCGCCAGCAAAGCTTATTCATATGGTGCAAACAGCCGCTACTTACAACGATCTTACTTTCAGATTCGAAGGTCAGGAAATAAAAGCCTCTGAGGTTGGATTAGGCTTAGTTCAAAACCTAGATCATAATTTGGATGCGGTGTCAGTTACATTGGTACCTATGCTGGATAAGATATATAACGAAATGATGATCAGGGCATCGGGCAGAGGTGAGGATCCACATAAATGGGTAAATCCGGCGCTTTATGGGCAATGGATTCAAATAGGTTTTGCTTCGGCCTACGATTATTTATCCAATGCTATCGTCGATTTCGACGGGTTTATTAGTGTATTCTATGCAATGTGTCATCCAAAGTATAATGGAGGCCACAGATTGATTTACCCAAACCCAGTTGGGATATTTATCACATCTTCCAAAGGAGATATGTTAGGTTTTCATGCGGTTTCATTACTGCGAGTAGATAAAGATCATAAAGGAGGATATAGAGCATATTTTCTAAATCCAAATAACGAAGGGCGCCAAGATTGGGGACAGAACATAAAGCCTTCTATATTTGGAAACGGTGAGATTTATGGTGAATCATCACTTCCCTTGCACGAGTTTGCTGCGAGAGTTTATGCCTTCCATTTCAATAATTTGGAAGCAAAAGAGAAAATGGAGAATGTCCCATTTGTTGAAATTCAAAAAATTAAAAAATTGGCTAAGGAAAGTTGGGGGCGATCTTATACTTGGCTCGAAATGAAAAAAGCATGGTAAAGCATTCCTCGCGGATTGAACTGAAACAATCCGCCTACAAGAATAATATAAACTTCATTAAAAAGAAGATTGGAGATAATGTCATCCTATCATCGGTAGTCAAAGCAAATGCCTATGGTCATGGCATCAGGACTTTTGTGCCGATGGCAGAAAAATGTGGAGTCAATCATTTCTCCGTAGCTTCAAGCTTCGAGGCAGAGGAGGTATTAAGTGTATGCTCGCCAACTAGCCGAATCATGATTATGGGTATCATTTACGAAGAAGATATTCCTTGGGCTATAGAGCATGATATTGAGTTTTTTGTTTACCATTATGATCGCTTGCCGAAAACTATTGCTGCCGCCAAGCTAGTAGGCAAGCCAGCCAAAGTCCATGTAGAAGTAGAAACAGGAGCAAATAGAACAGGCTTGCCACACAAGGATTTTCCAAAAGTCCTCAATTTTTTGAAAAAGCATAGTGATTCTATCATTTTTGAAGGCTTGTGTACCCACTTTGGTGGCGCTGAGAGTATTTCAAATCAATTTAAAATTGATAGACAGCATAAGCGCTACAAGGATTTCCTAAAGCAATGCCGGGAAAAGAAAATTGAGCCCAACCTACGACATATTGCCTGCTCAGCAGCAGCATTGGCAATGAAAGACACCGTTTATGACCTAGTACGAATAGGTGTAGCGCAATACGGTTTTTGGCCTAGTCCAGATATTTATTTTGCGCATTTGCACGAAACCAATAAAAAGGCAGATTCCTCTCTCAAGCGGATTTTTACTTGGAAAACAGACATCATGGATATTCGTGATGTAGAGCAAGGAGAATTTATTGGCTATGGCACCTCTTTTCAAGCCACTCAGAAAATGACTATCGCTGTAATGCCATTAGGGTATTCAAATGGATATCCGAGAGCATTATCTAATAGAGGACATGTGTTAATTCAAGGTAAAAAGGCACCAATTGTGGGTTTAATTAATATGAACCTATTTATGGTCGATGTATCTCATATTAATGAGGCCAAGCTTGGGGACGAAGTGGTGCTTATTGGCAGGCAAAATAATAATGTGATACATGTGTCAAGTTTCACGAACAGTACTCAATTGCTCAATAATGAAATGCTGAGTAGATTGCCAGCTGCTATTCCTAGAACAGTAGTGAGATAATTTTTAGGATTTTCCTCCCGCTTTATTTCAACTTCATGCTTTGCCATTAAATAGCCTATTTGTCCATTCTTTCGAAATTGGGTTAATATTTTTGTTAAATTTAGTAAGATCAGCAAAAAATATACAATGACTACATTCCTACTTTGGCTTTTGTTATTTGTGCTTTGCGCCCCACTGGCCATTGCTGTATTAATTTTATATCCAATTATTTGGTTGCTCCTTTTGCCATTTAGGCTTTTAGGAATTGCCGTAAATGGCGTTTTTGAATTACTCAAAGCGATCATCTTATTCCCTGCACGCTTGCTTCAAAAACTTACCGCTTAGTAAATTAGCCGACAATTATCAGAATTTTGCTTTATTGCATATTATTCCTCTAAATCAATTTACTATGGTAAAGAACTATTTGTTGACAATAATTTGCGTATTGGTAGGTTTTGTTTCCAATGCGCAAAGTGATGTTTATTTTGCAACGACACCTTCATTAAGTCCCGATGGCCGCACCATTTACTTCACCTACGAGGGTGACATTTGGTCAGTAGCAAAAGCTGGAGGTCAGGCCATGCGAATAACGGGAATGTCTGGCAATGAATCGCACCCTCGTGTGTCGCCAGACGGTAATTGGCTGGCTTTTAGTGGCACGCAGGATGGTAACTCTAATGTATATGTAATGCCAATTGGAGGTGGTGCTATCAAGCAATTGACTTACCACGATGGCTCAGATCAGATTTATTCTTGGAGTTGGGATAGCGAAGAGCTCTTTTTCTCTTCCAATCGATACAATTCTGTTTCAGTATATTCTATCTCCAAAGGCGGTGGAAATCCCACCCGCCTGTTCGATCACTACTTCAATATTCCACACGATTTGGTGATTCATCCCAATGGCGAAGAAGTCTATTTTACAGATACTTGGGAAAGCAATAATCAAGTACAACGTAAGCGCTACAAAGGTGCCTTCAATCCAGATATTAAAACGTACAATCTAGAAACAGATAAATACGGCCAATTAACCACCTGGGAAGGCAAAGATATGTGGCCAAGTATCACAAAGGACGGTAAACTCTTTTTTGCGTCTGACGAAGGCAATGAAGAATACAATCTTTACACTTTCGAAAATGGAGTGAAGACTTCGCTTACTCAATTCGAAACTTCTATTTGGAATCCGCAAGTAAGTGCTGATGGCTCTACGGTAGTTTTTGAGAAAGATTACCAGCTTTTCACGTACGATGTTGCGAGTAAGCAATCCAGCCCAGTAAGAATTTCCATGGGTCAAAGTTCAATTTTGGAAATAGAAAAGAGCTTTGCAACGGCTACCAATATTACCAATTTCGATGTGTCACCCGATAATAATAAAATAGCTTTTGTAAGCAGAGGTGCACTTTTCGTTTCGGATATCAAAGGCAAATTTGTACGCCAGATTCCCACCAAACCAAGTGAGCGAGTAGTAGAAGTATTGTGGTTGAAAGACAATGAAACTCTTGTGTATAACCAAACTGAAAAAGGTTGGAAAAATATCTATACAAGCAAAGCAGATGGCTCAAGTCAACAAAAGCGATTGACTGAAAATGAGTTTAATGATAGGCAATTGGTGATGTCGGCGGACAGATCTAAAATGATCTATTACAGTGGACGAGATAAGGTCATGCATATTAACATGGCAAATTTTAATACAGAAATATTGGCTGAAGATGAGCTTTGGGGCTTCCAAAACGGTACATTGAACTTCTCACCCGATGGTAAATGGGTTGCCTATAATGCCACTCGTAATTTCGAAAAGGAAGTGATTTTGGTAAATGTTGATACCAAACAGCGCATTAACCTTACGCATACGGTCGTGTCCGAAACCGATCCATACTGGTCGCCAGATGGTAAATATGTGTACTTTGCTACCGATAGAACGAAAGCAAGCTACCCTACTGGCAATACAAACCCTAGTATTTACCGAGTAGCACTTATAAATGAAGAAACCCCATTCAAAGCTGTAGAATTCAACAAACTATTTGAAGCTAAACCAAAAGAAGAAAGTAAGAAGGAAGTTGTGGTTCGTATAGATACTGTAGATTTAGATAGACGCTGGGAAAGAGTTACCAGCGGAAATGGCAATCAGTCTCGCCCAATGGTCATAAGCAAAGGAGGGAAAGATTACATACTTTATTTATCGAATCAGGATGGGACCGGAACTACCCTTTGGAAAACTGTGCAAGAGCAATTCGAAGATGATAAAACAGAGAAATTTAAAGGAACGAGAGGTTTTGTAGGCAATCTTACTTTGGCGGGAGATAAGCTATACGGACTTATGGGCGGAGATATTCATATCGTAAAATATGAAACGGGCGATGTAGAGAAAATTGCCATTACCCATAGTTTCAGCAAGAATTTGCGAAACGAATTCAACCAAATGTTCTATGAGACGTGGGCCAATATTCAAGAGAACTTCTACGATCAAGATTTTCATGGGATAGATTGGGCGGAGATGAAAAGCCGCTACGAAGCCTATTTACCAAAAGTGAATACGAGAGAGCACTTGCGGGTGATCACTAATCATATGTTAGGAGAGTTGAACGCGAGTCATCTAGGTTTTAATTCATTTGGATCAGAGGAAAACGATACCTTCTCTAGGCAAACTACTTGGCATTCTGGCATTGAGTTTAATAATGATAACCCATTGGTAGTGGAGCGTGTAATTGCATATTCGCCAGCAACCAAAAATCCAAAACAGATATTGCCAGGCGATAGATTAGTCGCTGTGAATGATGTGGCTGTGGACAGCAACAAAGAGCGATATGCCTATTTCAATTCGCCAAGCCGTATGGAAGAAATGAAGTTGACACTGAGCCGCAATGGTCAGAATTATGACTTCTGGGTGAAGCCAATCAATTCTGGTGCTATGCGTACGCTTCTGTATGACGAGTGGATGGACGAAAATCAAAGTTATGTGGATGCTAAAAGCGGAAAACGCATCGCCTATATACACATGAAAAATATGAGTGGAGGAGAATTGACTCGTTTTCTAGAAGAAATGGCCAATGAAGCACAGTATAGAGATGGGTTGATATTGGATCTGCGAAATAACACGGGTGGAAATGTGCATGATCAGGTACTACAAACCTTAAGTCAAAAGACCTACAGTGAGTGGCAGTATAGAGAAGGCGGGAGGACAAGTCAGCCTAATTTCACGCCGTCTGACAAGCCCATAATATTGCTGCAAAATGAACAAAGCTTAAGTGATGCAGAAATGACTGCCAATGGCTTCAAGGCATTGAAATTAGGAAAAGTAGTAGGCACTGAGTCTTACCGCTGGATTATTTTCACATCAAGCTTTGGGTTAGTAGATGGCTCATCGCACCGAATGCCAGCTTGGGGCTGTTACGATTTGAATGGCAATGATTTGGAACTTACCGGTGTGGCTCCAGACATCTTCGTAGCCGAAACTTTTATGGATAGACTAGAAGGAAGACAACCTCAATTGGATAAGGCTATTGAGCTGATAATGAATGAAATAAAATAGTATAATCTGTTAATGTATAGAATTGAAAGGCTTGCTTCGGCGAGCCTTTTTTTATTTCTGAATTACAACGGCCAAACCATTAATATCATGGGAATACTAATAGCAACAATTAAAATGCTGATGGGTAAGCCCATTCGCCAATAGTCCCCAAACTTATAGCCGCCAGGCGACATTACGAGCGTGTTAGACTGATGGCCTATTGGAGTAAGAAATGCTGCAGATGCGCCAATGGCTACAGCCATCAAAAATGGGTCGGCTGAAAAGGACAGATCCTCTGCAATCTTGATAGCTATAGGTGCCATCATTACAGCAGTAGCAGCATTATTGATCACATTGGAAAGTAGCATTGTTACAGTCATAATAAATGCTAAAATCGCCCAAGTAGGAAAGCTATCACTCAGTACAATTACTTGTGAAGATATTAGCTCGGCTCCACCTGTAGTTTCAAGAGCTTCGCCCACAGGAATCATTGCTGCAAGTAAAATGATAATAGGCCAATCTATATTTTGGTATACGTTTTTTACTGGCAAAATTTTGATCAAAACCATCGCCATAGCTGCAATAGAAAATGCTATTTCAACGGGTAATATATTGAATACCACCATTAAAATTGAGGCAATGAAAATAGCTAAGGCATAGATGGTTCTTGTAGGTTTACTAATATCCAGTTTCCTTTCTGCTAAGGGCAAGCAGCCCAATAATTCTAGTTTGGCAGAGATGTCATCTTCACGGCCTTGAATAAGCAAGACATCACCAGATTGGAAAGTTACTCTATCAATTCGCTTTCTTAAAGTTTGGTTTTGTCTTGCAAGTGCGAGTAGGTTGATTTCGTAACGAGACCGCAATCGCATACTTGAGGCATTTTCTCCAATTAATGTCGAGTGATTTTGAATGATTGCTTCGAGAATCACATAATCATCTGAACCCTCAGCTTTTGGATATAATTTTTCATCCCCAACCAACTCACATTTACTAGCTTCGATAAAGGTTTTCAAACCTTCTGTATCTGATTCTATAATAAGGATATCGCCTTCACGTAGTTTACCATAGTAATTTGAAATATTTACTCGTCTATCCTCCCGCACCAAACCAATCAAGACTAAATCTGCATCCGAAATTTCTTCAATCTCATTTAGGTTTTTTCCAAGGAGATTAGATTCCTCTACAATTCTGACTTCTGTGATATAATTATTGATTTCAAATAAGTTGCTACCATCTTCTGTTTTCTTTCTTTTTGGAATCAGTTTCCAGCCAATCAAAGTGATAAAAAGTAATCCAGCAATGGTAATAACAATGCCAACTGGACTAAAATCGAACATTGAAAATGGCTCAGAAAGACTTTGCCCTCTGAAAGTGGATATTATGATATTTGGTGGAGTGCCAATGAGCGTATTCATACCACCGAGTAATGAAGCAAAGGCAATGGGCATTAGAATAATAGAAGGTGAGTACTTGTGTTTTCGGGCCAATTGAATGGC
>CAZRBW010000068.1:0-14017 GCA_964598395.1 uncultured Roseivirgaceae bacterium
AGCCATTTGGGTAAATTACTTTTCCGGTTGGATAGCAAATAGGGATTGGCCGAAAACCAATAAGTTTGTCCATTATAATCTTTGAGCCACTCCTCATGTAGGCCATCACCCAAAGTGCCGGGGCGTAGCGAAGCATATCCTGTTCGCTGGAATGACAATTTGGGTTGTATGCGGGCTTCACCCCAAGCCAACTCTTGGGCTAGGAATATTCCAGCACCCAGAGTATTTGCAGCAAGGTCGCTCCAAGAAAAGCCGTAGTCTTCAGAAAATCCGTCTAAAATCTCAACAGGCAGCATCATTATCCCACTCGTGGCAGCCCCCCAAATAGCTGCCTTTTTATTGTCCATCCCTGCCCATCGAAAAGTACCAGCAGCAGCAAAACTGACATGATAAGCCGAGTAAATATGCCCCAACTTATCCATTTGCTTCCATTGTGGTAAGTCATCAAAAAAGTGAAAACTACCTGTAGATTGATCGGAATACCAGGTGGCGCTAAGACCTGCCATTGCTAAAGCATAGGTCGCTCCACCTCCCGCCAATACCCACGTCAATCGCTTATTGTCAATACTATCACCATTGCTGTACTCCATATTGCTGATAGCCAATATCGGATTGCCAATAAGTAAAAGGATGATCAATAGCCTTGATTTCATGTGGCGAAGATACTAAGCAAGTGCTTCTTTGTAGGTGTCAATTGCTCTTTGTCTTGCAAATTTATGCTCCACCATAGGTTTTGGGTATTTGCTCGTACCATATTCAGGAACCCATTTTTTGATGTATTTCAGTTCTTTATCGAACTTATCAGTCTGCGAGCTAGGGTTAAATACTCTAAAATAAGGCTGTGCATCAGTGCCCGTGCCGGCCGCCCATTGCCAGCCGCCATTATTAGAAGCTAATTCAAAATCCAGCAGTTTTTTGGCGAAATAGGCTTCTCCCCATCGCCAATCAATCAGCAAATGTTTGGTTAGGAAACTTGCCACCACCATCCGTACTCTATTGTGCATATAGCCAGTTTGGTTCAGTTCGCGCATGCCGGCATCCACTATAGGATAGCCAGTTTTTCCTTCGCACCATTTATGGAAATCCTCCTCACTATCGCGCCACGGAATATGATCGTATTGAGGCTTGAACGCATTCTCCACCACTTGAGGATTGTGATATAGAATCATCATATAAAACTCTCGCCAAATAAGTTCGGACAAATAAGTCTCATTGAGTTTATGTGCTTTTAGCGCCAATTCACGCACGCTTATAGTGCCAAATCGCAAATGGATGCCAATTCGTGTGGTTCCTTTTTTTGCTGGATAATCCCGCGTTTGGTCATATTTGGCAATGATGCTTTCGTCCACTACGGCAGATGGAATGGCAATATTTGATGGACTAAATCCCATTTGTGCTAAACTCGGTATTTCAAATGGATCAGTTTGGAAGAAAGGCACTTGAGGTTTTGGTAATCCTAACGATGAAATATTGCTTTGCTCGAAGGCTTGAATCCACTTTCTCTTAAATGGAGTGAAGACCTTATAGAAATCTCCCGCATCGGTGAGGATCTCACTTTTCTCAAAAACTACTTGATCTTTGAATGTGAAAAAGCCAACATTTTTTATTTTCAGAAATGCATCGATTTCGCTATCTCGCTCCTTGGCATAAGGCTCATAATCGCGGTTGGTATACACACCATCTATTTGATATTCAGTAGTTAATTGCTCGAATACCTCCCGCGGATTTCCATAAAATACGCGCAAACTGCTTCCATATTTTTGCAATTGTTTGGAGATTTCAGTAATGCGATCATGTAAGAAATTGACTCTAGCATCATCTTTATCTTCCAGCTTATCGAGTATGTTTTTGTCGAAAATAAAAATTGGTAACACAGCTTTCCCATCTTGCAAAGCATAATGTAAACCGATGTTATCATTTAGTCGAAGATCTCTTCTGAACCAGAATATGTTAATTTTTTCCATCATGAATCAAAACAGGAATGGTGTGGCAATGTTCAGCTAAATTGCTTCATTTGCTCGGATAGCTTTCAATTTAATGAAAAAAGAAGCGGGAGGTTAAATTTGGCTAAATTGAAATTGGCCAAATCCAATATGCATCATTCATTCAAATCCCAATTATAGTCCATGTAGCTTACTTTTGCATTTGGGCTAATTTGCGTTTTGCTGTATTTGTTCAAATAGTTGATTAGGCTGCCGTTTTTTGTGAAATCAGATGAAAACCAAGAGAATATTTTTGAAACCTCAATCTGGTTTGTTTGGATTTTGTTGTGGCTCGGATTATTGATGTATTGCTTGGCTTGCTCTTCCAATTGCTGCTCTAGCTTGGCTGCGGTATAGGCTTCGTTTCTGAGTGGAGGACAAGAAATGGAAGCGCAATTTATAGCAAAGTGGATTCTAGGCTCTTCAAATTCTTTGCGGAGAATTTTATGTTCTATTTGGTCTAAGCTGGCATCTTCACCACCAATTTTGAAGAATTTTTTATGCCAAACCGTATTGAGCATAGGAATTTTGAAAGTAGGATGGAGGTCTTGAATGCTCTTTACTGGATAATTATCTACAATTAGTTTTACGGTAAAGGCATTATAAGCATTGATCCAATAGGCTAATTGTTCTGCTTCAGTCCAAGTAGATTTGTCAGGAGGTGTATTGCTGAGCGCATTTAAGTATTTCTCAAGTTTAGCTTTGTCGCTGATGAATCCTTTATACTCCACTTTTCCATCCTTGTCTACATGATTTTGCAATAGAGCTGTCCATGCATCATGATTTGGTGCTTTGGTGCCAGCTTGGCCTAGACTTTCGCTTTGGCAAGCAAAAAGTGATGTAATAAGTAGCAGGAGGGAAAATAAACGAAGCATGGAATATATTTTTGATGATATACGCATGATTTGCCTTTTCAGATTACAAGAAAGGAATTATTCATCATCGGTTTCTCTATCACTAGTTTCATTCTTTTCAGTTTCCAATTCTTCTTCCGTTAGGCTTTCTCTTCGAATGGCTTCCCGTCTATTTCTTCCTCGGATGCTTGAGAATAGCTCATTGAGCTTATCGAAACTTTGGGTGTACATAAGGCTTATGCCAGTAGTGGTGGCAGTGTTGTTCAGTGCTGTGGAGGCCATATTTAGATTTGTACGGCTAAATATTTTCACACGGAATGCGCCATCTGCGCTCAAAAGATATTCAGCTGTCCAGTCGCCCGCAAGGCTGGTTACATCTACTTCGTTGCTCAAATTGGTAATTGCTCCATCGCGTGTAATTCGAAGTCTGCCATTGAGGAAGGTGTAAGAAAGTCGAAGTTGGAAGGTATTCAAGGCTTGCTCGTCTAGGCCAGCTAAGTCTATGTTTACTTCCAGGTTTTCATCTATTTGCGAAACATAATGACTCAATTGACTTGAGAAGAATTCACTAACAGATCGTCCAAATCCACCACCTCCACCAGTATCGAAAGAGTTTTCAGGTGAAAATTTACGCAAAATGATTAAGGAGAATACTTGTCGGTTTAGCTCTTGTTCATCGTTTTCAAGTCTGAATTTGAAACTTGATACCAAGGTTTCTAATTCGATATTTCCTTGCGGATATTCATCGATGGCAATGCCGAATTTGATATCTGGTGCAAGCATGGAGCCTGTAAGATCCATGGTAACTCTGGTCGGATATCGTCGCTGTACGGCAGGGTCATTTAGTGCAGACTCATTTCGAATTAAGGGAGAGAGTGAGGCCATTTGCCTGTAGGAAGCTTGAATATCAAGAATAGCCTCATATGGGTCGCCAAGCCAACTTATTTTACTTCCAGGTTCTACTATAAATTCCTTATTGATAATTCCATAAAGTGTGAAATTGTATGCTCCTTCGGTAATTTCGTAATCGCCAAACATATTGAATTGGCCATTAGTATCAATTTGTAATTTAAGATTGCCTCGGCCACGAGCCCTAATTATATCACCAGCTTTTTGATCGAAAATTATTTCGGCATATGCGTCAGGCGTAACGGCGATATCGAAGTTCAATCTAAGCCCTGATAGTACAACATCTCTTTCCATATTAATTTCGGCCAAGACAAGACTATCTCGAAAATCAACAAAATGGATAAACTCACTTTGCTCCACACTCGATGAAGAGCTTATGGGAATAAATAGATTTGTGCCTTTATTCGTAGTAGCTCTAACGTTCACTTCCAAATTGCTAAATGGCCCTAATACGCTAAAAGTACCAGTTGCTACAGCCGTGCCGTAGTATAGCTCATTTTCTCTCAAGGTAGTATTTAGCACAAGTAAGTTATCCATAGTACCGCGCAGATCTACAATGAAATCTTTGAACCCATCATGGAAAATTCCACCATTTATTTGTCCTCGGTTATTGTCTTTATCTACCAGAGTCAATCCTCTAAAGCCAATTTCATTTTGATCAAATACGATGCTGCCATCAATATTATAAACCGTATTTAAGTAATTGAACTTCATTTTACCATCATTGATTTTACCTGTTCCTTGTACTACAGGGCTATCGAGGGAGCCGGAAATACGAATTTGTCCTGTGGCTGTTCCTGCCATTTCAGAAAATAATTCAGCAAGGAATGGCTCAGCTATATTGATATTCGCGTTGTCTAAGTTGGCAACAAGATTAAGCTGATTGTCTACTTGATTTGGGTAATAAAAGCCATCAATTGCAATTACTTTACGACTATCGCGCTCCAAACCTAAAGCAATTTCAACTAGTTGTTCTTCAGTATTCCATTCGCTCACAAGACTTACATCACCTGCTAAAAATTTATCAATGCTGAATTTTAAGATATTTAGATTTGTGTCGAATTTCTGATTGAAGTAGAAATCTTGAATATTAAGATATCCATCTGCTGTACCAAAGAATGGGTAAGGGCTAAATGGATTCAAATTTTCGATTTGAAAATTATCCATTTCTAGTCGAAGGATTTTACTTGGGTCTTCCGAAATACTTCCAATGAGAGAAATACTCTGATCTTGAGAGACAATTCGAAGATTCTCAAAATCAATTTCACGACCCGCAATAAAGATTCTGTTATTGTCAGCAAATTGCCAGTTTTGATCTAGTGCAAGTAAATTAGAAGGAAGGAATTTGATTTCTGTACCCTCCCGCAATAAGTTGATGGAGCCAAAAACTTCCGCTATGCTATTGGTAGGAGCTTGCACTATTCTACTACTAAAGTCAATTTTCTTTTCACTCCAAATTAAATTGACGTACATATTTTCCAATGTGCCCTCATCGTTTCCTGCATCAAATCGTCTTGACTCTATATATGCACTGGCAAGTATATCCGTGCTGTCAGCAATTTTTGAGGTATTAATGTCTAAGAGGTTATCGTTGAAGGTGTTGGTGCCAATTCGGATTGTTTCAATGTCGGAATTTAAAGCAAACATAGAAGTGTAACCATTGATAAAGCTACCTTCCACCCGCGTGTTTTCTGATAGATAAATGTAGGGGTCAAAAAGCTGAATGATGGGATTGGCGTCTTTTAAGTTGAAAGTGAAATCAGCTCGATAGTATTCGGCCTCGACTTCAAGCTTTTTCTCTGCATAATATTCATTGATTGCTTCTTGATCATTAATCAATGCCAGCTCAATTTCTTTAGCATAAATTTGAGCGTCTTCTACAATTGTGGTGAAATTGAACTGACCAAATATTTCTGCGTCAAATAGACTTGAACTTAGCCTTATCTGCCGATCTTGATTTTTCTTAATACTCTGGAATTCCAATGAATCGAGGCTTAAACTTCGACCATTATAGATGATATAGTTGTCTAGGAATTCTGCATAGCCAGTTAAGCTATCAATTTGTAAACCACGCAAATCTGTGTAAAGTCGTGTGCTGATAAAAATGTCTTCCTCAGTCAGATTCAATTCCCTTAAAAATGCAGTATCGAGTTGTGCTGTGATATTTATCAGATCAAGATTGTTTCTCAAATCAATAAAGGCTGTGGCGGTAAATTTGAGGTTAGGATCATTAATATCAATATCACCTTGAAACAGGTTGTCAGCAAATCGAATATCAGTGGTGATATTGGTGTAATCATAGCCTAATAATCCGAGCTTTGTAAATGAAGCGTCTAGCAATACATCTGCATCTTCTTGAGTGAAGCCTTTCCCTTCGATATTGCCTTTCATACTTACACTCCCAACATTTTCGGTGTCATTGATAAGCCTACCTAAATTAAAATTTTGTAACGCCAAAGCTCCTTTGTATTGTGGAATTTGTCCAGGAATCAATTTCATATTAATATCCGAATCGATATTACCTATTGCCGTCTTGAATTTTCCATTAGCTACAAAGTCTTGGAATAGACCAATGAATTCACCTGTAAAATTGACTCTACCAAGTGGCGCAATTTGTTTTAATGTTTCACGATCTAAGTATGGGCTTAAATCATTCATTACCACTGATGAATTGAGCAAATTTGCGAAGACAAAGGTGTTATCAATATCAGGTAATCCTTCAAATGAGAGATTCCCAGAAACGTGGCTAGCTCTACCAAATCCAATTCGGAAATCATTCATCGATATATTGCTCACTGGGCCTGAGACAATTCCATCTAAAATGAAAAATTGATCATAACCTGCAAGGGCAGGAGCAAACAGTGCCAAGTCTTCGGAATAAATCCTAGTATTATTCAAATTGGCTTCTATCGAAACACTGTCAATAAAATAACTAAGGTTGGAAGGGTTGTTAAATCTAAAAACCAATGAATCTTTGATTACACTCGTGCCTGCTGACAAATTAAGCTCAGTAAGCCCCATTTTAGTATTAGAGTAATGGAAATTAGTGCGGAGATTATTAATTCTAAAACCAGTTTCAGGCTCAAAACCTTCAAGTGCTAATATTCGGAATTCAACTGTATCGTTACTAATACGAAGGCTTCTGACATCGCCAAAAAGTTCAGCAAAGTGTAAATGATTGTAATCAATTCCACCGTCAATTGTATCTAGACTCGGGTTACTCATTATGAAATCAGCTTGAAGCAAGCGGATTTGGTCAATTTCGAAAGGTTTAGTAGTTGCAGTGGTGTCCGATGGTTTGGCGAGGCTACTTATTCTTTTAATAAATTCATTAATATTCAAATCACCATCTTCAGCATTATTAATCAATTGAACTTTCAATTTTTCTATCCGGACTTCATCTAAGTTAATACTCAGATCAGATAGCAAGTCAGTGATGTTAAAATCGATCAATATTTTGTCGGTGCCAAGCATTAGGCTGTCTTGAGTATCACGAATTTGGAGGCCTTCCAGTTCGATTTCGTCAAGCCATTTGATGCTTACCTTTGTGAGGGTGGTTTCAAATCCAGTCTTTTCTGTAAGGTAACTAGCAACCTTTTTTACTACATATGTTTGAAAAGAAGGAACTTGTAGCAAAAGTACTAAACCCAAAGCTAAAGCAAGAAAGGTTATAATCGTCCAGGATATTGCTCTAGCAATACCTTTTTTGATAACTTGCGCCTTCGTTTTCTTTTCTGACAAAGCCTATAATGAGTGAAATTATACTTGCAATTGAGTCGTCTTGCGACGAAACTTCAGCCGCAATAATTGCGGGTGGAAAATTAGTGAATAATATAATAGCAACGCAACGAATACACGAGAGTTACGGAGGAGTTGTGCCTGAGCTTGCCTCTAGAGCACATCAGCAAAATATCGTGCCAGTAGTAAGCGAAGCGCTCAAACAGGCTAATATCGAGGCTAAAGACTTATCCGCCATTGCATTTACACGAGGGCCAGGATTGTTAGGGTCACTATTGGTAGGAGCTTCTTTTGCAAAAGGTTTAGCGCTGTCTTTGAATATCCCTTTGATCGAGATCAATCATATGCAAGCGCATATCCTCGCACACTTTATTGAAGACCCAAAGCCGACGTTTCCATTTCTGTGCCTTACAGTAAGTGGAGGCCACACACAAATTATTAATGTGAAGAGCGCTTCGGAAATGGTAATAATTGGGCAAACACAGGATGATGCAGTAGGTGAAGCATTCGACAAAGCCGCCAAAATGCTTGGCTTGCCTTATCCCGGTGGCCCTCATTTGGATAAATTGGCTCAAAAAGGAAACCCAGATCGCTTCACTTTTTCTGAAACTCAAATGCCTGATTTAGATTATTCATTCAGCGGAATCAAAACGTCTATTTTGTATTTCCTGAGAGATGAGCAAAAGAAGAATCCGAGTTTCGTTCAAGATAATCTGGAAGATTTGGCTGCTAGTATTCAGAAATCATTGGTGTCCATGCTTTTGGCCAAATTGATTAAGGCAACTCAAATATATTCCATTAATCAAATTGCCATTGCGGGTGGAGTTGCAGCGAATAGTGGCTTACGAAGTCGATTAGAAGAGCTTGCGGAGAAGCACAATTGGTCAGTCTTCATTCCATCATTCGAATATTGCACGGATAATGCAGGAATGATTGCTATGGCTGCATATTTTAAATATCATGCAGGTGATTTTGTAGGGCAAAATGTAAGTCCAAATCCGCGAATGGCTTTTTAGAGGGTTATTTCCTGATTGTTTTATAGAGCTTTAATAGCCTAAATTTGAAAAATGAAAAGCATCTTTAAAAAGGGCGACAAGAAGGTTTATCTACATAAAATAAGTGAGCAGGATATTGCGGCCTTTCATGGAGAAACCGTACATCCAGTATATGCTACCTTTGCGCTGGCTCGCGATATGGAATGGAGCGGGAGGTTATTTGTGCTCGATATGTTAGAAGATGACGAACAAGGTATCGGTACTTTTATAGAAATAGATCATAAATCTCCAGCGTTCGTTAATGATGAAGCCCATATTACAGCGACTATTGAGCAAATCAATGCCCATGAAATTATTTGCAGCGTAGAAGCAACAGTTGGGTCTAGAGTAATTGCTCAAGGTAGAACAGGACAAAAAATACTGAAAAAAGAGAAGTTGGAGAGATTATTTAATACCGTTAAAAATGGCTAAAAAGGACGAGAGATTCTCAAATATTATAAATATCAAAAATCGCCGAGCTTCATTTGAATATGAGTTTATAGAAAAATATGTGGCAGGCATTCAGCTTTTTGGTTCAGAGGTGAAATCTATCAGAGAAGGAAAAGTAAATATCACAGATGCTTTTTGCTTTGTTTCCAATGATGAAGTTTTTGTGAAGAATCTGCATATTTCGCCTTACAGCAATTTGAGCTTCAATGCGCCTGACCCAATGCGCCAACGAAAATTGTTGCTTAACAAGAAGGAAATCAGGAAGATTGTAGCGAAGACTGAAGAAAAAGGGTTAACCATAATACCCACCCGCCTTTTTATAAACGACCGAGGGTTAGCCAAATTGGAAATTGCCATCGCTAAAGGCAAGAAACTTCACGACAAACGAGATTCTATCAAAGACAAGGACATGAAACGCGAAATGGATCGCATTAAATACTAATAGTCCATTTTTACACTTGCCAAATTATAAGGAATAAAATACCTTTAGTGGATTTTATTCTTTTTATATGTTTGGTATTATTCGTCAGTCTCTTGTCCCCATTCGTGCCGAAGCTTCGCATAGAAGCGAAATGGTTTCCCAGCTATTATTTGGTGAGCATTATCGTGTGTTAGATAATGTTGTGGAAAAGGATTGGATTAGGATTTCCTGTGCTTTTGATACCTACGAAGGCTGGATTTCTAGCTTACAACATACCGAAATAAGTGAAGCCTACTTCGAGCAAATCGAATCATCCGATTATAAGGTCAGCCTAGATTTATCCTCACCCATTCTTTTTAAGAAGGAGAGGATGAATATTTTATTAGGTTCGATATTGCCATTTGGAAGTAATGAGCTTTTCAAAATGGAAGAAACGCTTGCGTTTGGTGGCGAATCGAAACCATTGAGCCAAAAGTGGAAAATGCCTCAGATGAAGGAATTGGCCATGAAATATCTAAATACACCGTATTTATGGGGCGGTCGAAGTCCATTCGGGATCGATTGCTCAGGATTTACGCAACAAGTATTTAAAATTTGTGGGTATAGGCTAAACAGAGATGCTTCACAACAGTTTTTGCAAGGAATGGATGTTGAATTTGAAAATGCGAAAGCTGGGGATTTGGCGTTTTTCGGAAATGAAAACAAAATTGATCACGTGGGTTTGATACTAGAAGAAAATAAAATCATCCACGCGAGTGGTCATGTAAAAATAGATTCGATAAGTGAAATGGGTATTATGAATGCGGGAGGAGATTTCACCCACAAACTAAAAGGTGTAAGGCGACTTATTAATAAATGATATGAAGCAGCGTGTGTTGGTATTGAATCAAGACTACAGTCCTATTACTATTTGTACAGTACATAGAGGCTTTTTGTTGGTTTTTCTCAACAAGGCTGAATTGGTAGCTCCTTATAAAGCTATTAAAATACGAACGGTAGATAGGCAATTCGAAATGCCTGCGGTAATCAGAATTCAGCGCTATATAAATGTACCCTACAAAGGTGTGATGCTCACTAGGCAAAACATCTTCAAAAGAGATAAAAACTCTTGTCAATATTGCACAGCCACTCGAGACTTAACGATTGATCATATCATCCCTCGCTCAAAAGGAGGAAAATCTACTTGGACTAATTTGATTACTGCATGCAAACGGTGCAATTCCCGAAAAGGAGATTTCACGCCGGAACATGCAGGTATGAGGCTGCTCAGTAAGCCTTATAAACCTAACTATACGATTTTTTTGAGGGATCATTCAGGGTTTACCTGTGAGGAATGGGAGCCATTTTTAGCTGAAAAAGCCACTTTGCTCTAGGTAATTTTGAATCCTCCCGCGTATGTTGTTTTTTTGTCTTAGGCAGTTTAGTGTCCGATTATAGATATTTACTGTTCGATTTTGAACAAAATAAATTTTACTGAAAACCATGAAACCTTCAAAATTTGGCTTTTTAGCTAGTTTTTATTTTCTGCATTGTGTTTGTATTCATTCTGGCAACAAACAAACAACAGCAATGAAAACAATCCCATCCATCCCATTAGTATTTCTTATCTTTTTATTTTCTGCTTGTACTATCGACATGTCTTTTGGAGATGTTGTGAATGGTGCGGTAATCACAAAACACTATCCTTTAAACGTAGGTGCTAATGTAGAGCTAATTACATCAGGCGGCTCAATAAAAGTAACAGGAGAAAAAGGTTTAGATCGTGCCATCGTTGATTTCAAATTAGGAGGTAATAAGGTAACCAACCTTACCGAAGGAGAAATCGAGCGTCTATTTGACGAATTAGATATTGATATCGAGAGTAGTGCAAATAGGCTGTACATCAAGTATAACGGGTCAAGTAGTGGATCTTGGATTTTTGGTGGAGTAAAGTACAGATCTGTATCATTTGATGTACGCGTTCCAGAGGAGATTTTTGTGAACTTAAAAACTTCTGGTGGATCTTTATCTATTGATAATTTGGTAGGGAATCAGCAATTAAATACAAGTGGAGGTTCTATCAAAGTGAGTAATACTCAAGGTGAAGTTTCAGGTAAAACTAGTGGAGGTTCCATTAAAGTAACTAATTCGCATGGATTACTGAGTTTAAATACCTCAGGAGGAAGTGTTAGATTCGAAGACTGTACTGGTGAGATTGTAGGCAAGACAAGCGGAGGGTCTATCAGAGCCAATGGATTAGCCAAGATTGAAAAGCTAGATTTGAAAACTAGTGGCGGCTCAATCTCAGTAGATTTGGACAAAAAGCAGGATATGACATTATACGCTAGAGGATCTCGTGTGAGAGTGAATGATTTAAGCAACTTCAGTGGTGAGGTGAAGAAAGATAAAATTGATGGAACAATCGGAAATGGAGATACTCCTGTAAGCTTAGTAACGTCGGGAGGTTCGGTTACAATTAGTTTCAATTAAACCATTGTTCTTTCAAAAGGATATCAAAAGCTGAGAAATTCTCAGCTTTTTTTATTTGAAAAAACATCTAATATTCAGATTTTTAGTACCTTTGCAGTCCATTCAAAATGGGTGGTTCACAATTAGTGAAAATTTACTAAAAAAAGCATTCTGTTTTTTGATCCGAAAGCAGAATCGTAAATAACGGATCGACAATAATATTATGTCAAATTCTCCTGAAGATTTTAACTGGGAAGACTACGAATCAAAAGGTTTTGGCGAAGGCTATTCCAAAGCTAAGCGCGAAGAACTAGAAAAGATTTACGAAGAAACCTTAACTGAGATTACTCCACGTGAGGTAGTTACTGGTGTTGTGGTAGGTATAAACGACCGCGACGTAATCCTAAACATCGGCTTCAAATCTGATGGTTTGGTGCCACTTTCAGAATTCCGTGATTTGCCTAAACTAAAGGTTGGTGACGAAGTTCAAGTGTTCATAGAAGAGCAAGAAGATGCAAATGGACAACTAGTGCTTTCTCGTCGTAAGGCAAAAATTGTAAAAGCATGGGAAAATATTACTAAGGCTCACGAAGAGGATTTAGTAATTGAAGGTGTTGTGAAAAGACGTACAAAAGGTGGACTTATCGTGGATGTTCATGGTGTGGAATCATTCCTGCCAGGTTCTCAAATTGATGTGAAGCCTATTAGAGATTTTGATGTATTTGTAGGTAGAACGATGGAATTGAAAGTTGTGAAAATCAACTATACAAATGACAACGTTGTAGTATCTCACAAAGTACTAATCGAGAAAGATATTGAGAAGCAGAAAGCTGTAATCTTGAACAACCTTGAAAAAGGTCAAGTGCTTGAAGGCGTAATCAAAAACATGACAAACTTCGGTGTATTCATCGATTTGGGTGGTGTAGATGGTCTATTGCACATTACAGATATTTCTTGGGGTCGTATCAACCATCCAGAAGAAGTGCTTAAGCTTGATCAGAAAGTTAATGTTGTTGTACTTGACTTTGATGATGAGAAGAAGCGTATCTCTTTAGGCATGAAGCAGCTTGAAGCGCATCCTTGGGATTCTTTAAGTGCAGATACAGTAGTTGGTTCTAAAGTAAAAGGTAAAATTGTAAATGTAGCTGATTACGGCGCATTCCTTGAAATCCATCCAGGAGTTGAAGGTTTGATCCACGTATCTGAAATGAGCTGGTCTCAGCATTTGCGTAACCCTTCAGACTTTATCAAAGTAGGTGACGAGGCGGAAGCAGTAGTGCTTACTCTTGATCGCGACGAAAGAAAAATGTCTTTGGGCATTAAGCAACTGAGCGAAGATCCTTGGACTAAGAAGGATGTATTGACTAAATACGGTGTAGGTACAGTTCACAAAGGTATCGTTCGTAACCTTACCAACTTTGGCTTGTTCCTAGAGCTTGAAGAAGGTATCGACGGATTGGTACACGTTTCTGATCTTAGCTGGACTAAGAAGATCAAGCATCCATCTGAATTTGTGAAAGTAGGAGATGAGTTAGAAGTACAAGTTCTTGAACTTGATGTTGACAACCGTCGTCTAGCGCTTGGTCACAAGCATTTGGAGGAAAACCCTTGGGATACTTTCGAAACAGTATTTACAATTGGTTCTGAGCATAAGAGTACCATCACTAGCAAAAATGATAAAGGAGCAGTACTTGAGTTGCCTTATGGCATCGAAGGTTTTGCATCTATCAAGCATTTGAAGAAAGAAGATGATACAGTTGCTGAGGTAGGCGAAACACTTGACTTTAAAGTTTTAGAATTCTCTAAAGACGATAAAAGAATTGTGCTATCACATACTAATATGCATGCCGCTGAGCCTGTAAAAGCTGCAGCACCTAAAAAGAAAGCTGCTGCCTCTAAGAAAGAAGCCGCAACTGCGCCGAAAGAAGCTGATAAAACTACTTTAGGTGATTTGGATGCATTAGCTGGTTTGAAAGAACAATTGAAAGACGGAAAAAGCGAATAATCGCTGAATTAATATTTTTGCAAAAAGCCCGATTAATTTCGGGCTTTTTTATTTTCTCTGAACCTTTTGATTAGAAAAGGTATTTACTAATTTTGCAATCCATTAAAAAATGGTCCTGTGGCCGAGTGGCTAGGCAGAGCTCTGCAAAAGCTCCTACAGCGGTTCGAATCCGCTCG
>CAZRBW010000069.1:0-13838 GCA_964598395.1 uncultured Roseivirgaceae bacterium
CGGACGCTTGAACTAGATGGGGAGAATTTAAGGGTCCAAGCGGACGCCTACCTCAGGTAGTCAGGCTTGAGCTAGGTGTGAGAATAAATTGAATTGCCTCCAGATTTATCTGGGGGAAAGAAGATTGCATTTAACAAGGCTTTAGCCAAACAAGCTTTCCTATCTTGTGTATCCACAATACATGAGTGTTAGAAAAATCTGCATGCTTGTAAATAGCAGCTCATTGATAAGCTAATAAAAGCCAAAAAAAGACGCTTCAGAAAAAAAATTCAAACTATCAGTTTATTTTTTCGTGAAATAGTATGCATGCATAACAAATTTTTCTAAATTTGTTTGAAATACTTGAAAATGAAGCGCGAAGAAACTATTGATTTCCATATTAAGTCTGCATGGCATGCCATATCACGCATGTACAACCAACAGGCAGCGCAGTATGATTTCACCATGTCCATTGGCTTTGTGCTTTTGAATATAGACTCCAAAGTAGGAACTCCCGCAACTAAGATTGCTCCATTGCTAGGCCTTGAGTCTAGAAGCTTGACTAGAATGCTCAAGACAATTGAAGAAAAAGGAATGATCTATAAGCAGCCTGATGCAAAAGATGGGCGCTCGGTGAGAATCTATCTTACTGAAAAAGGTAAAAAGAAGAGAGATTTATCTAGACATACTGTGATCACTTTCAATAAGTATATCACGGAAAACATTGATCCAGAAAAGCTCAAAGTCTTCTTCGAAGTGATTCAGGATATATTTCAAATTGTGGATGAGGAGCGAATCTTCAAGCCAAAAGGAGTACTAAGTGAAATTAATAGCTAAAAAAGAATTATAAAATCTAATTAACTCATGATGAGATCGATAAAACATGTAGCCGTATTAGGATCTGGAGTAATGGGCTCCCGAATAGCCTTACACTTCGCCAACATTGGAGTGAAGGTATTGCTCCTTGACATCCCACCTAAGGAATTGAATGACGCAGAGACCAAAAAAGGTCTAACCTTGGATCACCCAGCTGTCCGCAATAGGATCGTAAATGAAGCCTTGATGACAGCGGTAAAATCTAAGCCTTCGCCAGTGTATGAGGAAAATGCTGCCTCACTTATCAAAACAGGCAATTTTGATGATGACATGAAAGGCGTTGCCGATGTAGATTGGATTATCGAAGTAGTCGTAGAGCGATTAGATATTAAGAAAATCATCTTCGATAAAGTGGAGAAATTCCGCAAGCCAGGTACATTGATTACCTCTAACACATCTGGTATACCGATGCACCTAATGTGCGAAGGTAGAAGTGACGATTTCCAAAGCAACTTCTGTGGAACGCACTTTTTCAACCCCCCGCGTTATTTACGCCTACTAGAAATTATTCCAGGCCCTAAAACAGATCCAAAAATCATTGATTTCTTGATGCACTATGGAGATCTCTTTTTAGGTAAGGAAACTGTCCTTTGTAAAGATACTCCAGCATTTATCGCCAACAGAATAGGCATTTACGCCATAATGTCGGCAATGCATACCATCGAGAAAATGGGTCTTACGGTATCTGAGGTAGATAAACTCACGGGCCCAGTGATTGGCAGAGCGAAATCTGCGACTTTCCGTACGATGGATGTAGTAGGGTTGGATACCACAGTAAACGTGTCCAACAACCTTTACCAAGGGCTACAGCACGACGAATCTCGTGAGATGTTTAAGCTACCTGGTATCGTAAAGGAAATGCACGATCGCAAATGGTGGGGCGACAAAACCAAGCAAGGCTATTTCAAAATGGAAAAGGGCAAGGATGGAAGCAAAACCCTCTATGAAGTAGATTTCGACACATACGAATACAAACTTGCAGAAAAGCCGAAATTCAAAGCGCTTGAAGCTTCCAAAGAAATTGATGATCTGAAGAAGAGAATACCATTCCTTGTAAACTTCGACGATAAGGCTGGCGAATTCTACCGCACTACATTTTACGATGCATTCAGGTATTGCTCATTCCGCATTCCTGAGATCGCCGACGAGCTGTTCAGAATCGATCAGGCAGTATGCGCTGGCTTCGGTTGGGAACTTGGGCCATTCGAAACATGGGATCTGCTAGGCGTAGCCGAAACAGCCAAGAAAATGGAAGAAGCTGGACAAAAACCAGCGGCATGGGTGCAGGAAATGCTAGCAAGTGGAGCCGAATCATTCTATAAAGTAGAAGATGGCAAAAGGAAATATTATGACATCACTAGTAAATCATACAAAGTAATTCCAGGTACTGAAGGGCTAATTATCCTTGACAATCTCAAGAAAACTAATAAAGTATGGGGCAATGATGGTGCTTCAGTGTATGACTTGGGCGACCAAGTACTGGGATTAGAATTCCACACCAAGATGAACGCCATCGGTGGCGAAGTGATCGAAGGAATCAACACCGCAATTGCAATGGCCGAGAAGAATTACAAAGGCCTTGTAATTGGCAACGATGGAGCGAATTTCTCAGCAGGAGCCAATTTGGCCATGCTATTTATGTATGCTAGTGAGCAGGAATTCGACGAAGTAGATATGATGATTGCGCAGTTTCAGCAAACCATGATGCGAGCTAGATTCTCATCCATCCCAGTAGTAGCTGCGCCTTCGGGCTTGGCATTAGGTGGCGGTTGCGAGCTGTCTATGCATTGCGATGCTATACAAGCACATGCCGAAACCTACATGGGTTTGGTAGAATTTGGAGTAGGTCTTATTCCAGCTGGTGCAGGCTCCAAAGAAATGACGCTTAGGGCATCCGACTCATATAAAACGGGCGACCCTGAGCTTAATAGACTGCAAGAGTACTTTATGAATATTGCTACTGCCAAAGTAGGAACATCTGCAGCAGAAGTAAGAAGTCTTGGGTATTTAACGAGCACCGATGAAATTACCCTCAATCGCAAAAGAGTAATTACCGATGCCAAAGCCAAAGCGCTTGAATTGTACAATGCCGGCTATACACAGCCTACTATGCGTACGGACATCAAAGTGCAAGGCAAAACAGGCCTAGCTTTATTCCAAGCAGGTATTGCAGGGATGCTTTATGGCAAATATATCTCTGAGCATGATGCTAAAGTGGCTCAGAAACTATCATGGGTAATGAACGGCGGCGATTTGAGTGAAGCCACACTCGTTTCCGAGCAGTACCTTATTGAGCTTGAGCGCGAGGCATTCCTTAGTCTGTGTGGAGAGCCTAAAACGCTGGAGCGCATTCATAGCATATTATTCAAGGGCAAACCACTTCGCAATTAAATGTATTGTAAGCTCAAATGTTGAATCAAAAAATTAAATAAAAATGGAAGCATATATAGTAGCAGGTTATAGAACAGCAGTAGGAAAAGCCAAAAAAGGCGGTTTCAGATTTATGAGACCAGATGATTTGGCCGCTGATGTAATCAAACATTTGGTGGGCTCTATCAAAGATTTCGACCCAAGCAGAGTGGACGATCTGATTGTGGGAAATGCAGTGCCAGAAGCAGAGCAAGGTATGCAAATGGGTAGAATGATCTCTTTATTATCCTTGCCGATGGAAGTACCAGGAATGATTGTAAATAGATATTGCGGATCGGGACTTGAAACGATCGCTATAGCTACTGCAAGGATCAAAGCAGGTATGGCAGATTGTATAATAGCGGGAGGAACGGAATCCATGTCGCTAGTGCCAGTAATGGGCTACAAAACAGCCCTTAACTGGAAAATCGCCGAAAAGCATCCAGATTATTATCTAGGTATGGGTCTTACTGCCGAGGAAGTTGCTAAGGATTTCAATATTGGCAGAGAAGAAGCAGATCAGTTTTCTTACAACTCCCATCAAAAGGCTGTTGCCGCAATTAATGAAGGTAGATTCAAGGATGATATAGTGCCGATAATGGTAAACGAAACCTATGTTGATGCCAATGGCAAAAAGAAAAATAGAAGTTTTGTAGTAGATACCGACGAAGGCCCAAGAGCTGATACTTCCATGGAGGTGCTTGGCTCATTGCGACCTGCATTTGCAGCGGGAGGAATCGTAACCGCAGGTAATTCCTCGCAGACTTCCGATGGAGCTGCCTTTGTAATGGTGATGTCCGAAAGAATGGTGAAAGAGCTAAAACTCGAACCCATCGCCAGACTCGTAGGCTATACTGCAGCGGGTGTTAATCCACGCATTATGGGTATTGGGCCTGTAGCTGCTATACCAAAAGTATTGAAGCAAACAGGTTTGAAAATAGGTGATATAGATCAGATTGAGTTGAACGAAGCATTCGCTACACAGTCATTGGCTGTAATCAAAGAACTTGGTCTGAATCCAGATATCATCAATGTAAATGGTGGAGCTATAGCATTGGGTCACCCGCTGGGTTGCTCAGGAGCTAAGCTCTCAGTACAGCTTTTCAATGAAATGAGAAGACGTAAGCAAAAGTACGGAATGGTGACTGCCTGCGTAGGTGGTGGCCAAGGTGTTGCGGGTATTTATGAGCTATTAAGCTAAATCCTCCCGCTTTTTCAAAAATCAAAATTTATCATTAACAGTCATACAACAATGGCAACTATTACAAGCAACAAAGCAATTCAAGGAGGAGAATTCCTTATCCGCGAAACAGAAGCAAATGAAATCTTCATTCCGGAGCAATTCAACGAAGAGCAAAGAATGATGGCAAGCGCCTGTCAAGATTTTATCGACACGGAGATTATGCCTCTGGCCGATAGGATCGACAGCATGAAAGAGCCTGATTTGGTACCTAGCATTTTGAAAAAAGCAGGTGAATTAGGTCTTTTGGGTATTTCAGTACCTGAGGAATATGGTGGATTGGGCATGAGTTTCAATACTTCCATGCTTATTGCAGATGTAATTGGCTCGGCGGGTTCATTCTCTACTACTTATGGTGCGCATACGGGTATTGGTACTTTGCCGATCTTATTTTATGGCACTGAAGAGCAAAAAACTAAGTACTTGCCAATGCTTGCTACTGGCAAATGGGCTGCATGCTATTGCCTTACCGAACCTGATGCAGGCTCGGATGCCAACTCTGGTAAAACCAAAGCGGTACTCAGCGATGACGGTAAACATTACCTGATTACAGGTCAAAAGATGTGGATATCTAACGGCGGCTTTGCCGATATCTTTATCGTATTTGCCAAAATCGAAAATGATAAAAATCTGACTGCATTTATTGTAGAGAAGTCATTCGGTGGCATTACCATGAATGAGGAAGAAAAGAAAATGGGCATTAAAGGCTCATCTACTCGCCAAGTATTTTTCAACGACTGCAAGGTGCCCGTAGAGAACATGCTGAGCGATCGCCAGAATGGGTTTAAGATTGCCGTGAATATCCTCAATATTGGTAGAGTAAAATTAGGTGCAGGCGTATTGGGCGGATGTAGAAGCGTGATAAGCCTTGCGGTAAATTATGCTAATGAGCGTAAGCAATTCGGCAAGTCTATTTCAAGCTTTGGTGCGATGAAGCACAAGTTAGCGCAAATGGCCATTCGTACCTATGCGAGTGAGTCGCTAAGCTACCGTGCTGGGCAGGATATCGAAGACAAAACGGATGCGTTAATTGCTGAGGGCATGGAAGTAAATGAAGCCAAACTCAAAGGAGTAGAGCAATTTGCTGTAGAAGCTGCCATCAGTAAAGTGCATGGCTCGGAAGTGCTAGACTATGTGGTAGACGAAGGCGTGCAGATATATGGCGGTATGGGCTTCTCGGCCGATGCACCAATGGAAAGAGCCTACCGCGATAGCCGAATCGCTAGAATATACGAAGGCACCAACGAAATTAACCGTATGCTTATGGTAGGTATGGTACTGCGTAGAGCTATGAAAGGCGAGTTGGATATCATGACGCCAGCAATGGCTGTAGGTAAGGAATTGATTTCTGTGCCTTCATTTGCAAGTCCAGATGCTTCAGTTGCTTTTGCTAAGGAGAAGGAAGTAATCAAAAACTTGAAGAAAGCCTTTTTGATGATTGGTGGTAAGGCAGCTCAGTCGCTAGCAGATCGTATTGAAGATGAGCAAGAGATTATGCTAAACCTAGCTGATTTGATGATCGAAATATACGCTGCAGAATCTACCTTGCTACGTTCGGAAAAACTTATCGAGCTGAAAGGTGAAGAAGCAGCCAAGCATTATATCAGTATGGCACAAGTGTATTTGTTTGAAGCTGTAGAAAAGGTAAACAAAGCGGGTAAAGAAGCCATTGCGGCATTTACCAAAGGCGACGAGCAAAAGGTACTTTTGATGGGTTTGAAGCGATTTACCAAAATGGACGCCATCAATGCTAAAGAACTAAGAAGAGAAATTGCAGATTATATGATTGAGAAAAATAAGTATCCTTTTGTAATCTGATTTATCAACCCAAATTAATAATGACGAACACCCTAAGAGCGCTGGCTCTTAGGGTGTTTTTGGTTTTAAGCCTTTTATGACCTCCTAAATTACACTCGATTTCTAAAATTCATTGAAAAATACTATTTGCTTTTAAAAGGTATGTAAATTATACGCTATTTTTCAGTTTGTTATATATAGTAAATTTTGGATTCATTATTTTGTGCAAATATATTGAGTCTTAAAGTGATATAAAGTCTGTCAGATAAAAAACATTTTTATCTAAAAATTTGCATATTAATTCAGTTATTCAGTTATTCTTTGGAATATGCTGTGCAACTTTAAAAGTGTCGTCAGAAAACCCTACCCAACGATATGATATTATTTACTTGAAAAACTATTTATATGAATAATTTAGCTGCATTTATTTTTTCTATCCTTCTATTTTCTTGTTCAATATCAGACAGTAAAGCTTTTGCCAGCTCCAGTCAAACGGTTATTTTTTCAAACTTTCACCCAGACAGCACCACACTAGTCAAAGAAACACGACTTTCTGATATCTATGAGATGGAGAAAATTCTTCTTTTAGACTTTCCAGAAGACATGTTTATTGGAGAAGTCAATAATATTAAAATCAAGAACAATCGAATTTTTATTCTAGATAGCTTTACTACCAAAAGAATATTCGTATTTAGTATTGATGGTAAGTACTTATATACAATTGACGATCATGGTGATGGTCCAGATAAGTATAGTATTCTTATGGGCTTTACGATAAGTCATGATGGCAAGGAAGTTTTGGTATTAGATAGCAACCGTAGCAATATTATGCATTATGACGCAGCAAATGGAAAGTTAATTCGTACTTCCAAACTTAATTTTCCAGGTCTAAGAATCGTTCGCCTTCCAAATGCTACTGGCTATGCCTTTTTAACAAATGAAGAAAAAACACTTGTTATTACTGATAACTCATTCAAAAAAAAATATGAGACAAAGGATAGAGACCATGGACGGTTTTTAAAATTATCCGTTCATTTCATTGAATATCGTGATAAAACTATTTTCATGGAGCCATTCAATGAAAGTATCTACAATGTAGGAGCTACCAAAACAGAAGTATGGAGGAAAGTACCAACACCTGATCAAAAGGAAGTAGAAGAACTTAAAAAAAGACTTCCTGCAAATGGAACGAACTATTTGGAGTTTTTAGATAAGGCTAATTCATTAGCTCGTCGTAAATCATATATGGAGTATGAAAATGGATTTGCATTTTTCTCCCTAAAAAAAGATGCAACAAAGAAAATTGTTAAGGATTTCTCAACAGGGAAAACGTATCAGTTTAGCTACAACGATTTAGTGAATGATTTAACCTTCACAAGAGCATTACCTATGTATGCTTTAGGAAATTTAACGGAGGACTATGTTGGAATAGGGTATGTAAATGCTCTAAATACAAGCAAAGAAGAAATATTAACAAATATTAAGAAATACGGTGAGAATGAGTATTCTGCTCAGATGAAGGCTATTGCCAATAAACTCACAAACGATGAAAGAGATCAATTGATTTTTTGTCTATTTAAACTAAAATCAAATCTCACGTTTTAAGTATAAAGCTGCCAACAAAGCTATAATACATCAAAGCCGAACAAATCACTCTGTTCGGCTTTGCTTTTAGTGTGTTTTTGGTTTTAAACCTTTCATGACCTCCTAAATTATGCTGTATTTTGAAAATTCATTGAAAAATTATATTTATTTTCTAGAGACTTAAAATTTTTGTGCTCTTTTTCAGTTTGTTATATATAGTAAATTTTGGATTCATTATTTTGTACAATTGTACTCCGTCTTAAAGTGATATCAAGACTACCTAATAAAAATTATTTTTATCTAAAAATTTGCATATTAATTCAGTTATTCAGTTATTCATGGTATTAATAATTTTTTAACTCTAAATTTTTTATGCTATAAAAGTAAAATTTAAAATTTGTTCAATTCTTTTAAGCTTTATTATGCTTAGTAGTTTAAGTAGTTTCACGAGTGTGACTCAGGAAACTGTAAATATCAGTTACCTAGAAGTTTTAGGAGGAGAAACCACATTACAATGTAGAGATACACCTCCAAACAGTAGTGGAATTTATCATGCAAGAAGATGCACAGATGATTCCAATAATTATTTATGTGATTGGGTAGAAAATTTGGCTTTAGGAACAAAGGGAACATGTACAATATCTGTACAATAGCATTTCTTCTATTTTTTTTTTCAGGTTGTACTTCGAATCAATCAAAGGAGGAGCAATTATCCTCTTTTGATGATTCTATAGACTTGACTGGGAAAGTGGAAAACAGTATTGATTTTACCTTTAAACAAAGTAATGTTAATATCAATGTTCAGGACACATTCTTGATTATTCAAACGAATGTCGAACCATTTTTTAGAATCTACAGCACAAATAGTCACAAACTGCTTGTTGAGTTTGGTAGTCAAGGAAATGGCCCACAAGAATTTTTTGCGCCTGAATTACTCAAGCATTTTGATTATGATTCAGTTAATAATTCTCCAGTATTTCAAGTATTTGATTTAAGAAAGCAACTATTTGCCAGAATTAATATTCTTGAAACCATTGAAAGCCAAGGAAATAATTCTTTTGAGATAGAATCAATAAATACAACAAAAAGTAACTTTTTCGTATACTTTTTCGGTTCTGATGGTGATTTTTTGCTTGGACAAACAGAGGGCTTTATTAGATTGTTGATTTATGATAAGAATAATGAGAAGGAATATTCAATTGGATCAACTCCTGAACTGCCATATATAATTTCTCCAGACTTTTGGCCGCTTGTTTACCGGTCGTCTGCAGTTATTAATAAAGAAAAGGGTATCATCGCTTTGGCTCCTACTCTTTTAGGGCAAGTTGATTTTTTTACCACAAAAGGAGTTTATGTTAACTCGCTTGTTATTGATGAACCGACTAGATTTCAAGAATATTTTAATTCAAATCAACAACAAGGTGAAATTCCTTATATATATTTCTCTAAACTTGAAGCACACGGTAACACAATTTACGGACTAAACTATAATAATAGAGTTACAGATTATATGGAGGTTAGAGATAATAATATGCATATCCTTGAATTCGATTGGGATGCAAATCCAATCAAAAAATATGTTTTAAATGATGGGCGTTTAATTGTCAGCTTTGCATATGACCCAATCCATAAAAGATTTTATACTTTCTGTCCAGATGAGCGAGATCATAATATTGTAGTTTATGAAGTAGAGGAAAACATGTAAATTTAATGCACAATGAATGCTAAACACCTTAAGAGAGTAGACTTTTGGGGTGGATTTTACAATCAAAAACAACAAAGCCGAACAAATCACTCTGTTCGGCTTTGCTTTTTGGTACTTTATGGAATGGATTATTCGATTACCCTATCGATGATGTGCACAATACCGTTTCTTCCTTCAATATCTGTTTTCACGAAGTTGGCTCCATTTACGGTTTTAACTCCGTCTGCATTTTCCTCGAATACAAGATTTGTTCGGCTTTCCGTTTCGGCAGACATACCGCCAGTCATTACCTCTGAAGGCACTCTACCTTTTACAATATGGTTGCGCACCAAATTGAAAAGCGTGGTTCTATTTTCCGGTAACAACAAATTGGCAACTGCCTCTTCACCCAATAGCGCAAATGCCTCATCTGTGGGCGCAAACAAAATATATGCATCAGTATCTTGACGCAATACCCATGACATTTTCGCGGAGTCTAATGCTACTAAGAAGGTATTGATATTGCTTTCTTTTTTCACCAAATCATTAAGAGTTGGCAGTTCTTCTTTCATTGCCGAATTTTTTACGATTTCAGTTTCCTGCCCTTCTTGCTTTTGTTCGCAAGAAGTAATTCCAAAACCAGTCACTACTAATAAACAAGCAAGTAAAGTACGTTTCATTTCATTCATTTTCATTTCAGCTGCAAATTTAGCGGGATTTTTTCATCGGGCAAATAGCATTTCTTATGCCAATTTTTTCCCAAATAATATGCAAAGATAAGCTTCTAATTCATTAATTACGAAGATGCCTTTTGCTTTAATTCCAAACCCAAAATGGCGAGAGGAAATTGATAGTTTCCCCATTTTTAAAGCCATGAAAACCCAAACCGTGTAGAGACGCAATGCATTGCGTCTCTACCACGGTGTTAATCACCTATTCGGAATTTGCAATTCCGAATTATGATAATTTGAATTTGTAATCCAACACCTCGCGACCGATCAAATCAGCAATACCATAAAAAATGAATTTAAAAATAATCCACCACCAAAAACCACCATGTTAAAGATAAATTTTTATCCATACAAACTTCTGATATTCAGCATAATAATATGTGATTCTATTATCTATTTTGATGAATTATTTTAATCCTTTGCAAAAAATAAATGAAAATATTTTAAACCATCCAACAAACATCCTGTTAAGAAGCCCTAAACTAAAATTATTAAGATCATGAAAAACAGAGTATTATCCCTAGTAGCACTGTTGTTGTTTGCTTCAACAATCGTATTTGCCAATGACGGCATCAAGAAAGCAAAAGCAGTTGACAACGATATCGTTGATTTAGCTGTTGCAACTGATTTCCTTTCTACACTAGTAGCAGCAGTACAAGCTGGCGATTTGGTAGATGTATTGAAAGGTGATGGCCCATTCACAGTATTCGCTCCTACAAATGAAGCATTCGCAGCATTGCCAGCAGGAACTGTGGAAAACTTATTGAAGCCAGAAAACAAGGCGCAATTAGTGGCAGTATTGACTTACCACGTAGTACCAGGTAAAATTATGTCAAGTGATTTGTCTAACGGACAAAAAGCGAAGACTGTGCAAGGTGCAGAAGTGGAAGTAAAGATTTGGGACGGAAAAGTTAGTATTTCAGGTGCTACAGTAACCACGGCTGATATCGAAGCGACAAATGGTGTAGTACACGTTATTAACAAAGTGATGCTCCCTCCAATGAACTAATTTGAACTCAGAATAATTAAAATAGGCTATCTCGATTTGGGATAGCCTATTTTTTTGTCCTTTTCTTTAGAGATTATTTATTCGAAGCGGAGGTGTTTCACCGATTCACCAGAGTCACGCAATTCTTTCAAGGCATCAATGCCAATCTCCAAATGCGTGTTTACAAAGTTTGACGTTACTTTTTTGTCGCTTTCATCGGTTTTCACGCCTTCAGGGATCATCGGATTGTCCGATACGAGCAGCAAAGCTCCATGTGGGATTTCATTTACAAAGCCTACAGAGAATATCGTAGCTGTTTCCATATCCACAGCCATCGCACGAATCTCGCGGAGGTAGCTTTTAAATTCAGCATCATGCTCCCATACTCTACGGTTGGTAGTATATACAGTGCCAGTGAAATAATCCTTCTCGTGCTTTTTGATCATAGAAGATACCGCACGTTGCAAGCGAAACGAAGGCAAAGCAGGGACTTCTGGCGGGAGGTAATCATTGCTAGTACCATCACCTCTAATTGCTGCAATTGGCAATATCAAATCACCAATCTCAGTTTTCTTTTTCAAACCGCCACATTTACCCAAGAATAGCGCTGCACGAGGTTTTATTGCCGATAACAAATCCATTACAGTAGCAGCCATTGCGCTACCCATCCCAAAATTGATAATGGTAATGTTTTCTGCTGTGGCTGTTTGCATAGGTTTGTCTTTTCCTCTTACTTCCACTCCAAATTTCTGAGCAAACATTTCCACATAATTCTGAAAATTGGTCATCAGAATATACTCTCCAAATTCATTCAATGGCACTCCAGTATATCTGGGGAGCCAGTTTTCAACTATTTCCTTTTTTGTCTTCATATTCTATTCGTTTTGTAAGGGAGCTATCTATATTTTCATTTCTATCGTCTATTCATCCAAGCCCCTGCAAAAGGATAAATTTTTGGGTTAATTTTAAGCCATGATCAAGCTTAATCTACCCGAAGTCGATTGTAAAATTAAGAAGGAAGAAGAGAAAGTCTTGATATTTGATAGAATTCGTAAAAAATATCTGATTCTTACGCCGGAAGAATGGGTACGTCAACATTTGCTAGCCTTTTTTATAGATCATCTGAAATACCCAAAAGGATTGATTTCCGTGGAGAGTGGTCTAAAGTATAATCAACAAGCCAAACGCTCAGATATCCTCGTACTCAATAAAGCGGGAGGGTATTTTCTATTATGCGAATGCAAAGCACCTTCTGTAAAAATAGATGAAAGCACACTACACCAAGCCATGGTGTATGCCAAAACGCTCAATCCAGATTTCCTTGTTTTAAGCAATGGCTTAACTCATTTTGTGTTTGGCAAAGAAGCGGAAAGCCAACAATGGCGGGCACTAGAAATTTTTCCTACACATATTAATTAAACTCTCGGTTTAGTTTTATAACTTGCTTATCATCTATGAGTAAGTTAAAGAAAATCGGTTTTCTTCTGGCATTTCTAGTACCAATACTGTGGTGCCTTGGCGTATGGTTGGGAGGATATTGGCATTATCTCACACCTGTTTTTGTATTTGTTTTCATCCCCATCCTCGATTATTTCATTGGTGCTGATGCTCAAAATGTATCCGACGAAATATTCGAAAGCCTCAATAAGGATCAATACTTTAAGGGCTTGACTTTGCTCTGGGTAGTTGTTCAGCTGGCAATATTAATTTATGCATTCTATCTTATTTCCATCAATGCCATTGCTCCAATTTATTTGCCTGGATTTGTTTTAGGTTTGGCCCTTATTACTGGCGGAATCGGGATTACGGTTGGGCATGAGCTTGGGCATAAATCGAGCAAACTAGAGCGATTTGCTGCGCAGGTGCTGTTAATGATGGTGTATTATATGCATTTTCATATCGAGCATAATAGAGGGCACCATGTACGCGTGGCCACGCTTGAAGACCCAGCGACTTCCCGCAAAAGAGAAACTTTCTATCAGTTTTGGCTTCGCTCGGTGATTGGCGGCTGGCAAAGTGCTTGGGAATTAGAAAAAGGTCGACTGCAAAAGGCTAATCAGAAATTATGGAGTAGCGCTAATATGATGCTTTGGTACAGTATCCTCCCGCTTCTTTTTGTGGGCTTGGTTACTCTAGTATTTTCCTTGTGGTTGGGAGAATTTGTTTGGCAGATTCCTGTTTTATTTTTTGTCCAAAGTATATTAGCCTTCACCCTGTTAGAGCAGGTAAACTATATTGAACATTACGGAATTTTACGACGAAAAAAAGAGAATGGCCGCTACGAAAGAGTAAATCCGCTACATTCATGGAATGCCAATCATCTCATCAGCAATCTATTTTTATTTCATTTACAAAGACATTCTGATCATCATACTTATGCAAATAAACGCTATCAAGTATTGGCGCATCACGATGAAAGTCCGCAATTACCATCTGGATATCCAGCAATGATATTGCTTTGTTTGGTGCCGAGTTGGTGGTTTAGAAAGATGGATCCGTTACTCGAGCAATGGGAGAAAACGCGGGAGGAATATAAGATGACCTAATAAT
>CAZRBW010000070.1:0-13352 GCA_964598395.1 uncultured Roseivirgaceae bacterium
ACATTTAATTGTTTGGGTCTTGGTAGGATTAGTTTCCCCATTTGCTCTTATCCCCATAGTTTTTTTAAGTAATTCTATTTGGTTTAGAGATGACGCATTCCTGGAAGTAGTTTTGGGCTTGTTTTTTATCACACTTTTGTCTGATTCAAGAAATTTCACATTGGCCTTCGCTCAAACTGTCAAGCCCATTCATGCCTTGATAGTTTTCTTTTTTTTTTACTTAAAAATTTCCCAGTTTGGCATTAAATCTAATATACATAACAGGTTATGGTTATACATATTGGTCGCTGGTATATGTCTCTTTATTTCCCCTATATTTTTTGAAAGTTTACAGAAAACCTTTTCCTACTTTCTCATAATTTTTCTAGTTCCTAATTTATTAATTTGGGATTGGGAGATTCATAAGGCTAGGACAGTGAGAAATTTAAGCTTATTCTTAATGATAATTTTATTCATAGGCTTATTGGCAGTATTAGTTCCTCTCCCTTTAATTGATGCAATATCGAATGGTAGATTTGTTGGCTTGTTTGGTAACCCTAACGGTGTTGGTGTTTTTGCTTTTTTAGTTATTATTTTTGTGAATATTGCTAATTATTATTATCCTAAAATTTTTTCAAAAAAAGAGATTGTTATTATTTATGTAATATGCATAATTTCAATTTTGTACTCAGGTTCTAGAGGGGCTCTATTATCTGCTGGAGTATTCTTAGCTTTTAGATATTTTGGTTATAAATTTAAAATAATAGCCTTCATTCTGTTAGCTGGCTTTGTTTTAAGTTTTGAATATGCTTTAGAAGTTTTTGCTGATATGGCTTCCAATTTTGGATTGGAGCAATTTCTTAGATTGGATACAATTGAATCAGGATCTGGCCGTCTAATTGCTAGAGAGTTTGCCTGGCAAGCTATACAAGATAATTATTGGCTAGGTTTAGGAATTGGTTACGGCGACTATCTTTTTAATTTAAATTATCGCTATTTATCCAGGTTAGGTCATCAAGGGCAGGTTCATAATGCTTTTCTAAACGCGTGGTTAGATGTAGGCCTTATTGGTTTGATCGTGTTCATTTTTGGATGGGCAAGAGTATTTTATGATGCTCTTAAAAACCTTAAATATGCTTGGGCAATAATTGCTTCGATTTTTGTTTCTATAAATGCTGAATCATGGATTGTGGGTAGTTTAAGTCCATGGATTATCACATTTCTTTCTATTATGACTTTAGTAATTTATATGAAGCCTGAGCCAATCGTAGTTGTATCCGCTGAAATTGAGCATTCAGAAAGAAGTATTGAGAAATTCTCTGTGAAGGATAGTTAATGCCTAGTTATTCATTAATGAAGTTTTTCAATTTAATCTTCCATCTTTCCTCTTCAAATTTACTTAAAGAGAAAAGTATCTGCTCAATTGAAAAGTAGGTTTCAACATTAATTCTCTTCACCAATTTATATAATGGAAATTTATTGGAGCCGGCAAATGTGGAGAAGTGAAATTCAAATCCACCAGCACAATTTCTAGCAAAATTATTATTTAAGACAAACCTGCTATCTATTGGTGAAGCAAAATATTGTATGGATTGATTAAGCTCTTTTTCTAACTCTTTTTTGCTAGAAATTATTTCGTATTCTATTTTTTCCTCATCCCAATCACTAATATCTCTTAAATCATGGCTTGCAGTATGATGGCCAATGGTATGCCCACGTTTAACTATTAGAGATAGGGATTCTATCGGTATGGGTAACATATCCTTGGTAGTTATTTCAAGTTTTGTGTGTGGCTCAAATCTTATATTGTTCCTATAGAATTTCATAGGCTCAAAAGCTTTTATGAAATTTGGAACTACAAAAAATATCGCTTTTATTTTAAACTTGTCTAATAAATCTAAGCAGTCCAAATTGCTGAGGATCCCATCATCAAATGTCAGTAATAATTTAGGCTTGTCTCCAACAGCAAAAGTCTTTTCAGCCATCATATTTGGTGAGGTGAATTCGAAATACTGACTCAAAAATGTTAGTTGATTCTCGAAATTTGCTTGATATATTGCTGGTGTCGAATGGTAATTGAGGACGTATAAAGAACCATTTTTCCAATTTTTGATTATTTGTTTCTTAAATAATCTACCATAGACTTTTTTAAATTTTTCTGCAAGCATCTACCAAGTATCTAAATCGCCTCGAAATATTTGCCAATTTCTCACATCCATTATCTCATCCTGTACAGTTGATATGGGCCTCACTATAAAATGAATTTGTTTATTAACCATTTTGAAACCGATAGATTTCGAATCCAAAATACTACTTAGATTACTATTTTCATTTTGAGCTAAGCTCAAAAAATTGCAGTTCATTTCATTTCTTACAATTTTCACTAATGATTTCATGTCTTCAGTGATCTTGGCTGAGTTATGAGTCCTTATATCACCAATAATCACTTCATTAAAGTATTGTAGTCTTCTGTTTATTTTTAACTGAAAAATAGTCCCATATGGAGCCATGTAATAATACTTTGTACTCGGACTAAGGGAGGCCTTCCATTTCAACCAATCAGTATTATTTGTCAAACAGATGACATCTTTTTGGTGAATTGTGGCTAATTCTGGAGGAATTACAGTAGAAATTTCTTTATTTCGAAAGTCTGCTTTTTTAAGCATGGGTATTGGATGTATGATTTTCATTTGCCATTGCAAATCCAGCAGATGTGTCCATCCATTTTTTTTGAAACTAGGAAGGGACATGCTCACTGGGAAGCCAATTAGAAAATCTACATTTTGATTTGATGCTATCTCATAAATATGACTTAGTAATTTTTGAAATATTCCTTTTCCTCTATGGTCAGGACTAACTAAGGAATTTCCAGATTGAAACGAGTTAAATTCTTTTCCTTTGTAATAAAAAGGCCATTTAAAGAAGCTTTGAAAACCAATTACAGTTTTATCTATCAATGCCACTACTCTAATCGAATCATTTTTATAAAATTGACTATCGTACAAATTTTCAAAGAACCTCGGAAATGTATTTATTTGCTCAGGATATTGTTTTAGGAATAAGTCAAACACCTGCTCCTTCATCCATGGTTCGTATTGCGTAATAAGCATAAACAATATTAGTAAATGTATTCCAATTTAGTTGTTCTATATCAAGAACCTGCACCGTATTTTTTAGAGAATATCGAAATCTTTGGATCAAATAAATCTTTTAAAATTCACCTATTTCATTTTCCTCTTAATACAGATGCTCCTTTCAACTATAGAAATTACACTAATATTATTCTCTACGATTTATCGCAATTCTCTATAATTGGATTGAAAAGTAAAATTACTCAAATAAACCCGAGAGCTATTTTCCTAACATCTTGGAGAAATTCTAAATATCTATATTCTTCCTTTTTCTTTAACGGCCCAGTAGTTTTAGGTATTGATAACGTCTGGTTTGGTGAGGCCAAGCAGAAAATATTCGCACCATTTTTCAAAATGTTTTTTAAGCCTTTTATTGATGGTCTTTGGGTTCCTGGCCTACGACAAAAGTCATTCGGCATTAAAGTAGGCTTCCAAGAACTCAATATTAAATTAGGAGCTTATTGTTGTGAACTTGATAGGTACAATTCAATTTTTGAGTCTAACAAAACCCACTCAAAACGCCTAATATTCGCTGGCAGATATGCGTCTGAAAAGGGAATATTGGAACTACTAAAGGCATTTAAAAATCTAGCTCCTGCTGATTGGGAATTGCATTGTATCGGAACGGGTCCACTTAAAGATCAAATTCCTGAAATCAAGGGTGTTAAACATTATGGCTTTGTTCAGCCTGCGGATTTGCCTAATATTATGAAAGAGGGTGGTGTATTTATATTGCCATCGAAATTCGAACCTTGGGGCGTGGTGGTGCATGAGTTTGCAGCTGCTGGTTTCCCTATGGTTTTATCCGATCAAGTTGGTTCAGTAGAAGTGTTTTTGGAAGAAGGTGTAAATGGCTATACCTTTTCCTGGCAAAAGGGGAATGATTTAGAAAACACGCTCCAAAAAATAATGAGCTTATCCAAAGATCAATTGTTGGAGATGGGTAAAAAAAGTCATGAGTTTGCACAGCGAATTACGCCTGAGCTATGGGCAAATACATTAATGGAAATAATAGAAGAAAGCGCAAATGTGCGGAATTAACGGCCTTATAAGCAACAAGTCTAAAGCCGACCTTGGGCAAATTGTTGCCAAAATGAATCTAGCTTTAGCGCATCGTGGTCCAAATGCGGATGGAGTGTGGGCGGAGGATGGTTTTGCCTTAGGTCATCGTCGCCTATCTATAATTGATTTATCAGATTCGGGCAATCAACCAATGCTATCTGCCGATGGCCGTTATGTGCTTATTTTCAATGGCGAGATTTATAATTTCCAAGCGCTGAAGCAAAGCTTATCTGACTACCCATTCACTAGCAATACTGACTCGGAAGTGCTACTTGCTGGTCTAATTGCCGAAGGAGAAGAATTTATCAAACGCCTTGAAGGAATGTTTGCTTTTGCTTTTTTCGATACCCAGGAACAGCAAATGCTTATTGCAAGAGATCGTTTGGGCATCAAACCCATCTATTATTATCATAGTCTTTCACCCAATACGCTAGCATTTTCATCTGAAATTCGCAGTCTGGTAGCAAGTGGGCTATTTGAGCCTAAAATTTCCAAACAGGCTATCAAGGATTATCTGATCTATCAATCAGTACATTTTCCTGCTACTATTTTGGAGGGTGTTTCCATGCTCCAGCCTGGACATATTCTTACTTTCAAAAAGGACAAAGTGAATATGTATCCTTATTGGGTATTGCCAAAAGCAACCGCTAACCTCCCGCTTTCTATCAATAATGTGCAGGAAAATGTACGTAAACTCACTGAAGCGGCGGTCGAAAAAAGATTGGTTTCTGATGTTCCTTTCGGAGCCTTTTTATCTGGTGGAATAGATTCTAGCCTTGTGGTGGGTCTAATGTCAAAAATTTCTCCCGGAAAGGTAAATACCTTCAATGTCAATTTTGATGAATCAGAATTTTCTGAGGCAAAATATGCTCAACTAGTTGCTAAAAAATTTAAGACTGAGCATACAGAAATCACCCTCAAGCCAGAAGTTTTTTTAGAATCATTGCCCAATGCATTGGACGACATGGATCATCCAAGTGGCGATGGCCCAAACACTTGGGTAGTGTCGCGGGAGGTAAAAAAGGCTGGTGTTACTATGGCTTTAAGTGGATTGGGAGGAGATGAACTGTTTGCAGGCTATCCAATTTTTAATCGACTACTTAAATTAAAGAACCCTATTTATAAGGCAGGCTTTAAAGTAACTGCAAATTCCATTGGAAGTAAAATCTTACCCGAACACCTTGCAAGGAAAATGGTGAATTTGCCAAAGATGAATTCACTTGAGTCTTCTCTTTATGCCGTTTCTCGCCAAGTATTTACCGAAACTGAGGTGAGCAAAATCCTAAGTTCCGATGACTTAAGCGAGCCCAGCAATTACAATTTACTTAAAAGTCTCATTTGGGAAAATGATAAGTATATATCAACCTGTTCCAGTCTCGAACTTACTACATATTTGCATGACACTCTTTTACGTGACACAGATCAAATGAGCATGGCGCATGCCTTAGAAGTGCGCGTTCCGTTTTTAGATCACCATTTGTTAGAGTATGTGCTTTCACTTCCGGATTCATTCAAAAACTCTAAAACTCCCAAAGGCTTATTGGTGAATTCATTTTCGGATTTGCTGCCCAGTGAAATCGTAAACCGTAAGAAAATGGGTTTTGCTTTTCCTTGGCTTATTTGGCTTAAAGGCCCGCTAGCATCCTTCGTAAAGCAGCAGTTTCAACATCTTGAAAAACACAAGGTCTTCAATGCCCTCGAACTTGAGCGCATCTATATTCAATTTATGGCAGGCAAAATGGATCGAGAATGGGCCAAAATCTGGCTCCTAACCGTCCTAGGCTATTGGCTCAATAAGAATGTCTATATCAATTGATTTAAACTTACCCAAAGGAAAAGCTGGCGCGAGCCTGCCGGCCGGTAGGCGGGCGTTTCGCGCGTGTCCCTAGTAACTTCTTAAAATCAATATCCTGTAAATCAACTACCTAATAAATTTAAAAAACCAACTGTTTTCAAGCCTGTCCTCGGTAGGCCGGCGTCCGCTTGGAATTTCTCTGCTCTCCCAACAATTTCCTATTTGTAATCCTACATTTATCACAACCAACTGTTCGACATTTGTAATGTCGTAAACAGATAATAAGGATTTATAATCCGATTTCAATAACGCCCAGTAGAGACAGGGCATGCCCTGTCTCTACAATGCGGTGGATTACTAACCCAACAACAACTGTTGAACATTCTCTTTTTTGAATCATCTGCTGTCAGGGCATTTTTCTGAACTATCTCGCCTCCCTACGGGCAGGGATTTCCTCCAACGCTGGCGCGGGCGTGTCGCCCCTCATGACTTAATTAATATCAATAACCTATAAATCAACTATTTAATCAATAAAAATATACCTCTAAATCTCCTCTCTAGAGGAGACTTTTATGGCTGCTCTCCATCAACCGTCAACCGTCAACCGTCAACAATTCTTAACGCTGGCGCGCGCGTTTCGCGCGTGACCCTTATGACCAGTTAAATATCAAATAATTGTAAATCAGTTATTTAATAAATAAAAACACACCTCCAACCTCCTCTCAAGAGGAGACTTATTTCCCTGCTCTCCATCCTCAACCCCTCCCTCAACCATCCTCCATCCTCCCTCAACTTCCCCTCAACCGTCCTCTCTCAACCGTCAACTCCTCCCTCAACCATCCTCCCTCAACAATTTCCCTCCAATGCTGGCGCGGGCGTGTCGCCCGTGTCCCTCATGACTAATTAAATATCAAAAAAATATGGGAATCAGTGATTTAATCAAAAAAAACACACCTCCAACCTCCTCTCAAGGTTATTAATATTTCGCTCCGATGGAGCTATGGTTTTTTCGCGCAAATTATGCTATTAATATATCGCTCCGATGGAGCTACACATCAACACCCATAATCCATCATTTATAATCCATTTCTATGTCAATTGTAATTGTCGGAATCAGCCTCCCGACCTATGGTGGGAATTTCTAGAATTTTATAATTTTCTGAATTTTGCTCTAAACCCATTCTGTTAATCTTTTAATTCTGTAAATTTTGATTCAGATATTTTTCTTGACCCTCCCTCAACCATCCTCCATCAACAATTTCCCACCATCCCTACTCATTTTACCCATTAAAAACCCTACTTTTACAACCGGGTCAATTTCTATTCTAGCTACTTGCAAACAAAGCCGAAAATATTAGTATTTATCGATTGGTTTTACCCTGGATTCCGTTCTGGAGGGCCTACACGCTCGGTTTGGAATCTGATCCAAAAGCTTAAAGATCAATTTGATTTTTATGTAGTTACGCGGAATATTGATTATTGTGAAGATACCCCTTACCTACATATTATTCCTGATCAATGGCAGGAGGTTTTCGAAGGCTTGCAGGTTTATTATCAGGATCATAAAAAGCTTAGTGCTTCAAATATCAAGAAGCATATCCAAAAGATCGATTGGGATTTTTGCTATATCAATGGATTATATTCTTATTATTTTTCCATCCTTCCAACACATTTCACCAAGCGGATAAATAAAGGAAAAGTAATAGTTTGCCCAAGAGGCATGTTATCTGATGGCTCAATTTCGGTAAAAGGCACTAAGAAGAAAGCCTTTGTGAATATTGCGCAAAAGTTTGGCTTGTATAAGCATGTTACCTTCCACGCCACCAAAAAGCAAGAAGCCGAGAATGTGAAGAAATGGTTGGGGAGCGATCGTTCTGAGGTAATTCCAAATTTTCCTTCCGAGGTGTTTGAAGAGAAATTGTCTTTTCCAATTAAGGAAAAGGGCTATCTGAATTTGATATGGCTCGGTAGAATATCTCCTGAGAAGAATCTAGATTTTGCCTTGAAGCTTTTGAGAAATACACGCTCTGGAAAAATCAATTTCATGTTATATGGAGTCATTTACGATAAAGCCTATTGGGATGTTTGCCAGGAAATAATTAACAAAATGCCCTCCCGTATCAATGTGGAATATATGGGAGTACTCAATCCTGAAGAAATACCTCGAACTCTTACGCAATTTCATTTTTTCTTTTTACCCACTACAGGTGAGAACTTTGGACATGCTATATTGGAAAGTCTTTTATCAGGTACGCCTGTAATTATAAGTAATACTACACCATGGACTAATTTAGCAGATTTGGGTGTAGGTTGGGATCTACCACTTTATGAGCCTCGCTCTTTTCTTAAAGTATTGCGTGATGCCATTAATATGGAAGGCAAGCAATATTTAGAATTAAGAAAAAGAGTGATGCGATATAGAGAGAAAATTTTGGATATTGAGCCTCAAATTGAAGGATATAAAAAATTGTTTTCGAAAGAATGACGAATATAATACTGGGAATTTCAGCCTTTTATCATGATTCTGCAGCCGCATTGCTGATAAATGGTGAAATTATCGCAGCTGCTCAAGAAGAACGCTTTACAAGAAAAAAACATGATCCAGGTTTCCCAACTAATGCAGTGAAATACTGCTTGGAAGAAGCTGGTATAGAATTGGGTCAAATTGATGCAGTAGCATTTTATGATAAGCCATTGCTGAAATTCGAGAGGCTTTTGGAAACATATTATGCTGTTACCCCTAAAGGCTTGAAATCATTTATTTCGTCTATGCCCGTTTGGATGAAGGAAAAGATGTTCCTCAAAAAGCTAATAAAAGACGAGCTAAAGGAAATTGGACAGTTAGATATGAGTAAAACTAAATTGCTTTTTCCTGAGCATCACCTTTCTCACGCAGCCAGCGCTTTCTACCCAAGTGCCTATAAGGATGCGGCCATTCTCACTGTGGATGGAGTAGGGGAGTGGGCAACAGCTTCTATCTGTCATGGTGAGGGTGAGAAGATCACTATTCTGAAAGAACAGCAATTCCCTCATTCTCTTGGGTTATTATATTCGGCCTTTACTTACTTCCTAGGTTTTAGGGTTAATTCCGGCGAGTACAAACTGATGGGTTTGGCTCCTTATGGCGATCCTACAAGTGCAGAAGTGAAAAACTTTGTTGCCCTAATTAAGGAGCATTTAATCAATATTCGCGAGGATGGGTCTCTTTGGCTAAATCAAGAATATTTTAGCTATGCCACTGGCCTTCGAATGGTGAAGGATAAGAAATGGGAAAAGATTTTTGGTTTTCCACGAAGAGAAATGGAAGGAGAATTGGAGCCAAAGCATTGTAACTTGGGCTTAGCTATCCAGCAGATTACGGAAGAGCTTGTGATCTTGATGGCTAAAGAAGCAAAGAAGTTAACAGGCTCTAAAAACCTGTGTATGGCGGGAGGTGTGGCCTTAAATTGCGTAGCCAATGGCAAACTGCATGATGCGAAAATATTCGACAATATCTTCATTCAACCTGCTGCAGGTGATGCGGGTGGAGCATTAGGCGCAGCGCTGACAGCCTATCATGCCTATTTCGAAATGCCTAGGGTAGTTACTGATAAATTAGATTCACTGAAAGGATCTTATTTGGGACCTGCATTTACCGATAAGGATATTCAAAAAGTGCTGAATAAATACGAAGCTGTTGGACATAAAGCGGCCAGAGAAGAAGCCTTCCTAGAAGAGGTTTGTAATTACATTAAAGATGGAAAAGTAGTCGGTTGGTTTCAAGGCCGAATGGAGTTCGGCCCACGTGCATTAGGTGCCAGGAGTATTTTGGGCGACCCACGTAGTGCAGAAACACAAAAGAAGCTTAACCTTAAAATTAAGTACAGAGAATCATTCCGACCATTTGCCCCATCGGTACTTGCAGAAGATGTAGCAGAATATTTTGAGCATAAAGATATTTCTCCCTATATGCTAATGGTAAAGCCTGTCGCTCAACAACGCAGAGTGGCATTGCCAGATAATTACCATTCAATGTCTATTCGTGATAAGCTTTACACTCTACGCTCAGATTTACCATCTATTACGCATATCGATTTTTCAGGTAGAATCCAGACAGTCCACAAAGAGACTAATCCTAAATTCTGGAATTTGATTAACACCTTTAAAGGGATGACTGGCTATGGCGTAGTTGTTAATACCAGCTTCAATGTGCGTGGCGAACCTATTGTTTGTACGCCTGAAGATGCTTATCGCTGTTTCATGCGTACCGAAATGGACGTGCTTGTGGTAGAAGACTATATCTTTATAAAGGAGCAACAACCTGAATGGAAAGAAACTGATAATTGGCAATTAGAATTTGTTTTAGATTAACTTTGAAACTATGGAATTTTTAAGAGACATGTTGAAATTTATGGGTGAGCGGAAAAAGTTCTGGCTTGCACCTATCATCATTGTATTAGTGCTTTTGGGATTATTAATTGTAATTGGCGGCGGTTCTGCAGTTGCGCCATTTATCTATACCATATTCTAAATGAAAGCAAGCAATACTACCTATAAGACCTTGCTGGTAATGATCACAGGCTTATTGGTTTTTTTTTATTTCTTCCAAGTTGATATTCTAGTTTACATCTCATTAGGGATTGGACTTGCAGCTGTTATTTCCTCCCGCTTGGCTGCTCGTATTGAGTGGCTTTGGCTTAAGCTTGCGGAAATTTTAGGATGGATAAATTCTCGAATACTCCTTAGTATCGTCTATTTTATATTTTTATTCCCTTTGGCTTTACTAAGAAGAATTTTCCAAAAAGAAACTAATTGGAAGCTTAACAAAGAGAAGAAGAGTTTTTACGTAGAAAGAAACCACACTTACACCAAAGAAGATTTAATTAACCCTTGGTAATTCATGTATATTTTAGGTATTAACGCCTACCACGGCGATTCCTCAGCCTGTATTATAAAGGACGGCGAAATAATTGCCGCTACAGAGGAGGAAAGATTTACACGCATTAAGCATTGGGCTGGCTTTCCCGAATTGAGTATAAAATTTTGTCTAAAAGAAGCGAATATAGCCGTCACTCAATTAGAAGGAATAGCCATTTCCCGTGACCCTTCTGCCAATATTCACAAAAAAATAATTCATGCTGCCAAGAAAATGGTAAGCATCAAGAGTCTAAAGGACAGACTATCAAACTCCTTGAAAGTAGGTAATGCCAAAGAGCAATTGGCAGATTGCTTTGGAGTAAATGTGAAAGATATTAAGGCTAAGTTATATCAAGTAGAGCATCATCGTAGCCATTTAGCGAGTGCGTATTTTCCTTCTCCATATCCGGAGGCCGCTCTGCTTTCTATCGATGGTTTTGGAGATTTCACTAGTACCATGACTGGTATTGGCAAAAATGGCCAAATCACCGTTTTTGATTCGGTGATTTATCCTCATTCTATTGGGATTTTCTACACAGGGCTTACTCAATACTTAGGCTTTCCTAATTATGGTGATGAGTACAAAGTGATGGGTTTGGCGCCTTATGGTGAGCCTAAATATTGTGATGAATTAAAGAAGGTAATTTTTCCAACTAGCGATGGACTTTTTAAATTAGACACCAAATACTTCAAACACGAGAAAGAAGGTGTAAGTATGTCATGGGAAGGTGGTGAGCCACATATTGATCCGATCTTTTCGGTAGAGTTGGAAAACCTGCTTGGTACTGCAAGGAAAAAAGGTGAGCCACTAGAGCAAAAGCATAAGGATTTGGCTACTTCGGTTCAAAAGGTAACAGAAGATATCATTTTCCACCTGATGAATTCATTGCACGCCAAAACCGGTCTAGATAGTATATGTGTGGCGGGAGGTGTAGCACAAAATTCAGTAGCCAACGGGAAAATTACGCGTAATACACCATTCAAAAATGTATATGTTCCATCTGCTGGTCATGATGCTGGCACAGCGGCGGGTGCTGCTATGTACGTATATCATCAATTGCTAAAGCAGCCAAGAGTTGCTCCGATTTGGCATGCATACACTGGGTCTAAATTCTCTGATGAGGAAATAAAGGCTGTACTTGTTCAAAATAACATGAGCTTTCTAGAGCTTAGGGATGAGGAATTATACGAGAAAGTAACTAATCGATTGATTGATTCGGGTGTTGTGGGATGGTTTCAGGGTAGAGCTGAGTTCGGTCCAAGAGCATTAGGTAACCGCTCCATTTTGGTGGATCCTCGCCGAACTGATGCGAAGGATTTGCTCAATGAAAAAATCAAGCGAAGAGAAAGTTTTAGACCTTTTGCGCCATCTATACTAGCAGAATATGTAGAGGAGTACTTCGAGGTAAATGATAAGGTGCCATTTATGGAGAAGGTTTTTCCAATCAAAAAAGAAAAACATTCTGTAATCCCAGCAGTAACCCATGTGGATGGTACAGGACGTTTGCAATCTGTGGATAAGGAGTTTTCGCCTAGATACCATGCTTTAATTAGTGCTTTCAAAGCAAAAACAGGAGTGCCGGTTTTGTTGAATACATCTTTCAATGAAAATGAGCCGATTGTAAATAATCCTCAAGAAGCCTTAAATTGCTTCCTTCGCACTAAAATGGATATGTTGGTAATGGGCAATATCGTGGTGGAAAGATAATTTTGCCAATCGATAAGCTATTCCAATTTTTCATTTCTAAATATCAAAGGCATTGATGATATCTCTGATCACCGTTTGCTATAATTCAGCCAAGACGCTGGAAAGAACCATTCAATCGGTGGCAAGTCAGAGCTATGCCAATATTGAATATATCATTGTGGATGGTGCTTCTTCTGATGGAACAGTAGAAATAATAAAAGCACATAATAATCAAGTATCTCGCTGGATTTCAGAGCCTGATAAGGGAATTTATGATGCGATGAACAAAGGCATTGCTATGGCCACAGGTGAAGTGATAGGTTTTCTAAACGCTGATGATGTATTTGCCAATGAGGACATCTTAACCCAAGTAGCTCAAAGTCTTGAGGATACTAAGCTTGAGGCAGTTTTTGGAGATATTGAGTTTGTGAAGGATGGGAGATTGGTTAGAAAATATTCCTCCCGCCATTTTCAACCTCACAATTTTGCAGATGGTTTGATGCCGGCACATCCAAGTTTCTATGCTCGGAAATCTCTTTATAATCGTAGCGGCAGTTTCAGAACAGATTTTAAAATAGCCGCAGATTTTGATTTATTGCTACGGATGTTAAAAGTCCATAAAGCGAATTTTAAATACTTGCCAATCACTTTTGTAAAGATGGCGCCTGGAGGCGTTAGCAATCAATCCTTCAAAAGCCGGATTTTACTCAATAAAGAAATCATGCAATCCTGCAAAGAGCATGGTGTAAAAACAAATATCCTAAGAGTCTATTCAAAATACCTCAAAAAGATATTCGAATAC
>CAZRBW010000071.1:0-13094 GCA_964598395.1 uncultured Roseivirgaceae bacterium
CAATTTCGTAAAGCTATGAAGTTTGAAAAAATTGTTTGACAATAAATCATTAAATGTATTTCTTTGCAGGGAGTTCAATCTAAATATTTATAAAATGTCTGAAATAGCACAAAAAGTAAAGGCCATCATCGTTGACAAACTCGGTGTTGAAGAATCTGAAGTTACTAACGAAGCAAGCTTCACCAACGATCTTGGTGCTGATTCACTCGATACTGTTGAGTTGATCATGGAGTTCGAAAAGGAATTCAATATTTCTATTCCGGACGATCAGGCAGAAAACATCTCTACGGTGGGTCATGCCATCACATACTTAGAAGCAAACGCCAAGTAATTTTTACACACCGAAAAGAAATTCATGTCTTTGAAAAGAGTCGTAGTAACAGGAATTGGCGCCCTGACCCCAATTGGAAACACCGCTCCTGCCTTTTGGGAAGGGCTTGCAAATGGAGTCAGCGGTGCTGCTCCTATTACCCGATTTGATGCTGAAAAATTCAAAACCCAATTCGCTTGCGAAATAAAAGGGTGGGATCCCAATAACCATTTCGACCGCAAAGAAGCGCGGAAAATGGATCCCTTCACACAATATGCTATGGTCGCCTGCGACGAAGCTATTATTGATTCAGGTTTAGATTTAAATAAAGTTGACCTAGACAGATGTGGAGTGATATGGGGATCAGGAATTGGAGGCCTCAAGACTTTTCAAGACGAAGTTGCTTACTTCTCTACAGGTGATGGATCACCTAAATTCAACCCGTTTTTTATCCCAAAAATGATTGTAGATATATGCTCAGGGCATATATCAATCAAATACGGCTTTAGAGGACCAAACTTTGCAACCGTTTCTGCTTGTGCCTCGGCAACCAATGCATTAATTGATTCATTCAATTACATCCGCTTAGGAATGGCTGATTTGGTGATTTCTGGTGGCTCAGAGGCTGCAGTGGTAGAAGCTGGTGTGGGTGGATTTAATTCGATGAAGGCATTGTCCGAAAGGAATGATAGCCCTCAAACTGCCTCCCGCCCTTTCGACAAGGATAGAGATGGTTTCGTGCTTGGTGAAGGCGCAGGAGCGCTCATTGTTGAATCGTACGATCACGCAATCGCTAGAGGCGCCAAAATCTACGCCGAACTGATTGGTGGAGGAATGAGTGCAGATGCTTATCATATTACAGCACCACATCCAGAAGGACTTGGCGCAACTAATGTGATGTTAAATGCCATCCGCGATGCAGGTATCAAACCTGAAGAAATAGATTATATTAACGTGCATGGTACTTCCACACCACTTGGTGATGTAAGTGAAGTATTGGCCATCCAAAAAATATTTGGTGATCACGCTTATAAACTAAATATAAGCTCTACCAAGTCGATGACAGGACACCTATTAGGTGCTGCTGGAGCCATAGAGGCTATTGCGAGTATATTGGCAATCAAAAACCAATTGATACCGCCTACCATCAATCACTTTACTGATGATGAAACCTTCGATCCAAAACTGAATTTCACCTTCAATAAAGCCCAAAAGCGGGAGGTAAAAATCGCCTTGAGCAATACCTTTGGTTTTGGAGGGCATAATTGCTCTATTATTTTCAAAAAATTTGAAGGGTAGTGTTCCCGATTCTCAAAAAGCTTCCCGGGTTATCTTATTTACTTCCTTCGGAGGATAAAAAGCTGTCCGAAGCCATCAAACTTCTAACTGGTTTCAAACCCTCCAATATTGCCCCCTACAAGTTGGCCTTGAAGCACGTGTCTGTGGCTCAAATCAATTGTAATGGATCAAGAGACTCCAACGAAAGGCTTGAGTATCTTGGCGATGCCGTATTAGGAATGATAGTGGCAGAGCATCTGTTCAAGAAATTCCCATTCAAAGACGAAGGATTCTTAACCGAAATCCGCTCCAAGATTGTAAACCGAGAATCACTTAATTTGATCGCCCGCAAAATGGGCATTGCAGCTATCTTGGAATTGGATAATCGATTTGCCCAAAATGGCCAAAGTCATAAAAGTGTGCTTGGAGATTCCTTAGAAGCCATAATAGGCGCAGTATATTTGGATAAGGGATATGCAGCTTGCCAAAAGTTTGTTTTACGCAAAATACTTGAGCCGCATTTCGACCTTAACTTGCTTATAAATAGCATTTTAAATTACAAAAGCGTAGTGATAGAATGGGCTCAAAAAGAAAGCAAAAAAGCTCAGTTTGATATTATCAGTATTAATCAATCTAAGCATTACAACGAATTTACTGCTCAATTGTCCATCGACGACCAACCTATCAGTACCGGATTTGGTTACAGTAAAAAGAAAGCTGAACAAGATGCGGCCAAAAAGTCTTGTGAAGTTCTCAATTTGATCTAAAACCCTTTCCTTTGCATCGTATGAGAATAGCAGGAGCTAGCGTAAACCAAATCCCACTCGCTTGGGAGCACAATACCAATAATATTATTTCGGCAATTGAAGATGCCAAAGCAGAGCAAATCAAACTTCTTTGCTTACCCGAACTTTGCATTACAGGCTATGGCTGCGAAGACCTTTTCCTGAGCGATTGGCTTGACAAAAAAGCACTCGCCCAATTGCCAAAAATCGTAGAACATTCTCAAAATATCGCATTGAGCGTTGGTTTGCCCATCCAAATCGAAGGCAAGCAATACAACTGCATTTGTTTTATCGAAAATGGCGAAATCAAAGGCTTCACGGCTAAGCAGTTTATGGCGATTGATGGTGTCCATTATGAATTTCGCTGGTTTACACCATGGCCGCGCCACAAGGTGATTCAATTCGAATTCGAGGGCAAATCATATCCCTTTGGAGATGTGACTTATGAAGTGGAAGGGAAAAAAGTAGGCTTCGAAATATGTGAAGATTCGTGGAGAGGCGAGGCAAGACCAGGGTATGAATTGCAAAAAAGAGGCATGGACATCATTATGAATCCATCAGCCTCTCATTTCGCTATGGGCAAATCTCTTTTGCGGGAGGAATTGATGAATTGGAGTTCTCAGAAATTCAATTGCACCTATATTTACACTAATCTATTGGGCAATGAAGCTGGCCGAATGATCTATGACGGCGAAATAATGATTACCCAAAAAGGTAAACTTATTAGCAAAAATGAGCTGCTCTCATTTAAGAACTACAACATCTCATTCGCCGATATCGACTTTGAAAATCCTGAATATAGCAAAGGAAAAATCGCTCCTATCAAATCCAAAAATGAGGAATTTATAGGTGCTACAACACTTGGACTATATGATTATCTAAGGAAAAGCAAAAGCAAAGGCTTTGTGATTTCGCTAAGCGGTGGAGCTGATTCTGCCACATGTGCCGTATTGGTAGCCGAAATGATCAGGCGTGGAGTGGAAGAACTAGGCCTCAATACATTCTTGAAAAAAATGGGGCGGGAGGATATACTCACTGAAAATCCTCAGTTGAATAATTTTTCAATCACAGCGCATCTGCTAGATCTGGCTTACCAATCTACAGACAATTCATCTTACACCACTTTCGATGCTGCCAAAAAGTTGGCTGAGTCTCTTGGTGCGAATTTTCATAATTGGAGCATCCAAGCCGAGCTTGAATCCATGAACTCTACCATGGAAAAAGTGCTTGGCCGAAAACTCTCTTGGCAACAGGACGATATTGCCTTGCAAAACATTCAAGCAAGACTCCGCTCTCCGCTCATTTGGATGCTTACAAACATCAAAGGGGCATTGCTCATTACTACTTCCAACAGAAGTGAAGGAGATGTGGGCTATACCACAATGGATGGCGACAGCAGCGGAAGTATTGCCCCTATTTCGGGAGTTGATAAACCATTTGTGCGCGAGTGGCTCATTTGGGCGGAAAAAAGCCTTGGCTACAGCGGACTAGAATTGGTAAATGCCCAAAACCCAACTGCCGAGCTTCGTCCACAAAGCATGGCTCAATCCGATGAAGCTGATTTGATGCCATACAATCTATTGGTAGAGATAGAAAGGCACGCTATTTTGGCCAGACTTTCACCTATAGAAGTGCTTGAGATACTTGATCAAGAATTAGATTATGATCGCCACTATTTGAAGCAATCAGTTAAGAAATTCTTCCAATTATGGGCCAGATCACAATGGAAAAGAGAGCGGACAGCACCTTCATTTCACTTAGATGATTTCAATATCGACCCAAAAACTTGGTGTCGTTTTCCAATATTGAGTTCGGGCTTCGAGCAAGAGCTCAAGGAATTAGAAAATGCTTAAATTTTATTTAGCAAATCCATTAACTTAGCCCCATGATCGACCTACTATTATCGCAAATCGTTTGGGATCCAAGTCCACAGGTATTCCCTGGCTTGGATATTCCGCGCTGGTATAGCCTTTTATTCGCAGGTGGCTTTGTGGTGAGTTATTTCATTATGAATAATATTTTCCGCAAAGAAGGGAAGCACGTTTCTGATGTAGATAGGCTCACCATGTACATGGTCATCGGCACCGTACTAGGTGCTCGTCTCGGTCATGTTATCTTCTATGAACCTCAGCGCTACCTTAGCAACCCAATAGATATACTTAAAACCTGGGAAGGCGGCCTAGCTAGTCATGGCGCTGCAATCGGTATTTTATTAGCCTTATATTTTTATGCAAAGCGTACCAAAGGCCAATCTTGGCTTTGGATTGTAGATCGCATCGTGGTGGTGGTAGCCATTGCAGCATGCATGATTCGCTTAGGCAATTTCATGAATTCCGAAATTGGTGGTAAAGTTACCAATACAGATTATGGAGTGGTATTCGCCAGAGATGCCGAAAGCTTGATTGAAAGGAGATTTCAAGTAATTGAAAGTGTAGAAGCTAGCAAAGGCAGCTCAACAGATCAATTGCCTGCTGGAATAATTCCAGTTGATTTTGAAATTGAATTCAAACAAGGCAATTATACTGAGGAGGAATTAGGTCAATTTTTGGAGCTTGAATTGAAATCACTTTTCGTAAACTCCCCTACCTTACAAGAAGATTTTATCCAAAGTAATGATCAGCCACTAAGCTTTAGCATCCAACAAAGCGGAGGCATTTTTACTGCAATTGTAACTACACAAGGAATTGCTAAGCACCCAACTCAACTTTACGAGGCTGCTGCATATCTTGGCATTTTCTTTATCTTATTTGGTATTTGGAATCGCAACAGAGCCAAACTGCCAGACGGATTGCTCTTTGGTGTATTTATGGTGCTTCTTTGGTCCTCCCGCTTTATGCTGGAATTTATGAAAGAGAATCAAGTAGAATTTGAGGATAGCATGCAACTAAATATGGGGCAATTACTCAGTATTCCGCTAATCCTTGTAGGCTTCTTCCTTTTATTTAGAGCTTATTCCATCAGCAAAAAAACTCAAGGAACAGGATCGTGACCATGACCACCCCATGGGTGGCAACTAGCAATACGTTTTACAGCTAACCAAAATCCTTTGAATGGTCCGTGCTTTTTGATCGCCTCCACTGCATACACACTACATGTAGGGTGATATCGGCACGCTGCTGGAAACAAGGGAGATATCACATATTGATAAAACCGGATGGGAATTAAAAGGAGAAACGAGAGTATATTAAATTTCATTATTAGTCAGCTACAGCAAAGTATGCGAATGAATTTTGGGCATTTCAATATGGTAAACTAATAATGAATCACATAAATTCAATTTCTTAAACTTATCCATGCCGATAGATATTTGTATTATTGCGAAAGTTTAAAAATTGTATCGCGTGCGCAAAGGGCTTTTTCTATTTATTTTCATAAATCTGCTCAACTTTGCAGTTCAAGCACAAATAAAGTCTGACGGGGTAAATAGCTTTGCCGATAGCACCCTAATCAAGTCCAATAAGGAAGTTTACATTGACAATATCTTTGTAGTAGGCAATGCGAAAACGCGGGAGGAAATTATCCTCCGTGAGCTCCAAATCTACAAAGGCTCCATACACAAATTGGCCGATCTCCACGAAAAAATGGTGCTCGACCAACGTAAAGTCTTCAATACCCGTCTATTTCTTTCAGTAGAGTTCAACCTGCTCGATTTGGATGAGCAAAAAGTCCTTTTGGTAATCAAAGTAGTAGAGCGATGGTACATTTTGCCTGTGCCCTTTGTAAGCTTAGCCGATCGCAATTTCAACGATTGGATTGTAAATCAAGGCGGGGATTTAAAGCGGATAAGCTATGGCCTTCGCACCTTTCACGACAACTTCACTGGACGCAATGATAAGTTGCGCATAAATATACAGCAAGGTTTTACTCGCCGCTACGATATCCAATACCGATTGCCGTATATCGACAAAACCCAAAAACATGGAATTAGTGTGTCGGCACTGTTTGCAAGAAACAACATTGTAGGTACACAGACTATAGATCATGTACAGCGATTTGTGGACTTTCGCGAAACAGCCCGAGAAATATTTTCCACAGGTACAACCTACACCTACAGGCCAAATTTTTATAGCTTCCACGATTTCAGTCTGCGGTATAGCAACACCAAAGTGTTAGATTCTATTGCCGAAATCAACCCCAATTATCTTGGGCCAAATGGGCAAACAAGTCAGAGGCACTTTTATGCAGCCTACCAGTTTCGTCGTGATTTTAGAGACATTATCGCCTACCCACTCAGCGGATCGTTGCTCAATTTACAAGTGGAGAAATATGGACTGGGAATCTTCGATGAAATAGATCATACAGAAGTGACAGCCACCTATGCCAAATTTTACGATTTGGGCAAAGGTTATTACTTATCGGGATTTGCCTCTGCCAAAGCGTATTTTGGCGCAGAGCAGCCGTACAACCGCTTTATAGCACTAGGTTTTCGCCAATTTTATGTTCGTGGCTATGAATTAGATTTGATAGAAGGACAGCAATACATCTTACAAAAAACTACCCTCAAAAAGCGGCTAATAAGCAGCAAATACACTTTACCAAAACCATTTCACCAAACACCATTTAGCACCATCCCTTTTGCTTTCTACCTCAAAGGATTTGTCGATTCGGGCGTGGTTAATAATCAACTTGATTATCCTGCCAATCAACGTTTGATCAACCGCTATTTACTTGGCTATGGTATGGGTCTCGATTTTGTCACTTTTTACGATGTAGTGTTTCGATTAGAGTATTCGCTTAACAATACGGGCCGAAAAGGCTTATACTTAAATTTCAGAGCGGATTTTTAAGCTATAATTAGTTATTTAGGCAATTATTCAATCAGAAATTTTATATTTTCTGATTGAATCCTTATCTTGAATCATCACCAATTTGTAAGAAGTGAGATTACTCTTTCTTATATCGCTGATCACTCATTGCAATCTTTGTGTTGCCCAACAGGACACCTTCTATCGCATAAGTAGTCGCGGTGCTGGCATGGCTCATTCTGTAGCCACCATTGCAGATAGTTATGCCCTATTCAACAATCCCGCTGGCATTGCCGAGCTGCCCTCAATTATAGCCAATACTTCATTTGAGCATAGATTTGGCTTGGCGGAATTGAGTACACTTTCGGCTGGAGTTGTCCTCCCGCTTAATCTTGGAGCTGGCGGCTTTTCACTTAATCGATTTGGTGGAGAGCACTTCAATGTGCAGCGTGTAGGCGCAAGCTATGCCAATAGATTTGGGATTGCTTCCCTCGGCATCCGGGCGAATTACGATCAATTCAATATCTTAGGATTTGGCAGAAGAGGTATCTTGAGTGTAGATTTTGGTGGTATTGCAGAGCTAACACCTGAAGTCTATTTTGGAGCTTTTGCACGAAATATCTCACAAGCCAGTTTTAAAGGCTTTTCTGAAGAAACCCTTCCTACCCTACTTTCAGCTGGATTATCCTATCGACCTACTCCTGCATTGATGGCAAATGTAGAAGTGGAAAAAGACCTCAACTTCCCCGCAAATGGGAAAATAGGCATCGAATATCTGCTAAGAGAAATACTCTACCTCCGCATCGGCTTTCAAACTGAGCCCAGCGCACCACACTTTGGATTGGGCTTTAGTCACCAAAATTGGCAGGCGGATTATGCCATGCAAAGACATCTTTTCTTGGGCTATATTCATCAGTTTTCCTTTGCCCTAAAATTTCAAAAAGATGAATAATGAAGTTTGGGATCACCTTCATATTGCTGCTTTTATCTACCTACACTCTACAAGCTCAACGTTTGCAGAGAGTAAATTTGGATATTGAGGCTTTTATAGAAAACCTATTTCCTATTCAGGATGAGGATATTAACTATGAAGATATCTATGAGCAATTGCTCCAATACTATCTGAACCCGCTTAATCTGAACACGGCCACTGGTGAGGAATTACGCTCCTTATATGTACTTGGCCCAATCGAGATCAATAATTTCCTCTCCTACAGAGAAAATTTTGGTGCGCTATTGTCAATTTATGAATTACAGGCGGTACCAGGATTTACATTAGAATCTATAGAGCGCTTATTACCATTCGTTACCTTAGAAGAAAAGGCATCAGACGAAGGCACATTATTGAATAGAATTATCAATAGCGAAAATAGATATTTGATTACACGCTATGAAAGAACATTAGAGACTAAGCGAGGATATACTCCAGCAGATACGCTATCTGGCGGGAGGTTGAGCAGCCGATACGCTGGCGATCCCAATAAAATATACACTCGCTTTCGGAGCACTCGAGCAGGCGATTACAGCATAGGTTTCACTGCCGAAAAAGACCCTGGCGAACAATTTGGATGGTATCCTGAAAAGAAAACCTATGGATTTGATTTTTGGTCTTATCACCTAATGCTCCAAAATAAAGGCAAATGGCAAACAATCGCTCTGGGTGATTATCAGATGCAATTTGGACAAGGATTGCTGCTGGGAGCAGGTTTTTTTGTAGGCAAAGGCGCCGAAACTATTACGGCAATTAGGCGTGGTCATACTGGCATTCGGCCCTATACTTCGGTATTGGAAGATGGCTACTTTCGTGGGGCAGCTGCTACGTACAAAGCTGGAAACTTCCTGATTACGGGTTTTTATTCCGGCGCCAGAAGAGATGCAACGATTGGAGAAACGGAAGATGAGCTTGACACGGAATTTCCGGAGCTTTTCATTTCCTCTATTAGGTCAAGCGGTTTCCATCGTACACAAAGCGAAATTGACGGCAAGCGCAAAATCGGCGAAAGAATTACAGGTGCAAACATTACCTACAAAGACCCCAAAGGTGCTTGGCTGGCAGGTGCTACTGCCATGCATACGCAATTCAGCCTCCCGCTTCAGCGACAAGACCGGCTATACAATCGCTTTGAATTTAACGGTAAGCAGAATTTCAACGCCAGTGCGTATTATTCCTATGCATTCGATAATTTCAACTTTTTTGGTGAAGTAGCCACCTCCTCAAGTGGTGGCATTGGAATGGTAAATGGTGTACTCGCTGGACTCAGCACCACATTAGAAGCAGCCATTCTTCATCGCAAATTCGATAAGGATTTTCACAGCTTCTATGCAGCCGGATTCAGTGAAAATAGCCGAAATGTGAACGAGGAAGGCTTTTATATGGGTTTGAAATTTACGCCAAGCAGAAAACTTAAAATGGCGGTATATGCCGATAGATTTGAATTTCCTTGGCTGCGCTTCCGGGTAGATGCACCATCAAAAGGGCATGAATACTTGGCGAGGATTAGCTACACGCCAAGCAGAAATATCCATTTATATTTCCAAGGTAGAGAAGAATCCAAAGCACGAAATTTCAGCTCAGAAAGCAATTCACTCAATCTAGTACCTCAAGGACTCAAGCGAAACTACATTATGAATGTAGAATTTGGCAATAATGAAAACCTACAGCTGCGATCAAGACTGCAATGGAGTACCTTTGAATTGGGAACTTCATTTACCAAAGGGATGACTTTGGTACAAGATCTCAATTGGCAATTTGGCAAATTTCGATTAAGCTCACGCCTTGCCTTATTCGATACGGATGACTACGACAATCGCCAATATGTATTTGAGCGAGATGTGCTGTATGCATTTGCCATTCCAGCCTATTTTGGCGAGGGTATTCGCACATATTTGCTTGGCCAATACAAAGTCACTCGCAATACCTCAGTATGGCTCAAATGGGCTCGCACACGCTATTTCGATCGAGACATTATCGGTTCAGGATTGGAACGCATCCAAGGCACCCAAAGAAATGACTTTCGATTGCAGGTGATTACTAGTTTCTAGGTGGGTTTAGAAATTGAAACTTACCATTCAGCATAAAACCTATCCCTCTCCCAATTCTTAGGATTCATTTTGATATAATCTAAAATGCGCTGGAATTCTTCCTTGTTGCGGATTATGCGGTCGTGGTAGCGGGGTTGCCAGGCGAATTCTGATTTTATTCTGTGAACTTCAAAAGTACAATTACCTTTATACCAACGTATAACCCTTGGTAAGTTACCATGCAACATTGAGTTTTTTAGACCAGAAATACCTCCAATCGGATTAAATCTAATTTGGTTTCTATGAGGTTTTGCTTCCAATTGGATTCTGGTAGAGACGCGATTAATCGCGTCTCTACAACGGTCGATGTTACCCATTTCACTGCCAGCAGCTTTGTAAGCTGATTTATCCAAAATCAAAATCCCATAAATATGATTTAGCATTACCGCATATTCGCCCAATCCGACATGTATAGTATTGCGAGGAATTTAACGCCATTATAAATCCGTAAGTACGTCTATCTTAGATAAAATCATTCATTACAAGCAGCTTAGCAAATAAACCATTTACCTTGAAACACTATCGTTCACTCATTTTTCATGAGATTAAATACAAAAGAGATTTATATTTAAAATATTCTATTCAACAAAACCAACCAAAGCCCTAACCCAATGAAAAAATGGAGTAAAAGAAAGATTTTCAGAACCATCTGGTTTACGTTTGTCAGTATTTTCTTTATTTGGAACCTGAGCACCTTTCAATCGAGAAACCTGCCAGAGGATATATTTACAAGCAGCGATAAAGTAACCGTGAGCATAACGGATCACTACTTCGGGTTTGAATCAAATTCGGCGGAAGAGGCTGTAAATGTGATATTCTTCCAAGGAGGCTTGGTAGATCCGAAAGCTTATGCACCACTTGCTAGAAACTTGGTCGAGAACGACTACAACTGCTACATAATAAAAATGAACTGGAGATTGCCGGTAAATGACTATCAAAAGACCTTGGGACTATTTGACTTGGCCAATGGCAAATATGTAATTGGTGGACACTCGCAAGGTGCAAAAATGGCTGCTCAGCTAGTGTATGAAAACCCACTTGCCTTTAGCGGTCTTTTTTTACTAGGAACCTCTCATCCACGAGATATCGATTTATCCCTTCTATCCATTCCTACGCTAAAACTATATGCAGAAAACGATGGCTTGGCAAGTGTACCTGAGGTGATGAAAAATAGAAATAAACTCCCTCTTGACACTGAATTGATTTTAGTAGAAGGCGGCAATCATTCGCAATTTGGATATATGGGACAGCTTTTTATGGATAGTGGCGCTGATATTTCCTTAGAAGAACAACAAAAGATAAGTCTTGAAAACATATTGAATTTGCTCGATAAAATAGCTGGCAAATAATCCATTCATGCCTGTGAAAAACGGGTGGGTTTTTGATCAATGGCAATTTAAGATTCACTTATTTTTCTCAGGTGATTCAAACAAATGTAGTAAATGACTAAAACCACTGAATAATGGATTTTCATAATAAGCCCTCAAAACCCGCTGTATTAAAGCAATTGTCAAAATAAGCTAGATTTTCAATTTTTTTGAGCTTATTTCTACGATTCCTCCCGCTTCAATAAATAAATGAATTCCTAATGATCATTTGCGACAAAACTCGCATTCCATACTAATAGAATTTACTGCCGAAATACCTTACATTTATGAAGATGAAAGGAAGCACCGCATCAGCCTATTCTATTATAGATCGAGCACATCCATTCTTATTCTGCCGATCATCAAGAAATGTAAAAACGCAACGCGTATAGGAACTAAAAGCACTGGTAATCAATCAACTGAATAGGCTGATTGACTATTGTAATCAATAAAATTTAGAATCATTCATCAAAAAATCAATTAAACAAATGACTACTTATTCTCACATCGCACAACTTATCATTGCCGTCTCTATCGTAATTATCTGGGTTTTTCGATATGCTAATATTGAAAAAGAATTTAAAGGCTATCAGCTGAGTAACTTAACAAGAAACTTAGTGGGAGCTACAAAAATATCTCTTTCTACTTTGTTGGTAGCAGGTATATGGTTTTCAGACTTGGTGCTCATCCCTGCCATAATAATGGGACTGCTCATGGTAGCCGCACAGTATTTTCACTTCAAGGCAAAACATACCTTCAAATATTATGTTCCTTCCCTGATACTATTACTGATGTGTGCCTTCATTGCCGCAGTCTCTCTCGATTTAATATAAAAAATGTACTTATCGACGATTCTAGTCCTCCTTTCCGCAGCTTCATTTGTTTCTTATGGAATCGCCTATTTTACATCGCCAAAAATGAAGAGTGAATTCAAACGTTTCGGACTCGAAAAGTTTGGATCACTTACTGCTATTTTAGAGATGTTGGGAGGCCTTGGTTTACTCGTTGGATTGAAGCTTCCTATCATCTTGACCCTTGCATCATTTGGCCTTACACTCTTGATGTTTTTGGGTATTATGGTTAGAATAAAAGTCAAAGACAGTCTGCTAGTGATGTTACCAGCTATAGTATTTATGCTTTTAAACGCCTATATATTTTTTATTTCTCTTGGTAGTTAGCGTCACATTTCGATAGCAATTTCAACTTCGGTAAAAGTACATTCGATGGCGGGAGGATAAATATTTCACATAAAATACACCCAATCCCAACAAAGCTCATTTTTTTTGCAAAACCTCCGAATCTCACCACTCCTAGCTAGGTAGTTCCCTCTAGATCTCCTGCATCATAGCAAGCGAAGAATATTCCCACACGAAGAACCTCCCGCTTTAATAAAGCAATGCATCAATAATTATCCTTAGCGATAATACGCTCACTCTTTACAAATTGGAATTACAGCTGGAATATTATATGTTTTAGGGTTACTCATTTAGGTCACTAAACATTGTTTATCAATATATTAAGTAGTATA
>CAZRBW010000072.1:0-7698 GCA_964598395.1 uncultured Roseivirgaceae bacterium
CTATCATTTAATCATAAAAATCCCTGCCCGTCCGGGAGGCGGGATAGTTCAGACATTCTCAGCGTAGTCTGCTGGAGAAAGAAAAATTGCCCGCAGATAGCGAAGATTTGCGCAGATGGATTTTTTGAACAGCTACTGACAAACAGTCATTTTATTATCCTTTTTGACCCTGATATCCCATTTAAGCATGGCTTATTTTTTTAAGCTTACAATTTTGGCTTAATTTCGCTTCACCAAAATTTCGACTCGAATTCACTATGGAACCCAATCCAATTTCATCGCCAATTGGCGTAACGCTCGACAGGTTTATTAAAAACAACCAAGATGATTTTCCTTATGCAAGTGGTGAGCTGTCACAGCTATTAAGAGATATTGCATTAGCTTCCAAAGTTGTAAATAGGGAAATAAATCGTGCGGGATTGGTAGATATATTGGGAGGATTCGGCGCTCAAAATGTGCAAGGTGAAGACCAACAAAAATTAGATGTAGCAGCTAATATCCGCTTTATCAGAGCATTAACCAAAGGTGGTGAAGTGTGCGGAATAATCTCCGAAGAAGACGAAGGCGTAGTAGATACTGGCAAGTACAATGGCCGATACATCGTGGCCATGGATCCACTAGATGGCTCTTCCAATATTGATGTGAATGTTTCCATCGGAACTATTTTCTCTGTCTATAGAAGAGTAAGTCCATTAGGAGGCCCTGTACAGATGGAGGATTTGTTACAGCCAGGTAGCGCACAAGTTGCAGCCGGTTATGTACTGTATGGTTCTTCCACAATGATGGTTTACACCACTGGAAAGGGAGTAAATGGCTTTACTTACGAAAGTTCTTTAGGTGAATACTTTCTGTCACATCCAAATATTCAAATGCCCAAGGACGGGAAAATTTATAGTATAAATGAAGGCTCTTCCAACAGTTTCACAGCTGAGGTCAAGGAGTATATTCAGTATTGTAAAGACAATAAATATTCGGCTAGATACATTGGGTCATTAGTGGCCGATTTCCATCGTAACCTATTCAAGGGAGGAATCTTCATTTATCCAGCTACTGAAAGCGCACCAAGCGGAAAACTCCGTTTGCTGTACGAATGCAACGCATTAGCTCTTTTGGTAGAACAAGCGGGAGGTCTAGCTTTGGATGGTAAAAATAGAATTCTAGATATTGTTCCAACTAAGCTTCACCAAAGAGTACCTTATTTTGTAGGATCTACCAATATGGTTAAGAAGGCTTGTGGTTTGGAATAAGTAAAAAGCCTCAGCTGTATTTCTGGCGAATCAGAATCTTCTGCCATTGTCTTTTCAAAATTTCTTCTGTTAGCAGAATGGGAATTTCATCTGGCGGAGCGAGGGTCAATATCTCTTTAACTTTACTTTCTTTCAAGTCAATCCTATACAAGGCTTGCAACAAACCTTGCATATCATAATCAAGCTTGTGTTTTATCACTTTGAGTAGCCAAGCTTGTAAAACTTCCCAATCAGCGTCATTATCAGAAAAAGGATTCGGCAATTCCTGATCAAGCTGCTTTATAGTCAGCTCGGTAGTCTGCCGAATCCATTCTTCAGGTTTTGTGTTTTCGTTCATTTATTGGGTTGGAGCATCCACTTCACTTCGAGGCTCATTCTTATCTTCCAATACTTCAGGACAAAGTTTGGTAACGATTCTATACCAAGCCACTAGCTTTTTGATATTCGAAGGATACACTCTTTCCTCGTCATGTTCTGGTAATATATGCTTCATGAATCCACGAAGTTCAGCTGGTGTAGCATCGTGCTCTATGCCAGGATCATCACCAAATTCATTCTTGATCGCCTTGAATACATCAAGCAATGGCGTGTTTTCGTCAGATACAGTATAAATGGAGATTTCTTCTAAAAGCGAAACTTGCGTAGCTGGCCCTGCAAGAATACGCTTCTTTGCATCGTCCATGCTTTCCAAAATTACACCTTGTCTTCCTCCTTTTACAATTTTGTACAAGCCACCTTTGCCTGTAATGCTAGCTAATTCGTTAAATTCCATGTATTTATTCTTCCTTAAATTGTTGGTTCCAATATTCAATAAAATCCAAAATTTCCTCCCGCCCTTGTTTTGTTTCGGCCGAGGAAGCAAATTCCTGTGGCAATGCCTCCCAAGTGAGTTTTAACTCCCTATTGAACTTAGCAATCGCCATTTGCGACTTGTTTGCTGTTTGCTTATCAATTTTTGTAAAAACGAGACAAATAGGAATTCCTTGTTTGCCCAGCCAATTGATAAACTCCATATCGTTTTTTTGCGGATCTAGGCGGCTATCTATTAGCACAAACACATAAACCAAATTTGGTCGGGATTCCAAATAAGTTTTGATCATTTTCTCCCAACTTGTTCTGTTTGAGCGACTCGTCTTTGCATAGCCATATCCTGGCAAATCCACAATGTACCAAGAGTTGTTAATCAGAAAGTGATTGATTAGCTGAGTTTTGCCTGGTGTGCCAGACGTCTTGGCCATGGCTTTACGGCCAACAAGCATATTTATGAGCGAGCTTTTGCCCACATTTGATCTGCCTATAAAAGCATACTCTGGCATATTTGGCTCCGGGCACTTTGCCGAATCCGTATTACTCATCACAAATTCTGCTGAAACAATCCTTTCTTTCGCCATAGGACGACAAAATTATACCATATCGCCCAAGTAAAAAATCTATATCTATCATATTCCTGACAAATGGGTGCTGAAATGGATGGTTGGCACTTTTGTATGAAAATTATTTCTGGAAAATAGAAGAATTAGGGTTTTGGCTTCTTGAAGCTCTCAATTTTAGAAAATTTTGCCAACTCTTTTCATTTTTCTCTAACTAAGCGGGAGGTAGGCGAGTTATTGATTAATATTGCAACAGAATTAGAAATCATGACAGTAGTACCATACAAAGACAGGGAAGAAGGGAAGAAGAAACAAGTAGCGGATATGTTTGACAGTATCAGCCCAAAATATGATTTGCTCAATCATGTTTTGAGTTTGGGTATTGATATTCGTTGGAGGAAGAAGGCCATTAAGCAATTGAAGGAATTGCAGCCTAAAATGATACTCGATGTAGCTACTGGGACAGGTGATTTTGCATTAGAAGCACTTGTGCTCAATCCAGATAAAATCATAGGCGTGGATATTTCGGAAGGGATGCTGGATGTAGGCAAGAAGAAGATGATCCAAAAAGGACTTTCCGACAAAATTCAACTGCAAACGGGTGATTCGGAAGACTTGCAATTCGATGACAATATGTTCGATGCTGTAATCGTTTCATTTGGTGTAAGAAACTTTGAGAATCTGAAAAAGGGCTTGGAAGGAATGTACCGAGTACTGAAGCCAGGTGGTAAAGTGGTAATACTCGAGTTTTCTAGACCAAAAGCATTTCCTTTCAAACAGATTTATAATTTCTACTTTAAAAATATATTGCCGGGTATAGGTAAGCTCGTTTCGAAAGACAACTCTGCTTACACCTATTTGCCGGAGTCTGTGAGGGATTTTCCTGATGGCAATGACTTCACAGATATACTTGATAATATTGGATACAAAAACACTGAATGCAAGCCACTAACTCTTGGGATAAGCTCTATTTACACAGGCATAAAATAATTTATGCTATAGGTTTTTTACTTCTCTTTGCGGGCTTTTCAGCTTCGGCACAGAAGAAAAAGTGGGTCGAAGAAAATCTACCTGGCTACGATAAGCAAAAGTATCATTATGGCTTTTCATTGGCTGTACATTCCAGTTTCAACAAAATAACCTATAACAATGAGTTCGATAGTGTAGCCAATTTATCAGCTATCCTACCGCAATCTTCACCTGGGTTTTCTATAGGCTTTCTAGTAAATGCTCGAATGAGCGAATATTGGGATATCAGATTTCATCCAACGATTGCATTTTACGAAACCAGACTCAATTACCATTATTCAAGTTTTCAAGGCAGTGCGGGGAATGTGCGGGAGGAATTAATCGAAGGCACCCGAATCGAATTCCCACTTTTACTCAAATGGAAATCTAGCCGCCATGGCAACCACAGAATGTACCTAATTGGAGGTGTCAAACCTGTATTGGAGGGTGGCAAACGAAAGGATGAAGACTCTACCCAAGATCGAGTAGAATTGATACGATCAGATTTGGCCGCTGATATTGGATTTGGTTCAGAAATTTATTTCTCCTTTTTCAAATTCTCACCTGAATTGAGATTTTCATACGGTTTGTCTAATTTGCTCGCAAGTCGTGACAATGACCTCACCAGAGGCCTGGATCGTGTAACATATAATAGCATTACCCTTTACTTAAATTTCCAATAATGAGCAGAAAAATTGCCCTTGTAACTGGTGCTACCTCTGGAATAGGAAAAGCTACAGCATTATTATTAGCTGAAAATGGTTTTGATATAATTGCATGTGGGCGTAGAGAAGAAAGACTGGCCGCATTGAAGGAAGAATTAAATGGAAAATGCGAATTTTTCTCACTCACCTTCGATGTGCGAGATAAGGAAACAGTGGCAAAGGAAATTGCTTCATTGCCAGAAAAATGGAGTAAAATAGACTTGCTAGTAAATAATGCGGGTAATGCACATGGCCTCGCACCCATACAAGATGGTGATTTGGAAGATTGGGACGCCATGATCGATATAAATGTGAAGGGACTTCTATACGTTTCCAAAGCGGTGATTCCTGGCATGGTGGCTCGTGGAGTAGGGCAGGTGATTAATGTTGGATCTATTGCGGGCAAAGAAGTATATCCAAATGGCAATGTCTATTGCGCTAGCAAATTTGCAGTGGATGCACTATCTGCTGGTATGCGTCGCGACTTGTATGATAAAGGCATAAGAGTGAGCCAAGTTTGCCCTGGAATGGTGGAGACGGAGTTCGGATTAGTTCGTTTCAAAGGAGATGAAGAAAGAGCTGCTTCAATTTATAAAGGCTATCAGCCTCTCACATCAGAAGATGTTGCCGATGCTATTTGCTACATGGCAACAAGGCCAGCTCATGTAAATGTTGCCGATATGTTGCTATTATCTAGCGATCAGGCTGCTTCTACAATGATTAATAGGAAGTGAGATTAGGGACGAATTTCTAATTTTTGAACCTCAATAGCGTTTCGTTGTCGATTTCGTGTGCGCCATCGAATACCATTTCCTTAGCTTGCACACTTAGTTTACTGGCAATATCTCTCAACTCAGTCATTTTCTGTTCGCTTAAGTAAGGATCATTCTTACCATACACAAAGGTGATTTCAGTATCCTTCAACTTTTGCTCGCTTAGCTCGAATGGTAAGTCTGGTGGGAAGATTCCCGCCCAGAGAATCAATCTATCAAAATGGTTTTTGCCATGCATCAGCCATCTACTGGCAGTTGCACTTCCTTGGCTGAATCCCAATAAGGTAATTCGCGCATTTGGGCAATGGCTTATTACTTCTTGATACACCGTGTCCAGATAGGTCACATAATTGTGAATATCTGTGAGGCGTTCCTCCTTGGTCATCCAAGTAGCACCAACCCTCCCGCTAAATCCATCTAAATAATACCTTGACAAGCCCTCGGGAGCAACCACAACCGTTTCACTATCAAATAATTTCTCAAATTTTTTCAGAAAATAATAAGCCAACATACCATGACCGTGGCATACAAAATATACATTTTTGATATGCTCATTAGGTTCATTCGACTGGAAATATCTTGCCCTAAAATTTACTATAATATCCTTTTGCATTATTTCAAATTTGCATGGCTAAAACGGAAGGGTAACAAGCTAGCGGCATTTTTTAACACACTCACTTCGTCGTTTCCACCTTCCATTATCACAGTGATATCTTGCTGATGCATATCTTCATATTCGCTCATCACTTGGCGGCAACTTCCACAGGGGGTTACGGCCTCAAAATGCTCGTTGCCAGCTTTACGAGCTGTTACGGCAATGGCTGTCACCTTGATGCCCGGATGCTGGGTAGCAGCAGCAAATAAGGCCACACGCTCGGCACACAAACCCGTAGGATAGGAGGCATTTTCTTGATTGCTACCCGGAACTATTATGCCATTTTCAAGTAGCACCGCTGCGCCTACTTCGAAGTGAGAATAGGGAGAATAAGAATGTGAAGCTGCACTTCGCGCTTCAAATAATAAATTAGTATAAATTTTTGGTAGTTCTTCAATCGATTGGTAATGAACAACTTCAATTTCTAGTTTCTTAATTTCGCTCATAGTTTAAAATAAACAGGGCATCAATATACATAATTAATGGGCGAAAGGTTTTGGAAGCCACAAAAAGGCCTTCTAATTTGTAGCTTAATTTCGATGCAATGAAGCAGATACTAGTTTTAGGCTCAGGCCGATCATCCACTATTTTGATAGAATACTTGGCAGAGCAATGCGAAACTCGCCAATGGAAATTGCGGGTGGGTGATGTAGATATACAATTGGCTGAGCAAAAAGTGGAGGGTTTTCAAGCTGCAGCGGCTTTTCAGTTTGATCTTTTTGACCAGCCAGATTTAGCTAAGCATATTGCCGAAAGTGATGTCGTAATTTCCATGGTTCCTGCTCATTTGCACATTAAGGTTGCTGAAGTTTGCGTAGAGTTGGGTAAGCATTTAATCACTGCTTCTTATGCTTCTGATGAGATCAAAGCGCTGCATCAACAGGCAATAGATAAGAACATATTGATACTGATGGAATGTGGCCTTGACCCTGGTATCGACCACATGTCTGCAATGAAAGTAATCGACGAAATACGTGCCAAAGGCCATGAGTTAAGAGTGTTTGAGAGTTTCACGGGGGGATTGTTGGCGCCCTCAGAAACGGATGATAATCCTTGGGAATATCGTTTCACTTGGAATCCGCGCAATGTAGTTCTGGCAGGGCAGGGGGTGGTCAAATTCATCCAAGAAGGGCTGTATAAGTTTATTCCTTACCACAAGGTGTTTCGCCGAACGGAGGTTGTTCATATTCCGGGTCATGGCTTTTTCGAAGGCTATGCAAATCGCGATTCACTCAAATATCGTAGTGTTTATGGTTTAGAAAATATAAGCACAATCTATCGCGGTACTTTCCGCAAAACTGGTTTTTGCAAAGCCTGGGATATTTTTGTGCAATTGGGCGCAACTGATGATAGCTACCAAATGGAAAACGTAGCCCACATGTCCCATCGTCAGTTTATCAATAGCTTTCTTTCATACAATCCACACGATTCTGTAGAGCTGAAATTGGCGCATTATCTCAACTTGGAGCTTGATGGTGCCGAAATGTATAAACTCCGCTGGGCGGGAATATTTGATGATACCTTGGTGGGTTTAGATAAAGGCACGCCAGCGCAAATATTGGAGCACATACTGAAAAAGAGATGGGCGCTACGGGATGAGGATAAGGATATGATTGTGATGTGGCACAAATTCGAGTTTGTAGATGGCGGGAGGATACGGGAAATTCACTCCCACATGGTAAATATTGGCGACGATCAAGAGCGCACTGCCATGGCACGCACAGTAGGTTTGCCATTGGGTATTGCAGCCATGATGGTGCTAGATGGAAAAATTAATCTTTCTGGAGTTCAACTGCCTATCAATATGGAAATTTACAATCCGATATTGGCTGAGCTTAGCAAGTTTGGAATCGAATTTCACGAAACCGAAATCAAGAGAGATTAGGCTTATTAAAGATAAAAATCCTCCATTAGCTTTTTCATTTCGGCACTGTAGTTACG
>CAZRBW010000072.1:7798-13079 GCA_964598395.1 uncultured Roseivirgaceae bacterium
TTGAAATGGAATACGGTGTTGGGCATTAGTGAATAATTGTGTGAGGCAAATTAAGGGGATTGTTTTTTGAAATTGTTGGATATATTTAAATTCAATAGAATATCATTTGAAAAAAAAGACTTGCGGATTTAAGGTGCAAAAGCTCGGTAGAAGATTAATGCAATCAAAATGCTACGTAGAGACAGGGCATGCCCTGTCTCTACAGAAGTCAACTGGCGCGCTTTTGTAAAGCGTGCCGATCTATTTTCCTTTCTACACAATTCATTTAATTAGCTTAATAAAACTTTCTCCTTTTATCGTTTCCATTGACTTCAGGATTGCAAATCCTTAAATTAAAGTAGCCCGCCTAACAAAAGCGCGGTAGGAGGTTTAACGGAAATTGAATCTCTTGAATAAGAATTAGGGTCTTAATTGGCAATGGAATATAGCAACCCGTAGGGTTATACTGGGTAGGGACTTCCTTGAAAATGATTAATTCGGAGAGGAATCACGAGTTAAAAACTCGCGCCAGCATTGGTGTAAAAACTCGCGGCAGCTGCGGACGCTAAATTTGATATTTATTACATCACCTACCATTACTTATACAAAATGTTAGTCTCGGTTATTTTCGTTTAAGTTCCTCGATTCTTTTCTTGTAGAAATCGTTACCACTTAATTCAAAAGCTTTAGTTACATATTTAATTGCATTAGTAAAGTCGCCTTCCGCTTCATAGTAATCAGCCATAGAATCATATGCATTTGCGCTTTCAGGATAAAACTCAATAGCAAATTCAAAGTACATTTTCGCCTTTGCTGGTTGCTGCATATCCATATTCATATAACCTGACATATTTAAAAGTTCTTCCGGATAAGGTGGTTCCGGATATTCAAAATGTTCTTTGAGCTTCTGCTCCCTGTACTTAATTATGCTCAAAAGCTCTTCTATTGGCGTGTCAAATGAATTTATTTTATCAGTATTTTCCATTTGATACCATTCAAAAAGTGAGATTAAACCGTCCATGATAGATGGAAAAGGAATTGTACCATGTATATCTTTGGGGTAAAATTTCCATTCAACAGTCAATCCGTTTTTAACATTTTGCTTTACCATGTTTGAAAAGGCTATATTCGAACGAGCAAACAAAGTGAAATCTGTTGTATCCTGCATTACATTGTCTATTGTTATTTGAGACTTCTGCATGTGCAATTGCCCACTTAATGACATAAATAAAGCTTTGTTTTCATATTTCTGGGTAGCAATTATTTCTTGTGCCTCTTTCAATAGTTTTTGGTCGTCCCAGTCCAGACTTGGGTCGATGGCTAAATAATTCGCAAATAAACTCGGTTGATTAATTAACGTGGAAATAGTAAACAAACCTCCATAAGAATGACCGATTAAAGTCCTGTAATTAGTAACTGGATATTTTTTTTCTATAAAAGGAATAAGTTCTTCCTCGATAAATTTTCTAAAATTATTAGCTTCCCCATTTTTTTCATTAAAAGGCATCCCATATTTAGTAGTTATAGATGAAGTGGTTAGGTCTCTAACTCTATTTTTATCATTAGAGATGCCGACTAGTACCATTTCAGGCATAAAACCACCGCTATAATAATTTTGCACATCATTTACCGTAGGGAGAAACATTTCTCCGTCTAAAATAAAAACTACAGGGTATTTTTGATTTTTCTCAGAGGTATAACTGGCAGGCAGTTAAATATAAACCTTTCTTGACTCATAAAGTATTTTGGAATATATACTATCCAAAACACCTACTTTTTGCAAAAACAGTTGATTTTGATTTCCCTGAGCTTTTACAAATTGTTGGAAGAAAATAATGAGTCCTATTGTCAATACTATCTTTAATCCTTTGGCCATTTTATTGTCTTTAATAATTCTTATTTTGTATTACCTGATTTAGGTTAATGGTCTCGTATAAGCTTAGTGCGGGATTAGAAGCACTTCACTCTCGGATTAACCTTATGTTTGTTATTATTCAATCAGCTCATATTTAGCTTTTTAGCCCTCATTACGTTTATACAGTGTTATTGGCTGGTTTTATTTTATCCATCCTACAGATTTTCTCCAATTATCATATTCCCGTTGTCTTTCTTCAAAATCTTTTGGTGGTCGTTGATTTTCATTTTTTACCCTTACTTTCATAATCTCGGTTTGTGCTTCAAGTGTGTTAAGACCAATAGCTCTTCTCTTTTGATTAACCTTTGATATGTCGTCAAATTGATTAGGTTTCATTTCTCCATTTTCATCCCAATCAAATTGAGTTCCGTAGAGTTGTGGTTTTCCTTCAAAAACGGCTATTCGGTCGGTCAAATATGCTAAACTTTTTGGGTCTGCTTTGTTTTCGTTAACAGCTACTTTCAATAGCTCAGCAGATTTTTTCATAAAGTATGGTTGTCCGATAGAATGTTGAATAACTAACCATGCAGCTTCGTTTGCTTCCTTACCTACTTTGTCAACTATTGGATAGCCGACTGTGTCAATTATTTCATCTAATATTTTTGCGTTTCTGCTGTGCAAATTCGCCATTTCCTTATTATATCCTTCACTTAGTTGTCCGCTTTGAATAATTTTGTCACGAAACTCCAAGTCAGCATTCTTCAGTCCAATAATTTTTTCAGCTATTTCTTTGTAGTTCATCTCTGTTGGTTGTGTCCAATGGGTCTCGACTATGGCTAGTGCGGTATTTTGTGGCACTTTCATGTCCAATTAGCGATTAGTTTATTTATGTAACTACTTTCATTTTAGCCCTCATTTGCTATAACCGATGTTGGCAACTGGCTTTCTCGGTTCTATTATCGATTCGTATCATTTTTAAGTAATTGAGTCATATGTTCAATAGCAAATTTTAACACATCTACTTTTTCATCAACATATACATCTGGCGCCATACCATTAGGATCTATGGGGTTTTCAGCGACATCCTTTGCCCGTACAGAGGAGGGATAATAAAGGTCGAAACAGTCTATACTTCTTGTTAGCACATTAAACCCATCTATTATTCCAGCCGTGTTTTGGCCGTAGAGAATTACCTTTTCGCTTTGCCTGGTCCTGTAGACAAATGTTTCTCCAGAGCTAATGGTTTTTTCATTTATTAGAACAGCTACTTTTTGATGGGGAGCAAAAAGTGTATCTGGTATTGAAGTACTAGCATATTCATCTCCACTTGGCCAGAATAATTCTCCTGTTAAAGAGGAGAGATAATCATATTCTGCTTTGCTCTCTTCATCTAGGTCTTCAGGCTTTCTGCCGTCAAGGAAAATATCAATATTGCCTTCGGATAGCCAGAGGCCGTAATTAGGTGTTTGAATAGGTCCAGATAATATATAGGGAAAAATGGGTTTGTAAACCGCATCGTTTCCTCCGTTGTTATCCCGCACATCAACGATAAAAAAATCCGCATTAACCAATTCCTGATGATGTGCCTGTAATAGACTGTCTACAAATGCTGGTTCTTTTTCATAGAAATTAGGGAAACGAATGTAGGGTATTTTTCCATCTATAATTCGTATATGGAAATCGTTGAAAAGATATGCTTCCTCAGTTTTTGTAACTATATTAGTATTTGACGGCCAAGTCTTTACCCAATTATTAAAATCGATAAATTCCAAATGTTCAGGGTTTTGAAGTTTGCCTTTCAATTTTCGTCTGCTATTGTCATCCCTATAATAAACCACCTCATAATCATTTCCATAAACTTGACTAAGCTCAAATTTCACGTCTCCCTGCTTCCAAAGTTTATTCTTACTGTTTAATACGACACCAATAAATTCATTGTCAGGAGACTCTTTTTTTTGCATAATACCCACTTCGTAGTCGCCATATTTCCATATGCCTAAAAGATCATTTTCCTTGTAGGCTTTCTTTTTCTTTATTTCTTTCAGGAAAGCGTTTTTATCAATCACGATGCTGCGTCTAGTTTCTTTAAGGGCGCTGTTACCTGTGAATCTTATATAAGTATGGCCATCTCTAAAGAACTGGAGCCATTGTTCAAGTACTGGAAGGCAATCTTCTATTGAAGAAACACGACTAGCTTTTTCCCTAAAAACTTCTTTATTGGCAACATAAAATTCTCTATTAGCCTCAGTAATCTTAATGTTAAATAACGCATAATCATTTTCATACACTTGAACTGCCTTCTCAAATGCTTCTGCACAAGTACAATCTTGAGCTCGTGAGGATAAGGTGCTCAAAACAAAAAAAATGAGTATAAGTAATAGTTTAGAAATTATTTTCATTTAAAGATTTTATAATGTTTAATTTTATTTCTACTTATTAAAATAAATTGCAGGTAATGTTAGCTTGTTGCCAAGGTTTGGTGTTTGATTTCGTTGCGTGTTTAAGCACTAAAGTAAGCAAACAAATCACAGATAGAAAGTCCGTGAGGACTTTCGTAAGTAGGCTTTCACTTGCAATGAATTATGCACATTGTTGTGCTTTCGTTATTTTTTATAACTTAATATTATTTTTTTCTTCTTCAAGTAATCCAATAACTTCTGTCATTCCATTGCTTATTCTAGTCATATAATTAATCCTTACAACTTTCATCTGTAAAGAATTATTTAACGTGGCAAACGTAGAAGGACGTGCGAGGATTTCCAAAAATTCTTTTTCACTTAATCTAAATCTTTCAGGTATCATTTCATTAGGCATAGATAAAATTTCGCTTAATCCTATTACTTTTCTTAGTTCCCAGTCAGAACCATTATAATACATATCATTACTAATTTTACGGTGAATGGTTCCACCAATGTCGGCAGACATTATCTCAGCGTAAAGTATTAGTACTTTCTTATTATTAATCATACTAAGCCTGCCTGACGATTTTGAATCTTCATAAATTGGTAAATTGAGATCATAAGGAATACCATATGTTATAAAATCTCCAAGTTTTTTTAGTGAATCTATTTGAATTGTCAATTCTCTAGATCCAATGTGTTTTAAATACAATTGACCGTCCGCAATTAGAGAATCACCAAGGGCAATAGCATCATTTATTATAACCCTTGATGATTGTAATTCAACAATTAAGTCTTTAATCAACTGCTGTTTAATTATCTCATTTTTCCTTGATTCATTCCAATTATTTAAACTCAGCGCAATCAAAATTCCAATAACGACTAAAACAATTTCTCCAATAGCATATTTTAAATACTTTCCAGCGTTATTTTTTTCCATAAGGTCGTAGCGTATTTTTCTAAAGAATTTTATCATTGTTAGCGGTTTCTGGTAACGGCCCTGGCTATTGCAAGTGCGGGATTTTGAAACCGGATCTTTGTCCGCCAG
>CAZRBW010000073.1:0-1468 GCA_964598395.1 uncultured Roseivirgaceae bacterium
ATTAGATTTATTGAACTGGAATGGTTCTTTTTTGGTCAGCATCTTCAATTGAAAGTACCTCAAAAACAACGTAATTCGAAGCTCCTCTCCAAGGCAAAGCACCAAAATATTCCTTGTATCTAACTTCGATAAATTTACCACTTGCGCGCTCAAGTTGAGTGGCCACCTCGCCTCCAATTGTACTAAACCGGAACTCATTGCTTTGCAATGCTCCAGCAGTGGGGCTTTGGAAACCAGCTTGCACCAATCTGCCTTCGTAGGTTTTGAAGATTATTCCCTTTTTCTCATAGTAATTTAATTCTCCAGCCTTCACGCCTTCGCTAAAAACGAAAAAGAATCGAACGTAAATGAATATAGCTAAAGAGATGAAAAGTATTATGCCGATTATTTTTCCGTATTTTTTCATGGTTGAAGAAATTGCTGCTTGAAAATTAAGAAAGATTCAATAATTACTCAGTAAATATACCTATAAACAATCAGTCCAAACCGAATTGTCAAAGAATATAAATCAGCTATAAACTTGTATGGTAAGGAAAATGACAGTAACCATAAATAAAATCAGCACGAGAGGCCAAACAAATTTTAAGAAGCGATTGTAGCCAATTTTTACCACAGCTAAGCCAGGCAATACCAAGGATGTAGGATTTATAATATTGAATAGTCCATTGCCAAACTGGAAGGTATTTACAATTACCTCCCGCCCAAATCCAGCAGTATCTGCCAGAGGTGCAAAAACTGGAATAGTGAGTACGGCCATTCCTGTAGAAGATGGAATAAGAAAAGACAATCCGTTATAAAGGATGAACATCACATTTACAAAAACACCTTTATCTAGGCCATCAGTAAGAGAAGCTGAATAGTACAGAATGGTATCGTTAATCATTCCATCTTGCATCAATATTGACACTCCCCGAGCAATCCCAATAATAAAAGCCACACTAAGTAATTCTCCAGCTCCTTTCATAAAGGTCTCTAGAAATTTTGTCTCCTTCATGCGAGCAATTATTCCAATGAGAACGGTCGTACACAGAAAAAGCGTGGTGATTTCCACAAACCACCAATCCAAAATGCTTACGCCAAAAATCATTAAAACAAAGCTGCTCATGAAAATGAGTAAAATAAAGATACGCTGCGTATTTAGTGGTGCAATTTCTTTTTCCGCATTAATACCCATGTATTCTTCCAGCATTTTTTTTTCTGAAAATACGATTGAGGATGAAGGGTTTTTCTTCACTTTACTGGCGTATCTAAGAATGTAAATGATGGTGATACTCACACAAATAATGAACATGGCAAGTCGTCCATACAAACCTGTTGTCCATACTATTCCAGCTGCATCGGAGGCTATTATGGTCATAAATGGACTAATAGTGGAGCACATAATCCCAACACAAGAGCCCAAGAAAACACATGCGAAACCTACCATTGCATCGTAGCCGGCAGCCATAAAAACGGGTACAATAATTAA
>CAZRBW010000073.1:1568-11758 GCA_964598395.1 uncultured Roseivirgaceae bacterium
ATTTTTACGTTTAATTCGTCAAGTGTTTCTTGAGTTGCAGGAAGAGTTGTAGTGGAATTAATTCCTTTTCTAATAAAGTTTTGTTCATCGGAGTTGTAGGAAATACTGTCGAAACTACCAGCTGGAATTAGCCAAGTGGATATCGCTACCAATCCGGCGATCACAAGCAGGATGGTAATTGCGGAGGGAAACTTCATGAGATAATTCGTTTAGGTCAACTAGCTATTTTTCAAACTAATAGCCTCCTAAATATATCGGCAATTATAGGAATTTCCTAAAATAAAATTGAAGCTCTATATTTTCAAAGTCACTTTTTCTCCTTAAAAGCACCGGCTAAATAAAGAGTCATAAAAGTAATCCCTACAAGTAAAAGTGTCCACCAGATCATAATAATTAATTTTTAAGTGTACAATGAATTAGTTTACGAGCACTACCTTTTCAGCCTTAGTGGTAAATTTTCCGATAAGAAAAGCATCATTATTTGCCTGCTTCATCAATGTTTCAAACTCATCTTTTTCTTTAGCATTTACTGAGATGAGCAATCCTCCGCTAGTCTGAGGGTCGCAAAGTTGAACTAGTTGCATTCCCGCATTTCCTCCCGCTTTGTGGCCATAGGCATTCCAGTTTCTGTAGGTATTGTCTGGGAAAATCATTTGCTCAAGATATTTCTGAATCCCTTCCAGCACAGGTAAATCTGCTGCATTTATTTGAGCAGAAATATTCGCGCCTTCACACATTTCTATCAAATGACCCAACAAACCAAAACCCGTAACGTCAGTCATAGCATTCACATAGTTTTGTGCGCCCAATTGAATCCCAATAGAATTTAACTTACAGGTAGTTTCTAGCATCATTTTTAAATCCTGAGGTTCAATTTTCCCTCTTTTCAATGCGGTGGCTAATACGCCAATTCCTAGTTTTTTGCTAAGATAAATCAAATCTCCTGCTTTTGCCGAACTGTTGCTTTTGATATTTTTTGGATCAATCGTGCCACATACTGATAAGCCAAATATGGGATCCTTTGCAGCAATACTATGTCCTCCTGCTATGGTAATGCCAGCTTCTTGGCAGATTTGTTTGGCACCTTCCAGCACCCGAGCTGCCAAAGCGGGAGGTAGTTTGTCTACCGGCCAGCTCAAAATTGCATTAGCAAAAATTGGTTTACCACCCATCGCATATATATCTGAAAGGGCATTTGCAGCAGCTATTCTACCAAAATCAAATGCATCATCCACAATAGGAGTGAAGAAATCTACTGTGTTGATAATAGCCAAACTGTCACTCAGCTGATAAACTGCTGCATCATCCTTTTGGTGATTGCCTATCAATAAATTTGCATCTGGCTTTTGCCAAGTATTACTTGCAGTAAGGATTTCTTCCAGAATCGCAGGTGCTATTTTGCAACCACAACCTGAGCCTTCACTATACTGAGTCAATTTAATATCATTCATTTCCATAAATTTCCTTCTCTTTAATCATTAGCATTTTGCACGCTTCCTCTACTGAAATTCCATCTAAATTTATAGGCATATATTGTTGATTCCTTTGGCTTTTCATTCCATGGGCATACGTTGCATCATAGTAAATCAAGAGATTACTAATCCACTCTGCATTTAGCTGTTTTTGGATTGCTTCGATTGCTTCCTTTGTTCTTTGAATCCCTAGTCTTTTTCGGAGTTTATTTACAGCTTCAATCAATTTATCTGGAGGCAGGTTGGCATATTCCTTTGCAATATGCGCAATGCGATTTTCATCACTTTTTTCAATTTCAATAAGTGGAGCATTTTGCATTTGATAAAAAAACTCTGTGGGAATTACATTAAAACCAATAGATCTACTTTCGTTCTCTACCCAAATGGTTTTTTGTGGATTTAAGGTACCTAGTTCTTCAGCCAATATATTTTCAAATTGCTCGACACTAGGTTGATTAGTTTGCCCAATTCCACCAAAAGCTGAACCTTTGTGGTTAGCAATTTTCTCCAAGTCAATTACTTGCTCACCCATTTTAGACAGGTGTTGCAATAATACCGTTTTCCCAGTGCCGGTTTTGCCACCCAATATCAATAATTTAAAGGGTGAGCGAACCAATTGAAAAGTGTAACTACGATAAACTTTGTAGCCACCTTTGAGCCTAAATACTTCGAACCCGTTCATTGACAAAAGCCACGATAGGATTTGGCTACGCATTCCACCTCGCCAGCAGTAGAGGATTACTTTTTTGCTTGGTGCTAAAGCAATTGCTTCAATTATAATTGTGTGAAACCTAGGTCCAACTAATTCAAACCCTTTTAATACGGCATTTTCGTTGCCTTCTTCTTTGTAAATGGTACCTATAACCTTCCTTTCCTCATTATTCAAAATGGGTAAATTAATTGCTCCAAGAATATGACTTTGAGCAAATTCACCCTCGCTGCGAGCGTCCAGGATAGGATAAGTTTTTCTTAAGTTCCAAAGCTCTTCTAGATTGATTAATTTTTCTGACATCCGATGAAATCCTTACCTCAATTGATTGCTTAGTATTAAGATATTTGCAAGGTAAAGGTTTATCTACTTCTATATTATTATAAAGTCAAGTATAAATGTCTACTCTGCTTAATCCCTGAGTTTAAAATAATTAACGTTTGTCATGTTAAGTATTGAGGCCAATCAAAAATATGAATCTATTAAATCCTAGCTTGATAGGTGTAGAGCTGATAATATCTTCCTTGCTTGGCTATTAATTCATCATGTTTGCCACGCTCTACAATGTTTCCATGCTCTATCACCAATATCTGATCAGCTTGGCGGATGGTACTCAACCTATGGGCAATTACAAAAGTGGTTCGACCTTTCATTAGCTCTTTCAAACTTGCTTGTATAAGCGTCTCACTTTCTGTGTCCAAATTGGAAGTGGCTTCATCTAAAATCAATATTCTAGGGTTGGCCAATACCGCTCTTGCAATAGCAATTCGCTGCCTTTGGCCACCAGATAGTTTCACTCCACGCTCGCCAATCAAAGTGTCCAAACCGTCATCAAATCTATCTGTAAATTCTTGAACATGAGCTGCATGAACTGCCTGTTGCAATTGCGCCTCTGTAGCGTCAGGTCTTGGGAATAAAATATTTTCTTTGATAGTGCCTTCAAATAAAAAATCATCTTGGAGCACTACACCCAACTGACTTCGAAAGCTTTCTAAGCTTATTTGCTGCAAATCATGACCATCTACAGTGATAATTCCGCTATCAGGATTTAGAAAGGATGCTGCCAAGCCAGCAATAGTTGTTTTACCGGATCCAGAAGTGCCCACCAAGGCAGTCACAGAACCAGCAGGAGCTTCGAAATTGATTTCCTTTACAACTTCTTTCCCTTCTTCATAAGCAAATGCGACATTATCGAATACGATGTCACCTTTGATATTTGGGATTCTTAAATTACGCTTAGTGCCATCATCTTCTAGCGGGAGGTTCATGATTTCTTCCGTACGATCCAAGCCAGCAAATGCTTCTGTCAATTGACTACCAATATTGCTCATTTGTAATATTGGCGCGATCATAAAGCCTAAGTAGAGCGTAAAGGCCAAGAAATCACCAAATGTAAGTTCATCGTTCATGATCATATAACCACCTAGACCCATGATGCCGACAGAAGCTAAACCAAGTAATAAAGTAGCTGAGCTAGTGACCATACTAGTGGTAGTTAAGCTTTGCTTTACATTGAGAAATAGTCGATTCACGCCATCTTCGAAGGTTTTGATTTCTTGTGCTTCTGCATTAAAACCTTTGATTACTCTAACACCACCAAGTGTTTCAGTAAGTCGGCCAGTTACTTGTGCATTGATAACCCCGCGCTCTCTGAAAATTGGTCGAATTTTGCCAAATGCTTTTAAGGAGATAAGGCCAAATATTAAAACTGGCACCAGAACATATAAAGTCATCATTGGGCTGATCAAAATCAGTAGAACCAAACATATGACAGCGGTGATAATTCCACCTACCATTTGTGCTAGGCCGGTACCCACAAGGTTTCTTACACCTTCCACATCACTCATAATGCGAGAAACCAATTCTCCAGTCTTAGTATTATCAAAAAATCTTATAGGAAGCTGAATAATATGTCGTTGTACTTTTGCGCGTAATTTGGCAATGAGGTTTTGAGCTTCTACACTTAGAATTTGCGTTAAAGCAAAAGAGGTAACTGATTGAATTACAATGGCTATTACCACTGCAATAATTAGCCATTTTAGCATTTCGAGATCTCCTTTGGGTATTACCTCGTCCATAAGGAGCTTACTTGCGTATGGCAATACTAAGCCAGACAAGCGGCTGATGATAATTAAAAACAAGCCTCCAAGTAGATAATTTTTTCGTGGCCAGATAATTGTCTTAAAAACATGACTGATACTAACCTTACTTTGAGCTTTGGACTTTGCCATAATTAATAATTGTAATGGAGGCGAATGTTTTAATCTAATCCTTCGAGATTAAGCTAATCTTTAAAAGGACTTGCAAGTTAAGTTAACATTGAATCTGCATGGATTATTCAAATGATTTTTTTTCGACGTATCGGTTTTTTATTCATTTTTTTTATTCTATTATTTTTACCATTATTTGCTCAATCTTGATTTCTATATTATGAAAAAACACATTTTATTCTCAGTTCTAATAATAACATTATTGGTCTGGGCAATTAGTAGCTGTGCGGTAAATCCAGTAACAGGCAAAAAACAGTTCGTGCTAATGTCGGAAGCGCAGGAAATTGCGATGGGACAACAAGCTGACCCAGAAATTGTGGCCTTCTTTGGGCTCTATGAAAATCCTCAATTACAGCAATTTATAGATCAAAAAGGCCAAGAAATGGCGGCTGTTTCACACAGACCAGATTTGAATTATGAGTTTAAGATTGTTGATTCGCCAGTGCTAAATGCCTTCGCAGTGCCTGGTGGCTATGTGTACTTTACGCGTGGTATTATGGCGCATTTCAACAATGAAGCAGAATTCGCTGGAGTACTTGGTCATGAGATTGGGCACGTTACTGCAAGGCATAGTGTCATCCAACAGAGAAATTCTCTTTTGGGTCAGATTGGACTAATAGCAGGTGTTGTATTTGTTCCTGAGTTGGCTCAATTTGCTGAACCGCTTTCACAAGGAATGCAACTGGTTTTAATGAGCTTTGGACGTGAAGCTGAGCGAGAGTCAGATGAGTTGGGAGTGGAGTATTCCACCCGCATTGGATATGATGCAAGTGAAATGGCGGGCTTTTTCAATACGCTAGAGCGCAAAAGTGGAGGAGCTAGTAATATTCCAGATTTCTTATCTACTCACCCTTCACCTGCCGAGAGAAATACTACAGTGGCAAAGTTGGCTGAGGAATGGAAAGCGAAATTGAGCCTTACAGATGCACAGATTAATAGAAATAGTTATTTGCAGAAGATTGATGGCCTCATCTACGGTGAAGATCCAAAACAAGGTTTCGTAGAAGGTGGTGTTTTTTATCATCCTGAACTGAAATTTGAATTTCCAATTCCAACTAGTTGGAGTCATCAAAACACGCCTCAGCAAGTGCAAATGGCGCCTGCGAGTGGAGATGCCGTAATGTCCTTTTCTTTGGCTCAAGGTACGTCCATTGATGATGCAGCTACTAAAATTATAGAGCAATATGGATTGGAGCTAGTAGAATCTACTAAAGTAACTGTAAATGGATTGCCAGCAGTGGCCATGGTTGCAGATCAAAAGCAGGAGGAAGGTACTATTAGAGCTCAAGCTTACGTAATAAGCTATGGTGGAAATATTTATAATATTATGGGTGTGTCTACTTTGGCCAACTTCACCAAGTATCGTCCAGCATTTCTTTCTACTATGCAAAATTTCAAGGAGTTGAAGGATGCTGAAAAATTAAATCGTAAGCCTGAGCTTGTAAGGATTAAAACCCTCAATCAAACGACAACTTTGCAATCTGCATTGAGTTCCTTTGGTGTGCCAAGTGATAGATTTGAGGAGATGGCTATATTGAATGGTATGCAATTATCTCAAAGTATCCAAGCTGGTACTATGATCAAAGTGATTGAAAAATAGATTTTATTTGGCGGATTCAGTTTCGGGAGATAAAGCTTTGCTTTGAAATATGTACCAAACCAATGGCACAATTATGATTAGCGAAAAGCCTCCCGCAACGCCAAAAATATTGGCAATGCCATAGTCACTGAGTGGCTCGGTGAACACTGGTGAGAAGAATTGCCCAATAAATACACTTGAGCTCATCAATCCTACTGCCGCACCACGAGTGGATTCGGGCGTTACTGACAATAGCCAGGTGTTCAGATTTGGCATCAATAGACCCATTCCCATGCCTACAAGGATCATTGAGCCTATTACTTGTGAAAAGCTATCCGTAAAAGGAATAATGAAAAATCCCAAAGCCATTAATGTAAACACTATGTAAAAAATGGATTTGACGGATAATATCTGCTTGATTTTACCGTAGGAAATGCCCAATACTGAAGCTGAAAGTGTAGTAACTGCAATGGCAATTCCTACAAATCTGGCTTCTTGAATACCAATGGATCTGATTACAAAAGGAATTTGAGTTGGTACCATATAAAAAATGACCATCGCTAAAAATGCCAACAAAAAGATATTCCAAATTTCTTTGGGAATTTTACTTTCATCCATATCCACAGCATCTGCTGCATCTGCGATCGGCTTTTTTAATAGGATTACGCTCATGATGAGCACGACTAGAGAAAAAGCATAAATCAAAAATGGAAAACGCCAGCTGATATCGGCCAAAAAACCTCCGCCACTTACGAATATCACTCCACCCATTGCCATAAATGCGGCTTGCAATCCCATAAACTGATCGCGCTCTTTGCCTTTGAAATAATCACCAGAAAGGGTAATTGCCATAGTGACAATACCCGCAACAGCAATGCCCAATACAGCACGTCCTACCAAAATCAAGTAAATATTGTCGAGGAAAAAACCTGAAATTCCTCCAAATGCATAAAACACCAATGAAATATTGAGGATGGAGAGTCGGCCAATTTTATCTGCCAACCTGCCGAATATAGGTGAAAACACTGCAATGAATAGGGCAGGGAGGGTGAGAATGAGCTTAGCTAGAAAGTCTGAATTGGGAACATTGGAAAAAACGGCAGCCATTTTTGGTAAGGATGCAGCAATAGTTGCACTCGACATTACCGTAAGACTGCTTGCTAGTAAAAGTGTGAATTTTATCCAGTTTTTCAATTTTCCTCAATTGCTTATTCAGTCAATATAAAGTAGAAAATTGAGAAACGGAAAAAGGAGACAAATTGCAATTGGTTTTCCCAAGAATAGCGTAATTATATATTAGATGGATTAAATAAGTACATCTGAATATTCATCCGATTTGTTGAGTTGCTTTTTAGCATAGGGGCAAAGCGGGAGTATTTTTACTTCTGATTCTCGAGCAAATCTTACTGCGTAATCCAATAAGATTTTGCCTAGTCCTTGACCTGAATAACTTGGATTTACTTCAGTATGGTCAATAATGAATTTATCATTACCAGCCCATACATAAGTCATTTTACCAATTTTATGCTCATTATCATAAAGATCAACTGAGCCTTTTTCTCCATTTTTTGTATGCTTTACATCCATCTCATTAGTTAGTTTTTGGAAATTATTAGCTTGCAGAAAGCTGTTTTCGCTCAATAAGTAATTTCAAGATTTTACTTCTAAGAAGTTCGGCATCTACAGGTTTACTCATATAATCATCCATGCCAATAGTGAAAACCCTTTGTCTGGTAGTTTCCATTACATCCGCAGTGATAGCTATAATAGGAATGTTAATTTTATGTACACCACAGCTCCCATTACGAATAGAGAGGGTAGTTTCGTAACCATCCATTACGGGCATTTGCAAATCCATAAGCACTATATCAAAATCATCTTTAGCTAAAATCTTAAGACCTTCTTCCCCATTATTAGCGAATTGAACTTCACAATCGTCCCAATTCTTGGCAATAATTTTAATGACCATTTGATTGATAGGATTGTCCTCAACCACCAAAATAGAGATGTTTCCTGATTCTTTAAAATCCTTCTTTAAGTAAGTGGTTGTTTCCGTTTTAACCAATGGTATCTCATAGTCGAGAAGTATTTTACATTGAGTGCCTACATGCTGTTTACTTGTGATTTCAATTTGGCCTTTGTGTAAATCTACCAGCGATTTCACTATGCTTAAACCAAGTCCAACGCCACCGAATTTACGCTTGTCATCAATTCGCTCTTGTGTGAATAAATTGAATATGGTTTCGATTTTTGATTCTGGAATACCCACGCCTGAGTCGCTAATGTTAATTTCTACTGAGGCCTTTGTTCCTCCCGCATTTTTCTGTACTTGCAAGTCGAAATGCACAAATCCTTCGAGGGTAAACTTGATGGCATTATTCAATACATTATTGATGATTTGCGCAAGTCGAAGAGGATCCCCAAGCAATTCATTTGGTAATTCTTCATCAATAGTGAAAATTAATTTTAAGCCTTTTTCTTGTGTTTGTTGCTGAGCATTTTTCTCAATTACATTCAGCATCTTTCTGGGCTCAAATTGAATAATGTCCAAGTTTAGCTGGCCTTTTTCTATCTGCGAAAAGTCAAGAATATCATTTACTGAACTAAGCAGACCGATAGATGCATATTTTATTACTTCAGCATTTTTTCTAGTTTCATTGTCCATTGCACCTCTTGAAAGTTCGGCAGCCATGCTCATAATTGCATTCAATGGTGTGCGTAATTCATGACTCATATTAGAAAGGAAATAGGACTTATGCTCATTCATTTCCTCTGCTTTTTGTAGTGCGAGGGTTTGCATTTTTTCCTTTTCACTTCTCAGCTGGCGAATTCTATTGCCCATAGAAAGGGATAAGAATATTATCTCGAGTCCAGTTCCGAACTTGGGACTATTTTCTGTCCAAAAGGAATTTTCGATTACACTGAAATTATTGAGTATAAAAATGACGAAACCCAATACTAAAAAGGCAATACCTGTGATAAAGAAGCCATCGACTTTTACTTTTTTGAGGCGTAAATTCACAATGGCGCCGATTATTATTCCTAAGAGAATTAATCCAAGGGCATTGGCTACAGGATAGGAAAACTCGAGAAAAGCAGGAAAAAATATAGTACCAAAAATGGCTAAGCCTACAAATACGAAAAAGCCATAGTATGTTTTTTGAAAAAATGTACTATGCTGCTTTATGTTCAGAAAAAGCTGCGAATATCGCCCAAGCAAGAAGGTGGAAATGCCAGCAAATAAAATCACTGCCCGTAATGAAAGCCAACCACCACCCGGTGTAATATACTGATAGAAATAGCCATCTAATGCGAATTGCATGAGGCCAATTGAGATTACATATAAACTATAGTATAGGAAGCTTTTGTCGCGTAATGCAAAAAAGAAGAAGAGGTATGTAATTGCAGCTAAAGCAAGAATTCCGTAAAAAAAGCCAAAAACCAATTGGTCTAAATAGGTGGTTTTGAGAAACTCCAGATTTGAATATAAAATCAGCGGGAGGTTGATAACTTCGCCATCGCTGCCCAAATGCAAATAGGCTTGGAGCGTTTCTCCTGGCTCAATTTCAATTTCGAATATACTTTTGCGGTGTTCGACACTTCTATCGTCAAATGGCATATTGTCGCCACTTTTTTGCATCGAAATTTTACCATTTCCATCTACAATGTATAAATCGACCAAATCCGTGATTGGCCTTGCTGTTTCTAATAAATAAGATTGTTTTTGATCAGATTCATTTTTTAAAGCAAAGTCTAGCCAATAGAAATTCTTGGTGAAACCTACATTAGTATTGGCTCCAGCAAGTTTGCTAAACTGAAACTCATTTTTTCGAGCTAAAAATTCTTCGAGGGTTAATTCCTCCAAACCTACATCAGTGATTTCGGCATAATCATGCAAGGATTGTTTATCTACTTGATTTTCAAATTTTATGACATACTGTGCAGAAGCTTGCGAAAAAAATATTGATAGCAGGATTGTGAAGCAGAGGCGTATCATTTGCTTAAGGTTTTATAGCACTTTTTATGATGCGATTGACATAGGTTTAGATACATACGACTAAAAACCATTCTGAGATTGAAATTGCTAAAAACCTAGAAAGTTTATAATTGTTAATCTCCTATATTATTTCCAAAAAGCGGTGGGAATTATGATGGAAGGT
>CAZRBW010000074.1:0-2488 GCA_964598395.1 uncultured Roseivirgaceae bacterium
AACGTGGTTATATACGAAACTACTTCGTATATACCTCTAATTTTAGGGTATATACGAACTTGGTTCGTATATTTTCCATTTGTCTGAGGTGTTATTTTTATTAATTTTCATCGTTTGCTTATAAACATACGTTATTCAAATTAGATATCCAATTTATCTAAAGGACTTCTAATTTGATCGAATCCTTTAGTAGTCATGTGGGTATAAATCTCGGTTGTTTTAGAGCTAGCATGCCCAAGTAATGTTTGGATATAGCGCAGATCTGTACCGTTCTCAAGTAGATGGGTAGCAAAACTATGACGCAATGTATGGATCGTAATATGTTTTTTGATCTTGGCTTTGCTTACTGCTATTTTTAAAATTTTCTGAATACTTCTATCTGAATAGGGTTTTGGCTGTTTACTAGTGCTTCTTTGCCCTTCAAAAACAAAATATTTAGGCTTATATTCTTTGAAATATTCCCTTAGTATTTCTAAGGTTTTTGTAGAGAGTAAGGTATATCTATCTCTATTGCCTTTTGAGTTTTCTACTCGTATTTGCATTCTTTTACTATCAATGTCTGATAATTTCAGTTGGATCAATTCACTTATTCTTAACCCTGCTGAATAGATCGTCATTAAAATGGCCTTATGCTTTAGATTGATAGTATTTTCTAGAATAGCTTGTATTTCTTCAGTGCTACAAACTGTGGGTAGTTTCTTTTCTTTCTCCGGTCTTTCTATTCGATAAAATCTTCTCTTTCCACCTAATACCCGCTCGAAATAGAATTTTATTGCATTGATGGCTAAATTCTGATAAGATGCAGATACCTCCCGCTCAGTTACTAAATACCTGGAAAACTCCATTACATGTTTCTCATTGAGTTCATCTATATTCTCATGATGAAAATAATTTATAAATTCCTCAAATTGTGATGTATAGACCTTTATCGTACTTGCACTATATCTCAATTCTTCCATCTTAGCAATGTATTGCTCTGGGCATTTACGATAGTTTGGAATATCCAAAGGACTAATCCGTGGTTTGCCTTGTGAAGGGTTTTGTTTTTCTTCCTTTATATCTAATGCTAGCTTATTAATCTCTTTCTTAAGCTCTTTATAATATTTTTCTGAATAGGGAATCTGCCACCATTTGTTTTTCGAATCCCATTTTGCATAAGGTAGGGTTTTGATAAAGTGAATAAGCTCAGGAATAAACTGAAATATGATTCTGACTTGGGAGCTAGCAGTTAATATTAGTAATACTGTGCCATCCTTAGCCTGCCTAAGATTTTGGTCATTTTTAGGACCTTCATGTTCCTTATGAAAGGTTAAGGCTAATCTTTTACCAAAGTATTGCTTTAGTTTATCCAAATTGCCAGGATAATTTGGGATTTGCCACATAAAATCCTTTGTGAGCCATCTTGAATACATTATTCCTTTTATGAATGTGATATCTGCCTCATTCTTAGGCATCTTTAGCAAAATCTTCTTTGTAAATACTTCGGCTTTGATTGATCCAACTTTTTGAGTGGTTAGCTGCTTTGTAGTATTACTATCCTCCCGCCATTTCGCAGAAGGAAACATTTGTTCAATTAATTCTAAGTTTTTATCGGAAGGAGCTACATGCCATAATTTTTGACTTTGACTCCATTTAGCATCTTCTAATTTTTTAACCTTCAACGCTGTATCTGCATGGTATCCAAATGATATGGTAATCCTTGCTATTCCTCTTACTTTCGTTTTACATAATTCCATAATAGTTAAATTTTTATTGCGCTTTAGCCTCCAATAGTGGATATATACGAACTTTCTTGAAAATTTTAAATGGATGCATTGTAAAAGATAAATTTAGAAAATCTTCTAACAATTTATGATGTCAACATGCCTAAGGTAAGAGAAGCAATGTAGCTTTTAACCCCACAGATTGAGCGGTGACCATTGCGAAGGATGTGGGTTTTGGCTCATTATCGAAAGTCGGATTGCAAATCCTCTTTATCTTGAGTACGACATTTCAAATGTCGAACAGTTGTTGAGCTGGAATCATAGTATTCATTTAATCACAAAAATCCCTGCCCGTCCAGAGGCGGGATAGTTCAGACAAACGCAGTGAAGACAGATGATTCAAAAAGCAGTGAATATTGAAGAGTTGTCGTTGGAGTTGGAGAGCAGTTGATTTAGGTCTAATTCTATTTTTAGATGGTTGAGGCGGGAGGATGATTTGTGCTATCCCACAATCCCATGGTTGGAAACCATGGGCTATAGATATTTCGCTCCTCTGGAGCTTGAAATCATAGTCCATCAAAAAAAACATCTCTAATCCCTGCCATGAGGAGGGATAGTTCAGACAAATGCGCTGACCTTGGATAATTTGCAATTACACTTATTGAGGATTACAAATCCGATTTATCTTGAGTACGACATTGCAAATGTCGAACAGTTGGTAGTCATGGACTAATTAATCCACTACAACTCCGTAAAAAGTACTCTAACAGAGCGGAAGTAAACTT
>CAZRBW010000074.1:2498-11687 GCA_964598395.1 uncultured Roseivirgaceae bacterium
ATCTTGAGTACGACATTTCAAATGTCGAACAGTTGGTATTCCACTTTCTCATGGTAGAAACCATGGGCAATGGATCAATTGACACATTACAACTCCGTAAAAAGTACTCTAACAGATCGGAAGTAAACTTCGAAGTCTTCGGGCTTGTCTGTATGGAATCCGATAAGCAACCATAGAGTGCCAGCATTATTGGTGCGGGCTAAGAATGGAAAATTGATGTTTTCAAATTGTACTAATTGGAAGTCATTGTTGTCGTTCTGATGCTTTAATGGGCCTAGATTGATAATATCAGAATTGCTATTGCCAACAATGCGAGGGAATTGATTATTAAAATTGGCTTCTAATAAGCCAGTAAGTGGAGAAGTACCAGTGATGTTTGGTTCGAAACTCAAACCTCCCGCAAGCATACTTAATCCACTTTCATTGACTACAGATTTGCTTACAAAGTTGCTTCTTGTTGCAGAAACATTAGTAGCTGCATCAATTCTGAATCTGAGTCTAAAAAGCTTGTTTGGAGTAAGTCCTGTTACTTCTTTCTTTAAGAAAAAATGAAGCTCCGATCCTTTGTTACTACCTAACACATACAATCCATTGCGTGATTGACCAGTGGTTTGTGGTAGTGGAGTGATATTTATACGAAGTTGATATTCCTCTACAGAATTGCTTGGAATATTGGTGAAAAAAGGTGACCAACCTTGAGGGCCTTCAGAAAAGTCGCTAACCAATACAATACCTAATGGGGTTTCATCGGAAATGTCATTGCATGCCACCGAAAGGGAGAATACAGTTAAAAAGCAAAAAAGGGTTTTCCCTAAATATTTATTGAATTTCAATGCTATTGACCCTGTTAAAAATAAACCTGCACCCCAACTGAACTCCTTTAGTACCTCTACTTACCGAGGAGATCATTCATCCAACAAACCTTAACCATGAAAAAGACGGGGGTGCAGGAATTCTATTAATATTTTAAACTGATTCACTAAAAACAAGACAACTTTGGATCCAAAAGGTTGGAATGGCTAAAGATTTTAAAAAATTTCTAAGGAAGCCAAAAATCAAACACTATTTTGTTCATACAGTCAAAGTGACCTTTTGGGCATTTGTCAAATCCAATTTTGGAGCAAGGTCTACATCCTAGTCCTTGCTTCTCCAGTATAACGAATTTAGTTCGATAAGGATACATTCCAAACGAAGGAATTGTGTTGCCCCATATAGTAAAAAGCTGTTTTTGAAATGCAGCTGCAATATGCATCATTCCAGTGTCGTGGCTGAATACATAATTAGCATTTTTGATAATGCTAGCTGATTGATTAATAGATAGTTTGCCGCAAGTGTCAAAAATGATTGCCTTTTTGTTCATTTCGGTGAGTTTGGGCTCATAGTCCTTATTTTCCTCCCGCCTTTCAAAAAAATCGACAATTGACTGCGCAGTTTCTTTATCTTCTTTGCCTCCAATCAATATTATGGGTTTGTTTATCTTATCACAGAGCTCGATCATTCTGCCCAAAGGAAGTCTTTTTGTGGCATGTTGTCCACCGATTGCATAGACTACATATTCCCTTTGAAATTCCGCGGGAAGCCAATTATTTTCAACCTCATCTTTATGAGGAATAAAATAATCCAGACCCAATGTATCCATTTTCACACCGAGCTCTTTTACTGTTTCCATGTATCGATCTACGATATGGACATTTGGCAAACGATCGATTTTCAATTGCACCTTAAGCCACTTTTCTACATTTAGTTTTTGAAAGCTCTTCGATTTTACTCCCAAGGCTAACTTAATCTGTCTAGTTCTTAGGTTATTGTGCAGATCTACAATGAAGTCGAATTTTTCATTTTTCAGCTCTTTTATTAAATCACTCGTGCTATTTTCAAGCAGGTGGATTTTAGATAAATAGGGATTAGCTTCTAAAATACTGAGGTAGATTTTCTTAGTAGCAAAGTGAATTTCGGCATTGTCTAGCTGTGTTTTGAGCGTGCGAATCACCGGAGTGGTAAGCACTATATCTCCAATGGACGAAAAGCGAAGGATCAGGATTTTCATATTCTATTTGCTCGCTTTTTTTAATCTGTCTACAAAGTGCTTTTCAACCTCAGCCAAAGATTTCGCATTGAAAGTCATGTCTTTTGTAAGACCACCTTTCCGACCAACGAAAACGCCATATTTTATGTGCTCATATCCAGCTTTTTCGTGGGCATCGGGATTAATGCTCAGCATCACGTTTTTTTCCAATGCATAATGCACCCAGCGCCAATCCAAATCAAGTCGCCATGGGTTGGCGTTGATTTCGATGATTACTCCGTAATGTGCACAAGCATCAATTACGGCTTTGTGGTCTATTGGGTAGCCTTCCCGCCGCAATAGCAATCGGCCAGTTGGGTGGCCAAGCATAGTGGTGTATGGGTTTGCAATGGCTCTAATCAATCGCTCTGTGGCTTTTTTCGAGTCCATATTTAAGTTGCTATGAATAGAGGCCACTATAAAATCGAAACTTGCGAGCACATTTGTTGGGTAATCTAATGCGCCATCGTTTAAGATGTCAGATTCTATACCTTTGAAAACTTTAAAGGGCTTTAATTCCGCATTCAATTCGTCTATTTCTTTGTGCTGTTTGATGATTGCTTCTTCCTCAAGGCCTTGAGCGTAGAATGCAGATTTGCTATGGTCGCTGATGCCCAAATATTCGTAGCCAAGTTCTTTGCAATAGCTTGCCATTTCTCTTAGGGTATGCTTACCATCGCTGTATGTACTATGATTATGCAGGATTCCTTTTAGGTCGCTTACTTCTAGTAACTTAGGCGTATGGCCACTTTTAATATATTCAGCTTCAGCTAATCCTTCCCGCATTTCTGGTGCGATATATGGCCAATTTGCTTTTTCGTAAATTTCTTCCTCCGTAGTGAATGGTTCTTTTATAGCTATTTCTTGAAGGGTTTTATTGTCATCTGTAAGCAAACCTAAGTGTTGCGAAGAGGCTGATTTGGTAAGTAGCAAGCTGCCAAATTCTGTTTGATCACAAAATCGGAATTCAACAGGAATAGGCTTAGAGCGAAATTTTCCACGTAATGTACATGGTCCGCTATTTAGCTCATCCCATTCGATGAGTTCTTCATTTGCTATTTTTTGCTCAATTGTGCTTGCATCAGTATCAGCAATAAGCCAATTGAGTTGAGTAATTACCTCCCGCTTCATTTGGAAATCGCCTGTGCTGCTCCATTTTTTCACGCCTGCAGCTTTCAATAATTCATCTATTTCAGCTACCAATTCTTCTGCTTCAGCATAATGTAATTGGCCACTTACTGAGGCTTTGAATAGAATTGCCTCTTTAATATTTTCCTGGGTTTTTTCCCCGAAGCCTTTTACTTGGGCTACTTTATTATCCTCACAGGCTTGGAGTAAATCGTCCAAATTATCTAGTTCCAATTCCTTCCAAAGTAAGCGTATTTTCTTTGGACCAACTCCCTTGATGCTGAGCATATCTAAAACACCTTGTGGCGTTTGTTCAAGCAAATTATCTAAAGCTGGATGACTACCACTTTCGATAATCTGAGCGATTACCAATGCCAATGATTTGCCTATGCCATCTATTTTTTCTAATTCCGCAGATGACGAATCGGATAGAGATTGTTCTAAGCGTTCTAATTTGAAAATAGCATTTTGAAAACTCCTGACTTTGAAGGCATTTTCCTCGTGGAGCTCCATCAGCTCAGCTGTTTTCTTTATGATTTTAACGATGTCTTTATTTTCCAAGAGAATAGTATTTACAAATTGAAAATCTCAATTCAGATTTTTTTTGCAAGCTAATTTTGTTTTATTGGCTACAAGAATAAAAAGAACCTAAATTTCAGATCGAACGATATTTTGCAGCAAATTGCAGAAAAGCTTTAAAGCAATAAACCTTTTTGTATGCTAAATGATTTGAAATTGATCTAAAACCTAAAAATAAATAAAAATGAACTATTGGTTAGTGAAGTCTGAGCCGCATAAATATTCTTGGGATGATTTTGAGAAAATGCAAACAGATGTTTGGGACGGAGTAAGAAATTATCAAGCTAGAAACAACCTCACTGATATGCGGGAGGGAGATTTGGTGCTATTTTACCATAGCGGCGATGACCGCTGTGTAATGGGTATTTCTAAAGTTGTGAAAGAGAGCTATCAAGACCCAACTACCGATGATAGTAGATGGGTTTCGGTAGATTTGGAAGTGGTAGAAAAACTACCAAATAGCGTAAGTTTAAAACAAGTAAAAAGCGATGAAAGATTGCTAAATATTGCATTGGTAAAGCAATCGCGACTTTCCGTAATGCCGCTGAAATCTGAAGAGTTTGATATAATTCTTGAAATGGCCCAACAAGCTTGAAGCTAAAATTTCACTATAGTGCAATCATCTTAATTCTGCTCTTTTTTGGAGTGCATGGTAAGCTTAGTGCCCAAATTGAGCAACCAGTCAGAGCCGAAATTGAAATTGCTTGGGACGAATCCTTATATAATATTATTTCTCTTAAGAAGTCAGGAGTTTTATTAATCAGACAAATGATAAATAAAACCACCTCTTTGAGAGAGCGAGAATGGGAAATTATTCGCTTGGACACTGATTTGAAAGAAGTTTGGAAGAATTCATTTATCGAAGATATAAATTTCCGTTTGTTTGGGTTTGATTATCGAGGTCGCTATGCTTACTTGGTTTACAACAGAAATGAGAATAGAAATGCAAATCTGAGATTGAAGCGAATTACAGTGGCTACTGGGGAGGTCGAATCTTTTGATTTAAGTAATGTGGTAGAAATGGAAATTACTCATTTCGAAACCTTACATGATAAGGTGATACTAGGTGGGTATTATAACAATCGACCTGTAGTCGCAATCATTTCACTGATTACCAAATTGGCGGTAGTACTACCTAATGTATTCAATGAATATGCAGACTTGGTAGATATTAAAATAGATGATGTAAATAATATATTTACCGTGTTGGTGTCGGAGCGGGAGGAAAATAAGAACTTTACCATAGCGGTGAAAAATTTCAATGAAGAGGGTGAATTGATTAAAGATACAAGAATTCGAACTGACCCAGAAAAAACGCTAATTGCTGGTAAAGCCACTAATTTGGACGGGCAGGGTCAGCATGTATTTGGAATTTATTCAAATAAGAAAAATTACGCAAGTCAGGGCTTTTTTATTGCAAATATCAATTCAGATGGTACTCAAAGTATCAACTACCATACTTATGGCGATTTGAATAATTTCTTTGCTTATATGCCTCCAAATAAGCAAGATAGGATGATGCGAAAGTATAGGAGCAAAGAAAATGGAAATACCGCTTTATTCAACCAGCGAATGATGCTAAGCAGTTTGATTCCGACGCAAAATGGCCATATTGTAGTAGCTACAGGTTATCAGCCGCTTTTTACCGATCGCAATCCAAATGTAGCGAGAAGGTATCAATATTTCCCAAACAGCTTTGGAACTGACTTCATGCCCTTTCAACAACAGCAAGTAAATGCATTTAGGTATCAGTTTGCTTCGATCATTGCATTTGATAAAAGCGGAAGATTAATCTGGGATAATATGATGGAAATCATGGACAAAGAATCTCAAATATTAGAAGACTTGGTCCATATTTATCCAGAGCCCTATCGAACTATAATGATGTATATGCGTGAAAATGAAATTGTGTACCAAGTAGTGAATAGAAATGACATAATTGAGCCCAAAACTTATAAAGAAGTGGCATTGGAGTATGAGGATGATAAAATTCGCTCATTCACATATGAAATTGAAGGTTTGAGGCATTGGTACGATGAGTATTTTTTTGCTTTTGGTGTACAGCGAATTAGAAATAAGGAAGAAGTAGAGGTGAAATCAGATCGAAAAGTGTTTTACATCAATAAAGTAATTTACCGCTGATAAAAGCACTTTGCTTAAGCACCTCCCGCACCTACTGCGTGCTGGACTATGTTTTTTTCTGATATCTGTAGATACTTATGCAATCCACTGTCAAATTATTTTATCTTTGCCCTTAGCAATGCAGAAGCGCCTAATCATCGACCATCAGCAGCTGGATCTTATCCTTAAGAGACTTTGCCAGCAACTTATTGAAAATCATGGTTCTTTTGATAATTCTGTCATTTTAGGCTTGCAACCAAGAGGCGTGTTTTTTGCCGACAGAATAGTGAAGCAACTCTCCAAGCAATTGGGTAAAGAAGTGAGCTTAGGTTATTTAGATTCCACCTTCCACCGTGACGATTTTAGAAGAAGAGATTTGCCCATCCAAGCGAATACTACCAATGTGCCTTTTCTAGTTGAAAATAAGAATGTAATCTTGGTAGATGATGTGTTATTTACTGGCAGATCAGTGAGAGCGGCAATGGATGCAATGATCGCATTTGGAAGACCCAATAAAGTAGAATTATTGATTTTAATAGATCGAAAATATTCCCGTGAATTGCCGATAGAGGCGGATTATGTAGGGAGAGCTGTAAATACACTTCCAACGGAGAAAGTACTAGCAGACTGGTCGGATAAACAGGATGAAAAAGATCAAATTTGGCTAATAAGTAAAGAATTAGACTAATGCAAAAACTGAGTGTCAGGCATCTTTTAGGAATCAGAGACCTCACCCGAGATGATCTCGACATTATTTTTAAAACGGCTGACAATTTCAAGGAGGTGATCAACAGACCGATCAAAAAAGTGCCTTCCTTACGAGATATTACTATTGCTAATATCTTTTTTGAAAATTCCACACGAACCAAACTTTCCTTTGAACTGGCAGAAAAGAGGCTTTCTGCAGATGTGGTAAATTTTTCTTCATCCAACAGCTCAGTGAAAAAGGGCGAAACCTTGCTCGATACAGTCAATAATATTTTGGCTATGAAAGTGGATATGGTGGTGATGCGCCATTCAAGTCCAGGTGCTCCACACTTTTTGGCTAGAGAGCTGGCCAAAACTAAATTGGGAAAAAATACTCAAATTGTAAATGCTGGTGATGGAACTCACGAACATCCTACCCAGGCTTTGTTGGACGCATTTTCTATTCGAGAAAAATTCGGTGATCTGAAGGGACTGAAAGTTGCAATAATCGGTGATATACTTCATTCTAGAGTTGCCCTGTCGAATATATATGCTTTGCAGAAGTTAGGTGCGGAGGTAATGGTATGCGGACCACCAACACTCCTCCCGCGTTTTATTGCAGAAACGGGAGTACTTGTAGAACATAATGTACGCAATGCGCTTCAATGGTGCGATGTGGCCAATGTGCTACGTATTCAGTTGGAGCGTCAGCAAATAAAGTATTTTCCAAGCTTGAGAGAATACACTCTTTATTATGGAATTAATCGCAGATTGCTTGATTCTATCAATAAGGAAATCACTATTATGCACCCTGGCCCCATCAACAGAGGTGTAGAAATTACTACTGATGTGGCAGATTCTGATCAATCACTTATATTGAATCAAGTAGAAAATGGCGTGGCAATCCGTATGGCAGTCCTCTATCTTTTAGCTAGTCAAATGCCAAACTGAGCTATTTCTTCATGATAGCTTAATTCCAAAATATGCCGAAAAGGCCTTAATATTTCGTATTTTTGCAAAAAATAAATCAACATAGCATGTATTACAATTCCATCATCGAAACCATAGGAAACACTCCTATGATTAAGCTCAACAAAATCAATCAGGGCATTCCTGGGACTATTCTTGTAAAAGTAGAATATTTCAATCCTGGAAATAGCATGAAAGATCGGATGGCATTGAAGATGGTGGAAGACGCCGAAAAAGCGGGTATTTTGAAGCCAGGTGGAACGATTATAGAAGGCACTTCGGGCAATACTGGTATGGGCTTGGCTTTGGCAGCTATTGCAAAAGGCTACAAGTGCATTTTCACAATGTCTGATAAGCAAAGTCAAGAGAAGATTGATATTCTAAAGGCAGTAGGAGCAGAGGTCATTGTTTGCCCTACCAATGTGACGCCAGACGATCCGCGTAGCTATTACTCCGTTGCTAAAAAACTAAATCAAGATATTCCAAACTCATTTTACCCAAATCAATACGATAACCTGTCGAATGCTTTGGCGCATTATGAAACTACTGGACCTGAGATATGGGAACAAACCGAAGGTAAAATCACCCATTATGCAGCTGGCGTAGGCACGGGTGGATCTATGTGTGGTGTAGCTAAATTCTTGAAAGAGCAGAATAAAGACGTCGTGAGTGTAGGCATCGATACTTACGGTTCTGTATTTAAGAAGTATAAGGAAACGGGAATTTTTGATGAGAATGAAGTTTATCCTTATATGACCGAAGGAATTGGTGAAGATATTTTACCAAAGAATGTTGACTTTTCGGTAATCGATCACTTTGTGAAAGTGACTGATAAGGACGGAGCCGTTATGACTCGCAGACTTGCGAAGGAGGAAGGATTATTTTGCGGATGGTCTTGTGGTTCAGCAGTATTTGGCGCATTAGAATACGCCAGGGAAAACCTAAAAGAAGACGATGTGATGGTGATTATTTTGCCAGATCATGGCACGCGCTATTTAGGCAAAATCTACAATGATTCATGGATGAAAAATCATGGCTTCATCGAAAAGAAGAATTTCAGTACAGCAAAGGATATAATCACTAGCAAAAATGGAACTGGAGATTTGGTAACCATTCCATCCACTGCAACGATTACTGAGGCCGTTAGAATATTACATAAAATTGGTGTAGATCAGGCGCCAGTTGTGGAGGGTGATACTTTTGTAGGAAGTATAATTGATTCTAAAATTCTGGATTTGCTTATTGAAGATCCAGCAGTGAAGGACAAAAGAGTTTCTGAAGTAATGGACAAACCATTGCAATTTGTAGGTATGGACAATACAGTTGATGTGCTTAGTTCATTGATTAATAGTCAGAATAAAGCACTTCTTGTAAGAGATGAATTAAACAGAGTGCATATTGTAACCCAACACGATTTGTTGGTAGCAATGGCTAACTAAGCAACTGCCAGTATCTGTAAAGAATTAAATTGGGTAAACTGAGAAATTGGTTTATCCATTTTTATTTTCTGAATCGAGGCGCATCAAATCTTTCCTCAATTCTTACTGTTTCCCCATTCTCGTAATCATTCTTTTCGTCCATTTCCGCAATTAGATGGGCGATAGTAGCGGGTGGAACAAGCAAATTATCCTTTTGATATT
>CAZRBW010000075.1:0-11629 GCA_964598395.1 uncultured Roseivirgaceae bacterium
GAAATAGAAATTGTAGAGAATAGTTAAATATGGCATAGAACAAAATCCTCCCGCTTTTTCTTAGGGGGATGCTGGGCTAGAGCCAAACCATTTTGCATAATTTGAGAAATGATAGAACTAAATTGGCTGCGGTTCGATTTTGGTGTATATTTACATCAAACACTAAAATCATGTCAAGACAAAGTATCTCATTTACTAAGCCAAATGATGATTGGCTTAAAACCCAAGTGGATAATCAAGAATATTCAAGCAAAAGTGAATTAATTAATGACTTGATTAGACAGGCCCGAAAACAACAAGTTCAAGTTGATTGGATTCGAGCTAAACTTGAAAAAGCTGAAAATAGTGGATTTACGAATGATAGTAAAGAAAGCATTTTAGCCCAATCGAAGGCTTTGCTAAATGGCTAAATACAAATTAACCAATGAGGCAAAAAACGATTTGATCAGGATTCACCATTATGGAGTTGAGAAATTTGGACTAACTCAAGCAGACAAATATTTCCTATCCTTTTTTGATTATTTCGACATGATAGCTGAACGACCTTTTTCCTTTGAATCTGTTGATTACATCAAAAATGGATATAGACGTTGCGTATGCGGAGTTGATAGTATTTACTATAAAATCAATGAAAACATAGTGGAAATAATGGCAATTGTCGGAAGGCAAGACTTGAATGAAAAACTGTAAGGAATTAACAAAAAACAGTCGGCTACTATTAGCTCTTAGTATTTGGTAAACACCATCTCCAATATTCCTCTATAGCCCTTACACAAAGCATGATCATTTAGCTGTAGGATTTGTAATCCGGTGCTTGATGTACGCGAGGAAGGATTTATTTAGCTAATAAAAATCACTGGCAATTAGCGTCAATTGCTGAAATTCTGTAAACCATAAAAATAATATCTGAATCCATAATTTTGTATCTTTAAAAAAATAAATGCAATGGATCTAGAAGCTAGAAAAATATTATTTGTTCAAGAGTTTTTAAGACTGCAAAACGAAGAAATCGTTAGTGGACTGGAAAAATTAATGCGTATAAGAAAGGCTGAATTGATTGAGAAAAACTTCAAGCCAATGACAATGGAACAATATAATACTGAAATTGACCAAGCGATGGAAGATTCTAAAAATGGACGGATGATTAAAGCCGAAGATTTAAAAGCAAAATGTGTCGTCCTGTAATAAGTTTTCAGGTTTGAATATAAACTATCATTTTAAAAAATCCGTGGCATCCGAGCAATCTGTGGCTATCCCTACCTAAATTCGGTAGGCAGGCGTGATTCAGACAATTGCAATGAAGGTAGAAATCGGATTGAGCTTTTGAGCTTTGAGAAATCGAGAGAGCAGTTTAATTGAGGATGCTGCCTAATTCGAAGACTGCGCGGGCTTGGCTACCGAGGTAGCAGGGTCGAGTTGTGGTTCGTCTTATCCCACGGCTGGCACCGTGGGCTATTGATATATCGCTCCGTTGGAGCTTTGACCCAATCCTAGAATCTTTAAATCCTAAAAATCCCTGCCCGTCCAGGAGGCGGGTTAATTCAGACAATTTCAGCGAACCTGGGTCAGTTAAATTTCTCGATTTCGATTCATTGCGATTTTTAAATTATGCGGGATATGAACGGAACGATGGCCGGCTGGCTGTCATCAGTGTAGATTTCAATAAAGTTATTGAAAGTAATTGTATATCAATACTTTACAACAATTCCTGGCTATTAAATCAAAATTTAAACTCTACAGTAGTGTAGAAACCTCTTCCATCGGCAGGAATAATCCCTGGCCCTGGATAAGCCTCAGCACGACGCGTAAAGTACTGTTCATTGAACAGATTATTGACGCTCATTTCGAGAACGAGGGATTTCCAACGATAGGAAGCAGTGATATCTGCAACGGCATATGCGGGAATAAGGCCTTCCACCGCTGTAGCCGTACGAATGGCATTGGAAGCATCTGAAAAATGCTCCCCTACATAGGAATACTGCGCCGAGAATGAAAAGTCTCGAATTCTAAAGGCAGAACCCAGCTTTGCCGTAAAAGGAGGCACCATCTCCACCTTTTTATTTCGAATAGAGCTATCATCTGTGCGAATATACCTAGCGTCAATCAAAGCAAGATTAGCAAATAAAGTCCAACGTCTATCCTGCTTCTCTTTCCTCAAAAGTGAGAGAAGAGAAAGTTCTCCAAAAGCTTCTATACCCATGTTTCTAGCATCAGCAATATTAGTTCGGTAGCGGTAATCATTGAAAAGCACGGAATCTGTTCGAAGCACCTGCCCAATTTTGCCAAAATACCTTAAATAAAATAAAGTAAGCTCATAGGTGAATAAAGCCTCCTTTTGTCCTTTGATTCCCAAATCGGCTGTGTAACCTTTCTCATCGGCGATATTAGGATCCACGCGGAGGTTGGGATTATTAATGCGAAGATCTGTGAAATTAATTCCTCGGTAATTCTGAGAAATATTAGCATAAATTTCCATCTGATCGGAGGCCTTAAAGCTCGAGCCCAAACCCAGTATCAAAAAGCTTCGGAGCCGCTCCAATTCCTCATCCACACGATTCTGAACTATGATATTGCCTGCGCCATCAAACACGTATTGCTTATAATATCCCTCGGCATAAGTTTGAATATTTTCCCATCGGATTCCTGGCGTTAAACTCCATCGATTGCTAAGGTTGAAAATGTTTTCAGCAAATACAGCAAAATTTCTATTTGGAAATCGATAATCCGAATCTTCTAATTCGTTAGGGTTCAGGAATCGAAAATCGGCATCATTACCATCGCTACCGAATCCTTGCTGCGCAGTGGTTGTACCATAATAAGCCCTAGAACCAACCAGAAAAGTGTTGATCTGATCACCCATCTGATACCAGTGCATCAACCGGGTTTCGTTACCAAAATTGGTAAAATCACCTACAATAAGTGTACGTTCTTCACCAAAATCAGCAATATTAATTCGCTCCAAATTGCCAAGCGACTTACGAGATGCTAGCAAGGCAAAATTTCGGGTGTTCAGCTTTGTGCGATCGGAAAAATTATAGGTAAAATTCAAAGCAGCGAGATTCCAGTCGACTTGAAACCAGTTTCGTTCCCTAAATGAGCTGCGAGGGTTGTCCATGAAATTGCGGTCCGTTAATCCTCCCGCTTGCTGAGCAAGGTATTGCATTTTGGTAAGCTCCAAATTCGCACTGAACTTCTCACTGAAAGTATAATCTAAAGAAGTGTAAAGATTATTGGATTTGAAGCCTGAATTGGGTCGATAACCGTCTCCTCGTTTATGCTGATAAAAACTATAGTACCGTAATTTACCAACCCGACCTTCTACACTATTAAAAGAACCGAGAAAACCCCATGAACCTACCGATTGCCTTCCAGTAAAACGGAATTTCACATTCTCATCACCTCTTTTGAAACGGAAATTAAGCATGCCGCCAAACTGCGTCCCGTACTGCAGGGAAGCTGCGCCGCGCACCACTTCAATTTGTTCCAGTGCCTCCACTGGCGGAGTATAATATGACTCTGGATAGCCCAAAGCATCCGCAGAGATATCATATCCATTTTGCCTCACATTGAAATTTGAGGTACGATTTGGACTAAGGCCCCGCCCACCTATACCCAATTGAAGACCCGCCTGATCACTTTCCCAAATATTGAGCCCGGTAATTCTAGAATATACCTGACGAGCATTGTTGGTGGCTGTATTGGCAAGCATTTCTTTTAGCACTATTACCTCTGTTTTTCGGCCATCATACACCCCAAAATTATCAACTGCCTGAAGTCGGCCGATCGAGAATTCACCCTCTCTCTTGCCTTGCACTCGCACTACATCCAACTCACTCTCAATATCCACGAGTACAAAGCGAAGTCCTTCAATATTACTGTTAACCTGTATGTTGATTTCCGCGTTTTTCTTACCTAAACTAAAAGCCACCAACGTTTGCATGCCTGCGGGTACACTAGCAATCTGGAAGTTGCCCTTTTCATCTGTTTCCACTATCAGGGTGCTGTTTTTAAGAGCCACTTTTGGTCTTTCGAGGGAAGGATCACCTTGGATAATCACTCTACCTGATACAATAAAGCTTTGCTGACCATTTACCACTCTGGGTATGCTCAATAAAAGCAAAATAGCTACTGCGGCAAGGGTAGTAAATTTCAACAGCCTTTGCTTAATAATATATCTTGCTTTAGCGTTCATCAAAGTGTTGTTGGTCATAAGGATAAGGTAAAATCCATGATTTGGCCGCAAAGGTATCTTTTTCTTTCATGAGATTTACATTCGGATCAATCAGTAACTGACTGGGGCGGGCATTTAGAGTTACATAAACCTCCGCTCTCACTTCGGGGTCTTTTACACCCTTCTGAGCATAGTGTTCTCCAAGAAAATGAGCGAATTGAAGAATCATATCTGGTTGCATGGCCATTTGCTTTTCCTGGTGAAGATTTAAAAACTCACTGTTGTCCACCACTCCTTCTCGTCCAGTAGCACCATCTTTCACATAAAAAGTAGCTGTACCTGCTTTCTCCATCAGCATGACCCGCCAGCCAAAGCGATAGCCCTGTTCAGTCCAAAAATGATTCCCATCATACAATAGGTAACGCCAAGGAAAAAGTAGCTGAAAGCTAAAATGCAGACAGAAAAGTAACATTATAATGCGTTCCCTAGGTCTTAATGGTGGCAGCGAAAGTGGCTTTGTTATTGACTTCTTACTGCCAAAATCAAAAAAGATGAGGGTGCCTCCAATCATAACCAATGGAAATACCCCAATCTGAAAAAGCAAAGCTGTGAGGCTATGGAAGACCACTACTGTGATAAAGGCCCACAAGCGTGTAGGTCGATAAAGTAGGAAAAATACAATAAAGATATCGTACAGCATTCCAAACCATGAAAATAAATAAGGTGTTATAGGCCAGCTGAAAATTGAACCAATTAAGGGCATTTTATCATGGGCAGGCAACCAGATTTTAAGCGGTAAGGCCATTATAAGCCAGTCATAGTTAATTTTGGCAAGCCCAGCATAGACGTATACAAAAGCAATTTGTAGTTTAAAAATCAAGGGTACCCAGCGTGGAATAAGAGCTTTTGTGTCCCATACTGCAGGCGGTGAGGGAATTAAACAAAGCAAAAGCAATATAATGCTTACATAATAGTAGTGGTTGAGATAATAGGTAAGGTCAATCAGCTCGGTATAGGTAAAGGTGAGAAACAACACAAGAGCTGAAATCCTGTATAGCCATCGGGTACCCAACATTACGCCAAAGGATGCACTCACCATAAGTCCATATACCAGATAGAATAGAGGTGCAGAAAGAGGCTCGACCCATTCGAAGCCATAATACTTAAAATGAAAAAGCGGGGCAATGTAGTGGTCTTCAATCCACCCAAGCCAAATGAATCGAATAGCCGAAAAGGCCATCAATAGGCCAAATACAGCACGAAAAATAGAAAAAGGAGTGGCCGGAACCTGCTCCCTGAATGTATGTGCAAGATAATTACCCATTTGGACTGTGTGCAAAATTAGTTTATGTAGAAAACCCGAACACGCCCTATTTCTTCATTGAACCCATAACTATTTTTGGCAAAGCATTTAATCCCCATCACCGCTGCTGAAGGTAATTGCAATGCCCAGCAAAGAAGACATATCACTTTTGAAAAAGCGTGTATGCTTTTGCAACTCGGTATGCAAACGGTCAGCGGCTGAGGGTGCTGATGTAATTTGAACTGAAAGAGGCATACTCCGTGGAACAGCCTGTAATGCAGAACGTACCTCAGCCAATTGGTTATCAGTAGAAGCTATAAGAGCAAGGCCACCTTCTACAGAAGCGAGGTATTCTTTAAATCCTATCCCGTCGTTACCACTTTTATCTCTACCATACCAAATATTCTCTATTGCTTGAATATGGGCTTCTAACATCCTTAAAGATTGCCCTGAATAATAGGCTTCCACCAATTGAGGTGCTGCCACTGTTTGGCCAGGGCGACGTCCCAATGGTAGACCCAATTTAAAATTTTTGGCTGTTTCGAAACTTTTTACAAACTCATTATATAACAAAGAGGTGCTGCTACCAGCATCAGTGCCTGCATTTTGGGTAAACTGACCTCTATAACTACCTTGCCAAGCGTTTAGCACCTCCTCTACCCTATCTGCAATATCATTGACGGCACCGGTAAGAAAAGTCTTCCGGCTGGCCGAAGAGAAATCATTCAGAATTTGTGTATCGCTTTTGCTGTCGCCGAAGATAAGATACTCTACCGCCAAGAACCCTCTAGCATCGCGATTAAAATCATTGAAATTGGGTGTACCTGCTATGGCAGCCTCAATCTTGGAAACCGACACAGGAAAAGTAGCAATTTCCTCCAAAAGCGTCTTGCGAATACCCTGCTCTCCTGCTGGACCAAAATTATAGGCATTAGCATACTGCCAAGACAAATAGGCTTCATCCCATGATTCCCTTAGCGCTGAAAGGGTGAGTGTACTTGGATTAAGGGTAAATTCCTGAACACGGTTTTGGAGATTCTCAATATTATCCTGCAAATCAATATAGGCTGGTACAATCAGATTGTCTGCCATATTTTCTAACATTTGAACACGATCAAAACCAGCTTCCACAGGCTCTGTACCATCTTCAGTACTGCATGAAAGTACCGAAATGAAAAGAGTAGCCAACATCAAGGGGTAAAACAACTTAAGAGCAGTCATCCTCATCATATTATGTATCAATAAAACTTAATTTAAACTATCCGAAGAAAAAATAAACTCTTCAAAGGGATGAACCCTTTGAAGAGTTCGCTAACGAACATCAATATTAACGACCTTGTTCGCTAACCCAGTTTTTCTTAAAGTCTTCAATTTCCTGATCACTGAAACCATAAATACTCTTTAATTGATCAATCACTTGAAGCAATTTAGGGAGCTCATTAGCAGGATCTATTGCAAACTTGTAGGAAGTAGGTGTACCATTATGTGGAGCGTTCATTAGAACCAACATGGCATCAATCTGAGCGTCTGTAATGCGCTTGTTATCCTGTGGAATCGTACGCCATCCATGCAAAAAGCCAACCCCTTCACTGTAAGAATGCAGTGCTGAACCTACATCTGAAGGGGATGGATTGGTAGCACTAAGCTTACTAATAGTTGAGAAGCAATAATTGATTATGGTCGCTGCATTGATTTTTTCCCAAAGCAATTGCACATCCTCCAAAGCCGCTTCTTTTTCAGTTTGGTAATTTGAACCTGCCTTGGTCGCTGCCTGAAGTTTCAGAAAAGCTGACTTGATCTGTGAGTAAAGTCCTGTGCCGTCATTTTTATCGCGGCGTGCTCCATAATTCGCCAAAAACCGATCCCTTTGTGAAGCAGCCACATTACCAGATCCAGAATTGGCAAAAGCAGGTGTAGCGCCAAACACTGCCAAGGCGCGATCTACATCCGCTATACTCATTTGAGAAGAAAATAAAGAGGTAGCATGATTATACAAAGCTGCTCCATACAGACCCTTTTCGACAAGCTGCTCCAACTCAAGGCCGTTTTCATCGAAGAGGTAACCACCCAATGTGCCACCTTGACCCTGAGGAATACCTGGGGTATAAACGCTACCACCACTAGCCTTCGCCAATTCGTCTAACCAACCACCCGCACCTTTGATACGGTCTGCATAGTAATCAGTAGATATTGAAGCCAGATTAGGGTTACCTCCATTATATAAGCCTTCTAGTGTAGAACGGGATACTGACTGACCTTGACGTCCTTTTACCATCTCAGTGGTAAGCGCTGACAACTGAGCCATCACGGCACTTTCTGTGGTGGTCGAAGCTACGAAGGATGTACCATCATAAGAAGTCGGTACATCTAGAGCCGGGGTTGTACCATCATCATCATTGTTACAGGCAAATAAAATCAGGCCTAACATGAAAAATGCTGAAAATTTAATTGATTGAGTAAAAAAGGTAAACTTCATTATTTAAAGTGAGTTTGATAATTAAAAATTTTCTTAAAAACCATTGTTGATGTGGTTTCGTGTGCAAATATAAAAGCTTAATATTTATTTAGACTAATTCTAAAGAGTAATTTTTTACAGTCAGAAATACTTGAACAATTAGATTAACAGAAGGAAAGTTGGAAGATTAAATAATTTTGAGATTAATAATTGCTTGAGCCAAAAAGAGAATTTTATTCTTTTGAGATATGAACAATAAATAAAATAGAAGAAACTTTAAACGGATGAAAAATAGCAGACTTTGTTTACCATTTATTTGCGGTTTCAATATTTGATTTAATGATCAAAGTATCGGCAAAATGGAAGAAAACCTTAGTCAGGATATTTCAGATTATTGAGGATGTAGTTGGAATTTAATTATGAATTATGGTCAAATTAAAAATCACCATGATTTAAAAATACAAATACTATTTATATATCAAATTAGTATAAACTTTTAATAGATACTAAATGACAACAAAATGAAAACACTTTCGCTGAAACTTGACGAGCTTGTTTATAAAGAAACTGAAGAACTTTTAGAGAAAATCAAAAAGCCACGAAATAGATATATCAATGAGGCTTTAAGTTATTATAACCGTATTCAGAAAAGAAAATTAATAGCTAGTCAATTAGTTGTTGAACCGAAGCTTGTAAGCGATGACTCGATGCAAATTCTATCTGAATTTGAAAATCTAGAAGATTATGACAGCTAAACAGTATGAAATCTGGCTTGCGAACCTTGATCCCAGATTTGGAACAGAAGCTGGCAAAAGCCAACCAGTGCTTGTAGTTCAAACTGATATTTTAAATTAAGTACATCCCTCCACCTTAATTTGTCCAATTACCACGAATGTGCGAATAGAAAGTCAGATATTAAGAGTTAATATCAAAAAAGGAGTTGCATTGGTCAAAGAGGATTGTGATATTATGATAGACCAACTTAGGGCTATTGATAATAGAAGGTTGGTTAAAAAAATTGGCAAAGTCCCAGTTAACATATCTGAAAAGGTCAAGGCGAATCTGAAAATAGTTCTTGACCTAGACTAAAAAGACTCAAAGATCTTTCGATAGGTATAAATAACTGTTTATCAATATTTTAAAAATTTATAAAGAATCTACATAGCCTCTTAAAACTATCCTAAAATCAAAATTCAATGTATATTGAATCAATTTTAAGAATACCCCCATGAAAAAGCTGCTTCCAATTTTCAACCTTTTATTGCTCAGCCTTATCCTCTCATGCAGTCCGGCAACGGAGAAAGAAGCGGAAGTAGAAGCTGAAAATCTACTGGATCAAGAATTAACCAATTGGCTGGTTGGCAATTGGGAATATACCCAAAGTGAAATACCGACCTTCGAAACTTGGTGGAAAGAAAATGACTCAACTCTGAGTGGTTATAGCTTTGCAGTAAGAAATGGAGATACCATCGTAACCGAACGACTGCTTTGGCAAATAAGAGATGGAGAATCGTATTACATCCCAACTGTAGACGGCCAAAACGATAACGAAGCAGTCGTATTTAAACTTAGCTCCAAATTGGCTAACCAATGGATTTTCGAAAATCCAACTCATGATTTCCCTCAGAAAATCACCTACACCAAAATAGATGAAAATCAGCTAACCGCTGAGATCTCCGCCAAAACAGACTCCAGCGAAAGGAAGATTGCTTTTCCTATGAGACGAGTGGTTAAATAACAGCAAATTCATATTGAGTACCTTTTCCCTCCCGCTATCATTTTTCGTTGTTTTTTATCGCTGAATCAATTTACCTTAGGAAAAAAATTGATTTACCATGAAATATAACATCCTCTTTCTAGCATTAGTCTTGATTCCCAATCTGCTTTTCGCACAGGAAAAAACGGCTGAACCAAAATCATTTATCACCCAGCATGAGAATACCTTCAATGGCCAAAGGATAAAATACCAGGCTATTGCTAAGGAGACTTTTCTAAGAAATGATGCGGGCAAAGAAGTAGCTGCATTTTGGTCTATCAGTTATATCAAAGATGATGTTGCAGATAAAAAGAATCGACCTGTCACTTTCGTGTTCAATGGTGGGCCGGGTTCTGCTTCTATTTGGCTGCATATGGGCTTTTTTGGTCCGCAGGTGGTGAAAGTAGAAGGTGACTATATGCAAGGCAAAAGCCTAAATCAGCCACCTGTGGTTAAGAATGAGGATTTCTTGTTGGACATCACCGATATTGTTTTTGTGGATCCTATTGGCACTGGTTTCAGCAGAGTAATTGGCGAAGGCAAGGAAGAAGATTACTGGGGATTAAATGAAGATGCCGCTTCCGTAGCCGAATTTATCCGCACCTGGGTGGCCGACAACAACCGTTGGATGTCGCCGAAATATATGGCCGGTGAGAGCTTTGGAACTACCCGAGCTGCAGCAGTCACCAAAGTACTCCAAGGAGGAGGCCGTGCTATGGGAATGAACGGCATTATCCTCATTTCACAAGCATTGGATTATGCCGGCTCTACCTCAGCGCCAGATAATATCACTTCCTATTTCACTTATCTGCCAAGTATGGCCACCACAGCTTGGTTTCACAAAAAAGCCGGACAAGGCAAAACAATTGAAGCCTTTGCCCAAGAAGCTCGTGAGTTTGCCTACAACGAATACTTGCCTGCTCTCTACAAAGGAGACTTTTTGAGTGCCGCGGAAAAATCAGCCTTAGCCAATCGCTTAAGCTATTTTACTGGTTTGGATGCCGATTACATCCTACGCTCTAATAATCGCGTGCAGATGAATAGATTCAAAAAAGAGTTACTAAAAGATGAAGGCAGAGCCATTGGAACACTCGATGGAAGATACTCCGGAGAAGAAGCAGACCAAGTTGCAGACAGACCCACTCTTGGCGATGCATCTAGCTATTTGACTACTCCAGGCTATACAGCGGCTTTTAATGATTATCTAGCCAATGTGCTACAAGTGAAAATGGAGAATCCATACCTTACCAGCAACCGCAGAATTGGCGGGAGGTGGAAATGGTACTATGGTGGCGAACCAAAATACGTAAACACCAGTCGCGATTTGGGTGAATCGATGCGTACAAATCCAGAATTGAAAGTATTGGTTGCATCTGGCTATTACGATTTGATCACGCCCTTCCTCGACGCAGAATACACCTTCTCCAGAAATGGAATGGTGCTGGACAGGGTGAAATTCACCTATTACGAAGGCGGCCACATGATGTATAACAACGAACCCGATTTCAAGCAATTAGCTAAAGATATTAGAGCATTTATTTTGGAGAGGTAGTTTTAGTCACTGTATTCAGGATCATATTTAGGGGTTATTGATTGTAAAAATTAGATCAAATAGTTGGTAGCAATGATTGGATAACATCGACCGTTGTAGAGACGCGATTAATCGCGTCTCTACGGAACTGCTATCGGCAACCAAACCCACCTGTTTGCCATTTGCAATGTCCAACTCACAAATAAATAGGACTTGCAATCCGACAATAACAATCCAATCCCAAAACTAACCTTGATGACTCGGCTGGCGTTATTCATTAGGTTGACAATCCAAACAGCAGTCTTGTAGAGACGTTGCATCCAACGTCTCTACGTACTGAAAACCAACAATTTGGACAGATTCAAAAACAAATATCGAATACAATCAGCCCGCGCCCAATGGTGGGATTATGG
>CAZRBW010000076.1:0-7735 GCA_964598395.1 uncultured Roseivirgaceae bacterium
TATTTCATGGCCAAATATTGACCGATGCAGAAGCGCGGGAGGTTCGTCAGCGCTACTTCACCGCAATGAAGGAAGACCGCACGCTAGACTACTACTCGGCCAACAACGAAAGTGAGTACCTGGCGCAAACCTACCCTGCTTACTTCGAGCCTATAAAAGTCCACCCGCTGGATTTCAAGTCGATGAACACCACAAATGACCTGAAAACCAAGGATCCAGAAATGTATGCTTTCCTAGACAAAATGATCAACAAAGAAAAAGCATATCTCAATGGCGACAAGCAGGCAATGGCCAGCAATTGGGCAGAAGTGTATGTGAAACTAAGCGGAAATAATCGTGCAAACACCAAACTTTCTCAAGCCTATTTGGACACAGCATTGATTTGGGATAAGGAATATCTGCCAGCGTATTTATCATACGCTAACCTTATGGCAGGTATTGAAAATTTTGATGCAGCCAAAACTTGGTTAGAAAAAGCAGAAACAGTTGATGCCGATTATGCGCCGATATATGCCACATGGGCAAGGTATTACAATAGCTTAGAACTCGCTGGCAAATTGCCTAAAGAGGCAGCTGTAGCTGAGCAAATTGGCCAATTAGAAAAATCAATTTCTCTAGAAAATGACTTCTTGGTAAATGCTGGCCTGAATAGCCAACTACGCGACTTATTACTTAATAATTCAAGAATCCCAGCTGCTATCCAAACAGCGGAAAGCTATGTGAGCACTGCCGAAACCATTTCTACCTATCTACGCGATCGTAGAGATGACGCTCAGATGTTTGCTTGGTACAACAAAGCCTTACTTGGCTATGCCGACGTACTCAATGGCATGGATGAAATGGTACGTAAAAAGCCTCAAAATTACAGCTTCCGCACTATGTACGCAGATGCACTTGGTGCTAATAAGCAATATGATAAAGCGCTAAGTGTATTAGAAGAAGCGCAGAGAATTCTTGCAGCCGTAGGCACACCTCGTGCGGATTTTAGTTTGCGAATGGCCGAATACTATTTGGCACAAAACAAGCAAACTGAGGCAATGCAAATCCTAGATGAAAAACTGGAAGAGAAGCCTTCTATGCGTGGGGATATGGTGAGATTAGCTAGAGTCCTGGCGCTAGCAGGAGAAACCGAAAGAGCTGAATCAGCTTTGCAAAATAGCCGAACTCAAAATACACCTTATGCACTAGCTGACCTTGCTTATACCAAAGCGATAGTTGCTATGAAAAAAGCTGACAATACCACTGCTAAAGCTGAATTGGAAAAGGCTGTAAACTTGAATCCATACCATTTTGATGCATGGCAAATGCTCAAGGAGATAAAGGGTGAACTTTCTGATACCGAACGCCAAACATTAGATGGCTTGGAATTGAAAGCAGGTGATGCATATACACTTTAAATAAAAAAATCGCTCATAAAAAAGCCTTATGGTATCAATTACCGTAAGGCTTTTTTACTTTTAAAGAAAAATGCAAAACAAACAACACATAAGCTCGGGTGCTCCATGGGAGAAAAAAGTTGGCTATTGCAGAGCCATAAGGGTAGGAAATACCATAGAAGTAAGCGGTACAACCAGCACCAAAAATGGCGAAGTAGTAGGTGTAGATAATATGTATTTGCAAGCCATTACTTGCTTGCAAATAATAACCGAAGCAATAGAAAAAGCGGGAGGTAAATTAAGTGATATCGTACGCACAAGAATGTACATTACAGACATATCCAAGTGGGAAGAAGCCGGCAAGGCTCATGGAGAATTCTTCGCTGAAATAAGACCTGCTACTACTTTGGTGGAGGTTTCCAATCTGATTGACCCTGAAATGTTAATCGAAATAGAGGCGACTGCTATCGTTCAATGACATTATAATCAGACCCTTACGTAAGTGTCGGGTGAATGACGTGTCTAATACCATTAAATAAATTTGAGTAGCCAATTCAATAGAATAACATTGCCGAAGAAACAAAAACATAGCACACAGATGAAACAACCTGAACTCGGCAAAAAAATTCTTGAGCTTAGAAAAGCCAAAGGCCTCACCCAAGAAGAATTAGTGGAAAAATGTAATATCAGCGTAAGAACCATCCAGCGAATTGAAACTGGCGAAGTAACTCCACGGGTGTATACAATCAAAACAATACTAAGTGCACTGGAATACGATTTGGAGCTAATCAATGAATCAGCTCTGGAAGAAAAATCCCTTAGCACCAAACTCAAGGAGTTTTTCTACATCGAGCTAGATCAAGATAAACCGGCTAGCCACTTAACAAGCCAATTAAATATTGCTTGGATATGTGGAGTGATTTATTTTATCCTCGCACTCCTGGAGGTTGGTGCAGAATACTATCGCTTCGAAGAAAACAGGATGATTTTTGGTAATATCGTTTACATTGGGATCAAAGTAGCTGTCCTTATAAGTTACTTCTTCTTTATGCGAGGCTTAGTCCTTATCGGAGTACTATTCAAAAACTACCTGTTAAGGATTATTTCCTATATCCTTATTCTAGCCTATATTGTTAGCTTAGGTTATGATATCATTTCCCTGTTCAACAATGATTTTGCAATGGAAATCATACTTGTTACCGAAGCCTTAATATTTGGCGTATTAGGCATAGTACTTGGAATTGCTTTCATTCGATTAAACAAAACGCATGGTACTATCGCCACGGTAGCCGGCGTTTTCGAGCTTATTGCAGGCTTCTTTTTGATTACCGTGATATTGGCCTTGTTAGGTTTGGTGGTATTGCTTCCAGCTATCCTTTTGGAGATTATATTGATTTATAAGACTGTTGAAATCATTAAGGAGAAGCAGGTTTCTAGAATTGAAATATGAATTGTGTTAGATGATTAGTGTTCATCTAAAATTTCACAATTAGATTTGGCTAAAGCCAATAAATAAACAATTTAATTCCTCCAGATAAATCTGGAGGCAATTCAATTTTTAAGAAATATTTTTGAATAGGAATACAGCTTTTGGAGCCAATTGCTAGAAAATAAATTGAATAGCCCATTCATAAATAAAATAGGAAAACACCGGCTTTAGCCGATTGATGATGAAGCCAATGGCAGTGTAACCATAAATATACTGCCTTTGCCCTTTTGGCTTAAGGCTTCGATTTTACCTCCCGCTTTTTCTACAAATTGTTTGCAAAGGATAAGTCCGATTCCCGTACCTGGCTCATTATCAGTTCCATATTCATGAACATTCTGCCCAAATTCTTTAAACAAATTATCTAATTTTTCTTGAGACATCCCTATCCCATTATCTTTCACAAGCACACTTACAGCTTTAGCATCTATTTTTACTTCAAAATTTATAGCACCTCCTTGTGGAGTGAATTTTACAGCATTTCCCACCAAATTTCTCATCACAATGCGAATATGCTCCCGATCGACCATTGCTTTGGCTATAGTCAGTGGAGCCTCTCCAATGGTCACACCTTTTTTGCTAGCGAGATCATTCCAAAAAATTATTTGCTCCCGAATAGCCCCAGTAATACTTACTGGCTCCGGGTTTGGGTGAATACCTGCCATCTGACTTTTGGCCCAATGTAGCAAGGTTGTCAGCATCTCAGAAACCACATTTACTTGTTTACTCAAATCTTTTAGCAATTTATCTTGCGTAGCTCTATCAATTTCTCCTGCTTCAAAAAGAAGCAAAAGACTTTGAACCGATGCCAATGGGCTACGGATATCATGACTAATCACACTTAAAAGCTGATCTTTTGTTTTATTCAAATCCTTGAGCTCTTCATTATTTTGACCAATCGTATTTGCTTGCTGTTCTATTTTATCATTTTTCTTTTGTAAACTGTCAATTAGGCGTCCTTGCGCTTTCCGAGCTCGATTTAGGCTTACTGCAAGCAGGATAAAGATTAATCCACCTGCGATTACTAATGCGATCAATACATTTTTTCTGCTGATGATTTGCTTCTGAAGATCAACTTCATTGGCCAATGCTTCATTTTTGAAAAGCTCTTGCTGCAATTGCAAATAGTTAAGCTCTTGTTCTTTTTGCTCATTAAATAGCGTATCACTATATGATTTGAACTTCTGATGAAATTCATACGCTTGCTCATATTGACCCATTGCAGCATAGATATTGGCAATTATCTCCGCACTTCTTTGCTTTTCCCAATTAGCTTTTAGTTCTAATGCGATATTGTAGCTTTTTTGTGCTGCCTCAAGCGCTTCCCTATAACTACCTAATGAAAGTAAAGATCTAGCAATACCACTGTAGGCAAAGGACTCATCCCATTTGCTTGGGCTCATCTCCAATACTTCTTGATTGGTAGCAATAGACTTTGAAAAATCACCCAAATTGAATAACACTTCTGCCCGACGGCCTTTAATTCTTAATAATGTGGGATTTGGTAAAATTTGGGAGGAATAAAACTCAGCTGTATCAAGCATTGCAAGGGAAAGTTCATACTCTTGCAAATGATCATAAATGATTCCAAGATTAAAGTAATTTTTACCCAACAGCATTAAATCATCAAACTCATTAGCAAACTTAATTGACTCCTGATGCGCTTCAATTGCTCTATCTGTTCTACCCTGCATCTGATAAATCAATCCCAGAATATTGGACACCTGTGCTATGCCATGCTCATGATTAATCTCTTGATAAATATCCCGTGCCTTTTGAGCAGTCTGAAAGCTTGTTGGATATTCGCCAATTACATAAAACAAACCAGCTTGCGCCCTATAAACCTCTGCTTCCCAAAAAGAAGCATTGTTGCTGGTAGCCAATATCAATGCCTGATTGAGCAAAATCTCCGCTGAATCTGGATGATTAAAAGTTAATTCAGAACTCTTACTAATCAAGCTAGAAATCTCTTTCTCGAACTTACTCAGTGAATCCTGACTCATTCCTGATTGGGCACAAAACAAAATAACCAGCATCATTTTAATTATAAATGCTTGATTATAAATGTTTTTAAAAATTGACTTGGTTTCCAATATCCAATTATTCTATTATCAAAGATAGCTTCGGAGCATCAAACTCAAGTATTTAATAAGGATTATTAGTTTAAAATTCTTTGCACACATCTTCGCCTCATATAGTATCCTCCTTCTAAGCGCTTTATGTTCTACTGCATTTCTATTTAAAGAAACTGCCATTTTACAAACGGTATAAGTACTTTCAAAATGCTTGCTATTTCTGCGATATTGCTGTTTGGACAATGAGTTTGGAAGGTTTCGTTTCTTCACCAAAATATCATCCGAAAATGCATATAGGTACTTGCGGGAGGAACGGATCCAAAAGTCAAAATCCTCATAACTCAATTCTTCATTATAGCCACCCAACTCGTCAAGCACAGATTTCCGAATCATCATGGTAGGTGCACATATAAAATACCTGGATAGCAAATCGGCATACACTTCACCCTGTGGAACACTCTCCAGCAATTGACCCTTTTTGTTGCGATGGTAATGGCTACTAATAATCTCTGCATCTTCATTGCAGTGAAATGCATCACAAAAATGCACCCCATAGTCTTCTCTTTTCGATTCCAATTCTCTCACCCCAACGCTAATACGACTTGGCAGCAGGAGGTCATCCGCAGCCAAATCAATCACATATTTCCCTCCCGCCAGTTGCAACCCACGATTGAAGGCTCGGCAATTGCCTAGGTTCTCTTCAAGTAAAATACCTTTAATTTCTGGATAATCCGAAAGAATTTTCTTTGTTACTTCTCTACTTCCATCCGTACTCGCATCATCCACAATTATTATTTCAACGGGATTGTAATCCTGCACCACTACAGACTGGATTGCCTCCCGTAAATACTTTGCATGATTGTAGCAAAGCACAATTACCGTGACCAATGGAGGTGAATTTTGCATTCTCTAAACTAGAAATTGATTTGAGATAAAGCGGAAGTTATACAGAATAAATTTTTTGACTATTAAAAAACCCTCCACAATTTAAAACTTATCTTTAGGCATGGGATGGTTTCAGCGACATTTTACCACATCGCCAGGCACACAGCGGATACTCCGTGGCAGTGGATGGCTACTAGGCGGGCAAGCCATTTCTCAGCTGATTTTAATTCCCTTTTATCCATTACTTACTCGCCTTTATACTCCAGAAAATTTTGGCGAATACGCATTTTTTCAAACTATCGTAGGGATATTTCTGATTCTGATTTTCCTTCGTTTGGAAGAGGCCTTAGTGCTAAAAATGGACGAAAATGAAGCTAAAAAACTTTGGTCGAATTGCCTGAAAATCGCTTTAGCTACTTTTAGCATATCCATAATTATATTATTGATAATTAAACCTTCATGGCAGGAAAAGCTGGATTTAAGTGTAATTGAAGTACTCCTTTACTTTGGACTGTATGGAATTGGATCGGGAGGATTATTACTCATAAGCCAATGGCTACTTCGATGGCAAAATTACAAGGCTATTACCCAAATCAGAATTTGGCAGTCGATGAGTTTGCTATTGCTAAGTGTGACTTTTGGATACTTCGAGTTTGGTGCTAAAGGCCTTATCATGGCTTTATCATTCAGCCAAATGATTGCATGGTTCGCTATTCGCAAATCATGGCATTTACCTCCATTTACCCTTCAAAGCGAATTCAAGAAGCAAATATTGAAATGGAAGGATTTCCCTCTTTATAATGCAAGCTCAGGTATTATCGAAAACATTGGACGTAGCATTCCAATTTGGGCATTACTTTGGTTGTGGACCGCCGAGGAAACTGGATTTTTCTCGCTTGCCACACGAATATTGGCATTGCCAGTTACCTTAATAGCCGCGAGTTACGGCCAAGTACTTTACCGCCAATTGGCAGATTGGTGGCCAAATCAAAAGCAAATGGCTGCGAAATGGATTTATAAAACATGGCTTAGCTTAGCCGCAATTGCCCTTTTGCCAGCGATTATTTTGATGGTTTATGGTGAGCTAATATTTGTGATTCTATTTGGCGAACAATGGGCTGGAATTGGCAATTTTTTGATTTACCTCACTCCTGTTTTTATGATAATGGGATTGGTTTTGCCAACCTCACAGCTATTTCTAGTTGCCAGAAAACAACAGATTTTGTTATCAATTAGCCTCGGACAAATCATCACAAGGCTAGGCTCGTTCTACGTAGGCTACCAATATGGCAGCCTAGATGAAGCACTCATTCTTTTTATGATTACTGAATTGCTTTGGTATTTGGTGATTGTGCTCCAAAGCGTCAAGATTTTAAGAAACGCCTAGACTACCTTTCAGCACTATGAAAATTAAGCTCCAGTGAAAGAGGTCTTGATACAATTGAATATCTATGAGAATAAGCCAAATTGGAAAGTAGGCATTGGATCTATTAAGGCTAGTCCAGCTCAAGTTCAAATGTCCATTTTTCAGCATCAATCGCTCCCATTCTTTTTTTAAAGTCGTACAATCCTTGCTGCAATTGCCCTTCGATGGAAGAAATACCCAGATCAAGAAAGTCAATATTCCTTTCTTTACACCAATTGGCCATCGAAACAATAAGAAATACCATTGGACTTTCTGACATGAAGTCAATCCCCGTAGCTGGTAGAAAATAATAGAGAGAATTATCTGACTGCCATACTGCTATGCAGGTAGCTAAGCGGATGTTTTTCTTATCAAAAACTGAAAATATGAAATATTTATCTGGATATGCTTTGAACAATTCCTGAAGTTTTTCTAGCGTTGTATTCAATGGAATATCACGACTGTAACGCGCTTGTGCAATAAAAAAGAATACCTCAGGTAAATTTTC
>CAZRBW010000076.1:7835-10971 GCA_964598395.1 uncultured Roseivirgaceae bacterium
TTCATTCACTTGCATGCCACCATATGGCGCTCCCGTTAAGCTTGTGGCAACTCCATTGTTAATCTGAAATGGCCAACGACCCAATATCTCTCTGCCTCTTGCAAGGTAAAAAATCTCAGTAAGGGAATGGTTTACAATGTATTGATAACGTCTTATTGCATAATGACTTATAGGATAGGATCTTTTATACACAATTGGTAAATAATTATGTGAATATACCCAATCTTGCTTTTTGCAATAACCGGCCAAATAGGCTTCCTTATCCCTTAAATAAATATCATCATCATGTGTGTGCGACGAAATGACCAATAAGATAGAATCCTTTTTCAAATGGCACTCGTACCAGAAACCAGGTGGAATCCAGAGGGAATCTGACCAAGGTTGAAGGATAAATTCCTTTTCGCGTCCATCTTTCAAAAAAATTCGGATGAGTACTTCTCCACTAATGGCAGAAAAAACGCGGGAGGAATTGAGGTGCGCATGATTACCACGCAAACTACTCACCTCACTCCTATCTACCCAATAGACTCTTTTTGGTTCAAAAGGCAACTCATTCTTGATTTCCAAAAAGGACAAGTTTCCCTTAGGACCTGAAAAATGGCCTGTCTTTATAAGTTTGGGCTGTTGTAATTCGTGCATACTAGCTACCAAATTAAAAAAGAAAAGGAATAAAGAACATTCGCAGGTAATTCAGTAAAATTGTGCTCAATTATAATCATGATTTACTTATTAATAGCCATCCTTTTTAATATTGGTATTTTCCTCTCATTTAGAGCTTACGGAAAATTCAAAATCAATACCCTTCAAGCAATTACTTGGAATTATTTGGTAGGCGCCATTTTGGGGATGGCATTTCAAGGAATGCTTGTAATTCCCAATTATGGATTGATTACTAAACCGTGGTTTGCCCTAGCAGGCATATTAGCCTTTCTTTTTGTAATGACACTAATAGTAATTGATGAAACTACTCAGCGATTTAATGTGACTGTAAGCTCAGTTTCAAATAAAATAGCCTTAATCATACCCGTAATTTCAAGTATTTTGATTCTGAAAACTGAGCAAAATAGTTTTGGGGCCTTGCAATGGATAGGTTTGATCTTAGCCATTGCTGCCATTGTTCTTACTTCCATTCGGAAAAAAACTTCTGGTGGCAAAATCAAAAACTCATGGGAAATTATATTTCCAATTTTAGTTTTCTTGATGGGTGGCACTATAGACTCTCTGGTAAACTATACTAATTTTTTCTTCCTTACCGAGCAGGATTCCAACTTATTTTCCATTTCTCTTTTCACCTTATCATTTCTTATATCAGCAGTTATTGTATTGATTAAGAAATTCAAATTTGATAAAAAAGCGATTCTAGGTGGTGTGTTTCTTGGCGCATGCAATTACTTTTCTCTTCATTTTGTGCTCAAAGGGCTCACTGCCATGAATAATAATGGAGCACTGTTCTATCCAATTTTCAATATAGGTGTCATCCTTGGTGCCACACTTTTTGCTTTCTTAATTTTTAGAGATAAACTACTTAAGGTGAATGTTATCGGATTAGCAATTGCGGTTTTGGCTTTGATTCTATTGGCTTTGAGGGCAGTAGAATACTGAGTTTGGTAAGTGCTGAATTTTCGCAATCTGCCTTTAGCTACAATTAACCATTCAAAGGTTTGTAACTCTAAGATATAAATGCAAAAAATCACTATTGAAGAAACTAAGTGATTAAAATAACATCAACCACAAAATTCCACAAACAGAAATAAAACTCAGTAAAGCTCTTTTTCCTTTCTAATCACGTTATTTGTCACTGGGAAAATTGTAAGTAAACTTTGTCAATGATTGTATTCAAATTTGGTGGTGCATCGGTGAAAGATGCAGATGGCATTCGGAATTTAGCTAATATCCTTGAGCTCTATTCGGATAAGAAAATCATCTGCGTAGTATCTGCAATGGGCAAAACTACCAATGCCCTTGAGCAAATTCTATCCATAGTTTGGGCCAATGAAAACCCATTTGACTTTATAGAGCATCTCAAAAATTATCATCTTCAAACCGCTATGGAATTGGAGTTGGATATTGATGCAATTATAGAATTGAATGAAATATTTGATCGGCTGAATGATCAATTAAATGCAATAGACCCTTCAAGCTCATTCGATTTTTATTACGACCAAATAGTTTCTTTTGGCGAATTGCTTTCTACCACGATTGTTCATCATTTCTTATTAGAATCTCAATGCGACAACTGGCTGGTTCATGCCAAAGATTTGATTCGCACTAACAATCTATATCGTGATGCTGAAGTGAATTGGGCATTTACTCAAGCTAATTTGCAGAAACTTGTACAAGGGAATTCTGTAAAAATCATTCTTACTCAAGGATTTATAGGTGGTGATGAAAATGGAAATTGCACAACTCTTGGGCGGGAGGGATCAGATTTTACTGCGGCAATTATCGCTCATTGCATTGATGCCGAATCAGTGAGCATTTGGAAAGATGTGCCTGGAGTACTCACAGCAGACCCTCGAATAATGAAGGAAACTCAGAAATTCGAGCAAATAAGCTATCAAGATGCGGCAGAGATGACCTATTATGGCGCGGTTGTAATTCACCCGAAAACCATCCTCCCGCTTTCTCAAAAAGGAATTCCATTACATGTGAAGCCATTTCTACAACCGAAAGCCTCGGGCACAGTAATTTCCCAACACAAAGGGCAAGCATTACCCACTTATATTTACAAATTCAATCAAACCCTGATTTCATTTGCCACACGTGATTTCTCATTTATCCACGAAAAAAATCTCAGTGACATATTGCAAGAATTAAGCAATTGCCATATTCACGCTAATTTGATGCAAAACTCGGCAACTTCCTTTTCAGTGATTTTCGATTATCGAAAAGATAAATTTGAACAATTGACCCAAGCATTGCAGGAGCATTTCAGCATCAAATACAATCATGAACTTACTTTGCTCACGATCAAAAATTACCTTGAAGAAAATGTGGCTTTGGCAAAAGAGAACAAAGAATTTTTGATTGAACAGAAGACAAGAAATACATTTCAGCTATTATATAAATAGGCAAATTGCACCATGAATAGACAAGAATTATTTGCTCAGATAAAGAAAAAAGGAAGTTTCCTTTG
>CAZRBW010000077.1:0-10944 GCA_964598395.1 uncultured Roseivirgaceae bacterium
CTTAGATCCATTCCATTATGTTGCTCTAACTCTAGGTCGGTCACTTGCCCAATTTTTTCTAAGGCAGTTAGCACATCATAGATAGTTTCTAAGTTAAATACCAGCTTCTCTACTGAGGAAATAATCATCAAAATAATAATTTCTGCTGCCACGAATTGCCCAATATTCAGTTGCTGTTCCATTACCAAATAGCCACCTATGGCTAAAAGGCTTAAAGCTACCAATGCACGAAAAACAACGAGCATTGAGTATTGCTGTACTAATATTTTGAAGTGGCTTTCCCTTGCATTGAGGTATGCGCCTACATGACCATTTGCCTTGTCCAATGCCAAGTCAGAATTGCTCGCCATTCGGAAGGTATTAGAGGCCCTAGCTACTTCTTCGAGCCAGTGAACAAGTCGATATTTATGCTTAGACTCTTCCAGGCTAGTAACCAGCCCTTTGTGTGCGGTAAAATAGAAAATCGCTCCAACTAAAAGAACTAAAATAAATCCAAAAATTACGAAAAATGGACTATAGAAAGATAGAAGTATAAGACCAAATAATATTTGTAATGAGGCAATTGAGAAATCAATTAAAATTTTTGACAATCCCTTTTGAACAGTCAAAGTATCAAAAAATCGATTCATCAATTCAGGCGCATAGTGCTTATATAATTCCTCCATTTTTATTTTCGGAATTCGATACGCAAACTCAAATGATGCCCTAGTAAATATTTTTTGTTCGAGATTCTCGGTTATCCTTAATTGAAAGATTTGGAAAACCCCAATCAATGCAATTCCAAATACTACCAAGATGACTAGAATTATCCAAGCCGTACTTACCCTACCACCTTGTATTAAGTTGATAATTGTTTGTATACCAAGTGGTATAGTTAAATACACCAAACCATTAAAAATCGAATAAATGTATATGTCCCTAATTTCTTTACTATCTGGCTGTAGTAATCGCCAAAATCTTTCTGTGGGACTGATTGTTTTAGAAAAAATGTTATTCATTTTATATCCTAAGTCTTACTTAATAGAACTGAAAACTAACTTTTGATAGAAGTTCATAATTGAATCTTCTCCTTTATATGAATCGGTTAATCTTGGCAAATGCTGTGAAAAATATCGCTGCAAATGAGCTCCTTCCATGATAGTCGATATAAGCATGTGTGGATATTTGAAGCAAGGGTTAACTTCCAATACTATGTCTGCAATCTTACCCACTAACTTTTTATAAGCAGCAAATGCACCCGCCCTATTTTCTTGATCTACCTCTTTAGTCAAATAAGATTTAGATGATTCAGATATTACTATCCGAGTTAATTTTATTTTACTGATTGAAGATTGATCTTCATTGCTTTGATAATTCTCTGTAATGAGTTGAATGGCCTTCTCTAACCTCTCCTCAGCTGATTGAATATTTGCAATACAATAAGCCAATCTATACTCCATCCATCCCCAATACCATGATGATAAGTAAAGTAATAATTTATGCTTATTCTCAAAATAGCGATAGATTGATGCTTCAGTTGAATTGATTTCCTTTGCAAGTTTTCGAAATGTAAATTCCTCAAAACCAATATCATCAATCATTGAAATACTCATTTCCAAAATTTTTCTTCCTAATTCGCTAGATTCAGGATCCTTCAAGTAAATGTGGTTACTTACTTGAACATTCATTTTCGATAGTAAATCATGCATAATCAAAGCTTTTATGCTATAGTTGAAAGTAATACTATCAATACATGATTTATCAAGAAAGGTTTTACTTTTTATCTAAAAATCCTAAAAAAAAATTTATAATGACTTATTTTAAATATGAATGGCGAGTGAATGAAAAAAAAATGCTCCCGAAAAATGATTTTTTCGGGAGCATTACTGGTGTTGTTTTAAGCTTATCTAATTTGATTTTGTAAGAATAAAATTAATCAAATCATTTGGAGTATGAAGTAATTCTACCTCTTGAGCATTTAAATCCACATGCATAGCCCTTTCTACGTCGTAAAATAGTCCCTCTACATACACTTTATCAAAACCTAAATCATTTACAAAATCCTTCTTCTTCACTTTGGAAACGGGAGTTATTCCGTATTGGTCAAACACACTGACCATTGTTTTAATTTTCGTGTATTTATTATCCATTCTTTTAGGTTTATTTTTCTCGGTCATTAATGAACTTTAAAACAGCTTTTGCTATATCAATTCACATTCCAAATTCTTGCGGTTTCTAATTTAATCCACTTTTGTGAACGGGAGCCAACTATTTCAGTCTCAGAACGAGTGATAAGTGGTGAAAATTTCACTTTAATGAAATATTTTTATCATGAAAACTAAAAAATAGCCTAAAATTAAAAACCTTATTTAATTATGGTTTTCAGTTGTTTGAATTAAACATAACTAACCAAAAGGTGAATTGGTTTAGGTATTGATATTTCAACATTGACAAGAAAGAAGAACTTATGAAGCTTGCCTAAATAATTGAACCAGTTTGGCGACTATAAAATCATGAATTTGCATCCATTATTATGCGCATTCCATCGAGAGTCAGGTGCCTATCTATAATGTCGAACTCGCCTTCCAGATTATGAAGGATACTGGACATACCACCTGTAGCGATTACTTTCATGGAGTCACTGACCTCAGATTTAATTCTATTGACCATTCCTTTAATCATGTAAGTATAGCCAAGTAAAATACCTGATTGTATAGCCGATACTGTATCAGTTCCAATAGCCGTTTTGGGAAGCTCCAGCGGCACAAAAGGTAATTTGGCTGTATTGGATGATAAGGCTTTTACTGCAGTGCGCAAACCTGGCGCAATAGACACACCAATTACATTGGCCTGGGCATCTACTACTGTAAAGGTAAGTGCAGTGCCGAAATCTACAATCAAACACGCATTCTTAAATCTCGCCCATGCAGCTGCTGCATTTGCTACGAGATCGGTTCCAATTTCTTCGGGGTTATTTAGTTTAATTTCTAATCGAGGGTAACAAGCCATTCCGATGGTAAGTGCCTCAATACCAAACATTCTCTTAGACAAATCCTCCAAAATACCAGTGATTTGCGGAACTACGGTACTAATAACCACTCGATCTATTTGGTCGATTTTAAAGCCATTTTCGAGAAAACATAAACGAAGGAATTTTTCATATTCTGACGCTGGCATTATTGGATGCGTTTCGAATCTCCATTCTCGCGTCCACTCGGTACCTGTATAGATGGCAAATACAATATTGGTATTGCCTGCATCAATGGCTAATAACATTCCGAAATATACGAATGATTTTGAATGCCCAATAAAGCAAGAAAGCGGGAGGAAAAAGAAATGCTAATCCTCCCGCAATATTTTCAGTAGCTATTTATTTACGAACACTGTTTTCACATTTACAAATTCCAACAAACCCTCCCGCGAGAGTTCTCTTCCATAACCAGATATCTTCGTGCCTCCAAATGGCAACCTCGGATCTGACTTCACCAATTCATTTATAAAAAATGCTCCATCCTCTACTCTATCCGCATAACTTTGTCCTTTTTCGATGTCTTCGCTGAATAAAGTCAAGCCCAATCCAAATTTAGATTTGGCGGCCAATTCAAAAGCTTCATCCATTGTTGCGGCTTTGATAATCGCGGCCAATGGCCCAAAAGTCTCCTCATCAAATGCTGGCATTCCCGGTTGCACATTCACCAATATGGTCGGTTCGTAATGCGCTCCTTTTCTAGCTCCACCAATCAATACTTCAGCACCCATTTCTACTGATTTTTTCACCTGCTTTTCCAAATCCTCGGCTAAATCTTCTCTTGCTAGCACACTTATTTGCGTTCCTTCTTCCAATGGATCACCAATTTTTAGCTTGGCCACGGCTTCCTTGAATTTTGGAATAAAACCATCATACGCATCACCAACCAATATAAAGCGCTTAGCAGCAATGCAACTTTGTCCATTATTTCTCATTCGAGCCATCAATCCAATTTCAATTGCTTTATCCATATCGGCATCTTCGGCCACGATAAATGCATTGCTCCCGCCCAGCTCCAACAAGGATCGCTTCAAATATTTCCCAGCCAAAGCTGCCACGGCACTACCTGCCTTCTCACTTCCAGTAAGCGTGATCGCCGATACTGCCTTATGCTTCACCACCATTTCCGTCTGATCATGATCGATTAATAGATTTTGAAACACACCCTTTGGAAAGCCGGCATCTACGAAGAGTTCTGCAATATGTGCAGCTGAGCCAAATACATTTGAAGCATGCTTTAAAACCGCCGTATTCCCGGCCATTAACGTTGGCGCAGCAAAACGCAGTACTTGCCAAAAAGGGAAATTCCATGGCATTATGGCGAAGACCGTTCCTTGTGGATCGTATCTCACATAGCTCTTATACGCATCAGTCTCTATGGTTTTGCTTTGAAGAAATTCTGCCGCATTCTCGGCGTAGTATCTACAAACCCAAGCACACTTTTGGATTTCGGCTATGGATTCCGAAAGAGGTTTACCCATTTCCAAAGTGATGGTTTTCGCATATTTCGCTTCATTTTTATCTAATAGCTCAGCGGCTTTCAGCATTAGCTTGGCTCTTTCGTCTATGGATACTTTCTTCCATTTATTAAAAGCTTCAGCAGATTGATCTAAGATTTCATTTAATTCTTTTTCAGTGTGTTTCGTATAACTAGCGATTTGCTCACCAGTGTAGGGATTTATGCTTTTCAATGTCATTATCTAGCTTATCAAAATTATTAACTGAATATATTTTTCACCCAGATTGGGTGTATTAGAACGGAATTTCTGATTGCAAAACACTCCTGCTTTCTAATTTGTTCGTTGATTTAATCTTTGTTGAGATTAAGGAAAATGGTCAAAATTTAAATAATAAAGGCATTTTAGTTTTCAAAAAAATAAATATTAATCTAACATATCTGAATTCAATTCTTATGCGTTAACATTGCATCGTGAATAAGTTAGGGTTTCCAAATCTCCAAATCCTAAAGCAAAGTATCGCTACTTTTCTTGCCGTTACTTTTTTGTTTATCTCGCTCACAGCTAAAGCTGAACACGAAGTAAACATTGGCGATTCTACAGAATATTTAACTTCCCTAGATTCAAACTTCAGCGATACTTTTCAGGCGGTTCAACCCAAAATTAGGGTAATAAATCCTGCTCAGTTTCAGCTTCAATTATTTACAAGTGTAGACCAAAATCTTTATTCACTTAGAGATTTACTATTCGCTAAAGAACTTATCCTCCCGCAGGTTTTAGGCGTTCATGCCCACCTGAAGACAATCCTTGAGTTTGTTATTTGTACAAACGCTCCTTAGTAAATAATCATCAAATACTGGAGTAAAATTGATCTGAACCCTTTCAGAAGAATTCCTCCTACCCTTTTCCTAAATTATTTTGATGATTTTTTATTAAGAAAATGAAAAACAAGAATTTTATTGTGTTTATTACACTGGTAATTACAGCCTTATGCTTGTATTACCTATCATTTACTATTGTATCAGGTCGCGTTCGAGAGCAGGCTACAACTTATGCTACTCAGCCAGATGGCACCATCAATTTTATTAAAAAACAGCAGTATCTCGATTCAGTTTGGAGACTACCTGTCTATAACATACTTGGTGCAAATTTCACTTTCAAAGAAGTAAAAGAAACTGAACTTGGCCTTGGGCTAGATTTGCTTGGTGGCATGCATGTGACCTTGGAAGTATCACAAGCTGAGATTATTAAAGGCTTGGCTGGTAATCCTGAAGACTTAAAATTCCAATCGGCAATAGCAAATGCCGTAGAATTGGCTAAGACTGGGAATGGAAAGTTTGTAGATTATTTCTATCAATCGTTTTCACAAGAATTGCCAAATACTACACTTGCTGAGTATTTTGCTAATTCTGCAAATGCCGATAGAATTACCATTAATTCGACAGATGCTGAAATTCTAAATATTATTAATGATGAGGTTGAAAATGCACTTGATCGTTCATTCAACATCCTTAGAACTAGGATAGATCGATTTGGTACGTCCAATCCAAATATCCAACGCATACAAAATAGCGGGAGGATACAAATTGAGCTACCTGGAGTTGACAACCCAGAGCGCGTACGTAAGCTATTGCAAGGCGTTGCCAAATTGCAGTTTTGGGAAGTATATGAAACTTCCGAAATCGCTTCGACCATCGAAAATATCAATGGCCAACTCCTAGCAAGTGGAATCACCGCATCAATACCAAGTAGCACCCAATTGGATACAAGCAATTTATCCGATTTGGAAAAGGAATTGGCTATGGCAGATTCTAGCCAAAACCTTGGAAGTCAGAATTCTGAATTTATTGAATTGCTGCAACCAGGCTATGGTTTGAGCTATTTGCTGAAAGACACTATGCGAATCAATCAGCTTTTAAATAGTAAGGAAGTTGCTCAAGTAATTCCATCGAATACCAAGTTTCTATGGGCTGTGAAACCGATTTCAGCACAAGATGGAAATGAAGTTTTAGAGCTATATGCCATCAAAACAAGAAGAGGTGAAAAGGCTCCATTGGAAGGTGATGTGGTAACTGCTGCGATGCAGACACTGGATCAAACTTCGAAGCCAGCGGTAAGCATGCAAATGAATGCAGAAGGTGCTCGCCAATGGAAAAAGCTTACCGGTGAAAACCAAGGCAGAAGAATTGCCATCGTGTTGGACAACTACGTTTATACTGCACCGACAGTGCAAGGAGAGATTCCAGGCGGAAATTCAGAAATCACTGGGAACTTCACAATCGAAGAAGCAAAAGACTTAGCTAACATTCTGAAAGCTGGTGCACTACCTGCTCCTACCCAAATTGTGGAAGAAGCTATGATTGGCCCTACCCTGGGTCAAGAAGCTCAATTTCAAGGATTATCCTCTATGATTGCAGGACTTGGTATTGTTGTGCTATTTATGCTTGGCTATTACGCTCGTGCAGGCTTGGTAGCCAATGTGGCCTTGATCTTCAACATCTTCTTTATACTTGGCATATTGGCACAAATCGGTACAGCGCTCACCCTGCCGGGAATTGCAGGTATTGTGTTAACCATTGGTATGTCTATCGATGCCAATGTGCTTATTTTCGAAAGAATTCGAGAAGAGCGACGGAATGGAAAAGGTCTGCTGGAATCTATAAAACTTGGCTATGACAAGGCATTTAGCGCAATATTAGATTCAAATGCGACTACTCTACTTATCGGTGCAATATTATACAGCATTGGCCAAGGACCTGTAAAAGGCTTTGCAGTTGTACTTATGATTGGTATTGTAGCTTCATTTTTCACAGCCGTATATATCACAAGAGTAATTATTTACTTCCTTACCAAGAAAGGTGAGCAAAGCAAAATCAGTTTTGAAACAAAACTTGCTTTCAACCGATTTAAAGACTTGAATTTTGATTTCCTTGGAAAAAGAAAAATAGCTTATCTATTCTCCACATCAATTATTGGTCTTGGACTTATCTTAATCTTATTCAATGGATTAAAGCTTGGAGTTGATTTTACGGGTGGTCGATCCTATATCGTAGGATTTACCGAAAGCGTAATTCCTTCGGAGTTGAAAGTAGATTTAGATAATGAATTTGAAGGCTCCGTAGAGGTGAAAACATATGGATCGAGCAATACGGTGAAAATCACCACTTCCTATTTGGTTAATGAGAGTAGTAATGAAGCTGATATCCTTGTTGCTAACAAATTGATTAGCAGCTTAGAGAGTATTACTGGATTTACATTTAATGAGACTGGCGCATCCAATATAGATGATTCCTTCAAAATTGAGGGCACTTCAAAAGTTGGTGCTTCTGTGGCCGACGACATCAAGTCCTCCTCCTACAAAGCAATCATTTGGTCGCTAATCGCCATATTCATTTACATCCTGATCCGATTCAGAAAATGGGAATATTCCTTAGCCTCCATTGTTGCGCTTATTCACGATGCGATGTTTGTGATTGCGGCATTTGCCATTGCCAATAGTTTAGGTGCAAACTTTGAAATCGATCAGGTGTTTATGGCTGCTATTCTTACGGTAATTGGCTATTCCATTAACGACACCGTGGTGGTTTTCGACAGGATTAGGGAGCGATTGCAAAACCATAAAACGAGTCAAAGAACCCAACTGATTAATGAGGCAATAAATCAAACTTTGAGCAGAACCTTAATTACCTCATTCACCACACTAGTCGTCGTATTAGTGCTGTTAATATTTGGTGGTGAAGTTCTTAGAGGATTTTCATTTGCTCTGTTTGTTGGCATCATCGGTGGTACTTTTTCTTCCATATTTATTGCATCACCTATCATGGTCGATCTAATGAAGCAGGAGATTAAAAAAGAAGCTAAAGCCGTTCATGCTTAATCTTTTATTAAGTAATCAACCAATCAATTTAAAATAGAAATGGCTACTCAAGCAACATCAACCGAGAACCGAGGCCAATGGGGTTCTGGCTTTGGATTTATAATGGCGGCCGCTGGTTCTGCTGTAGGTCTAGGCAACATCTGGCGCTTTCCGTATATCACTGGGGAAAATGGAGGCGGAGCATTTGTCTTTGTGTACATACTTTGCGTTTTGCTAATTGGCCTCCCGCTATTACTCAATGAAATAAGTCTTGGCCGAAATAGTGGCAAAAACCCTATTGGAGCAATTCGAAGTAGTGGTGGTAATAAGTTTTGGCAATTGGCAGGTGTTATCTGCGTATTGGTCTGCTTCTTTGTTTTAAGCTATTACTCAGTAATTGCAGGCTGGACAATTGGTTACATTTTCACTGAACTATTAAATGTTCCAATTAGCTTCGAGGTATTCCAACAAACGCCAATGTATGTGATTCCTCTATGTTTTCTATTTATCCTAATCACCATTTTGATTGTGGTAAAAGGAATCTCAGGAGGTATTGAAAAGGCATCAATTTATCTAATGCCTTTGCTGTTTCTGATCATCATTTTTATTTCTATTCGCAGTATCACTTTGCCGGGTGCCTCCGAAGGGATAAGATATTACCTAGAACCAGATTTCTCTAAAATCAATGGAAAAGTGATTTTGGCTGCATTAGGTCAAGCATTTTTCTCGCTTTCTGTTGGCTGGGGGCTAATGATCACTTACGGATCCTATTTATCGAAAAAGAATAACGCAATTACTTCCGCAAGTTGGATTGTAGGGATGGATACATCAGTAGCTTTAATGGGTGGTTTGATGGTATTTCCAGCTGTATTCGCTTTTGGCAAAAACCCTGCTTCAGGTCCAGCTTTGGTTTTCGATGTATTGCCTACAGTATTTGATCAAATGACCGGCGGGGCAATTATTGGTGCATTGTTTTTCTTCCTCCTATTTGTCGCTGCACTTACTTCAAGTATTTCAATGCTAGAAGTGCCAGTTGCGTATTTGATTGATGAGAAAAAATGGACGCGTAAAAAAGCTGCTTGGACAGTGGGTATCGCTGCCATGGCACTATCCATCCCATCAGCTGTTTCATCTATCGAAGGCAACATATTCAATACAATGAGTTTGAATTTCTTCGGCATTGTGAAAACTGGCTTTTTCGATTTGATGGATTTCTTCTTTGGAACGGTAGCCGTAGTGGTAGTCTGTTTAATGTTGAGCTTGTATACGGGCTGGGTGAAAAGCATCCAAACCTATGCAAATGAGCTCGCTCTTGGCGCTCCAGGTTTCAATGGCTGGAAAAGAGCTTTCTGGATATTCTTTATCAAGTTCGTTTGCCCAGTTGTGATCTTCCTTGTTGTCTTAGATTTACTCGGCGTATTTGGTACTCCTCAAGCGGGAGGATAATCGAATTCGCTCGATATATTTATACCAAAAGGCTTCAATCAATCTTGTAGTCTTTTGGTATTTTTATTTTTCATTTATTGACTTTCTCATAGAATTGGTTGAAATTTCATTCCAACTATCAAACACCACCATGAAAAAGTACAGTATCGAAATCAAATGGGGAATAATCTTCGCCCTTGTTTCACTCCTTTGGATGTACCTCGAAAAGCAATTTGGATTACATAGTGAGCATCTAGATAAGCATGCAACCTATACCAACTTGTTTTCGATTGTCGCTATTACCATATATGTTTTAGCGCTATTAGATAAGCGAAAAAATGCCTTGGGAGGCACTATGACTTGGAAACAAGGATTTATGGCAGGTGCTATTATCACCATCGTGGTAACTATCCTCACACCACTCACGCAATTGATTTCTCATTATGTTATCAGCCCAGAATATTTTCCCAATGTAATTGAAATGGCTGTGGAAACTGGCGTGCAAAGCCTTGAAGAAGCTGAGGCTTATTTCAATTTGAATAATTATATCCTTATTTCCACTATTTTCGCATTTGTCGTAGGCATTCTCACTTCGGCAATTGTGGCAATTTTCACACGTAAATCCTTTTGAGATATTCTTAATCAATCCAAAAGGAAATTAACGATCAATTATGACCAAAAGAGTAACAGGCATCGGTGGAATATTCTTCAAATGCAAAGACCCAAAAGCTATGAAACAATGGTATGGAGAGCATTTGGGATTACAAACCGATGACTATGGAACCAATTTCGAATGGCGCCAAGCTGACAATCCCGATAAGAAAGGCTTCAGCCAATGGAGTACCATGAGTGAAAACACTAAACACATGGGGCCATCCAAAAAGGACTTTATGATCAATTATAGAGTTGAGAATTTGGAATGGCTTGTAGAGCAATTACGTGCTGAAGGAGTCACCATTTGTGATGAAATCGAAGCATTCGAATATGGGAAATTCGTTCATATTTTCGATCCAGAAGGTAACAAGATTGAATTATGGGAACCCAATGATATTGAATACGACAAAATTGTAGAAGGAAGAACCAAATAAATAAACATTCACACCATGAAAGCATTAAAAATCATTCTAATTGGCTTAGCCAGCATTATTGCGCTGGTTTTAGTAGCTGCAATCTTTGTAGATGGCAATTATGCTGTTGAG
>CAZRBW010000078.1:0-10655 GCA_964598395.1 uncultured Roseivirgaceae bacterium
CTCCATCAACTGTCCTCCGTCTACCGTCAACTTTTTTATCATCCTCCTCTTTCAACCAAAAAAATCTCCTTTCAAGCGGAGACTTTTTAATGCTCGAAATAACAATTCGTTCATTTGATGTATTATTGTGAAGATGAAAACTCAATGGGACTATATAATTGCGGGTGGTGGATGTGCTGGCAGGAGCTTGGCCTATCAGATGAGTTTGCATGATTCGCTTAAGGATAAACAGATTCTCATAATTGAGAAGGAGGCCAAAGACAAGAACGACCGAACTTGGAGTTTTTGGGAGCCGAGACCAGGTCCATTTGAGGCGATAGTTCATAGGAGGTGGGAAAATGCTTGGGTGCATTTTGGTGATGTTTCGCGGAAACTGAAAATGTGGCCATTTGTGTACAAAACGATTTTGGGTAAGGACTTTTATGAATTCACAGATAAGGCCTTCAAAGAAGCTGCAAATATCAGCTATGTAAATGCTACAATCCAGACCATAGAAAAAAGCGGGAGGGTGATGACTGATGCTGGTGAATACGAAGGACAATGGGTTTTTAGTAGTTTGCTAGAAAAGCCAGAAAAAGTGAAACCTTACCTTTGGCTTTGGCAACATTTCTACGGTAAAGTGATTCGTACCACCACTCCACAATTCGATGCCAATGCGGTCACTTTTATGGACTTTAGAGTTCCACAGATTGGAGGAACTTGTTTTATGTATGTTTTACCTTTTTCTGAAAGGGAGGCATTGCTTGAATTTACAGTGTTTTCGAAGGATAGATGGACAAAGGAGCAATATTCAGAGCAATTGGATAATTATCTATCAACTCATATTGATGGCTCTTTTGAAATAATTGATGAAGAAATGGGAGCTATTCCTATGACGGATTTTCCATTGAAGAGAATCGAAAAGGAAAGTAAAATCATCAAAATTGGTTCGGCGGGTGGAGCGAGCAAGGGTTCAACTGGCTACACCTTTGGTCGCATACAAGCGGACGCGGCATTAATGGCCAATCGATTAGCCAATGGCAACCTCCCGCTTTATTCCACTCACTTTAGTAAGAGTCGTTTCAGATGGTATGACAGCAGTTTACTAGGATTATTAGCCAAGGAAAACAGCTCTGGTGATCAATTTTTTTTCAATCTTTTTGCTAAAAACAAAACAGAAGATATTTTTTCCTTTCTTAATGAAAAAACTAGCTTTGGAACAGAACTGAAAATCATGTCGAGCACTCCCATAGCTACCATGACTTACAATGGAATTTCTGCTATAAAGAGAATATGAAAATCATTACTCTTACTTTTTAACTTTCACATTCAGTCAATTAAAATAAATTGAAATATCCATTGGATTTCTTTAATTGTAACTGAATTTGTTTTAATAATCTAAGATGAAGTAGAATTAAGAATAATTAGTATATTGGGCTCAATATTGATATTAGAAACAAGTTATATTAGAATTTTTTAATTGAATGACTGTTCCAGAAGTTTTAATAATCGACGACGATCCGATCAATAACTTGATTTGTGAGAAGATTCTTCAGATAAAAGGAATCTCGTCGAATAGTTTTAGCTTTACAAGTGCCTCTAAAGCACTTGAATTTCTTGCTCAAATCGAGGGCGAAACTCCAGCAGCTATATTGTTGGATCTTAACTTACCAGAAGTTGACGGTTGGCAATTCTTAGAGAAATTTAAGTCACTTAATATCAAAACACCCATATTTATCCTCACCTCCTCGATCGATCCTAGAGATAAAAACAGATCGGAAACCTATAAGGATGTGAAGGGCTTTTTCACAAAACCGTTAATTGACGGAAGTTTAGAGATCATCCGAGACACAATTAATCAAGCGGTTTAGTAGTCGATTCATACGTCAGAATTTTTCCTTAAGCATTAAATTATTGGGCATATTTGACGACATTAGAGGCTGCTAAAAATGAGAAATTCAGAAGAAAATAGTGCCGAACATATTCTATTTGATTTGAATCCACTACCTATGTGGGTTTACGATGAAAACCACCAAAAAATCCTCGCAACAAACCTGGCTTTTAGGTTAAAGTATTCTTTTCCAGAAGATCTTTCTTCTGAGCCAAGTAAGAATTACAAGACTACATTTTGCGAATATCTTAACTCAAACATATCTCAACAGATTGGTTCTACAGGCACTCTTCTAAAAGCAGAAGATATCTTAGAATACCCAATTCAGTGGAAAGGCTTGCAGGCAAAGCTTTTATATATCAATCAGATAAGTACAATAGACAAACCCAAACAAATCCACCTTGAGACTTTAAAGAAAAACCAAAATTTCGTGGTGATTCTTGAGCTTGGTGAAGATGGAAGCTACGAAATAGTAGAGGCCAGTCTTGGAAAATCTGAGGCAGAATATTGGGCTGATTTTCAAATAGTTGGAAAAAAAATCAACCAGCTATTTAATGATGAAACTGTTAGTTTCTTAAACCAGAAAATCCAACTTTGCCTCGATAGTAATGAAACAGTTCAGATTAATTTTCATGGAAGTTTTAAGGGTCTTGGAAAAAAAATATACCAAATCACCCTTGAGCCCAAAAGCGATGAAACAGGTTTAATCAAATATTTTGCATGCACTGGTAGCGACATCACCGAGCAATATCGTGCGGTGGAAGGTCAAAGTTTTCAAGCTAAAATCATTGATAGTATAGGTCAAGGTATCATTAGTTGCGATCTGAATGGCGACATCAATTTTGTGAATGAACATACTTCTCAAGTACTTCAATATGAGCCAGAAGAATTGCTTGGCAAAAATATCATAACCGTATTTGAGCATTCGTCTGAATTGGATGCCTTCTTTTTTCAGCTAGGGAAGCGTTTGAACAATAATGAATCGGTGAGCATTGAAACTAAAATGCGGAGGAAAGATGGCCATCTACTTAGTTATTTAGTCACTACTTCGGCCATTTATAACAAAAAAGGGAAGCTTATTGGCTTTGTGGGAGTTGGTACAGATTTATCCGAAATCAAGGAAAAAGAAGCGGAACTGAAGAGAAAAACTAACCAGTTGAAATATGCCCTTGAATCAGCTGATATGGTAAGTTGGGTATATGATTTAGATACTGGCGCAATCCAGAGAATTGGGCCAGTATCTAAACTATTAAATATTCAAAAGCGGGCGCAGTTCCTTTCATCACCTGAGTTTGTGGAAACGGTAATCCACCCTATTGACAGAGAGCGGGTAGGCAAGGCTATGGAGGATGCAAAAAAAGGGAAGCCTTTTTTCGAAATTTATCGAATTATCACCCCGAATGGAGAGACCAAATGGGTAGAGGACACCGGCAAAATGGAATTCGACGAAAAAGGCAAACCTATTCGACTCGGAGGAATTATGCAGGATGTAACAGAAGGGAAAATTAAGGAGCAGATCATTAGAGAATCCGAATTCACTCTCAACTCCCTGCTAAATAACACCTCTCAAGCATTCTTCCTTTTGGATAAGGAACAAACAATCCTGAAGTTAAATCTAGAGGCTAAAAACTTGTTTTTGAAGCAAGGCATCAAAATCGAGGAAGGTCAGAAATTTACTTCAATACTTAAACTTAAGGAGATTGAAGCCTTTAACCTGCACTTTCAAAAAGCATTGAAAGGTATTTCATCTGAAACCCAAACCAGTTTAATGGTGAATGATGAGGACAGATATGTATCTATAAATTACAACCCTGCATATAGTGATACAGATGAAATTACCGGCGTAGTCTTTAGTGTGACTGACATTACCGAAAATAAGAAGTATCAAAAAGAACTAGAGAAATTGTCCTTAGTCGCATCCAAAACAGTAAATGGTGTGGTGATAATGGATGCTGAAGGAAGGATTGAATGGGTAAATGAAGGTTTCACAAGGATAACTAAATATGCACTCGATGAGGTAATAGGACAATCAAGGACCTCATTTTTAATTGGCTCAGAAACTGAAATGAGCACTGTGAATCAGTATTTTAAAAACATTGAAAGTAAAAAGTCCTTTTCGATAGAGCTTTTTACTCATGATAAACTAGGCAATCACCTATGGTTGAATATCAACATTACGCCAATATTGAATAAAGATGGTGAAGTAAAAAAAATGATCGCCATCGAATCTGATATTACAGACAAAAAAATGCGGGAAGAGGAGCGCATCAAACTGATTGATGAGCTTACTAAACAAAATACTAACTTAAAGCAATTCTCCTATATCGTTTCTCATAATATCCGAAAGCCTGTAGCTAATATTCTAGGGCTATATGCCTTAATGGGAATGGACGATGTGGTTGAAAAAGAAAAAGAGGAGCTGATTAAATATATTGGAAATTCGATTGTGGAGTTAGACCAAGTTATCAACGATTTAAACAATATCTTGGATATTCGAGACAATTTTGATCAAACCAAAACCTACTTAAAGTTTGATACAGTTTTTCAAAAAGTGAAAAATGACCTTAAGGAAGAGATTAAAAAGAATAAGACAGAAATTGTAATAGATCAAATTGATGTAGAAGGGATAGCAACTATACCTGGCTATTTTCAGAGCATAATATACAATTTGATTAGCAACTCCATAAAATACAGACAACCGCAAATTGAGCCCAAAATTGAGATCAAAGTCTTAGATAAAGGTGAGTTTGCTGAAATAGTGGTAAGTGACAATGGTCTGGGAATGAACCTCCCGCAAATTCAATCTAGTCTATTTGGACTGTACAAGCGATTCCATCACCATATCGAAGGCAAAGGTTTAGGCCTATATATGATCAAAACTCAAACGGAGGCAATGGGTGGCAAAATAGATGTGATTAGCAAAGTAAATGAAGGCACAACTTTCAGTGTTATGTTGAAAAAGTAATTCGAAACCGTAAAGACAAAGTCAATGAAAATCAGCTTTTTATTAAGTTTAATATTCTTATTACAAACAATTGCTTTTGGCCAAAATGAAGAAGCAGTAAGCATAGAATATGACAATGCAACCTTACATGGCACTTTGCTAAATGCGGCGGGAGGAAGTTCAATTGCTATCCTTATAATTCCAGGCTCCGGACCTACAGATCGAGATGGAAATTCGCCAGCATTTCAAGGTAAAAATAATTCTTTAAAATACTTAGCCGATTTCATGGCTGAGGAAGGCATTTCCAGTCTGCGAATAGACAAAAGAGGAATTGCTCAAAGCCAGACTGGCGCCAAAGAAGAAGAAATGAGCTTCGAGCAAAATATCAATGATGCTGCAGAGTGGGTCAAATTCTTGAAAGTTGATAAGAAATTTGAGAAAGTTTTAATTGCTGGCCACAGCGAAGGATCACTTGTGGGTATGGTCGCAGTACAGCGAAGTGATGCAGATGGTTTTATTTCTTTAGCTGGAGGCGGTTTCCCTCTTGATGAGGTTATCGCCAAGCAACTTGAAACACAGCCACCAATGGTTCTTGAACCTTCGTTATCCATAATGGCAAAACTCAAAGCGGGTGAATTAGTAGATGAAGTTCCTCAATTTCTTTTCACTTTATTCAGACCGAGTGTTCAGCCCTATTTGATAAGCTTATTCAAATATGATCCAGCTGTAGAAATAGCCAAATTGGAAATGCCAGTGCTTATCGTCCAAGGTGGTATGGATGTGCAAGTGGATGACCAAAATGGAGGGGTATTGAAAAATGCCATGCCAAGTGCTGAATATCTATATGCACCCAATATGAACCATGTATTGAAAACGGTTGAGGAGAAAGTGCTTGCTAAGCAATTACCAGTTTATGGTGATCCAAGCTTGCCCTTAGATGATGATTTGAAAGCTGGGTTGAAGGTTTTTTTTGAGAAGATTAAATGAGAGTTTAAATCATTATTGACACTAATCAAATTATTGAATTTCAATGTCTTATCAACGGAGACACGAGCGACACGCTCGCGCCAGCGAATAATTGATAATCACTAGCACATAGCGTCCGCTTGTGCTGATTGAGGTTCGAACATCCAAATTTGGTGGGACATTTGAACTAATTGAATAAACTCCCTTAAGCATTGCGGATGACCGCTTACTAGCGGAAAATCTGCTAGGCCAATTAGAAAAAAGAAGACCAATCAGGAATGGCTGTTTGTGGGTGGGAGGACAAAAAGGCTGGACGGCCTGCCGACCGTAGGTGGGAGCTGGCAATGCGTTTAGAAACTTAAATACCTTAATCTGATCCCATTTCATCCAACTCCAACCTAAGCTTCTTGGGTAGGCTTGCTACAATCAACTCGTAAGAATGATCGATCAATTCGCAAATCATTGAATCTGATAGGGTACCGTCCATTTGTATGGTGTTCCAGTGGACTTTGTTCATATGGTAACCTGGCTGCACCGCTGGATATTGCTCTCGTAACTCTACAGCTCTTTCGGGATCACACTTGAGATTGATGCTTACAAATAAATCCACATCAGCCAAAGCGAACATCTTGTTCATCACCTTAAAAACAAGCGTTTCTTCATCGAAAGGAAATGACTCCGTAACGCCTGCTTTCTGCAAACAATAATTTCGATAAAACTCAATATCCATTTCTCATTTTAGCGTGTTACGCATCGAGTTAGCATCACAATTAAAGCAAACAAAAACATAAGGATCGAGATTTTATTGATCCCATGCATCATTCGCAAATTGAAATTGGCCGGTTGGTTTGGATCCGGCTTTTTAAATACTCTTGTGAAATAGGAAAGTACATCACCCAATTGAAAATATTCTTTCCACGACCCACTGCTATTCTGCTCTTTATTTTCCATGTTCATTTTCTGGTTCAATCCAACGTCCATCTTCCTTTATTATCTCAATTAGTTCATCCACTGCATTCTCAGAAGGAACAAACTTTTTCACCACTTCCTTACCTTTATAAAGTGTAATTTTCCCACGACCAGAGCCTACATAACCAAAATCGGCATCTGCCATTTCACCGGGGCCATTTACGATGCAACCCATAATGCCAATTTTCAATCCCTTTAGATGCTCTGTCCTTTTTCGGATCATCGCTGTAGTCTCTTGCAAATCGAATAGCGTGCGTCCACAAGAAGGGCAAGAGATATATTCTGTTTTGGAAATACGCGTACGGGAAGCTTGTAAAATGCCAAAGCCAAGCTGATTCAATCCTTTTATTTTAGCTAGATACGTTTCTTTCTCGAGATTGACCAAATGAGCTGAGGAAAGCATTATTCCATTACCGAAACCATCAATAAAGGAGCCGCCAATATCAGTTGATGCATGTAGAATGGAGGCTTCCTCATCTTCCACTGCTGCATAAGAGCGGGAGGTGATTACGGGTATTGTGACGCCCAAATTTATTAGCTCAAAGAAGAAGCGACGCATTTCAGGCATTGCATGTTCGTTGTTGCTCTCAAGCAACACAACTACATTTTGGCTATTCCTTAAAAGCTCAAGTTCAGAGAAATCAGCTGCATCCCAGCGAATGAAATTCATTTGGTTATGGGCTTGCTTATCCTCCCGCTTCCATTCCTCCTTGCTAAACAGCGGAAAGGCATTTTTCTTATCTTCTACTTGCTGCCAAACTGTATAGTCAAGTATTTCTTTTAAGCCATTTGGCAACATAAATCCCAAAGACTTTTTCCCAGCATACACATAATCCACGCCTTGGTCATTCATTTTCCATTTATCTAACTCAGGCAAATAGAAATGACCGATGGCTTTTAAGTCTTTGTATTCAGGATTGGCAATCGTACTAAGATCAGCTATTATTCTAGGCACATTTCCACCGCCAATATTGGCAACTTCATGTGTATTTCGCAGTTCATACTGAAATGGATGGAAAGGCGGATTTTCAATTGGGTGAATAGATTTATGATTCGCTCTATTTGCATATCGCTCAACCAATTTTCTCCCAACAGGCATTTCGAATTCGGGCTCTTCGGTAAGTGACACTCGCACGGTATCGCCGAGTCCATCTTCAAGCAAAGTGCCAATTCCCATTGCCGATTTAATACGTCCATCTTCTCCATCGCCAGCTTCTGTTACACCCAAATGCAATGGATATGGCTTCAATCCTTCTTCATCCATTTTCTGCACTAGCAACCTATAGGCTTGCACCATTACTTGTGGATTGCTACTCTTCATACTTAGCACGATATTGTAGAATTGGAGGTCTTCGCAGATACGCAAAAACTCCAAAGCCGACTCTACCATGCCATGTGGTGTATCGCCATAACGGCTCATAATTCTATCGGAAAGGGAGCCATGATTGGTCCCAATGCGCATGGCAGTGCCATGTTCTTTACAAATATTCACTAGCGGAGTGAATTTGCTTCGAATACGATCGAGTTCGGCATTATAGCTTTCATCCGTATATTCTATTTCTTCAAATCGCTTTTTGTCAGCATAATTTCCTGGATTCACGCGGACTTTCTCAACTATCCGTGCGGCAAGTTCTGCAGCATTGGGTGTAAAGTGAATATCTGCAACCAAAGGCACATTGCAGCCTTGCTTACGAAGCTCAGCTTTAATTTTGCGAAGATTCTCCGCTTCCTTCATGCTTGGTGCCGTTACGCGTACTAGCTCACATCCAGCCTCTACCATTCTCAGCGATTGAGCTACTGTGCCAGCAGTATCCAGTGTATCTGCTGTTGTCATTGACTGCACAGCTATTGGGTTGTTCCCTCCTATTTTGAGGTTCCCAACTTGCACTTCTACAGTTTGCCTTCTCTTGTAAGAAACTAAACTGTTACAGTATTTTTTAAGCTCTAATATGCTTGGCGTTGTTAATGACATGAATCCAAAAATGATTGTTTGAAGCTGTTGCAAAAATAACCTTTAAATACGGGAATTGTTAAGAATGAAAGGTATAGAATAGATGAAATAATATTTAAAGACTTAGAGATCTCCTAATTGTGGGCGCATGATCAATTCTTCAACGACTGCTCTGTCAGAAATTGAATACGCATTTAAGACCACTTCTGCTACATCTTCCGATTTCATAAAGCGCCCTTCGGGCATTCCAGCACCTTCCCAGCTAGAAGTGAATGTAGCGCCAGGCATGACTGATGTTACTCGCACTCCATGATGCTTCATTTCCTCGCGAATTACTTTAGCAAAACCATGCATCGCAAATTTTGAGACGCAATATGAACCTCCATTTGGATAGGCCATAATACTTGCTGTGCTAGCCATAAAGAAAATATGACCGCTTTTACGTTCTTTCATTTGACCAATTAGCCCTCTAGTGAGATGATAAGCACTCATTAAGTTGGCATTGATCAAAAACTCTAAATTTCCCTCCTGCTCATCATGGATGGTGCCTGGGAGAAATAGTCCCGCATTATTCACCAATACATCAATAGGGCGGTTGAGTTTATTTACAAAATCCACAAATGCAAATGCCTCTTCCTTTACACCCAAATCGGCTTGAAAAGTATGTACTTGCACTGTTGGGTACTTAAATAAAATATCGTCTTTCAGCTTGGCTAGGTTATCTAAACCACGCGAACAGGTCACCAGGTCAAATCCTTCTGATGCGAACTTCATCAATATAGCTTTACCTATTCCTTTACTCCCGCCACTTACTATGATTAATTTGTTATCTGAACTTTGCATGAATATTTGTTATTGATGTAATTGTAATTAAGGGAACATTATTACAAGCAAAATAATGTAATTTCGTTCAATTGATGTTAAATTATTCATTATGTCTTCACTAGGTAAGTATTTCATTTTCATTTTTCATCTGTTCAAAAACAGGGAAAGCTTTGGTACTTACTTTAAATTGACCCTGAATGAAGCAGTAAACATCGGCTGGAATTCGCTTGTACTTATCGCCATCGTATCCACCTTTATGGGCGCAGTTTCTACTTTGCAAACTGCCTACAATCTAGTGAGTCCATTGATAGCCAGCTATATAGTGAGCTTAGTTGTTCGTGATTTGACTATAATGGAGTTGGCACCAACTATTATTGGGATCGTATATGCTGGCAAAGTGGGTTCAAATATTGCCAGTGAGTTGGGCACTATGCGGATCACCGAGCAAATCGATGCTTTGGAGGTGATGGGTATCAATGCTGGGTCTTATTTAGTATTGCCTAAAATCGTAGCTTCTATTATTATGTTTCCTGTGCTGGTCGTTATTGCTGCCTTTTTAGCAATAGGCGGTGGATATTTGGCGGCTACCATTACAGGGGTAGTTACTGGTGCTGATTATATTTATGGCATTCGCTCAGACTTCAATGAATACATGGTCACTTTTATGATGATCAAAGCCTTAATCTTTGCTTTTTTGGTTGCTTCGATTGCTGCTTATAAAGGATTTTACACGCGTGGAGGCGCATTGGAGGTAGGTCGAGCGAGTACTCAAGCTGTTACTAGCAGCTGTATCGCCATCTTATTGGCCGATTACCTTTTAGCCCAATTACTATTATGATTGAGATCAAAGGCATAAAAAAGAGTTTCGGCAAATTACTCGTCTTAGATGGGATTGATGGGCAATTTCACAAAGGAAAAACCAATCTGATCATTGGCGCAAGTGGATCGGGCAAGAGCGTTCTGCTTAAATGTATAGTGGGTTTAATTCCTCCTGATGAAGGGGAAGTTTTATTTGATGAACGAAATCTGATCACTGCAAACCGGGACTTAAAAACTGATATTCGCAGAGAAATAGGAATGTTGTTTCAAAGTAGTGCCTTGTTTGATTCGAAAACGGTTGAGGAGAATGT
>CAZRBW010000079.1:0-10443 GCA_964598395.1 uncultured Roseivirgaceae bacterium
AGCCATTCAAGTTTTGCCCAATACACATTAAAGGGGCAAGTGTTAGATTCCGCAAACAATGAGCCTTTACCCTTAGCGACTATTTATCTCAATAATACAACATTTGGTACGTCCTCAGACCTTGAGGGTATTTTCAGCTTAAATATTCCTGCAGGAAATTACGAAGCTGTTATAAGCTATACTGGCTACAAAACTATAGTGTATCGGTTGCCATTAGAAGAGCCTGAAAAACCGCTCATTTTCAAATTGAAGCAAGAGGAGATAGAGTTAGATGAAGTAAGCATTAATAGTAAGCGTGACCCTTCTTGGTTTACCAATATCCAAATTTTCAAAAAGCATTTCTTGGGTGAATCTACTGAAGCAAGAAAAACGAAGATTGAAAATGAAGATAAAATAATCATTGATCATAATAAAAGTGAAAAACAACTTTTTGCTATTGCCAAAGAGCCTTTGGTGATAGTGAATGAAGCATTAGGTTATCGATTGTCTTATACCTTAGAAAGGTTCTTCTTTGATTTTAATACAAATTTAGTAAGCTATCTGGGCTATCCTTTTTTCGAAGAATTGGAGGGAAATGCTAGGCAAATACAACGCTGGGAACGAGCAAGGCAAGATGCTTATGAAGGTTCATTTATGCATTTCGCAAGGATTCTAATTAATGGCGAGAACCCAAAAGACCATGGTTTTGAAGTGCGAGCTATCAAGCCAGAATATAAAGTATTCGGTAATGCTACCTACAACGGAGATATTATACCGCCGCCTGAAGTCACCATTGATACGCAATTACAACCGCATCACTACTTTCTAAAAGCAGGTAAAAACCGCTACTTTTTTCTATTTGAGGATAAACTGGAGATTAGCTACGATAGAAAACGAGCAGATTATTACTACCGTAGTGGTGGAACAAGTCGTAGCAGAGGTTTACGTATTTCAACTATTAGCTTACAACTAAATAAGGCTGAATTGGATGTGAACGGTTCATTTATTAATCCCTTAGCAGCCATTTTCGAAGGATATTGGGGCTGGGAAAAAACTGGCAATATATTACCGCTTGATTATCAAAATGAGTAGTCACTTATTGATTTAAAGCTTTTTTACCTAGAATAATACGCCGTAGCAGAACCCACTTCTATTTAGATTCAACTTGGCAAGTCTCAAACAATCCATTTACAAACTGTAAAAATTAACCATATTCGCTAATGATTCATGACCATACACGGTAAGTCCCGGCTTTGATTTTAGAGATTTTGAAATAGCGGAGTAATTAGCAAAAAAATCCCAAAAGAGGGTAAGTTGATTGAGAAATTAACGAAAGGATAAAGCAACAAAAGACTATTTTTGCTTTAAGGCTATTCCCCCTCCCGCTTTTCATCTTTCATTTCGTCCATTACAGATTTGTCCCAGAGCTTCACACCACTAATGTAGGCAGCGCGGCCTATCATGTGTGCTGCAACTGGTGCGGTAAGCAGTAAGAAAAAGATTATGGCCAATACGCGGGAGGTTACGCCTATTTCTTTAAAATAGATAGTAGCCGCAATTAAGATCAAGCCTGAGCCGAGTGTAACGGCCTTTGTGGTAACAGAAACCCTCAAATAAAAATCGGGCATCCTTAGCATCCCTATTGAAGCCAAAAGGATAAAAATAGCTCCTAATCCACTCAAGATCATTATTAATAATTCCGTCATTTTTCCTTACTCTTTTGCTCCAAATAATACGAAAAAGCCACTGTACTAAGAAAAGCTATCAGTGCAAAAATAAGTGCAATATCTAGAAAGGTAGATTGATTGGTGATCACACTCACAACAGTGATAATGCCAAGCCCAATGGTAATGAGCAAATCCAAAGAAAGTACTCGATCGGCAACATGAGGGCCTTTTATAAATCGGATAAAAACCATCAAAGCAGATACACTCAAAATGGGCAGAATGATATAATATAGAAAGTCGTATAAATTCATCGCATCACCTCCAATAGCTTTCTTTCAAATCCATTTTTTATATCAGCAATGAAATCTTCCTTGTTTTCGATGTACATGGAATGCACGTAAAGGTATTTTTTATCGTCCGTCACATCGAGACTTAATGTACCCGGAGTAAGGGATATTAAATTGGCAAGGAGCGTAATTTCCATATCTGTTTCGGCACTCAGTGGGAATTTCACGATTCCGGGCGTCATTCGCAATGTAGGAGTGACTACCTCGTAGGCTACTTGAATATTGGCTTTGATCAGCTCGTATAGGAAGAAGAAAAGGAAGGAAATGATTTTTGGAATTTTGGTAAAATAGCTTCTATCAGAACCTGCACTGCGACTTACCACCCACATTACACCAAAGCTGAGGATAAAACCAAACAGGAAATTCCCAGCACTAAATTTTCCATTTAGAGCCACCCACACAATCGTAAGCAATATGTTCATTAATAAATGCTTAACCATAGCTAAGGTGTTTGCGATTTAGTACCCAATACTGCTTCTATATATGCGCTTGGATCCATCAAGTCATTTGCAATTTGGCTCGACAGCTTCACGATATTCTCAGCACCTAGTCCAATATACAATGACACGGCCGTCAAAAGAAGCAGCGGCGTAATCAATAATGCCCGCTTAGTCCAACTCAACTCCATAAATGATGGTAGCTGTCTATTCACAACCACTATTTTAGGATTAGCCTTCCAAAATACTTGTGACCACAATTTGGCTATCACCACCAAAGTGATAAAACTGGCGAATATCAAGGCACCTATCATTATGTATGATTCAGTATCGAAAGCGGCTTCAAACAAAAACAATTTTGGCCAAAAACCTGATAAGGGAGGAATCCCAACCAACGAGAATAAAACCAGCGCCATCACGATTGCCAACTTGGGATAATCCGCATATAATCCACCCACCTCTGGCAATTTGAAACTACCATACATGATGAAAACGATGCCTAGCAAAATGAATACATTGGTTTTGACGATCACATCATGGATTAGATAAAATGCAGCGCCAGTCAAAGCAGTATCCGTGTACATGGCCAAACCTGCCATCATAAATCCAATATGGCAGACAATGAGATAAGAAATCATTTTCCTTGCATTGCTTTGGATAAGAGCGCCAAATGCACCTGTAATTAAGGTAAGCGCTGCCACCGCAAGTAATAAGGTTGATAGAAATGAATCAGGAATGAAAATCAATGTGAATACTCTCAAAAGAGCATAAACGCCCACTTTAGTCAACAAGCCGCCAAATATTGCCGCAACTGCCGAAGGCGGAGTATGATAGGATGAGGGTAACCAAAAGTAGAGCGGAAACACCGCTGATTTGATTCCAAAGCCTACAAAAAACAAGAGTGCTGTTACGTTTACTAATCCTCTATTCTCAATTTCAGCAACTTTGATGGATAAGTCAGCCATATTCAAAGTGCCTGCAATGCCATATAAAATCGCAATAGCCGTAAGGAAAATAACCGATGCCAGGAGATTCATCACCACATAATTTACGGCAGATTCTAATTGAGATTTCTCACTGCCAAGCGTCATCAATACAAATGAGGCAATAATGATAATCTCGAACCAAACGTATAAATTGAAAATATCGCCCGTAAGGAAAGCGCCATTTAAACCCATAAGCAGTAAGTGCAAAATAGGAAAATAGCCAAAACGAATGCGGGAGGAACTTATGCTTGCCGCAGAAAATATGCTTACCGCCAAGCCTGCAATACTCGTGAGCAAAATCATAGTCACGCTAAAAACATCTGCTACGAGTGTAATCCCAAAAGGAGCTTCCCAATTGCCTGCTTGCATAGTGAGCAAGCCACCACTATACACCTTGGCAAATAGCCAAATAGTATAACCCAAAACTGCCAGGCTTCCCAAAATACTTATCCATTTTTGGCTCTGCACTTTCCCCCAGAAAAACAGCAAGAAAATGGCAATCATCAAGGGCAACAATACGGGCAAGACAATGCTAATATCTGTCATAAAGTCTCCTCCATATTATTAATCTTATCGAGATCGTCGGTGCCAACAACTTGATACACGCGCTTCATCAGCACTATAGCAAATGCCTGTAAACCAAAGCTTATCACAATGGCTGTAAGGATTAATGCTTGTGGAATAGGATCGGCATAGGCTTCGATAAATACGCTAGAACTATCTGGAATAATGGGTGGACTGCCCTTTTTGATTCTGCCTAACAGGAAGATGAGCATATTAGCACCATTGCCAAGCAGAATAAGGCCAATAATCAATTTGACCAAACTCCTGCGCAGCATCATATAAATGCCTGCCGCATATAATATCCCGATTACTATGGCTAATAATAACTCCATATCAGATATCCTCAGCGATGGTAAAAATAATGGTAAGCGCAACGCCAATTACCACCAAATAAACGCCAATATCAAAAAACAAAGCTGTACCAATCAATCCTACTACAGGCACGGCTTCCTTGTACCACAAGCCAGTAAGAAATGGCTCGCTCCATATAAATGGAACCAAGCCACTAAGCAAGGCCAATGTAAGACCAATGGGAATCAATATACCAGGATGAAAACCAATTAATTCTTTTGAATCCTCCCGCCCAAACGCAAGGTGATAAAGTATAAAAGCAATAGAAGCTACCAAACCACCTACAAAACCGCCACCTGGCAGATAATGCCCTCGAAGCAATATAAATATTGAAAACAGCAGCAAAAGCGGCAGCAAATATTTCGTTGCAGTTTGTAATATTACTGTTTTCATTTAATTCCTTTTGATCGTCAATTCAAATATATTCATCAATTCAAATCTCCCGTTCCACCCAAATCCGTCTCATCTTCTTTCCTGAATTTGAGCAAGCTATACACACCAATAGCGGCAATAGACAATACCGTAATTTCTACCAACGTATCTATTCCTCTAAAATCCACCAAAATCACATTTACCACATTTTTGCCTTTGGCAAGTACGTAGGCATTATCAGCATAATAGCGGGATGTCTCACCATTTACCTTTTCGGTAAGCACCTCCAAAGCCACGATGGTAATCAACGCACCAAATACTACGGCGAAAGCACCATCCCTTATTCGCATAGGCGGGTTTGAGTATTTGAGATACTTTGGTAATCGAAATATGATTAATAGAAAAAGAATTACCGTAAGTGTTTCGATGGCAAACTGTGTCATAGCCAAGTCGGGCGCGCTAAAAAACACAAACATGAGACAAATCGAGAAACCAACCACGCCCATAGAAGCAATAGCGGCAACGCGGGAGGTAGAAAATACCGCCATAAATATGGCAGCAATCATAATCCCAAATATCATAAATTCATAAGTGGTCACTTCGGTAAGAGAAGCAAAATCTACATTGATTGAAATGCCATTGTAGATTTTGTAGCCAAAAATGAGAATCAAAAAGCCAATGGTTGTCAGCACATAATTCCGTAGAAGTCCATTTTGCAAAATACCTGTGTATCGTTTTGCAAATCTCATTAATAGGCGACTCGAATCTAGAGCCAGCTTAAGCGGAGCGATAAAATCTAATTTGGCAATTCGCTTTTCCAATTTTTGGCTAGGCTTCAAAGTAAAATAAAGCGCAAAACCCAAGGCCAAAGTGAGCCCACTCAATGCCAATACCGTATTGAATCCATGCCATAGTTTGAGCGGTGTAGAAGAAATATCTCCATACATTGAAGTAAACATTGGCTGAACCAAGGCTTGATCAATAAGCACTGGCGCAATGCCAAACAGCAAACCTAAAGTCGCCAACAAAAGCGGTGGCACCCACATGGTAAAATGCGGGAGGTGGAGTTTTTCGAACTTAGCGGGTAATGCTCCAATAAATGGCCGAATACCAGCTTGAAAGCCTGCATAAAGCAAAAACACATTGGTGAGAATGGCTAATCCCGTCCAAAGAACCACAGAATTACCTGCAGAAAGGGTTGCTTCGTAAATCAGATCTTTGCCTACAAAACCGAAGAATGGCGGCAAACCTGCACTCGACAAAGCCGCCAAACCTCCCGCTATTCCTACAGGGAGTAGCACTTTTCTTAGTCCTGCCAATTGGGTCACATCCCTTGTGCCGGTTTCATGATCTATTATTCCCGTTATCAAGAATAAGGAAGCCTTATATAATGCATGCACCAAAATGAAAACCGAAGCGGCCAGCAAAGCATATTTATTTCCCAAGCCCAACAAAAACACCAAAATACCTAATGCGGATATGGTGGAATAAGCCAAAATCCCTTTGAGATCGGTGCGGAATAATGAATGAAATGCAGCGAAAAGCATGGTAAATCCACCTACAATCAGCAGCGTGTAATTCCAGTATGGATCGCCACCAAGCAAGGGGGTAAAGCGAGCGAGAAGATAAATACCAGCTTTCACCATCGTAGCCGAGTGCAAATAAGTAGAAACCGGTGTGGGCGCCTTCATTGCGCCTGGCAACCAAAAATGAAATGGGAATTGGGCGGACTTTGTAAATGCGCCCATAAATACGAAAAACAAAATCCAGCCATACATTCCATGGCTTTGAAATGCTTCGGTAGATGAAAGCATTTCCTGTATGGAATAGGTGCCCGAAATAGAGCCCATTAATAGGAAGCCCGTCAATAGAAAAAATCCACCACCACCTGTAATGCCCAAAGCCACTAAGGATGATTTGCGGGAGGCTGGATCGTCGTTGTTGAAGCCAATCAAAAAGAAAGAACTAATACTCGTAAGCTCCCAAAAGATAAACAAGCTCAACAGATTATCAGACAGCACCAAACCCAGCATGGACGCCATAAAAATGCTGAGATAGGCATAAAATCGATCTAGATATTTGTGGCCTTTGAGGTAAGAGGAAGTGTAAATAAATACCAATGTACCCACGCCAGTAATCAGCAAACTAAAGAGCATCGACAAGCCATCGAGCTTAAAATCGGCATTGATTCCCAAACTAGGCACCCACTCATAGCTGAAATATTGACCAGAATCGCCCAAACTTCCGATCTGCAAAATAAAATACGCAAATAGCCCTGCTGGCAATAAAAACAGCCAATTGTAAATACTTTTGAGTCGCTTGGTAGCAATAATCAAAAGTAAAAGTGGGAGAATAAAACCTGCTAAAACTACTAAGAGCATTGGCTGAATTTGGATGCGATTTTTGCTAAGATAAGCAAATCTGGCTCAGCCATAAAGTTAAAAAAACAAGAAGAAAATTAATTGACTTATGCTCAAATGGTTGGGATATTTAGTTCATTTCAATTACCTATAAAAAGCGGGAGGAAAATTGGCAATTATCCTTCAATACTATCTTTCCCATCTAATTACTGTTTGCTGAAATTTGTCCTTATCCACCTTCGATGAACCTCAATTCAAAAAAGGCTATTATCTTAGGATTTTTATTGACATTCATTTAACCCTCAATATTCAAATGCGAAATACATATTTCATCAAAGCAGCGGCGCTTCTAAGCTTTTGCTTTATCATTTTTGTATCCAATAGCCTACAAGCTCAATTCCAAAGAGCTGGCTTTGCAAGCTGGCTCGACGACAATCATTATTTGGAGCGTCGCATGGAATCTGGCAATTTTGTTACCTATTCAGTGAATGCTGTTACAGGCAATGCCGAAGTATATGTAGGCTCGGCCAATCCTCGACAAGAAGTGATAGACGCATTGCCAGAAGGCTATTCGCTTGGCAATACCGATCCGTTTACCGAAGGATATGCAGATGTAATTTTGACGAAAGACAATAATCTGTTCCATTTTGTGAAAGCAACGGGTGCCATCAAGCAAATCACCACTAATGCTTCTGAAGAGCGCAATCCGACTTTTTCGCCTGATGGCAAGAAAATCGCCTTCACTCGCGACAACGATTTGTATATGATCGACCTGGTAAGCGGCCAAGAAAAAAGGCTAACTACTGATGGCACTGACTTAATTTACAATGGCTGGGCTTCTTGGGTGTATTTTGAGGAAATCCTTGGTCGTGGTTCGCGCTATCGTGCATTTTGGTGGGCGCCGGATAGTGAGCAAATCGCATATTTGAGATTTGATGATGCTACCGTACCAATGTTCCCAATCTACCGCAGCGAAGGTACGCACGGCGAATTGGAGCAAACGCGCTACCCAAAAGCTGGCGACCCAAATCCTGATGTGAAATTGGGTGTAGTGAAAACTTCCAATGCGCAGACGACTTGGATGGACATTGATTACACGCAAGATCAATACATCGCTTGGCCTTTTTGGACGAAGGATTCTAGCAGCTTGCTATTCCAAATCCTAAATCGCGACCAAGACCACATTGTATTATACATGGGCAACCCAGCCAATGGAAGCAAAAAAGTAGTGTACGAAGAGAAAAGACCTACTTGGGTGGAATTTTTCACGGATATCTATTTCTTCGAAAATGAAAGTGGGTTTATCCTTAACTCCTATCGCACGGATTGGGAAGACTTGTATTACTACTCAATGGATGGCAAATTAATTGCTCGACTTTCTGATACTGACTGGAGAGTAAATAGCTTATCTAAAGTACTCGAAGATAAAGGCAAAGCATTTTTCACTGGCCCGGGTGAAGTGAATACTGATAATCATCTGTATAGTGTAAATCTTGATGGCACTAATTTCAAGCAACTTACTGCTGGCAAAGGGACGCACAGTACAAGCATTTCGCCAAACGGAAGCTATTTTGTAGATATTCATAGCCACATAAACCAAGCACCAATTACCAATCTATATGATGCTGATGGCAAATTGATCCGTACCATTCACACGGAAGAAACACCAGAATTTGACCCGGCTAAGCATCACAAAGTAGAGATGTTTACTATCAAAACGGATGATGGCAAATTTGATTTGCCAGTAATTTGGGTGCTTCCAGCAAATTTCGATAAGACTAAAAAATACCCTGTCGTATTCTCCATTTATGGTGGACCAGATTCGCAAGGTGTGCGCGACTCATGGAGAGGATACACAGGCACCAATCTTACCCAAATGGATATTATCCAGTTTACAGTAGATCACAGAGCTTCTGGTAAATTCGGTAGAGAAGGCCTTGACTATATGCATAGAAGTCTAGGCAAATGGGAAATTATAGATTATGTCACCGCAGTGGAGTGGCTTCGTGAGCAGCCATTTGTAGATCCTAGCAAAATGGGCATCACAGGTGGAAGCTATGGCGGCTACATGAGTGCATTGGCTTTGACTCTTGCTCCAGATCATTTCACCCATGCTATTGCAAACTACTCTGTAACCGACTGGAGATTGTATGACAATGTATATACAGAGCGATATATGGATACGCCACAGGATAATGCCGAAGGTTATGATTATGGCTCAGTATTAAAGCATGTAGCGAATTTCAAGGGCAAATTATTAATCACTCACGGATTGATGGATGACAATGTACACATGCAGAATACCGTACAATTCCTTGAAGCTATGCAGCAAGAAGGGAAAGAGTTTGATGTAATGTTCTATCCAAATGCTCGCCACGGATACGGCGGAGCCTATGGCCGCCACCATGCCATGATGCGCGATAAGTTCTGGAAAAAACACTTTTTTGGAATAGAAGATTAAGCAATCTCCTGATAAAATTTAAAAGCCGGTTCATTAATTTGAATCGGCTTTTTTTTGTCTGAACTATGATTAGGGATGATTTTTTGATGGACTATGATTTGGGTTTTTTTACTCTCAATTAGCTCACCGAGAAAAAAAATCATAGCATTCATTTAATCAAAAAAATCATAGTTCAGACAATTTTATTAACCAAACTTTGAATTCGGTTTCATAACTCTATGAAACTGCAAACTTCTGCTACCAAAATTTAAAAGCAATCCAATATCCAAACCATACGCTTCTAAATAATTGATTGCTTGTGCCAAATGAACATCTTCAATTTTGATGATTGCTTTGATTTCAACCATTATTTTCCCTTCTACAAAAAAGTCAACTCGACGTAAGCCAATATTTTCTCCTTTATAAAAAATTTCCATTTCATGCTCTCTGCTAAATGAAAGACCTCTACTTGCCATTTCAATAGCTAAAGCTCGTTGATATATAACTTCTTGAAATCCATTACCCAAAATGCGATGAACTTCCATCGCACTTCCAATAATATCTCCTGTCAATTTACTTTCAGGATATTGTTCTTGAATGTTATCTTTTTGATTTTTAGAAGATTGTTGATTCATGGGTCCGAATTTGAATTTTCCATCTTACTTCTCAAGCAATCATTTTATGAATTATACTGCCTTCTTAATTAAGAGATTAAAAAATGATTTGCAATTGAACTACCATTTTCAAAATACTAAATTGAATTGATTTTCACAGCTTTCCTTTTACTTTTTTTTGTCTGAACTATGATTAGGATTGATTTTTTTGATGGACTATGATTTGGGTCTCATACTCTCAATTAGCTCACCGAGAAAAAAAAAATCATAGTATTCATTTAATCATTAAAAATCATAGTTCAGACGCCCTCCACAATCCTAATCTC
>CAZRBW010000080.1:0-10354 GCA_964598395.1 uncultured Roseivirgaceae bacterium
TCCTCAGCCTTGATTTTTTGGTTCTTTGGCATCAAGGCAAAAGAACATAAAAGATGAGTTTATCTGTAGATTTCAATATTAGAAATTGTAACATTTTAAATACAAATAGCTCCATATGTATTTCATTAAGTAATTGAAATTCAATCTTATTTGGAAGTTTTCTTGTTACTTTTTGTCATCGCCACAAAAAGTAACCAAAAAAGTCTAGACAAAAAGAAGCTTCCACTCGCAAGGCCAACGCCGGCCCGCCTTTTTGTCCTCCCACCTGCAAACAGCCGTAATTAAATTAATATGATGGTTACATTCTATCCTAAAAGCATTTAAACTATAAAGCAAAAGGGCTGCGAATTTTCGAAGCCCCTTTTATTTCAATTTATCCACGACTCTAAATTCGGAATCAGTTTCTACTTATTCTTTTTGATTTGTCTTTTCCAGACTTTCACATTGTTTTATAAGAATTAATCTTCTACCGAAATCACCTTAAACTCTGTACGTCTGTTTAGCTGACGACCTTCAGGATTATCTGTGCCATCTGGATTAGTATTTGGAGCGATTGGCTGGGATGCGCCATAACCTCTTGCTGTAAGTCTATCTCGATCTATCCCTTGCGAAATGATATAATCCACAGCAGCTTGCGCTCTTTCTTGTGAAAGTCTTTGGTTATAAGCATCGCTACCACGATTATCAGTATGTGCGCTTAGCTCAATTTTGATCTGTGGATTTTCATTCAGTATCTCTACCAACTTGTTTAGCTCGACAGCAGCATCATCTCTAATTTCAGCCTTATCGAAATCGTAATAGATATTTTCTAATACAATTGCTTTGTCGATTATGATTGGGGTTAATACCAAATTCACATCAAATGCTACATTACTTTGCAGTTCCTCAATGGTACTCGGGTCAACCGATTTGCCAATCAGTGTAAAAGGCTCTCTTTTGGCAAAATAGCTTGGTTTCTCGGCTAATAGTGTATAATCTTTTTCTGGCTCAACCACAAAGCTGAAAGTTCCATCGTTTCCAGAAACTGTTTGCTGAATAACGTTTCCAATAGAATCCAATAGCTTCACTTGTGCGGAGGCTAATGGAATTTGGTTTTCCTCATCGTCTAATTGGAAGGTTTTACCTGCAATGATGTAATTGATGATTTTAACTTCGTCTGTTTTGTCACTGAAGAAATAAACATCGTCATCTCCCATTCCACCAGGCCTGTTCGAAACAAAGATGCCTTGGTAAGGGAAGTTAATGTATTGTAACCCGAAGTCGTCATAATTGCTATTGTACGGACTTCCCATGCTTTCAATTACGATTGCATCTTCAGTTCTCTCTGCTACGAAAATATCTAATCCGCCATACCCTGGATGCCCATCTGATGAGAAATAAAGTTTTTCATCTGGCCCTACATAAGGGAACATTTCGTTGCCAGGTGTATTGATGGTGCTGCCCATATTGCGAACAGCCGTCCAATTGCCTCGAGAATCTAATTGCGCTGAATATAAATCAATACCGCCGATTCCTCCTGCTCTATTAGAAGCGAAATAAATAGTATTGCCGTCGGCAGAGAATACCGGAGTAGAATCCCACGCCTCTGGATCGCTAATGCTAAATATTTCAGGTGTAGTCCAAACACCTTCTCTTAGGTATGTTACATACAAATTCACATCCTTAGCTCCTTTTCTTTTGCCTGAATTGCCTCTGGCAAACACCATCATGTCGCCATTAGGGTGTATTGCAAGTGCACCTTCATTGATTTCAGGTGTGTCTGCAATTCCTGCCAATACTTCGAAATTTGCGCTGTCTAAAGGGAAACCATTGAATTTGGCTTTGTAAATATTGCTGAATGGAAGGCCCGTAGTTTTGTATTCTGGCCCACCATCTCTAGTGGAGCTAAGATAAATTTCGTCGTTGAAGAATAGTACGCCATAGTCTGGATTTGGACTATTGATTTCGGCCAAATTGCTGAGTTGGATCGCCTCGTCTTTTTGTGGTATTTCAGGGATCAGACTTAAATTTCTGCTTTCTGTGCGAGCTAGTGCAAGTAAAGCTCTATCCTCTCCATTGGCTAGGTATTGTCTGAATTGGCTTAATGCAGGATTATACTGCTCATTTGCTTTGAATGATTGGCCGAGGTAAAATGGCAAAGTCTCGTCTTCAAATTCTAGCGTAACTGCTTCTTGATAATATGGTAGAGAATTATGTATTCTGTTGGAGAGACGATAGCTTTCGGCCATTCGGAAATTTAATTTTCCGGTATTTTTGCCTTTGTCTAAAGCTCTCTGATAATTTTGTATTGCGGAATTGTATTCACCCGATTCGAAATGCTTATCACCTTGGGCTATTGGGCCTAAAAGCACATTGCAGGACGATAAACCCACAATAGTGATAAAAAGAAGAAAGAGTATTGGGCGTATTTTCATCAATTTAATCTCTCGGCAAATTAAGCTCAATTTAGGCGAAGTATCTACTCATCCAACTGTTTTCAGCATTTACGAGCCATTTTTCATCTAGTTCGCCTTTGGACTGAACGAAATTGTTAAACGTAGGAGTATCTTTTTTGATTTGACCTTGCGCAATTTTTTCTTTCAATTCGTTCATTGGCATCAGCTCTAGTCCGTCGTTCACCAAAAAAGGCACCTTGCTTCTGTCAAAGAAATTAAGTCCAAATTCAATTTCCAAATCTTTCATGAAATGAACAGAGCTATCGATTGAGCAACCTGAAGCGGCGTGTTGAGATTCATCCACTGCCAATATTACGAATTGATTATGGGCAATATTTACAGAAGCTTTCAAGTCTTTTTGATGTGCTGCCCAACGGTTTGCAAATGCAATTAGCTTTTCCTCGATTTGTTTTTTTTCGAGTTCACCAAAAGGTCTGTCCGATTGATAAATCCAAACTTTGGAGCTGGGAGCAAGTTCATTGAAAGGTACGTACATAGTAATTTCTCTTAAAGTGAATCGATGTTATAAACCTTCGTTTCGGGCAATAAGTTCTGCCAAATCTAGCACTTTCACTTTATCCTCCTTCTCTTTGTTTTTTACTCCATCGCTCATCATTGTCATACAAAAAGGGCAAGCTGCGGCAATTATTTCTGCACCAGTTTCCAAAGCTTCCTCGGTACGTTCGATGTTCACTTCTTTTCTGCCGGGTTCAGCATCTTTGAACATCTGAGCTCCTCCCGCTCCACAGCAAAGTCCTTTGGTGCGGCAGCGTTTCATTTCAATTAATTCGGCATCCAATGCTTGAAGTACTTCTCTCGGGGCTTCATATACATTATTGATTCTACCCAAATAGCATGAATCATGATAGGTGATTTTTTTACCTTTAAATACTCCACCACCTTTCAACGCTATTTTACCTTCATTAATAAGCTGCTGTAGGAATGTAGCATGATGCACTACTTCATAATTGCCGCCCAATTCGGGGTATTCATTTTTGATCGTATTGAAGCAATGTGGACAGGCAGTTACTATTTTCTTGACTTGGTAGGCATCTAATACCTGAATATTTGCTACCGCTTGCATTTGAAATAGAAATTCATTCCCAGCCCTACGAGCAGGATCTCCCGTGCAGGTTTCTTCCTCGCCCAACACAGCGAAACTGATACCTACTTTGTTTAGGATTTTCACAAATGCTTTGGTTACGTTGCGATAGCGTTCGTCGAATGAGCCCGCACAGCCCACCCAGAAAAGAATTTCGGGTGCTTCACCCTTTGCGGCCATTTCGGCCATAGTTGGTACAGGATTATGTTCGTTGCTCATTGAGAATTAAGGTTTTTCAGTTTTAAGATCATCTGCCCATTTGAAACGGTCTGTTGGAGGAAATTTCCAAGGAGCAAATGAGGTTTCCATATTTTGGAACATGGCATTCCACGACGCCGGCGATGCAGACTCTTCCATTGCCACATATCTGCGCATTTGTAAGATAATGGAAAGTGGATCAATATTTATAGGGCAAGCTTCTACGCAGGCATTGCAAGTAGTACAAGCATTAATTTCTTCTTTGGTAATGTAGTCGCCCAATAAGGTTTTGCCATCTTCCAGTCCTTTTCCACCTTTGGCGATGCTATTTCCCACCTCCTCGGCTCTATCGCGTACGTCCATCATTATTTTGCGGGGGGAAAGTTTTTTGCCCGTCATATTTGCAGGACATTCGGATGTACATCTTCCACATTCGGTGCATGAATACGCATTGAGAATATTAATCCACGATAGGTCATTTACATCCTTTGCTCCAAATCGAGCAATTTCGGCGGGAGGTTCATTAGTGCCTTCTGTAGGCATGCCAAGCATCATTTTTACTTCTGTGGTCACCTCAGGCATATTTTTTATTTCGCCTCTTGGTTTCAAGTTGGAATACCAAGTATTTGGGAAGGCTAAGAATATATGCAGGTGCTTGGAGTAGGTGACATACACTGCGAATGCCAATATGCCAATGATGTGAAACCACCAAGCAAAACGCTCCACAAAGATTAGCGTAGATGTGCTCATTCCTTCGAACAGCGGCATTAGCATACTGCTGAAAAATAAGCTTCCTAATTGTATATATTTCTCTTCACCTCTTGCGGCTAATAATTGATCGGTTGCATTCATCGTAAGGATGGCAAACATCAAAATGATTTCGATTACCAGAATAAGATTGGCATCTAGCGTTGGCCATGATTTCATCTCTGGGCCTGAGAATCTTTTTACTTTGGCCACATTGCGGCGTAATAGGAAAGCAACACAAGAGAATAATACCAAGAAGGCCAAAAACTCAAACATATTGATGGCAACTGTATAGGCACTACCTAAAGCCGGGGCAAATAAACGGTGTGTTCCGAAAATACCATCCAATACAAACTCGAGCACTTCAAGGTTAATCACCAAAAAGCCCACATATATAAATAGGTGCATAAAGGCTGGAAATAGCCTTTTGAACATCTTCTGCTGACCAAAAGCTACCAATAGCATCGTACGCCAGCGCGTGTCTTTTTGGTCATTTCTTATCTCAGGCCTGCCGAGCATGATGTTTTTCCTTATCTGGCTTATGCGTTTGGTTAGGAAGCCTGCTGCAATGGCTACGATTAATAAGAAGGCTATTTGAGCTATATATGGCATAATAGGTTAATTTTCTTGTGAAGGGTGAATGTTTTCAGAGCCAAGCCAATTTGAGAAGACATTTTCAAACAAAATAATAGAATTCCATCGAAGGGAAGGGCAAAATGCGTCAGCTATTTTTGACGAAGTGCTAAATAATTGCTTTTTCTTCAAAATCTTTTGCGCCATTTGGTTTTTTGTATACATTTGCACTCTCATTTCGGTGATGTAGCTCAGTTGGTAGAGCATCGGACTGAAAATCCGTGAGTCGGTGGTTCGAATCCACTCATCACCACAGAAGCCTGACCTTTCGGTTGGGCTTCTTTTTTTTGCCCTAGCATGTATTCTAATTGCCGTACAACTGTTCTCATTCAAAGCAAATATACAAAATAGTATGCATGCAGAGTAATAAAATTAAACGGAGAGTTTAGTGTTTTTGTAAGATCATTAAAAAAGCCCTCCATTGCGGGAGAGCTTGTCTTTAGTTTGAAATTTTCATATCAGAGGAATAATGAGGCTCAATTCCAATTCATCTTTAGTCTAGTGTAAGTGATATTGCTAAAATTTCTATTTACTTCAATTTATGGATAATGAATAGAAACATTCATTTTTATTCTCTTTTACTAAAAAGAAACCCAGTTATCAATATATACTTAAAAAACAGAAAGATTTGCATTGGAAACTACTTAGTTATTCAGAAAAACTTAAAACATCGACCCTGCAATAATTAACATCACTAATATATGTATTCCAAAAGCTCGACCTTGATCCATTCTCAAGAATTTGTATAAGAGGAAAAAGTTACCCAGGGCCAGAATCATGAAACATATTTTTAATCCTTGATTTGGCTCTATAAAAATATGAACCATTGCCATTCCGATACAAGCTGAAATAAGCCAACTTGATAATATAAATAGCAAATTGTCCTGTTTAGTTAATAATTTAATCGCTTTAAATAAGAAATACATAATTAATCCTAAACTAGGCAAGTTGTATAAGGTCCAACTTATCGCATTTTGCTGAATTAAAAAATGAAGGCAAATAAATATACTTATTAAAATAAGGTCAGCTTTAACAATATATTGTTTTTGGCTCGCTTTATTAAAACGATGGGCTAGTTGATTCATACTATTGGAAAAAGTATAGCATTAGGCTCATGACAAAATAAATTAATACAAAACGGACTTTTTCATGGCACATTAATTTTTGAATGGCTTGTATTAGTGCTCTAATTAACAGATTAAGGAGTTAATAGGCAAGTAATTGACAAAATAAGTTTATATTATAGGTGGAACAAGTACTATAATTTCTTCAAATGAGTTAAAGAAATTTCACTTCTTCATAGGAACAAAAGCATCAAATACCAATTCATCTTCATTCTCTCTATACTTATCCATATTTGCGAAATTGAGTTGTTTGTGTGAATCACGGTTGATTAAAAGGTTTCACCGATTCTTAGGTTTATCACATCCTGAAAAAAGGTTTACAGAGTTGATTTTTAATCATCAATATCAAATTAATCAGCTTAATTATGGTTCAGACATTCTCTGCGTTTATCCGCGTAATCTGCGGGAAAAAAACCTCCCGCTGATCTTGCAGATTGTGGCAAAATGAAATGCCTACTCTGCGATCTTCGCGTCTTCACTTGGCGTATCTCTCCAAGTAAAACTTTGCGTCACTTGCGGTTAAGAAATAGCTGAGTTATGATTTTATAATTTAATGATTAGTATTGTTTATCATGAAAAATCAAGTTAATCTGCTTAATCTTGGTTCAGACAATTAATAAACCTAAACTATTCCAGACAGAAGTAATGGCGACTCCTTAGTCCTTTTCTATAATAAGAACATTGAGTTGGTAAAAGCACTACTTTGCAAACGGATTCGAAATGAATATTTCCAGTCATAATTCGTTTAGCATTTCAATTTATTTAACCCAATGATAAATTAATCATTTCCAACAAAATTGGCCCTTCCAAAAAATCGTTGATTCACGAAGTTATTGAGATTGGAGCCAAACCGGTAATTAAACCCAAATCTGGTATCGATGGTATATGAGGAGGGTAGGGTTACTCTCCCGCTCAAAATATCCTGTTCGGTGAAATCTCCTAAAGCTATGTAAATCTGGTCCTTTACATAGTTGCCTTCTGCCCTTACAAAAAAAGAAAAATTCCCGGTTACACGGACTTCTGTACTTACACTCAAACCCGTGGTCCAAAAGCTAAAATCATGTAGATAGTTTCTTACACGATATCCAACTTGTAGGTTACCCCATCGTTGATTTAGTCCCAGACTGGCTCTCAGACTTTGGAGAGCCCTTGTTTCTACAACCTCACCGTAAATCGTTTCCTCGACATATCTATTGTTCCTGACTTCAATCCCATAGTTCACTCGAAGAAACCTAGAATTCTGCTCTGACTCTGGAAAAAAATTGTACTCAAGAGCTGGCCTGAAGCTGACTTGAAACTTGTAATTAAAGCGAGTGTTCTGACGACCTTCAAGATCATATCCATAAGACCAGTGTGATGAAATGGACTTTACCAACTGGTGACCAAATCCAAATTCTGACACATCAAAACTATTCTCAATGTCATCGATAATCTGGTTGCCGTTTTCATCAAAAACAGGATTGCCATTCTCATCAACTCTTGGTTGCTTTCGAATGGTTGTTCTCAGCCTTTCATTTATTCTCCCGGATAGGGAAATTTTCCAATCATCCGTGATACGGTTAATATTGATGTCTCCACCAAAATTAATTTGCCTGCTCAATTCCTCTATTTCAAAGTTCGCATTACTACCAACATTGAAAACCCAGTAATTCCATGGATCAAGGCTTTCTTGTCCAATATCTTCCTTACCGTTAAGGTCGGACTTCATGTTGATGTCAATCCCTTCTCCTGCTTTGGTCTTCGCAACAAAGGGAGCTAGACCTAGTTTGATAAACCGAGTAAGTTTTTCACGCACTTCAAAGTCGGTATCCGTCTGTTTGTTATTTACATAGAGGGTGTCTGTTCTTCCAGCATGAAGGTTTTGTTGACCTATAAAAATTAGTTGATATTGTCGTCCACCCCCACCAGATCTATTATTGTTAATAAGGAGAAAGACATCTGCCGCTTCATTATTCCTGTAGAAGTCAACAGCCGTAATTTCCGTTCTGATAAAATCCATATCACAGCCTCCATCTCTCCGTTCACAGCCGTCGATAAATACCCGGAGTTTATTGGGAGAATTGGAATTATCAATTAATGTTTGACTAATTGCAGGAGGATTAAAGGAAAAGAATGTCAGAATTAATAATAGTGGGATATTTCTCATTTGATTTGGGTTAACTCATGTTAATGGTTTCCTTAACATCGAGTTTTGATGCAAGTTATAAACCTTAAAATGGCCTTAAAACCATAATTGTTTGAAAAGAGCACAAATTTTACATGAAGAAGCAAAAAGAGTGATTAGCGATGCTTTGCCAACAAAAAATATAAGGAATAGCGGCTTCAGTTTAGCATGTGAAAAAGAAGTGGAAATTAAGAGACCCTGGATATTCTGACTGTATCGTGTCTTTCCTAAAATCTTCTAATCCTAAAAATCCCTACTAAAGACAGGCAGGCTAATCTAGATAATAAAAAGAGCCCTCCATTGCTGAAGGGCTTTTGATTAGTTTTTCATGTGCTTTAATTGCACTACTTCTTTTTCATCCAGATATCGCCAAGTTCCTCTTGGGAGATCTTTTTTGGTAAGTCCGGCATACATAACTCTATCTAGGTACATTACTTTGTAGCCTACGTGTTCAAAAATTCGTCTTACGATTCTATTTCTGCCACTATGTATTTCAATTCCTACGACTGTTTTATCATCTGATACAAAAGCAAGATCGTCAACTTTGGCTACGCCATCCTCTAATCTTAAACCTTTAGCTATTTTCTCAAAATCCTCCTTGCTCAATGGTCTATCCAATGTTACTTGGTAGATTTTTTTCATGCTATTGGAAGGGTGAGCAAGCTTTTCGGCAAGTTCTCCATCATTCGTAAATAGCAATAAACCAGTAGTGTTACGATCTAAACGACCTACAGGATAGATTCTCTCTTGGCAAGCATTGGCCACAAGGGTCATCACTGTTTTGCGTTCTTGAGGATCCTCAGTAGTTGTGATAAAATCTTTAGGCTTATTCAAAAGTACATATACATTTGGCTCAGGCTTCAATAGTTTACTACCCATTTTCACCGTATCACCACGTTGCACTTTATAGCCAAGTTCTGTTACCACTTTGCCATTTACGCTTATCATTCCATGCTCAATGTGTTTATCTGCTTCTCTTCTAGAGCAAATACCAGCATTGGAAATATACTTGTTCAGACGGATTACATCCGTATCTGAATGCTTCTTTAAATCTCTTAATTCATAATCTGGCGGAACTGCTCTGCCTTTACCAGCAAAGCCACCAAAACTTGAGCGTTTGCCCGGCTTATTGTCTGGCTTGCCATATGAGCGCTTTGTTCCATATGATGGTTTGCTGTCACTACGTGAGTCGCGTCTATCATCATTGTCTCTGCGATTAAAAGAACTTCCTCTTTCGCCAGATTGGCTGTCGGATGACCTTCTTTCGCTAGAGTAGTTCGATCTTTCTCCACCTGAACGGCCTTCGCCATCACGTTTTTCGAATCGGCCTCTTGTGCTATCACCTGTTGATCTTTCTCTGCTAGTTGAGCGGTCGTCATTGTCGCGTCTGCCGAATCCACCTCCAGCAGGTCTGCTATCGCTTCTTCTTTCGTCGCCACCTGAGCGGTTATCGCGGCTGTCACCATCTCGTTTTGGGAATCCACCACCACTGTATGGTCTGCTTCCACTTCTTCTTTCATCGCCTCCAGAACGACTGTCGCCATCACGTCTCCCGAATCCACCACCAGAAGGTCTGCCTTCGCTTCTTCTCTCATCGCCACCAGAGCGGCTGTCGCCATCGCGTCTTACGAATCCACCACCAGCAGGTCTGCTGTAACTTTTTCTTTCGTCACCACCAGCACGGCTGTCGCCATCGCGTTTGCCGAATCCACTGCCACTTCTATTGTTATCGTACTTGCGATCGCCTCCTCCTCTAGAGTCGCTATTGCCATAGCTTTTTCCATAAGAGCGTTCTCCGCCTCTATTGTCATCAGATTTGCGGAAGTCGCCTGAGCGATTGTCGTCTCTTCTTGGGTTTGGTCTGTCGCCAAAATTCCTAGCAGGTCTTTTGTCGCCATCGAAACTTCTATTGTCTCTATTGCCAAATGAACCGCCTGAAGATGATCTGCCT
>CAZRBW010000081.1:0-10342 GCA_964598395.1 uncultured Roseivirgaceae bacterium
GCGCCGGGCTGTATTCAGATAAGGTAGCCAAATTCACCGTTCCCAAATTAGATGTAAAAATCCTTCCCTTTCGAGGTGAATATTATGAGCTAAAGCCTGAAAAAGAGTATTTGGTCAAAAACCTTATTTATCCAGTACCTGACCCTGCTTTTCCGTTTTTGGGTGTGCATTTCACCAGAATGATGGGCGGTGGAGTTGAGGCGGGACCAAATGCAGTATTGGCATTTGCAAGAGAAGGCTATACCAAATCGGACATCAATTTAAAGGAACTAGCCGAAGCACTAATGTGGCCTGGCTTTCAGAAAATCGCTACAAAATATTGGCAAACTGGCTTTGGCGAATTTTATCGATCCTATTCCAAAGCAGCATTCACCAAAGCCCTACAAAGATTGATTCCAGAACTTCAAGCAAATGACTTGGTGCATGGCGAAGCAGGAGTTCGTGCGCAAGCTTGCCATAGAACGGACGGACTGATCGATGATTTTATGATCTTGCAAGAACCTGGAGTAGTGAATGTATGCAATGCTCCATCACCAGCTGCTACTTCATCGCTTAGTATAGGGCTTACGGTTGCGGGATTGGTTCAAGCTTAATTGTTTTGAGAATAACAAATTGCAACAATCATCTACACTCAATACTTACTACTTAAGGTCCCTTGTGGCTATAAACCACAGATGATATTAGATTTGATGAGATAAGGTAAGATACAATGCTTTAAGACTTTTGCTGAGAGATTTCCTTATTTCAGGAGGAGCTTGATTCAATCTACTGTTCAGATAATCTACATCTAGGAGCTTTGCTTTTACATACTCTTTCCGCTCCCTAGTCATTGTTATTTTTTCGCGCTCTGATTTAAAATCGTCCAAGATCTCTGAGTTCATTTTATCTAAGTCTCTATAAACAACAGCTTGGTCGTTTATATCTTGGAAATAGTTAAGCTTATGATGCTCTATTATGGCAGCGTATTCAGAAAAGATGCTTTTCATAAAAAAAAGTGTGGTTACAATCTTACTATATAAGTTATCTGTATGTTCGAAAGTAAGAATATTTTAAACGTAAACAAGTAAAAAAATAAAAAGTAATTAATCTTTATCTTAAAATATATAGCTTACCAAAACCGTTTTTGAACCCTTTATCACCAGCAGAGGCTCTAGTAGCCATTATTCCTCCCGCTTTTTGCACCAATACTCTATAGAAATAAACTCCATTTGCGAGTCTGTCTCCAAACTGATCGGTACCATCCCAAGCAAACTCAGTGAGATTATTCCCAATTCTTACATTACCAATTTCCTCCATACCAATTTCTCGTACCACCTTCCCCGAAACAGTCATTACTTGAATTCGAATATCATCAGGGATTTCAGACCCAGTAAGGGTAAAAACGAACCTTGTACTCGTAGAAAAGGGATTTGGGTATGGATAAAAGTTGGTAATTTCGGACGCATTCGACACTTCGAAACTAATAGAGTAGGGCTCAAATCCAGCAGCATTACCTGCAGCATCGGCTGCTTGTACACGCAATGAATAAATACCATCCTCCAATAGCTCTGGCTTCAACTCTACGCGGAAAGGAGTAGTCTGTGTTGCTGCAAACCATTGAACTTTTGGACTTGAGAAAGGAATCGTCTGGTATGTACATGATGCACAAGGACTCTTTAGAGAAATCACCATTCCAGCAGTATCCGTTTTGAGCAAAAATTTATTATCGTCTCTCAATTCTATACTAATTGTAGGGCGGGAGGAAACGATCTCACCGTCCATAATATACGCTCCATCAAACGCGACATCCACTACAGGAGCCACGCCATCCGAACTTACTATCAAAAAGTTATTCAAAACTAGTTTGTTGTTTTCGTAGTCTTGTTCTGGCTGAAGATTATCATTAATCGAAATAATCAGATCATTTACACCCACCATATCAATTGTAGAAATTGGCAATTCAAAGCTTGTCCCTTCGCCTGAGGTTGGAGGCTTTACCAAAAATTCACCAGTCTTTTTTAGGCTCGTTTGTCGATTGGTGATTTCATATTGCACAAGAAGCGAGTCGGAAAATGCACCAGAAGAAATATTGAAAAACTCAAATTGAGATCTAAATACAGCGCCTTGAACTACTGAATTCTCAGAGCTAGGTTGCAGGCTGTACAGCACTCCTTCTGCCAACTCATCGTAACTAATAATCCAATTTTTCAATTGTGCTGGCGAGAAGGTTTCTTCATTTTCCAAGATCAACTCCAGCCTCAAGTATGGGTATATATTAGCAGGGACATTACTCAAGTTAAGATTACTGCTTTGCACATTCGAAAAGAGTAAATCTTCTCCTTGTGTTGGCGTAATTCCATAAATATTGAACTTGCTTTGCTCCGCAGCTGAATTTCTTTGAATGTTTCTTGTAAATGCCCCATATGAAATCGCCGGGCCTATATTTCCTGTCTTAAACCTTCCCAGGCCGAATCTGCCCGTAATTGTTTGTTCAATGATGATCTCCTGTTCTGAAGCATTGCTTCCAGCCTCTGCTTTCACAAATGTGGCTGTGCCTATTTCCCCTCCCTTCACACCAAAAACAATCATTGGTTCTCCATTTTGTAAAGCTTTGATACTTGCTGGATCTAAACCAATCTCAGCGAATGCTTGATAGGTTGCTTCTGTCCAAGATTGATATTGCACCAAGCCTGCGCTATATATGACCACTACATCACCTTCTTTCACCCCATTTACATAGTTTTCCAACATCCTACGACCGCCCGTAATATCTGCTTGCGTCATATTATTGATCACTTGAGGTACTCGTCCACAAGAAGCTGGATCCAATACATCAAATTGGTTGTAGGACAGTACGCGATATGGAATAGATGAAAACTGATCGAAGGCAATTGCATTCAAGGTATTGTTGCGGCAAGCTCCATAACTTGCATTAATAATAAATTGAAAATCATTTACGAGGACATCAATATTAGTATTATTAAAATTCGGATGATTATTCCCATATGTCCTTACAAGCAATTGATTCCTACTACTTTGAAATTCCCATCTACTTTGCGGATAATTAGACTCCAATCCCGCTGTGAGATTTTCTTCAAATTGCATCTGATGTGCTTGAGCCCAACCCTTTGGCCCATTATTGATGTAGGTAAATGAACTTATGGTCCACGCTGTATCTTCATTGGCCATAGCTTGGGCATATTTGCTTCGCCAATAAATGACAGTTGTGTCTTGAGCTGGAAGAAGATTGCTTAAGTCAACTCGCCATTTGCTAATACCATCTCCAATCTGACTTATTCTCCGTGTAGCAGGGCTTGTAAAAAAGCGGGTGGTATCGAGTTCCATCAAAAACTCTCGCTCACCTTCCAACAGATCATTTGCAAGTGTGATGAGTTCCAGATTTGTTTTATTCTGGATAGAGAAATTACCAGGAAAGATATTGGCCGTACCCGAAATGGAGATGTTGAATTGGAAGCTAGCGATATTATTATCCTTTCGCAATTCATCCAATTTATTGTCTGGGTCGAGCCTTACTTGAATGGAATTGATGCCCGCAGGTTCTAGTTCCTCCCGCACAATGCTTATAAATACTGTATCGCTATTAAAAATATTATTGAATACACTTCTGGATTGGTTTATCACTCTCCCATCTGGCAATGTTCTACTTACATCTACTTCTAACGGTGTGAGGGTAGCAAGTCCAAAATTCTTTATTGGAATAGCAAGTCTAAAGGAATCCAATTCAATACGCACGTTCCTGCCATCGAAAGCCTCAACATACAATTCCTCAGAAGCAACTGCATAATCTGCTTTTGGTACTGAAAATAGCCTTATGCCTGGGTCGCCTTGAAAATTTGTTTGCTGCAAATGAGCAATATCTCCTAGGTTTGAACCACGCCCATCTATTTGAATCCTAAAAGCTTCATAAAATACCTTACCAATAGATTCATTGATATAAACTGAGTCCGTGAGTGCTGTTCGATAAAAAATCTCAGTAAACCTGCGAAGCTGACTGGTAATTCCCACATGGCTATGGGCGATAAAACCAATTGCTCCACGGTCTTTTGTTGTAATCCAGTCTTCCCCAAAAGTTTTGGCAGTTGTACTATAGTTTCCTGCATCACAGCCATTTACTAGCAAGATCGGATATTTGCCTTTGTTCCGATATCCGAAACCGTCAATGGAGGCAAATCCAATATCAATATCGGCCACGTCTGCTCCGCTATGACCAAAGAAAGTAATCAAGGCAACACCCTCATTTACCTCTTGAGAAATATTGATAAGCTCAACTGTACTAGTGGTACGTTTGCCAACAGTGGTCACATCCGCACCCATCAATGGCCCTTCAGCAATAGTCTTAAAGGAATTCAAAAATGATCTGAATGCATTGAGTTCAACTGTATTTGCTCCGCCGCTAAGGTGAAGCATTTTCTTTCGATCTAAGTCATCAAATGGCCTAGCTTCATGTTCGATCACCTTATCCAAATAGTTGGCTACTTGCTCAGCATTTCGGGCGTTTAGTCGGCCTGTTGGCACATAAGGCAATAGCGGGTTGCCGCCTAAACCCAAAGAAAAGAGATTGTCTGAAAGTGGCTCCCCTGCAGTTGGCACAAAATCTCTGTTATTTTCATTGGGATTGGCATTGCGGTAAGGCGAAAGTCTTGGGTTCACTGGCTTGCCTATCAAAAACATAAAAGGCTCTCTTCCGCTATCATAAATGTACTTGGTGAAGCGCAACAAACCTGTGGCTGTAACTTCCCCATAAGAAAACTGATTATAGATATCGTTGATCTCTACAGTCAAGGCATCGAAACTTCCACCTTGAGGTGAGGCGCGATAATCACGGTAAGCGGCTACAGGGTTAGCATATCTTCCTCCCGCTTGCATCAACAAATAATGAGAAACGAGATAATAATTGTAATCAGCAGGATTGAATCTACTAAAAGTCACTCTCTCCAATACTGGAGTTTTTATATCTGCTGTTGCTGCTTTCCACAAAGTCTTTTCTGTTCCAGCTTGTAGCACCGCCACCTCTGTATTCGCACCACTTATTGCTTTTCTTAAAATTCGAATATTATTGGTGTCTGTGACATCAAAAACCTCGAAAAGTCCCGCTGAATTTGGTAATGCTATTTTAGAATTGCCCGTGGCTTGTGGCGTAGTAATTATTTTTTCGCTTCCTGCACCATCGAATGTTTTGGGATATTCGATAAGGAAGTATGCTGGGCAATGGAAATCATTAGCAACCCCTGCTACTCCTACGGAGGATACTCTCACCACCAGCTGCCCATTCGGGCCTATATCTGACCAATTGAGTTCGAAATTTCCTTTGATGGCATTATGATCCTCGAACTCAAGGAAGCCTACTGAGCGAAGATTTGCAGTGGTAGGCCCAACAAGTATTTGACTTCTGTGTGGCCCTCTATTACGGCCAATAAGCATCAGCTCCATTGTTGGGTTTGGCCCTGAAGTATTAAGCGTTGTTAGATTAGATATCGTATGATCTCGGCTTTGCCCACGGCGAATTTGAGTGCCCATAAAAGCGCCTCCATAATCAAACCAAGACATAAATATATTGGTAACCGAGCCTTGGGTGTAGGACAATCCAGCATAAAAAGCTCCTACTTCGAGTCTGAAAGCTTCTCCCTTGGTAATAGCTTGTGGACTCATAGCAGAAATATTTCCTCCCGCTGTCTCGCGAACCATGCGCTTGCCTTGGCCTGCATCTAGCCTGTATGTGAGGAAATATGCGGTAGTATCCGAATAGATATTGTGATACTGATGTGGCTGTGCTTCGCGTGGGCGATATAATTCTGCGTCTAAGGTTCCATCATTCTTTTTCCCATAGAAATAAAGTAAGTCGCCAGTATTGAATGTTCCATCAGCCTGTCCGGTAATTTCTATTGCCTGCTCTACTCCTCTATGAAACAGCTGAATTTTCCTTGGATCAATGGAATTCACAGGAAAGCCTGCAGCCATCAATTGCTGATAGGTGAGACGGTAAATACCATCTTGAGCAGTTTTTACCTTGAGGTAGCTCTGATCGTAATTGATCCACTCATTGCCAACTTGCCCATTGACACTAAGCCCTGCCCATATTACCAAGCCTGCGATTAACCATAAGCTCTTTTTCAATATCGTATTCAGTATTTTCATCAGAAAGAAAGCATAAGTGAGAAAATATGAGAATATGGTGTGTCGGAAACATCGCCGATATCAGTCATGGCGTAGTCGATATAAAACTTACTCAGCTTAATGCCAAGACCAAAATTTGGCTGTAAAGTCATAACTTCAGCATTGCGCAAGCCTTGCACTTTTTGAAAATTATTAACTCCAGTACGCAAATAGAGCATATCCTGAAAACCCAGTTCCAAACCAAAAGAAGGATCGATAGATGTGAAATTACTGCCGAGCAAAACATTACGTTGCCCATCGAAGGTCATTGAGAGATCGAGCATGGCAAGCAAATTGAATTGCTCGTTGATAGGAAAATTACGACCTCCGCTAAGAATTGCTCTTGGTACGGTCACTTCAATTCCATTTTGCGGGAGGGTATTTCCTGTGCTTTGGTAAATATCCTCCACCATGGAGGCTTCATGCACCCAAGCGTTGAATGTACCTGTGATATCTCTTAGCATCAAGCCAAATTGCCAAGCTCCATTTTGATATTGTGCGCCAGCATCCAACCCTACACCCCATGCCTGAGCAAACTCACCTACATTGCGATGAATTACCTTCATATTGGCACCTAGTCTCAATCCATCCAATTTTGGAATTACTCGCGCATAAGAAATGATAAATCCATAATCGGCAGCGGAGAAAAATCGAATATTATCATAATTGAGCCTACCGTCTGCATCGTAGAGGAATCTGGTATCAGGAATATCATCTACTGCAAAGCGGATAGCTGATATGGCTAATCGCCCAAGCGAATCGGTGGGTAAAGTAAAGGCTAGATAGTCGTAATTGGCCATGCCCGCGAAATAGGAAGCGTGCATTAGTCCTGCTTGGTACTTTTCGGTAATGCGGGTAAGTCCAGCAGGATTCCAATAACCGGCCATTACATTATCTGTAGCAGCTACTTGCGCATTGCCCATGCCGAGTGCTCTTGCACCAACACCCAAATTCAGAAATTCATTGGAGTACTTCGGCGTGGTTAGTTGTGCAAACCCGGAAAATGGGAAAATAAAACACAGAAAAAGAAGCGCCATCCAACTCCACGAATTACTATTTTGTCGCTTTTCCAATTAAAAAATGGCTTTTAAATTCTTGTTAATCTAAAGACAAATGCAATATGTACAAAGACATACCAATAAATAAATCTATTTGGTTCAATTTTTTTGAAAATATAAAAATGTGTTCGCTTTCTAACACTGACTGTCCGCTTACGCACAATTTTCACCTCCCGCCCATTTACGACCAAAGTGTTAGAAAAATATTTAGTATTCAGAAATAAGCCCTGAAGATACTTTAAATGCATTTTTTATCATCTAGCTAACCAGTACTTGGCATTGCATAGTAATGAGGTAAAATATTTGTCATTCTATAGAAAAATGAATAGCCCATGAATCTGGAAAACACACAAGTGCAAATGCGAAAAGGCTTACTAGAGCTTTGCATTCTGCACATTATCGCAAGGGGCGAAGTATATGCTTCTGACGTACTAGAAGAATTGACCGCCGCAAAGATGATCATAGTAGAAGGTACTTTGTATCCGCTACTCACTAGACTGAAAAGTGCAGGCCTAGTAGAATACAAATTGGTAGATTCGCATGCCGGACCTCCGCGAAAATATTACAAAATTACTGCTGAGGGAGAGGCTTTTCTAGCTACTTTAGATAAAAGTTGGCTGGATTTAGTTTCTACAATCCATCAAATAATCGACAGAAAAAACGAAATTTAAGCCCGCCATGAAAAAGAATATAAGTATAAACATCAGTGGAATCATCTTCCATATAGAGGAGGACGGGTACGAGAGGTTAAAGAGTTACCTTGATTCTATCTCAAAGTATTTTTCCACCTTTGAAGACAGCCAAGAAATTGTAGCTGATATCGAAAACCGTATTGCCGAGATTTTTCTTGCGAGGCTAAAAGATGGCAAGCAAGTAATCAACAGCGAGGACATAGAAGCGCTAATCTCTACAATGGGAAGCATTAGCGATTTCGAAGCGGTAGATGAGTTGGAGGAAATGAAAGCCGAATCGGCCAAAGACGAGCCAAACTTCAATACCGAAAGTAGCGAGGAATACTATGAGCAACAAAAGTTGCGTAGAGATAAAGGAAAGCGAATTTTCGGTGGAGTAGCATCAGGTATCGCCCAATACTTCGGTATAGATGCGGTGTGGATCCGCGTATTATTCCTTTTACTATTCTTTGGATTTACCGCTCTGGATACACCTATCGGTGGAATTACATTACTGGTTTATATCGCTTTATGGATTGCCCTTCCAGGAAAAATCTACAGAGATGAAGATCGTAAGAAGATCCGCAAAATGTACAGAAATCCATCGCAAAAGGTGCTTGGTGGTGTAGCGGGAGGTTTGGCCAATTACTGGGGAGTAGATGTTACTGCCATTCGCTTGATCTTTATCTTGCTAATAATCCCAGGTGGTTTTGGTATCATTGCTTACATCATCCTGTGGATTATATTACCAGAAGCAAAAACCATTACCGAAAAAATGGAAATGCAAGGTGAACCTGTAACGCTAAGCAATATTGAGACGAACATCAAAAAGTCGCTTAATGTGCAAGAGGAGAAGGAAGAAAGCTTTATCACCAAGCTAGTATTGTTCCCTTTCCGATTGATTGCAAGCTTGTTCAAAGCAATCGCTACAGCATTTGGCCCAGTCTTAGTGTTCTTAGTGGAATTCATAAGAATAGTCGCTGGCTTATTTATCCTGATGTTTGGCTTAGCAATGGTATTCAGTGTAATAGTAGGTGGTGGCACCTTGATCGGCTTCTTTTCAAGCTTCTCTGGATTCGAAACTGGCGACTTTATACCTTTTGAGCTGATCCAAGAAGTAGTTCCCAATCTATCCTACGTGGGCATATTTGGGTTGATTTTTATCCCAGGCTTGTTGTTGATAATAGTTGGCTTATCCATCATGATCAAGAGAAGCTTGATGAAGCCAGTAATAGGCTGGATAATGTTAGGTCTGTGGATTGTATCGCTTATAATAGTACTTATCACTGTGCCAAAAGCCATCACAAACTTTGGGACAGCAGGCGAATACAACGAAACAGAAACCTATTACTTGGATAAATCGCCCGTGCTTACCATGCAAGATGTAGGAATGGAAGGCTACCAAACCACCCGCTTGGAAATCAGATCGCATCAAGACTCTACCATGAGATTGGTGAAGAGATTCCAAGCCAGAGGCCAAAGTAGACTCGACGCTGCCAATAATGCCAAAATGGTAACTCATCAGGTGCGCATTCAGAATGATTCTATCATGGTGATTGATTCGAATATCCTCTTTAATGAAGATGCTAAATTCAGAGCGCAAGAACTTTCCTTGATATTGTACATGCCATATAACAAGGTGTTCTACATGAATGAAAATCTGAAAGAAATATTACGCAATACATTGTCTAGAAATGGCTATCGTGTATCGCAAATGGAAGGCAACCAATGGATGTTTGATGACAACGGCAAACTAACCTGCCTCACCTGCGAGTAAGCACTTAGGCCATCTTAACAAAAGCAAGATAATTGATGTGAATCATCATTTATCTTGCTTTTTTTTTAATTTTACTTTGATTACAACAATTCGAATAATAAATTGAAGCTTAGTTGATATTTGAACCTCCAGAAATAGATAATTATGAAATTGAGTATAGCTATCGTATTGAGTCTACTTATTTTTTCATGTACCCAAGAAAAGGCCAATATTGAAGATCAAAGCAATAAAGATTTCAAAAAGATAGATTCGTTAATTATCAATATTGATGAAATTGGCACCGTTGATCACACAACAATTGCAAGTTATTATGACGATGATGGCGGTGCAGTAGCCATAATAAGAACCACAGTTGACAAGAGGTATATCGATATTTTCGATGTGGAAACTGGAAAATTTCTGAATAGAATTCCAATTGAATATGAAGGTCCAGATGGGGTTGGAAGTGAAATCTCCAATATGGTAATTTCTGAGCCCAATTCCGTCTACCTTTTTAATCAATGGACGGGTTTGCTAACGCATCATGATATCGATGGGAAAATAATTAATAAGTATAAAATCAACTTTAACGAGCAAGGTGGGCGTGGGTACTTAATTCCAGGCTCTCTTAATTTTCAAAATTATATTGTAGGGTTACTCATTTAGGTCGCAAGTCCAATGATTGATTTTTTGGTAATTGGAAC
>CAZRBW010000082.1:0-10331 GCA_964598395.1 uncultured Roseivirgaceae bacterium
ACAGAATAAGGGATATCTACATTGCGTTTGGCTAATTCCTCCCGCAAGGCTTGATCTACCTTTTTGGCAGTACCTACAGGCACGGTAGATTTGGTGACTACGACCATGTAGTGATTCATATTTTGCCCGATAGACCTAGCTACTCCTAGTACGTGCTTCAGATCGGCACTACCATCTTCGTCTGGCGGAGTTCCGACAGCAATAAATGCTACATCGCAACCTTGGATGCTTTCGGCTAGGTCGGTGCTGAATTTCAATCGACCTTTCTCGTAGTTACGAATGACCATCTCCTCCAAGCCTGGCTCATAAATAGGCATTTTACCATTTTTGAGCCCATCAATTTTCTTTTGGTCTATATCAATACACACCACATCGATACCAACTTCGGCAAAACAAGTTCCTGTAACCAAACCCACATAACCTGTTCCTACTACAGCTACCTTCATAATTTATTTTTTATCTGAAATTTCAACAATTTTTAAGCTCAGCAAAAATAGGGTATAAGTCCGTTAAGGCAAACTTTAATCAATTAATTGACGAATGGGAAACACCTTTGCCAAACAAACGTTAGTTTTGTAGTCAATTCAGTAATATCTATTTTAGAAACGCGTTTTAACACAATTTTCCCTTCTTTATGAACTTTGAATATAGCGAAAACCAAAAAATGATTGCCCAGATGATCCGTGACTTCGGTGCAAAAGAGATCACACCGTTCAGGAATAAGTGGGATGATGAGCAACATTTTCCAAGAGAAATTTTTACAAAGCTAGGTGAGCTAGGTCTAATGGGCGTGCTTGTACCTACCGAATACCAAGGCTCAGGCTTTGGATATGAAGAATACGTAACGGCCATTTTAGAATTATCCAAGATTGATCCATCCATCGGATTGTCAATGGCTGCTCATAACTCATTGTGTACAGGACATATTTTGCAGTTTGGCAACGAAGAGCAAAAGAAAAGATGGTTGCCGAAATTGGCGACATGCGAATGGCTTGGTGCATGGGGACTTACCGAACCAAATACCGGCTCGGATGCGGGCAATATGAAAACAGTAGCCAAAAGAGATGGCGATGATTGGATAATCAATGGTACCAAAAACTGGATAACGCATGGCAAATCTGGTGATATTGCTGTAGTGATAGTGCGTACTGGCGAAATAGGGGATTCTCGTGGGATGTCTGCATTTGTGGTAGAAAGAGGAACGCCAGGCTTTAAAGGTGGGAAAAAGGAAGATAAGCTAGGAATGAGAATTTCGGAAACGGCTGAAATGATTTTTGAGGATTGCAGAATTCCGGATGCAAATAGATTGGGTGAAGTAGGCGAAGGATTTATCCAGGCCATGAAGGTGCTTGATGGCGGGAGGATATCCATAGCGGCATTGAGTTTGGGAATTGCCCAAGGTGCTTTGGATGCATCTATCGATTACGCAAAGGAGCGTCATCAGTTCAACAAGCCTATTGCAAGTTTCCAAGGTATATCCTTCAAGCTAGCAGATATTGCTACGGAGCTGGAAGCAGCCAAATTGCTTACTTTCCAAGCGGCATATTTGAAAAACAACAAATTGCCAGTAACGAAGGAATCGGCTATGGCAAAATACTTCGCTTCGGAAGTGGCTGTAAGAGCCAGTGTGGAAGCAGTACAAATATTTGGTGGCTATGGCTATACCAAAGATTATCCGGTAGAGAAATTCTACAGAGATTCTAAACTTTGTACGATCGGCGAAGGAACATCCGAAATCCAGAAACTGGTAATTTCAAGACAGATATTGAATTAGTAAAAGGATTACACTTATAAGAACGAAAGACCCTAGCTTATTGAGCTGGGGTTTTTGGTTTTTAGGGCTTATGTTAAGAAAGTGCCAACTATTCCATACTTCGATTTTATTCCTTCCAAAAATATGTTCTTACTGCAAACTCGAATTGATTTATGAAAATCTCTAGGAAGACCCTCAAGGTTTTCAAAACCTTGCGGGTCTGTTGGAAATTTGAAAGATATGTGACCCAGAAAGGGTCGAACAAATTGTTTTGCAAGCCAATCTAATCCAAGAACCTTGAATGGATATTGCCTATTTTCCTCTACGTATGCTATTTCAATTCCTCCAGCTTAAAAAGATCGAAGCTAAGATAATCCTCATCCATATTTGGGTTGGCTAGATTGTTTGAAGACAAATACAGCCCTTCCTCAGTGACAAACCATAGATTACTGAAGTAATACTCACTATTTGGAATATCCACCACGCCAATTTTATTTAAGTTTTCATCCATAATCATGATTGAAAAGGGTATAGCCATTTCAGATAAGTTTTTGAATAGCTTACCAATTTCATTGTTTAATGCTGGATGAGCTACTTGTCGATAGATGACTTTTCTATATGGGTCGTGTAAAATCGAGCGATATTTATAGGTGTTATTTTCCTCGTAGCTGATTTCTTGAGGAGTAGAGGTAAAAATGGCATCTCTTACTTTTTGAAAATCTACTTCATACTTGCTTGTAGGACTCGCTTCAGATAATAAACGATAGTCATCAAGTGCTAATGAATATATAATAGGGTCGTGCGTAAAACCTATCAATATTTGATCTCCTATGAGATGCATAAACACTCTAGAAGCATCAGTTCTTTTTTCTAATCCCTGGATGGACTTAGGATAAAAAACATCCACAAAGGAAACTTCGCCCGTTTTGTAATCCACCTCCATAAGGATAGGTAATTCTGTCAATTCTGCCTCTTTTCCGTTTTGCACCATTCTATTTTGCAACGGCCTAACTTTAAACAAGATTTTATCTCCTTTGCGAATAGGTCTATATGAACTACCAGCCCCATGATAATACTGTTCATAACGATTGTCCATTAATGGCACATTGGCTCTAGCTCGGCTAATTACATTGTTGTTTGCAACATCTAAGGTTGTTATCACTAAAGGATCATGAAAAATTAGAAGAGTATCCCTGCTAAGAAAGTCAATACCTATAATTCCCCGCAAATTGTTTCGAAGGTCGGCAGTAAACTGTAATTTTTCTTTGAGCTTTTTGCTCTCCCAATCATAAAATAGGATCTGTGAAAAATTATTGTCGAAAAGATAGAAGCTTTGTGAGTCATAGCGAACCAGACCGACATCATTACTCACAAAAGAGGAAACAGAGTCTAACTCAAATCTGATTTCTCCAGATTTTGTAAGGGTGAATTGATCATTTGTTATTGCAGGCGAATTTGATTCACAGCTTAAGGTGAATATCAAAAATAGCAAAGAAATGAATTGTTGTCTGTAAGAATACATTTCACCCTTGGTAATTAATGGTTAAAGCAAAATCAGATTCTTAAATCTCAATTTTAATTATATCAAATGTGACCACGGATTCATCGTCATCTTTTACACCAAAAATTAAGCCCTCTGAACAAACAGAAGCACTTAAAAAGGAAATCCTTTTATAATTTTCGATAGTACTTTCTCCTATATAGTTAAGGTCTTTGTCGAGAACAATTATTGAGTAAGGCCTGTAAACAGGATGATTTCTGCTATTGGTTAGTGGGTTTATTTGATCTTGGTTATGTGTAACAAATCGGTAATAGACATCACGATAAGAATCATACAAAAGGTGGCGATAGGCACCATTTGTAACCATTGGATCGTGGTCTAGCTGGGCTCGTTGATCTCTGGGTATTAGCGGAAATTTATTTAGAAAATTTGATTTTGCAGGAACGTAAACTTGTTCTTCAGTTTCTAAATCAAGAATCATAAGATCATGCGATCTTCTAAATGAAACAAGAAGTTTGTTCTTATCTGAGTTTGATTTTAGCCAAGAGAATTGATATTCATTATAGAAAAATTCATCCGGGTTTTCAGCCATAAAATCTGGAAAATAGCCTAGTTGTCTTGTTACTTTATTGTTGGCTATATCATATTCCAACATAAACGGTTTCTCGTAAAATAATTTATCTGAAAATACAGTGTTTTGAGGCCATATTCTTATATAAAGGAAGCCATTATTAATAAACACACTTCCTTGCATGTTTAATGCTTCAACTGTAGCTGATTGGTCTGTAGGTTTGATGATTTGGCTAAAATCCCATTTATTGATGACTCTCATTTGATTATCAACAAGAAAGATTCTTTGACCTACGCCAAATAAGAAAACAGTGTCCTCTTGCACCCTAACTATATCACTCAAAGGCACATTAAATAATGCTGGATCAGTATTAATAGTTGTGGATTTTAAAAATGTCCCATCTTTCAAATCATAATTTTCAATAATATTGGACATCAAGCTAGTTGTGTATATAACTTCTCGGCTACCTTCAAAACCAATATCAATGTTACCACTTAAACCTAAAATTGTATCATTAGGAATTGTGATAGTTCTTACTAACTCATTTGGTAATAGCTTATATTCATTTGGAGTCTCTGAAACTTCTTGTTGAGATGTCTCTGTGGAACATGAAATGCAGAAAAATGTGATTATTAAGAGTAAGAATATTTTCATAATTATTAGTCTACCTAATAAAGATAAGAGAAAATATTTTCAAGAAAAATATTCTGTTCGAATAAAAGTCTATTTATATGTTTAAAAATCACATTTTTATGACATGATCTTTGACAGATGTATATTAAAAAAATATTTGTTAATTTCATTCCTCCACCTCCCGCACCACTCTAAATCCAACTTTATTTAGGTAGATAAGCCATTCTTGTGAGTCCTTATATTCTGAAATTTCAAGGTCTGTAAATGGAGAAGAGAAATGGCCAACATCGAAAATTCTACTTTTAGAATCTTCACTATTTGGATTAAAAATATACTCGCTCACATTTCCGTAGATATCATAAACACCAAATTTGTTACTAGGAGAAGTTTCTACAGGGTAAATTGTCCCGCCGCTTGCGTTATACCTCCAGCCGAGGTATTTCTTATCATTTTGGTGAATCCATAAGTACTCTTCCAGCAAAGGCAACCTCCCTCCAATCCATTTAGCATAGGCTAACGCGTCATTATAAGTGATATTTACTACGGGGTAATTATTATTTTCTGGATCAATAAGCTTTCCATTAATATCATGTTTCCAAGTAAGGGTATCGCTAATTTTGCCAACCATTTTCCATTCGAAACCTTTATGATTGCTTTTTCTATTCTTTTTAAAATTGCCTTGCTGAAATAATTTGAATTTTTCGAGATACCTGGAATCGCTAAATAAAATGCTTGATTGATATTTTACATTGAGTTTTAACTTTTCAACTTCAGTGATATAACCAGTTTCTTTAACAAATTCGGCAAATTCATTTATTGTCACTTCCTTGGCATGAATCGTAAATGGGTTAACTCTTTGTGTAGTTCCTTTAATATCGGTCAGTATTCCTCCTTGATAGCGGATAAATGGATTACTTTGCTTAGCTTTTACTGTCAGGTTGGTAAGTTCGATTTCTACCACCTTAAGACAAATGGATTTTTGTGTTATTGACTTATCGAGCTCGATTAGTTGGATTTCGTAGCCAAGAGAAGTTATCATAAGTCTGGAACCGGATGGCAGGATATCAAGCTTGATAAAGCCATCATTGGAAGTGTTGCCAACAAAATCCCATTCTAACTTATTTTGTGTTTGTATGAAAATGGATACTTCAGCTATTGGGGAATTACTTTCACAATCCATTACCTCCAAAATATTTTGGGCGCTTAAATTTGATATCAAAAGGAGATTAAAAATTATCGGTACTATTAAATGTTTCCAGAGCTTCATGAATTTCATTTGAGGTGTTGCTTTTATCAGCTAAGTTTGGAAGAATGACTTTTTGAATTTTTTTTCTTTTAATTACAAATAAGGTAACGTTTTCGATTTTAAATGGCACTTTAGTATCTATAGGATCGTATTTTACCTTACTCGGTAAATTCGCCTTTAAGAAACTATGATCATGTTGATCAGTAAGGGTTAATAAAATGAATTTCTCCTTTAAATGGATTTCAAGTAACTTAAGCGTCATCTTTAAGCAATCCATACAAGCGGAATTCGAATATGCTAAAAGCAATATTTTAGAATCAGTAGATTTATTTTTAGTTAATTCATTTATATTGGTTTTAACAAATTCAACAAGCGGTGAAGTCTGTTCTTCATTGTTAGTTGAACATGAATTAAGGAGTACAAACAATATTAAAATAGTGCTGAAATATTTCATTTTATAATATTCAGTTTTGCTTTAGCTAGTATTGGTTGTTCCAAGTTTTGAGACTCAATTTTAAGGTTTTCCTTAATCTCCTCAATTGTATTATTTGCAAGTAAATGCTCGCTGTTTAATAGTATAACCACCATGTCGTCTTCGACTCCTATTATTTTGAAAGTTGCATTTAGATTAAAAATTCCTCCTGAGAAAGAGTGAATTAAGTGATTCTCACCAGTTGATAAATTATAAAGTGCAGTAATAATATTGCCTCTATACTCTAAAGAAAAAATAAGATTATCGCCAATTTGGATAGGGTTCTCTGGAAAATAAAATTTAAAGGATTCTATCACTTCTTCAAATATATCATCTTCAATATCCAATTTGTCTAGAAAATCTTTTTTTATAAATTGATCCTCTGTCCCTATTTCATATTTTTCTACTTTCTGCGCAGACTCGAAAACATAAATCGATGTATTGGAATATGAGGAGCCAATAATCCTCCCATCTTCTGTTCGGAATAATGGTTTATGTTGTTCAATCCAATACTCAGATAAAATAGCTGGGGTGCGGGAATAATTCGAAAGTATTTCTCCTTCTTGATTAGTAATTACAAAGTCAAAGCATTGCTCATCGTAACATTGACCTTCGGTATGGAAAAGCAAGTTCCCGTCTTTTAATACAGCAAAATAATCTGCTGTAATACCTTCAAATAAACACTCGCTTGTAAATGCTCCTTCTAGATCGTAGTATAATAGCTTGATAAACCCATTGCTATTATCTGCTATAATTAGTTTGTTTTCTTCTTCAATTACATCGAAGTCAACCATATCTAAATATTCCCCTGGCCCTTCGCCTTCCCTACCTATTGCTATTGTATTTCCACTCTCTTTTTCAATTCTAAATAGCTTATTGGCTTTGTATTTATCAAAAGAGAAAATATAATTGCTTGTACTAATAGCTTTATCTAGTGATGGAATAAACTCAGAATAATCTAAAATATGGGTTCTCTCAATGGTAAAAAACTCATCAAAAGCGGTGTTCCTAATACTCTTTGTTTCGAGATTTAGGTTTTTGCTAATTGGCAGCTCCTCTTCTTGTAAATTGTTTTCTAATGAACAAGCTGTAATTAGTAAGCTAACAATTAAGATACTGTTTGATATTTTCATGACTTAAATAGTAAAATAGGCTTCCACCTATTTTTAGGTTAAGGAAGCCTATTTTTAGTTACTCTATTTCTAAAAACATCCCAGGGCATTCTCTATTTTTCCGAGGTTTACAGTAATAAGAAATTTTGGTGGTTGTATTTAAGGATAAGTTTAATGAACCACCATTCTCTTCAACACTTGCTTCAGCATTTGCTGAATGACTACGATCCTTATTGACTTTCGTCTTAAAATTTTGAACCATATCAATTCCATCACTTTGGGTTGGAAACATTAGAGTGAGGAGACAAAAAATCACCCCAAGAGCCAGAATTTGTTTTAATGACTTTTTCATAACATTATCAAATTTAGTAATGACTAAGAACGATGCGCATGTCCAGATTTCAACCGAAATCTATCGCATATTATTCATTTTTATATAACTAAACAAATTTAATTTTAATTTTTTACATTTTTTAGTAAATATTAATCTCTCTAATTAAGAAAAGTTTTTGGACATAATCTATATTTTTGAAAAATTTATAATTCTGTGAAAATATAAATATAACAATGAATATGCTTTTAAAAACTTCTTAAAGCAATTTTAAATTTAAAAAAACTAATAAATAACAAATTTAAAATTGTTTTCATAAATAGTATTAAACAAAGTTTTTGAAAAAATTCTCACAGTCAAAATTTTTGTCCACTCAAAGGTTCTAAGAACTTCAATTGTGTGCCTAATTCATTTTTATTCTTTGCTTTTGAAATGCAGGTAATAGCGAAAGACCCGCAAGGTTTTCGAAACCTTGCGGGTCTGGAAGGATAATTCAAATCATTCCTTCAAAAACTTACCAATTATCGCTTACTCTTTAATTTTCCCAAAACCCAAACCCACCCCATTCTCCCATAAATACCTAAATTTGCCAGATGCAAAAAATCGCGAATGAAGACCTCGGTAGATTGGGTGTAAATGAATTCAAATCGTCTGCTAAATGCAATGCAGTAATTATCTTGGATAGTGTGCGGAGTTTGAACAATGTGGGTTCGGCCTTTCGTACTTCAGATGCATTTGCTGTGGAGCATTTATATTTGGCGGGCATCACTGGTACTCCTCCGCATCGGGAAATTGAGAAAAGTGCTTTGGGCGCAACTGAGTCTGTAGCATGGTCGCATCATCCGGATATTGTCCATTTGCTGAAAGACCTGAAAAGCCAGGGATATTTATTGGTGGCTGTAGAGCAAGTAGAGGGTGGACAATCCTTGGAGCTTTTTCAACCTCCCGCCCATTCCAAAGTCGCATTTATATTTGGAAATGAGGTATTTGGCGTGTCTGATGAGGCAATTGCTTTATGCGATATTGGCCTAGAGGTTCCACAGTTCGGCACCAAACATTCCCTCAATATTTCAGTATGTATTGGTGTGGTTTTATGGGATTTTATGTCCAAAGTGGGTATCGCTCAGCTTAAGGGCGCCTAAGTCCATATCATCAATTTATCCGCATTCATCCCATTTATTAATGGTTTTTGCAATTGATACTTAACTTTGTTTTCAAATAAAAATAAACAATATGAGCTTTAGAATAGAGAAAGATACCATGGGCGAAATGCAGGTGCCTGCCGACAAATATTGGGCAGCACAAACGCAGCGTTCTATAGAAAACTTTACCATAGGTGGCGAAAAGGCCACGATGCCGATAGAGATCATTCGTGCTTTTGCCATTCTGAAAAAATCTGCGGCACTGACCAATTCTGAATTGGGCGTGATGCCTCAGGAAAAAGCAGATATCATCGCCAAGGTATGCGACGAAATAACGGGAGGAAAACTGGATGATCAGTTTCCATTGGTTGTATGGCAAACGGGTTCAGGCACACAATCTAACATGAATGTGAACGAAGTAATTGCCAACCGTGCGCATGTAGTGCAAGGCGGCAAACTTACGGATGAGAAGAAAAGCATCCACCCAAATGATGATGTGAATAAGTCGCAGTCAAGTAACGATACCTTCCCCACGGCTATGCATATAGCCACATACAAAATGGTGGTAGAGCATACCATTCCATTAGTGCAAAGTCTGCGCGATACGCTGGCGCAAAAGGCTGAGGCCAATATGAAAGTGGTAAAAATTGGTCGCACACACTTTATGGATGCTACGCCATTGACACTTGGACAAGAGTTTTCGGGCTACGTATCACAACTTGATCATGGCTTGAAGGCTTTGAAAAACACATTAGCCCATTTATCGGAATTAGCATTGGGCGGTACAGCAGTAGGTACGGGTATCAACACGCCAAAAGGATATGCGGAATTGGTGGCCAAAAAAATCGCTGAATTTAGCGGACATCCATTTGTTTCGGCTGAGAATAAATTTGAAGCCTTGGCTGCACACGATGCTATGGTAGAAACGTCCGGTGCATTAAAGCAATTGGCGGTAAGCTTAATGAAAATCGGCAATGATGTACGTATGTTGGCCTCTGGTCCACGCTCAGGCATCGGCGAAATATTGATTCCTGAAAACGAGCCAGGCTCTTCCATAATGCCAGGCAAAGTAAACCCAACCCAATGCGAAGCCTTAACAATGGTATGCGCGCAAGTAATTGGTTTGGATGTAGCAGTTTCGGTAGGCGGAATGAATGGCCACTTCGAGCTGAATGTATTCAAACCGATGATGGCTTTGAATGTGTTGACATCTGCTCGATTGATTGGCGATGCCTGTGATTCATTCAATAGGCATTGCGCGGTTGGAATTGAGCCAAACTACTCGATGATACAGCGCCATTTAGAAAACTCTTTGATGCTGGTAACAGCATTGAATCCGCATATTGGCTATGAGAATGCTGCCAAAATTGCAAAAAAAGCACATAAAGAGGGTACATCGCTTAGAGAAGCAGCAATTGATTTAGGATTGCTTACTAATGAGCAATTTGACGCTTGGGTGATTCCAGCTAAAATGGTGGGTGGTTTAGAGTAATTTCTTCTCTACATCAATAGTTTTACAGATTAGACCGAAAGTATATCTCCTTTCGGTCTTTCTTTTTTACTGATTTTC
>CAZRBW010000083.1:0-9849 GCA_964598395.1 uncultured Roseivirgaceae bacterium
GCGAGAGGTTGTGCCAAATGAATTTGATGATGAATGCTTTGTAAGGTTTTATTTGATTTAAACCCAATCCCCATCTGAAAAGCCGAATTCAATTTAGGCGATTCCATAATTTGGCTCTTGTATTTTGAAATAATGTCAGGATAAATCTCCAATAAGTTATTGATGGGAATTCCGCTCAAAATTATTTTGCTTCGGAATTCACCTTTGTTAGTTTTAATCAAATAGCCAGAATCTATCTTTTCGATGTGCTGTACTTCTGTGCGTAAATGTAGTTCCCCCTCCCGCTCTTTTATATAGTCGATAAATGGTGTCACCAAATTGATCAATCCACCATCAACATAGTAATTGCCATAATTGGTATAGCATAGCGCAGTAGCACCAAATAATAGATTCACCTCTTCTTGGTGATTTTGTGCAGTAATTAATAATTGCTCATTTATAAAATCTATAAAATCCTCATTTTCATGTAAATCATGCCTTTTGATAAAGTCGCTGGTACGCACTAAAGAATAGCGTGCATTGAAGACTTGAGAAAGATTTGCATTTTTTATAGCATCTATCAAATCGGCGAAATTGGCGGGTGGAAAATTGCGCTGCTTGATGCTCGTGTCCCAAACAAACTGACTTATCTTGTAGCATTTCCTCCAAAACGCCGCTTGTCCCTTTTTCCCGAAAACTCTTTCAGCTTCTGCAATCCATTGATCTAATGACTGGTATCGATTGATAATTTTGCCATTTTTTAGATGCACTTGCATTGGCATTTTCAAATGGCGAGCTTTTAATTTTATCCCGATTTGCTGCAGCACATAGTTCAATGGCATATTTTTATCTAAACCCACAAGTGTAGTTGCACCACTCTCGAAAGTAAATCCTTTGCGCCAATAAGAGCTTGTGCAACCTCCCGGTAAATAATTTTGTTCCAATATGCCTATTTTAGTCCCTAACTTTGCAAGGAGTGCAGAAGCTGTCAGCGAACCCATTCCACTGCCGATTACAATAAGGTCATAAGAATGAGTCATTTAATTATTTTGTTTAATTATTTTCAATTTATGTTAAACAAAACTAGAAACACTTATGTTTAGAATCCAATGAAAATCGCCGTAATAAGAAAAGAACATTTCAACGCTGCACATAGATTGCATAATCCTGATTGGACTGAAGAACAAAATCAGGAAATATTTGGTAAGTGTAACAACAAGAATTATCACGGTCATAATTATGATCTCTTTGTAAAGGTAACTGGTACACCAGATCCGGGCACGGGATATGTTTATGACATGAAAGTTCTCAGTGATATTATAAAAGAGAGCGTACTTAACAAATTCGATCACAAAAACTTAAACCTTGACACAGATGAATTCCAGCATCTTAACCCAACCGCCGAAAATATTGCAGTGGTTATTTGGAATATTTTGAGAGAAAAAATTGACAAAAAATTTGATTTAAAAATCACCCTTTATGAAACAGAAAGAAATTTCGTTGAATATCCCGCAAGTTAACACCTTTACTATAGATGAAATCGGCGACGAGCATGTTGGTACATCTGCGGAAACTCCTTTAAGAGAAGATGCATTCGAAATGGACGATGACTTAAAAATCGAACTTATTGAAAAGCACTTTAGGGAAATTATGAATGTGTTGGGTTTAGACCTTACAGACGATAGCTTGAAAGGCACTCCAGCAAGAGTAGCTAAAATGTATGTGAAAGAAATATTCAGAGGTTTGGATCCGAAAAATAAACCGGATGCAAAGCTTTTTGAAAACAAATATAAGTACAATCAAATGTTAGTTGAGAAGGATATTACCTTCTTTAGTAATTGTGAGCATCATTTTGTTCCAATTTATGGAAAAGTACATGTTGCTTACATTTCTAGTGGAAAAGTGATTGGTTTGTCCAAAATCAACCGTGTAGTACAATATTTTGCACAAAGACCGCAAGTGCAAGAAAGATTGACGATGCAAATTGGAAATGAACTGAAAGAAATTTTAGACACAGATCACGTTGCAGTCATTGTAGATGCAAATCACATGTGTGTTTCCTCCCGCGGTATTAAGGATGTTACAAGTAGTACAGTTACTTCATTCTATAGTGGCAAATTCAACAGTGAGGCTACACGAATAGAATTACTAGATTATATTAAATTAGAAAAATAAATGTTGACGGACTTGAAGGGCAAAAACTATCTAATTGTAGGTGGTGGAAGTGGTATTGGGTTTTCATTAGCTGAAAAGCTTCAAAAATCAGGAGCTAATGTTTTTGTAATTAATAGAGAATCTAATGGGCCAGATGGTACTATTACATTTCATGCCGATATTCTGGAAAATACAAATGTATTCAATGAGCTTCCTGATACGATTGATGGTTTCGCATATTGTCCTGGTAGTATTAATCTCAAACCTATCAATAGAATTACACAAGACGATCTTCTAAATGACTTTAAAATTAATGCTGTAGGTGCGGTTTTAGCAACTCAGGGTATTTTAAGAAAATTAAAGAAAGCAGAATCAGCAAGTATCGTATTTTTTAGCACAGTTGCCGTAGCAACGGGAATGGGTTTCCATACAAGTATTGCTGCTGCAAAAGGAGCCGTTGAGGGAGTTACAAGATCACTTGCAGCAGAACTTGCAAACAGTGGCATTCGAGTAAATGCAATTGCTCCATCCTTGACTGACACACCTTTAGCAGGACCATTGCTTTCTACTGAAGATAAGCAAGCAGCTGCAGGTAAAAGACATCCGCTTGGAAGAGTAGGTACACCAGCTGATATGTCAGATGCAGCATATTTCTTACTATCCCCTCACTCCAGCTGGATAACCGGACAAGTAATTGGTATAGATGGTGGCTTATCTATAATTAGGTAAAAACTTTTACAATAGAATCTAGTTATTCCTTAAATTAACAATTGATTTATTGAAGACTGAAACGAAGAAAGAGCGTGCAGAGCAGATTATGAAAATTCCACCACAGTCATTTTTGATATTCAAAGAAGAGCTACGGAAAGAGCGACTCGAGAAAGAACGATTAAAGGCTGAGTATGAAAAGAAAATATCTACTTTAGCGGAGGAATTATCTTTTTTGAAAGAACAGATAGATTCACAGCAGGATATGATTAAAAGAACTATTGATTACGCAGTACGTTTAGAAAATAACTTGAATCAATTAAACTCTAAAGTTGACGACGACAAGAAAAATTCTAAAAGGAGTTACCATTAATCAAGCCTCAATGGATATTCACGAAACACCCGCTCATTCAGAAACCATCGAACAGAATTTAGGTCAGTACGGCCTAAGCACCTACTTCACCTCCCGCTTTGCAGACGTCGGCTTCGATCGTGATAAAGGGGTGATTATGTGCGTACTAAAAGAAGCCTATGTTCCCATCGAAAAATTCAAGGAAATTTTTGCAGCTATTGGTAAATTAGCTTCTCAAAAAGGTTTTGATAAATTTATTTTCGATAAAAGATCCCTCAGAGCTTTTCACCAACCTTCTATGGAATGGTATTTTATTGAGTGGAAAAAGGAAGTTTATTCTTACGGCATTGACAAGCACCGCAAAATTCTCCCTGCTGAAGCTTGGTTCAAAAAAATGGTTCAGATTGCCAAAAGTCAAATATTAACTGACCATCCAGACAATATCGTCCACTTACTCGATATACAGTATTGCAGCTCGGTAGAAGAAGCAATAAGCAAATAATCGATGAAATTATTAGATTATAATGGCTGGGAAAACATGGATTCCATGTTTAGACGCAACTTTTTCAACTCCTTAAGCGGGTTTAAAAGTCTTGCACTAATTGGTACAAAAAACGCGGGAGGAATAACAAACCTCGCTCCTTTCAGTCAGATTGTACATATTGGTGCCAATCCTCCATATACAGGTATTTTGTTCAGACCGCATACAGTGCAAAGAGACACATTGGAGAATATCCTCGACACTAAGTATTTTACGATAAATCACGTTTATGAGGACATCCTTCTGCAAGCACATCATACTGCTGCCCGTTGGGAATCTTCGGAATTTGAGGCTGTAGGATTGGAAGAGGAATACCTAGATAATTTCCAGAGCCCATTCGTAAAATCAAGTAAAATAAAATGGGCATGTGAATTTGTGGAGCGTCAAGATATTAAGGTTAATGGCACTATCTTAATCATTGGTGCTATCAAGCAATTATATGTGCCCGAAGAATACGTTGCTAAAGATGGCTTTATTGATTTACAAGCAGCTGGTAGTTTAACTTCCAACGGTTTGGACGCCTACTACCAAACTAATTTGTTAGATCGACTGAGCTATCCCAAGACAGATACCCTCCCGCTTTCTATCTAAATTTCAAGACCTAATAATTTGCTTGAGCTACATGAAAACGGTCTATACTGCGAAAGAGCCAAGATTTTTATCGATCCTTGGTTGCCTGTAGATCGTGCAATTATCACTCATGCACATGCAGATCATTCTAGAGCAGGAAACAAGCACTATTTAGCTCATCCACATTCCGAAGGCGTAATGAAGCATCGACTTGGTCAGGATATTTCATTTCAAGGCTTAGACTACCAACAAAAATTAATTATTAATGGAGTAGAAATTTCCTTGCATCCTGCGGGGCATATTCCTGGTAGTGCGCAAGTAAGGTTGGAATACAAAGGCCAAGTTTGGGTAGTATCTGGCGATTATAAATTAGAAGACGATGGAATATCCACTTCATTTGAAGCTATAAAATGCGATACGTTTATTACAGAGTGTACATTTGGTTTGCCCGTTTTCCAGTGGAAAAATCAACAAACTGTTTTCGACGAAATAAATGAATGGTGGCAAATTAATCAGGAAGAAGGTTTTTGCTCTGTAATCTTTGCTTACTCCCTTGGGAAGGCGCAAAGAATTCTCGAAAACTTAAACTTTGAACAAGGTAATATTTACGTTCATGGCGCAATTGCGAATACTAATACAGCCTTAGCACAATCAGGTGTTAAACTCCGACCTTACGGGCTGGTAGATCCTGGGATGACAAAAAAATCTTTGGCTGGCTCTATCATAGTCGCACCACCAGGAGCAATGAATAGCTCTTGGATGAAAAGATTCTCCCCTTACCGATCAGCCATTGCATCTGGCTGGATGAATTTGCGTGGGCCCAGAAGGAGAAAGGCTGTTGATCGTGGATTTATTTTGTCTGACCATGCCGATTGGACTGGATTGAACAAAGCGGTTGAAGCAACGGGTGCTGAGCAAGTATTTACCACGCATGGATATACTGCCGTATTTAGTAAATGGTTAAATGAGAAAGGAATTAAATCATCAGAATTAAAAACCCAATTTATGGGTGAAACCCTCGATAGGCTTGATGTTGAATACCCAAATTTGGGTGATTAGTTAATTTGAATTTGGCAAATCGCTCCTAGTACTTTAATATTGCGGATTGTAAAAAAACCGGGTGCTTAATTCGGTGAAAAGAACAATCAAACCAATCGAAATAGTTTTATCTAACTAATCAACCATTATGAATAGTATCGTTTACATTGCTCCTGCTCTGGGCTTAGTAGGTATTGCTGTGATGATAGCAAAGGCCGTTTGGGTAAATAAGCAAGACGCTGGTGAAAAAAACATGCAAGAACTCGCTGGCTATATTGCCGATGGAGCACTAGCGTTTTTGAAAGCTGAATGGAAAGTACTTAGCTACTTCGTTGTTATCACAGGTTTATTATTAGCCTATTCAGGCACTTTAGTTGAAGACTCTCATCCAATTATTGCTGTTGCTTTCTTAATCGGTGCTATCTTATCAGCATTTGCTGGGTACATCGGAATGAATATCGCCACAAAAGCGAATGTAAGAACGACACAGGCTGCTCGTACTTCTTTGTCAAAAGCACTTCGAGTTTCTTTCAACGGTGGTACCGTAATGGGACTTGGCGTTGCTGGTCTTGCAGTGTTGGGAATGGGTTCTCTCTTCATAGTTTTCTATCAAATGTTCGTGCCAGAAGGAGCGGCATTGAATGGCGTGGAAATGAAAACAGCTATCGAAGTATTAGCTGGCTTTTCATTAGGAGCTGAATCAATCGCATTATTTGCTCGAGTAGGTGGTGGTATTTATACCAAAGCTGCCGATGTGGGAGCCGACCTTGTAGGTAAAGTAGAAGCAGGTATTCCAGAAGATGATGCTAGAAACCCTGCAACTATTGCAGATAACGTTGGCGACAACGTAGGTGACGTAGCAGGTATGGGTGCCGATTTGTTCGGTTCTTATGTGGCTACTATTCTTGCTTCAATGGTTTTAGGTCAAGAAATTAATGCCTCAGCAGATAATTATGGCGGCCTCTCTCCTATTATCCTACCAATGATTATTGCAGGCCTAGGTCTTATATTCTCTATTGTGGGTACGTTCTTCGTTCGTATCAAATCTGATCAAGGTGATGTTCAAAGAGCCTTGAATATGGGTAACTGGTCATCAATCGTCTTGACAGTTGCTGCTTCGTATTTTGTAGTTACGGCGATTTTGCCAGACAACATGAGCATTCGTGGTTTTGAGTTTACTCAAATGGATGTATTCTGGTCAATTTTCACAGGTCTTATTGTTGGCGCATTAATGAGTGCAATTACAGAATATTACACAGCAATGGGTAAACGTCCTGTAAACTCAATTATTCAGCAATCCTCTACTGGTCACGCTACCAACATTATTGCAGGCCTAGCTGTAGGTATGGAATCAACCGTTGCTCCAATCGTAGTATTGGGTGGAGGTATAATTGTTTCTTATGCTTTTGCAGGCTTGTATGGTGTGGCAATTGCCGCAGCCGGCATGATGGCCACAACGGCTATGCAATTAGCAATTGATGCCTTCGGCCCAATTGCAGATAATGCGGGAGGTATTGCAGAAATGAGTGGAATGCCACCAGAAGTTCGTGAAAGAACTGATATTCTTGATGCTGTTGGAAATACAACTGCTGCAACCGGTAAAGGCTTTGCAATTGCTTCTGCTGCTCTTACAGCTCTTGCACTTTTTGCTGCTTTTGTTGGTGTTGCAGGTATCGATTCTATTGATATCTACAAAGCGCCAGTTTTGGCAGCTTTATTCCTTGGTGGTATGATTCCTTTTATATTCTCCTCTTTGGCAATTGCTGCTGTAGGTAGAGCAGCAATGGACATGGTGACAGAAGTTCGTCGTCAGTTCAAAGAAATTCCAGGTATAATGGAAGGTACTGCAAAGCCAGAATATCAAAAATGTGTTGAGATTTCTACAAAGGCATCAATCAGAGAAATGATTGCTCCAGGTGCTATTGCATTGCTAATGCCAGTTGTAGTTGGCTTCGGTTTCAAGGGTGTATTTCCAGAGACTTCTAGTGCTGAAATACTTGGTGGCATGCTAGCTGGTATTACTGTATCTGGTGTATTAATGGGTATATTCCAAAACAACGCGGGAGGTGCTTGGGACAATGCTAAAAAGTCATTTGAAAAAGGTGTAATGATTAATGGCAAAATGGAATACAAAGGTTCAGAAGCACACAAAGCCTCTGTAACTGGCGATACTGTAGGTGATCCATTCAAAGATACTTCTGGTCCATCTATGAACATTTTAATCAAATTGACATCTATTGTAGCATTGGTAATTGCGCCACATATTAGTGTAACTCCAGAAGCAACTGAATCTACTATTCCGTTAGAGCCAGCAAGTATTGAAGTGGTAAAAACTGTTGATGTAAAAGCAGATGCTTCTTTAGAAGTAGTGGATTTTCAATAAATAACTTCTTGTTAAGTCATAAAATAAAAGCCGATTCCAATGGAGTCGGCTTTTTTTGGTTTTAACTGGTTCACTTCGGTTGAAACTATCCACTTGGTCGGCTTCCAATCAAGATTAAATTTCATTTTCTTCAATGATGTATTTACGATTCTTTTACTCCTAAATTGCTCTCATTGACAAGAGGGATTGAAAAATGTCTTTTTTTAGTATCTTGTTGATAGAAATAGCCTTATGGTGTTACTGAAAAATAGCCGATTTCAACTCATTTTTCTATATGCACTTTTACTTCCAGTATTAGTGGTTAGAATACTAGCAGAAAGCACCAATTATTGTACTCCTGATTCAGTTTACTATTTAGAAGTTGCCAATAATATCCTTTTGGGCAAAGGTGCAGTGGGTCCTAAAGTATTCGATTTCAATGAGGATGAAAATCTACTCGCACCGCTTTATCATTCTACTCCATTCGGTAAACCAGACCAATACGAACCATATTACTTTAGCGTTTGGCCATTGGGTTATCCTGTAGCCATTGCAGCTGTATCACTCATTACTGGTTTGGATGTTTTGTGGGCTTCTAAACTTTTAAATTTTATTCTCTTAGGCTTAGATTTCTATCTTTTGTGGTTGCTTTTCGGTAAACGTGCAGAATTAATCTTTTTCTATTTCTGCAGTTTCACAATGCTGGAAATTTTATCTTACACTTGGTCTGAAAATTTATATCTAAGTTTTTTTCTTCTGCTACTAGTAGCGCTCAAAAAGATACATTTATCAACTAATTTACACAACATAACAATTGCATGCTTATCTCTTGCACTTATTGGTATGTCGCTGGCAAGATATGCCTCACTAATCTATTTTTGTTTTGTCACCGCGACCATGTTAAGATATTTTATACTAAAAAAATATCTTCAGACAATCTCCCTATTTAGTGGATTATTGATTAGTTCAATGGCCATTGGTATCTACTTGTACATTAATTATTTGAAAAGCGGCTACATATCAGGGATGCCAAGAATGGATACACAAGAATTTAGTGCTTTTGAACTTACTAAAACCTTTTTCACAGGATTATACAATCAACTACATATTATTAAACAATTTAGGTACGAAGGAACAGTTGATTTTATTTATTATTGTATCCTATCGATTGCGCAACTTATGCTTATAGGCTTGGTTTACAGAAAAATGAAAGATGGAAATCTTGTAAACACAAGTGATTACATTTCAAAACTTATGGCTTGGTTTGGTTTTGGATATTTGATTTTTTTGGTTGTTACCACAGCGATTTCAACAATAGATCCATTTGATTATAGAACATTACTTCCGTTTTCATTTCCAATATTTGCATTGATTCTGATGTGGGTACAAACCAATTTAGAAAAATTAAACGAGCATTCCATTCTTACCATTATTAAGCTATTTTTCCTCTGCTCCCTCTTGTTGAATTTACCAAAAGCATACCTCTACAATTTTTTATTCTCTTGAATCGGATAGAACCTATCAGAATTTCAAGCTGTATTCCTAAGCGAATACTTTCCAATAAAAGAACCAATGCAACCACCCATTGATTTTTCATTTTTACGCTTACGAAAACTTCTTGGGTAGAACATTATTTACCTTTTGCCGGCATATAAGTAACCGGGCTGCATTGGGCAAACTTAATATCTGGCTTTAGTGGAAATTGATACTCTTGAATAAAGCCATTCAAGAGTTCTTGAAATCGAGCTTCCATTGATGCGTTTGGTTTTTCACCTCCCGCGCCTAAGAAATTGAATAAGAAGTAATCAATCTTTCCTTGAGAATTGAAGTAAATTCTATTGAAGCACTTCGTCGGTATTTCCCAATCAAAATTATTTTCCTTTAGATAGCTACCTAAATCATACAGTAATTTTTTATAACTATCCATCATCTTCATTTGATCCTCATTACTTGAGAATACTGCTAAGGTAGGATCTGAATGTAAGGCACTTTTATACTCTTTATCCAAATCACTGATTTTTATTCCCTTTGATTCTGCCGCTTGAAAAGTTAAAGCTTCTTTTTGAGCTAGAGCCAAATTGCCACTAAGTAGAACAAGAAGGCAAATTCTGATAATGTGTTTCATTGTTTAATAAATTAACTTAT
>CAZRBW010000084.1:0-9781 GCA_964598395.1 uncultured Roseivirgaceae bacterium
TAACGGTGGTTACTGAATGTTGGTTAAAGATAAACTATTTTCTTTTCGATTAAAGATTTAGCCTAGGTTTAGGTGTCCAAATTATCAGCAAAATTTATATGGCCGTCTCAAAATATGCTATTTCCCAATACATGTTTTAAACAAGCCAAAAATTTCAAGCTTGTTTCCATAAATTTACTTGGTGAATCATTAAGAAAAGTAAATAATTATCTTGAATAGACGCTTAAAGTCTTAAAGTCAAAACTTTATATATTTCACTAGGGTTGAAAATTATTTTTGACTAAATTTTGAAACAAATACACTAGCTATGAAATTTTCAAGAAGACAATGGCTTAAAAGTGCTTCTCTTGCAAGTGGTGCAGCCTTTTTAACAGGCGCCGTTTCATTTCCTGCTTTATCAGCAGAAGAAGTAAGAAAATTCAATCCAAGGCCTCTTGCGCAATTAGTGCAACTCGGATCAAATGAGAATCCTTATGGCCCCTCCTTAAAAGTACGAAAGGCAATGGAAGATGCTTTTGATTTAGGTTGCCGCTATCCCTATTCATATAATCCCTCTCTACAAAAAATGATTGCTGACAAGGAAGGAGTTACTCCAGATCATATTGTGCTCCTTGCTGGATCAACCGAAGGATTGAAAATAGCTGGTATTACCTATGCAGGCCCAAGAGATGAGATAATATCTGGGCTTCCTACTTTTTTATCGATGATGACCTATGCCGAAACTTGGGGTGCAGACGTCAATTGGGTACCATTAGATAAGGATTTTAACTATGACCTTCCTGAGATTGAGAAGAGAATTACTTCGAAAACGAAATTGGTTTTTCTGTGCAATCCTAATAACCCAACTGGCAAATTGCTCCCAGCCAATGAGGTTCTTGATTTTTGTGAATCGGTAAGCCGTAAAACAATGCTCTTTAGTGATGAAGCCTATTGCGATTATATAGAAGACCCAAATTACCCATCGATGACGAAATTAGTGAAAGAGGGTAAAAATGTGATCGTTTCAAAAACCTTATCCAAGGTATATGGAATAGCAGGAATTAGATTGGGATATTTGGTTGCCAGACCGGATATAGCTGCCAAACTTTCGGAAAGAGTGGTCGCAAATACCAATATTATGGCCATAGAGGCAGGAAAGGCCGCATTGGCTGATGATGAATTCTATTCTTTCAGCCTTGAAAAGAACAAACAAGCTCGCAAAATGATAGAGAAAACACTTGATGATCTCAAGCTGACTTACCAACCTTCTCAAGCAAATTTCGTGTTTTTCCATGCTAATCAAGACGCAAGAGATTTGGCAACTAAAATGCGCAACAAAGGAATTATCGTTGGGAGACCATTCCCTCCATTAAATGATTGGTGCAGAGTGAGTACAGGAACGATTGAAGAAGTGCAGCTTTTCAATAATGCGCTTATTGAAGTGCTAGGCTAATCATTGCGAAATGATAGATTTTAACCTCAGGCTGGAGAATGAAGTAGTGCTTCTAAGACCCTTAGAAGAAAAAGATTTTTTGAGTCTATTAAGCTACACATCAGATCCTGATATGTGGAAATTTTATACTCATGATTTATCTACTTTAGAAGGTTTAAAAGTTTGGGCAGAACCAGCATTTCAACATCAAAGACTTCAATTTATTATCATCTATAAAGAAACTGACCTCCCAATCGGTAGTACTGGCTTTGGAAATATTTCAGAAAGAGACAGTCGACTAGAATTAGGCTGGACATGGCTTGCAAAAGATTTTCAAGGAAAGAAAATAAACAATCAAGTGAAGAAACTAATGCTCAGTTATTGCTTTGATGCGCTGGATCTTGACCGGGTTGAATTCAAAACTGACGTACTAAATATTCAAGCCAGAAAATCTTTGAAAAATATTGGAGCAACTGAAGAGGGCATTTTAAGAAGCCATACTCTTATGACTAATGAGAGAAGAAGAGATACAATTTATTACAGCATCCTCAAGTCTGAATGGGAAAATATCAAAAGAAATAATAATTGGTAAGAAATTGATCGCTAGTATCTGCCATTATAATTAGTAAAATAAACCATTTGATACGCATAAACTTTATTGAAGAAAAGCCACCAGTTTAGGTATAAAAACCCAAACTAATGGCCTGCAATATCTGATTCATTCCAAGGTCAATTAGACAACTATTTGTTTGTCAATTGGTATTCTTTAGCTACTAATTTAGTGAATTTGTCTTTTTAAAATCTTGATTTTCAATGGTTAATTTTAAGTACTGAATAAAATTACCATCATTCTAAATAAGAAAAAAACGCCACTTTTCAACTATCATTCCTCAAGAAAACCTCCTTTTCAAACCATCCAAATCAATGCTCTTTTCCTCCCGCTTTTGTTCCACTTTTCTTGGCGCTTCTTTCTTTCCATAAGGATCGGATTTCATCGAAAGGGCAATTCGCTTTCTTTTCAAATCTACTTCCATTACAGTCACCTTTACCTTCTGATTTACCTTTACAATCTCCATCGGGTCTTTCACAAATCTATCTGAAAGCTGACTGATATGCACCAAACCATCCTGATGTACACCAACATCCACAAACACTCCGAAGTTGGTGATATTGGTGATTATGCCTGGCAATACCATCCCAATTCTTAAATCCTCTGGACTGTTAATCGCATCATCAAATTGGAATGCTTCGAAATTTTGTCTTGGATCGCGACCTGGTTTTTCCAGCTCGGCGATTATATCCTTTAAGGTTGGCAAGCCAACATCCTCTGTGATGTAGTTTTCAAGCTTAATTCGCTTTCTAAGATTTGCATCATTTATCAAATCTTTCACAGAAACGCCTAAATCAGCTGCCATTTGCTCTACCAATTCGTAGCGTTCGGGATGGACTGCGCTGGCATCAAGTGGGTTTTTAGCTCCTATAATTCTTAAAAATCCTGCCGATTGCTCAAAGGCTTTTTCACCTAATCGTGGCACTTTTTTCAGTGCTTTTCTATCTTTAAATGGACCGTTTTCCTCTCGATAGCTTACGATATTTTTGGCCAACTGCGGACCCAATCCAGATACATAAGAGAGCAATGGCCCGGAAGCAGTATTCAAATCGACACCCACTGCATTCACGCAACTGACTACGGTATCATCCAAACTAAGCTTTAATTGATTTTGATCCACATCATGTTGGTATTGACCCACACCAATAGATTTCGGATCAATTTTCACCAATTCGGCCAAGGGATCCATCAGTCGGCGACCGATTGATACTGCGCCTCTTACTGTAAGATCATAATCTGGAAATTCCTCGCGCGCTACATCCGATGCTGAATAAATCGATGCCCCACTTTCATTTACCTGAACAATCGCCACTTTTGATGGCAAACCCAATGCTTTAAAATAACGCTCCGTTTCTCTACCTGCTGTTCCATTTCCAATTGCTACAGCTTCAAATTCATACTTTTCATACAATGCCTTGATTATCCTGTCGGCATTGCGCGTATCATTTTGAGGTGGATTTGGGTAAATTGTTGTATTCTCAATCAGCTTTCCTTGCTTATTCAAATACACTACTTTGCAACCTGTTCTGAATCCTGGATCTACCGCCAATATTTTCTTTTCGCCAAGTGGTGATGATAATAGCAGTTCCCTCAGATTATTAGCAAACACTCTAATTGCCTCTTCATCTGCAAGAATTTTGGATTGCATCCTAGCTTCTGTCTCCAAGCTTGGCTTCAATAGCCTTTTGTAGGAATCTCTCGCCGCCTTTTCTACTTCTTCAGAGCTTGGCCCACTACCCAAAACAAATAGATTATTAAGCGCAAATAGAGCTGTTCCTTCTTCTGGAGAAATATCTACAGACAATATCATTTCCTTTTCGCCACGACGTAATGCAAGCAATCTATGCGATGGTATGTTTCTAAAACTCTCTTGCCAATCGAAGTAATCTTTATACTTTTGGCCTTCCTCCTCTTTGCCTGAAATCAGCTTGGAAGTGATAATTGCTTCATCCATAAATAGCTTGCGAAGAGACGCGCGAGCATCAGCATTCTCATTGATCCACTCTGCCATTATATCTCTAGCACCTTGTAATGCTTGATCTGTGGTTTCTACACCTTTTTCCACATCTACAAAAGCAACAGCTTCAGCTTGAGGATCGATTGATGGCGACTGATCAAAAATAAGCTGCGCTAGAGGTTCTAATCCTGCTTCGCGGGCAATAGTGGCTTTGGTTCTACGGCGTGGCTTGTAGGGAAGATAGATATCTTCCAATTCCGACATGGTTTCGGCCATGTTGATACGAGACTTGAGTTCATCGGTCATTTTACCCTGATCCTCAATACTCTTAAGGATTGCCTCCCGCCTTTTGTCAAGCTCGCGGAGTTGAGTAATTCTATCTCTGATATTCATGATCTGGACTTCATCCAAATCTCCAGTACGTTCTTTTCTATATCTGGAAATAAATGGGACAGTTGCTCCCTCATCTAATAAATCTACTGTGGCTTTTACTTGGTTGGGTCTTATGCCAAGTTCAAAAGCTATTTTATCAATCATGTTCAAATTTTTAAAAATAGGAGGCGAAATTACGTATTCGAATAGAATATGAAATAAAAAAAACTAATGGATTGAATTAAGCTTCAATTCTAATTAATCTCTACGGATGATATAAGCGGGAGGTAAAGTAAATCCGTCATTCTCTGAACTCCAATAAATATTCATCACATACCATCTTCCATCCATATTCAATAATTGAATACTATTAATTCCTCTATTTGTTGGCGGGCCATCCTTAAATTCCCGAGTTTCATAGGTGCTCCATACATGAGCAATTGCACCAAATTGCTCCACTACTCTATTGAGCTCTACTTCATAGAAACCCACATTCGATCGGGAAGCGACAAAATTTTCTTGATACGATTTTGAACTATAATAATCATAGCCTTTTTTCGAACGCGATTTATTGGTGCTGGTGGCAATCAATTTCGCATCTTCCGTGAATAAATTATAAAACCTATTCCAGTCTCTTGCTTCACCAGTCTCGCCTGAAATCACGTCGTAAAGTGCGATCAGAATACTATTTATGTCCTTAGTGTCATTGGTGTAATCTGGTCTTGCAACCTGCCTTGTAACTTGTGCTTGGGTAGAAGCAGAAAAAATAAAAATTAATGCTAGGGTAAAGAATGTTTTGCGCATGTTTATTGTAATCTGATTTGATTGCTGAATTTACGAAATCTACTCTCCTATTACTAATTATCCAAAAATATGAAACGTGTTCACCCTGCTGTTGAAATAGGTATTATGGTTGCCATCATGTTAGGGATATATTTAGCTGGCTGGCACACTGAGGTAATTGGTAGAATTCAACAGGTTTTCCTGAAAACAGGAATATTCTCTCCATCGGAGCTTCCCAAAAGTGCCTACAAAACCATTGAAGGCGATTTTGAAATGGTGGATTTGAAAGGAAATAAATTGAGCCTTGAAGATTTGAAAGGTAAAATCGTATTTATCAATTTTTGGGCTAGCTGGTGCCCGCCCTGTGTAGCTGAAATGCCAGATATCAATCAACTTTACAATGATTATAAAGGCAAGGACATTGCTTTTCTGTTGGTTAATCTGGATTCAGACAGAGAGAAAATGACGAAATTTTTGAATCGTAAAGATTTTGATTTTGCCACTTATATTCCATTGAGCTTGGTTCCTAATCAGTTGAAAAGCCAAAGTATCCCAGCTACTTTTGTTTTAGATAGAAATGGCCAAATAGTTCTTGAGCATTTCGGAATGGCCTCTTATAATAATGACGATTTTAGATTTTGGCTCGATGAGCTTATTGAGGAGATTTAACATTCTGGGCTATTTCATTAGCCGCTTTTTCTAAATCTGTAGAAGTATGTGCAATAGCTGAAGCTAAACTCTGTCGATGTTTGCTTATTTCAATGAAATGTACATTTCTGTAATTGGCTTCACTTATTTCACCATCCAGCTTTCCCACCAAGACAAAAACTTGTTTACCGAGATTTTGAGCAATCTCAATCACTCTGCCAGTGATTTTTCCTTGACTACTTTGCCGATCAAATTTACCTTCGCCAGTTATTAATATATCAGCATTCTTTAGCTGCTTTTCAAAATCCACATGCTGCAAAAAGAAATCTGAACCGCTGAAAAGTTTTGCATATAGACAGGCTTGCAAACCGAAAGCAATTCCTCCTGCTGCTCCTAACTTTGGCTCCGATTCCAAATTCATAAGATCAGAATCACCTTTTATTACTTTAGCCCAATTTTTCAATCGAGTTTCAAAGTATTCCATTTCATTTGGTTTCACTCCTTTTTGCTGGCCGAATACTTCGACACTTCCATTTATACCAATTAACGGATTATCTACATCGCACAACAGACTAAATTCAATTTCACTTAATTTAGTATCTGGAGCTGAAACTGAACCAATATTATCCATTTGTAAAACTGTATTTTCTAGCTGTTTATTCTCAAAATCGAAAAAGCTGAATCCTAAAGCTTGAAGAATACCAATACCACCATCAATACTTGCAGAGCCACCTAATCCAATCCAAATGTGCTTAGCGCCAAGTTCAATGGCTTTAAGAATTAACAAACCCGTGCCATAAGAGCTGGCAATTTTTGGGCTTAGTTCATCAATACAAAGATGCTGAAGTCCACTCGCCTCAGCTACATCGATAAATGCGAGAGATTTTTCTTGGCAGAATCCAAAGCCAGCAGAAATGGGCTTTCCAATGGCATTCACTGATTCAATTTGAACCCATTCAGCACCCATTTGCCGGGATAGAAGGCTGGAGGTTCCATCGCCGCCATCTGCCAAAGGAATTGACTTGATACTAAAAGAGGAATCCGCTTTTTGGATTCCTCTTTCTATAGCTTTGGCAGCTTCAGTTGCAGACAAACTTCCTTTATAGGCATTTGGAGCAATTAGAAAAGCCTTCATGTTATTTTAGCTCCAGCCCAAAATCTGATTGGAAACTGCCGTAAGTGCCGACATTCTATATAAGGCTCTTGCGCCTACATTTCCATTCCATTCATTATCTCCTGGCGAAACTTCATTGAGGTCGAAACCGATAATTGTGCGTCCAGACTTCACTACTTGCTGAAATAAATAAAGCACTTGCTCAAGTTCGAAACCGCCAGGCACTGGTGTTCCAGTATTCGGACAAAGTTTCGGATCAAGTCCATCGATATCGAAAGTAATATAAACTTTCTGTGGCAATTCCTTTACAATATCATCACAAATAGATTTCCAGCTCTTTCCATCAAATTGGCTTTCTTTGATATCCTTATCGAAAAATACTTTCAATCTATTTCCTGCATTTTCAATATAGTTTACTTCCTCTTCACAATAATCTCTAATACCGACTTGTACCATTTTAGAAATTTGTGGCAATTTCAAGGCATTATAAGAAATGGAAGCATGAGAGTATTCAAAACCCTCGTATGCTTGGCGTAAGTCGGCATGAGCATCTATTTGTAACACACCAAAATCGTGATGCTTGCTAGCAAGGGCTTGCATCAATCCAAGTGGTGTACTATGGTCGCCACCTAACACGGCAACTACTTTTCCTTGTTCAATATAATTTAAAGCCTCAGCTTTCACCCATGCCACCATGTCTGCACAAGCTTTATCTACAATAGTTGTTACCGAAGCAAATCGTTCAGCTTCATTTACAGGTGAGCCATTTTCTAACCATTCAATATAATTTTTAGCAAGCAGTCTATGATCGTTGCTCTTTTTGTAAACTTCTTGGTTGATTGGAGCAAGCTGCAAGCCCATACGCCATGCATCACGGATGTCGGCTTGGTATAAATCTACTTGGGCTGAAGCTTCTAAAATTGCTTCTGGCCCATCAGCTGTTCCACTTGAATAAGATACAGTAACTTCCCATGGAACTGGTAAAATAACTATTTTAGCATCTGCTAAGCTACCTGGCAAACCAAATAACTTTCCTTTTTCTGCAACACCATTTGGATCAAAATCTGAATTCGAATCAATTGTCATATTTTAATTAAATTTTAAATTAGTAAACTTTCGGGTTCTTTATAATATAATAAATTACATGAGTTTTGAGAAACACTAGCCCAATTTCCTTCAAAAGTAAGTCTGCAAACTCCCCCTGGAACCATAGCGCCAACTTGCTCGCCTGTTAGATATTCCACCAAATAGCTAATGCCTGGATTATGCGCGACCATCAATATATGATCCAACTTGTCATCAAATTTATTGATGGCATCGAGCAATACTCTTATGGAAGCATTATACAAATCCTCACTTTCAAGAATTGTCTCCTCATTGTAATGCATACAGTCCGCAAGAAGCATTGCGGTGTGTTTGGCTCGTTGTGCATTGGAGCAAACAATTAAGCTGGGAGTAATGCCGGTGCTATTTAAATATTTTCCTAGAATAACTGAATGACGTATTCCTCCCGCCGTCAGCTCCCTATCGATATCCTTCTGACTACCATAGTTTTCCATAGCAGTAGCATGCCTTACAAGATCGAGCGTTTTAACCATTTTTGCTTATTTATATTGCTTGTTTGACACTAAATTAAGCATTTAATACGGATGAAAATTGTCCCTTTAGTTTTTTGTAACTTTTTTTGTAGATATTTGAACGCAAAGTTCTGTAATTAAAAATAAGTATAATGCCGAAAAATCTTGTAATAGTCGAGTCTCCAGCCAAAGCAAAAACAATAGAAGGATACCTAGGGAAGGATTTTAAAGTAACATCAAGCTATGGACATGTCCGAGATTTGCCCAAAGGCGATAAGGCAATAGATATTGAAAATAACTACGAACCTACTTACGAAATCACAGCCGATAAGAAGAAGGTAATAGATGAGTTGAAGAAATTGGTGAAGGCGGCAGAAATAATCTATCTAGCAAGTGACGATGACCGCGAGGGAGAAGCAATTGCTTGGCACTTGAAAGAGTCGCTGAATCTGAATGATGCCCAAACCAGACGAATCGTATTTAGAGAAATTACCAAAAATGCCATAACTAACGCACTAGAATCTCCAAGAGGGATTGATATCGATTTGGTAAATGCGCAACAAGCAAGACGTGTATTAGATCGCCTTGTTGGATTTGAATTATCTCCAATTCTTTGGAAAAAAATAAAAACTGGCCTATCCGCTGGTAGAGTTCAGTCGGTAGCCGTTCGCTTGGTGGTTGATCGAGAGCGAGAAATTGATAAATTCGATTCCATTTCTGCCTTTAAAGTACGTGGAATATTCACCTTAGAAAAAGGGAAAACCCTAGTAGCAGATCGCCCAGAGAAATTTGCGACAGAAAAAGAGGCTTTGGCCTTTTTGGAGAGTTGCAAGGATGCAAGCTTTAGCATTGGTAATTTGGAAACAAAACCTGCCAAAAGAAGCCCTGCACCACCATTTACCACATCTACTTTGCAACAGGAAGCTTCGCGAAAACTCGGTTTCTCAGTCAGCCAAACGATGACTTTGGCGCAAAGACTTTATGAATCTGGTAAAATTTCCTACATGCGTACCGATTCATTCAATTTATCGGAAGATGCTATTAGAATGGCTACTGATCAGATAAAATCTGAATTTGGTGACAAATATGTACATGTAAGAAAATACAAAACCAAATCAGAAGGAGCTCAAGAAGCTCACGAAGCCATACGCCCTACCAACTTTTCGGAAACAGAAGCGGGAGGAGAAAGAAATGAGCAACGCTTATATGAGTTGATTTGGAAAAGAGCTATTGCCAGCCAAATGGCCGATGCGCAATTGGAAAAAACTACTGCAACGATCAAAATATCAACTAGCAAAGAAAAGCTAGT
>CAZRBW010000085.1:0-6094 GCA_964598395.1 uncultured Roseivirgaceae bacterium
TTATAGGCTCTTTGCAATAGTGGATTGCTGGGATTTTGACCAATTACTTCTATAGGGTTGCTACCCACAAAATGCTGATGGAATATTTGCTGATCGGCCAAGTAACTTTGATAATCAAACTCGTTTGGATTCATTGGCGGATCCACTGGTCTAGGCGTATTTGCAAAAAGCAATTCAGTGCCATATTGCAAATTCAGCGAATCCACGGTCGGTTTTAAGAAGTAAGTCAACACCCTCCCGCTGGCTTTTTTCCATTGGTCATCTGTAAAAACACTCTCTACAAATACCTCCGCTCTATAGGTATTCTCCCTTTCTTCCAACCAGCCTTCGACCTTTCCTTGCCAATAGTCAATCCCTTCAATATTCAGAATATGATCTGCATTTCTGGACTCATCATGCTGTATGAGCATGGCATAACCAAAGGAAGCGAAAAAGAGGATTAGCAAAAACCCGGATAGATATTGAGCAAATTTTGAAGCCTTAGTATTTGACCAAAACAATACCAGCCCAAAAAGCAATGCAAAGCCTAAACAAAACCAGTGCGCATGGGCTATTAAGTCGGGATAATGATAGGCAAGTAAAATACCTCCCGCTGTTGCTAGTGAAATTCGTAGAAATGGAAATGGGTTCCAGAAAAACATTTTGCAAATCGCTTTAAAGGCAATTTACAAAAATGATAATTTATTACCTATCAGGTCTTTCCATTTGGCGATGCATTATTCCACATTCATCGAAAAGCTCACCCACTTCTTTGAAATCAAATTTTGCATATAATGGAATTGCCGAAACCTGAGCATTGAGATAGCGTTTTTTGCCTTTCGCGAATGGGCGGGAGGAAATGGAGGCTAAACAAGCTTCGACTAATTGGGCGCCAATTCCTTTTTTGCGAGCTTCTGCCAATACAGCAAATCGCTCCATTTTAATGCCCTTATCTGTTTGTCGCCATCGGCAAGTTCCCATACCCTTTCCGTCCTCGTCTTTGGCTATTAGGTGAACAGAAGAATCTTCAAATTCATCGTATTCTTCATCTAAGGGCACTTTTTGCTCATCTACAAATACTGTTTTACGTATGGCAAATGCGGAATCTAAATCTGCCTTATCCTTAATTTCTGAAACCTTACAAATCATTATTTTGATTCTTCTTTGCGGCTGCCAGTCTCAGCTTTGTCATAAGCGTTGATGATGTCCTTCACAAGTCTGTGACGAACCACGTCTTCTGAAGTAAGTGTCACCATGCCAATTCCTTTTACATCTTTTAGGATTCGGATAGCTTCATGCAGACCGCTTTTTTGTCGATTAGGCAAATCTACCTGCGAGGAATCTCCAGTGATAATCACTTTGGAATTAGGCCCCATCCTGGTCAGGAACATCTTGATTTGCATGGGCGTGGTATTTTGCGCTTCGTCGAGCAGAATGTAAGCATCGTGCAAAGTACGGCCACGCATATAAGCCAAAGGAGCAATTTCGATTGTTCTCGATTCTTGATAAAACTTCAATTTCTCAGCCGGAATCATATCGTCCAAGGCATCATAAATTGGTCGCAAATAAGGATCGATTTTTTCCTTGAGATCACCTGGTAAAAAGCCCAAATTCTCACCTGCTTCTACAGCTGGGCGAGTGATGATAATTTTCTTTACTTCCTTATTCTTGAGCGCACGCACGGCCAATGCCACAGAAATATAGGTTTTGCCCGTACCAGCAGGCCCAAGTGCAAATACCAAATCGTTTCGGCGCGCAGCCAATACCAATTCATATTGATTAGCCGTACGTGGTTTTATCACGTAGCCTTTGGTACCATATATTAGTACGGCATCTTCTGCAGACTGAACTTTAGCATCTTCTCCCTTTTGAATAAAGTTTTTCACGTTATCCTCGGTCACTTTACCGAACTTATGGTAATGTTCGAGCAAACTATTGAGCAGGCTATTTATTTTAAGAATTTCAGGTGGTGCACCCTTTATTCGGATTTCATTTCCACGAGATATGATCCTGCTTTCTGGAAATGCTTCCGATAAGGTTTTGATATTCTTGTTTTCTACTCCCAAAAAATCAGGAAGTGAAATATTCTCGAGTGTAATTACTTTTTCTACCAATCCGATGGACTATTATGATGGATGTTTTAAATAAGGAATTAAAATGCTTATTTTGCTGAAACCCAAAAATAAGGATTAAAAACTATACAAATATGGCATTGATCACTTTTATGTCTGATTTCGGAAACTCCGACCATTATGTTGCTGCTGTGAAGGCTAAAATACTGAATGTGAACCCTGGGCTGCGAATAATAGACATCAGTCATAACATTGAACACTTCAACATCGCGCATGGTGCCTTTGTTTTAAAATCAATATACAATGATTTCCCAAAAGGCACTGTCCATTTGGTAGGTGTAGATTCGGTAAATACCAAGGAAGATGAATATTTAGCTGTAAAATTAAATGAGCATTATTTTTTGGGTGTCAACAACGGTCTTTTCAGCTTAATCAGCGATAATGAACCTGCTGCGATTATCCGAATCAACCTCCCCGCCAATAAAAAAACGACTTTCCCAGCAAAGGATGTTTTTGCTGCTGCTGCTGCTCGGTTGGCAAGTGGTGCAAGTATTTATGATCTAGGCAATCCTACTCAGAATTTCAAGCGCATGCTTCCTCGCCAAGTAAAGGCTACCAAAAAGCAAATGGTGGGCAATGTGATAAGAGTAGATCATTATGGCAATCTTATCACGAATTTGGAGAAAGAACTTTTCCTTTCACTTAGAGGGCAAAATGAGTTTTACATCACCTTTGGCAGAGAAAGAGTCCACAAAATATTAGATAGCTATAGCCATGCTGAGCCGGGCGATTGCTTTGTGATCTTTAATGATCTGGGTTTGATGGAAGTGGGCATTAATAATGGAAATGCATCGGAACTCCTTGGGCTTTATTATGATAGCAATATCACAGTCACTTTTATACAAGTGGAACAAGCTCCTGATTATTTTAGTATAACTTCGGCCACGGAATCGATGGAGCGGGAGGATGAAGAATTTACTGAGCCAATAAGCGACGAAGTTGAACCTGAAATGGTTCTGAGCCCACATGACGAGAAAATGGATGAAGAAGTAGATCGGGCTTTCGAAGAGCACGAAATGACCATTAGCTACAGATTTGAGGCAAGCGAATCAGTAGATCCCGAAAGCGAAGAAGAAATAGAAAACGAAAATTTGAACAAAAACGAATAAGATTAATGATCTTAAGGATTGTAAGAATGACTTTTCAAGAAGAAGAGGTTGGCGAATTTCTCCACCTCTTCGATTTGACAAAACATAAGATTAGACATTTTCCAGGTTGCAACCATTTGGAATTGCTAAAGGACGCACAGCATAACCATATATTGACCACCTACTCCATGTGGGATGAAGAATCCGACTTAGAAAATTACCGAAAGAGTGATTTATTTCGTGAGGTTTGGGCAGAAACCAAAAAGAAATTTAGCGATAAACCGCTGGCATTCTCCATGAAAAGATTTTTAGAAGTAAATTAAGTGAGGATTACGTAAAATACGTTTGTGTATTATTTAATCTTATCCTAATATTGCAAGCCCAAAGCGGAAGGCTCTGGATGAATAGAATGCCCAGGTGGCGGAATTGGTAGACGCGTTGGTCTCAAACACCAATGATAGCAATGTCGTGCCGGTTCGACCCCGGCCCTGGGTACTTAAATAACCCCCTCCAGATGAAAATTTGTAGGGGGTTTTTATTTTTAGGACTTAAATTTTATATCTCAATTACTACTTTAAAAGTTCTATCAAGCCTACTAAGCAAACCCAAAAAGCACGGGAAACAAGAAAGTAACCACAACAAGCCACACGAAGTAAACTGGAATATATCTGGCGATAGTGTTGCCTACTGTATTTATGTCGGCTTTGTTGGAGATTACCTTGTAAAGTTTCGTAGCAATCAAAAGCAGATTGCTTAAAATCAGAATATTAGCACCAAATACAGCTAGTCTGTTTGGAGTGATGCCCATTTCAATAATTCTGAAAACAATCGCAGAAAGTGCAATTCCATTTACTAAAATAGTCACTGAAGAAAGCAGGAAGAGTACCCAAACTTCTGTCTTGGTTTTGGAGGTATTGGAGCCTTCTGCAAGTGCAAAGAATATAATAGCCATTACTCCAATAAGCATGGCATTGAAAATCATTAAGAACTCGCGGTCGTTGTATGGGTTCTTTCCTGAAGAGATAATAGCGATCAGATAAATCACTAGCATCACTAGCACGAGTGGACTGAAAATTCGGGCAATTACTGGCGATACTTTGCCTACTAATTGCGGATTGGTTTGCGTAAGAAAAGTGCCGATAATTGGTGCGGAGGCAAGTCCATAAACGCCCACATTTTCCATGTACCACTCCATGATCTCAATACCAATCAGCGAAAAAAGGCCAATGGTAAGTCCGGACAAAATTCCTCCCGCTATTAGAATAAGGGTGGTCATCACTATCAAATCGCCATTGAACTTTAGGAAATCTAGTCTGCGACCCAAATCTCCCAGTTTTTCACCTACAAAAGCTGATCCCATAAAAACCCACAATACCAAAGGCAAATGAATGCAGACGAGGATAAATGTATCGCTTTCGTTGTTTTCTGGAAGTAAATTGATGTAAGTAAGTGAAGCGAGTGTCACCAAAGCAAGCAGCAATACCCGCTTGTCAGACAATTTATTTTTCCATGCGAAATAGGCCGCAATCAAGGGCAAGAAGATAAAGCCCATATTTCTGGGAAAGAAAAAGTCTTCGCTAATTGGAAACCAAGACGGAATTTTGGCAATACTGCCGGCAATAAGTCCGGCGATAAGGATAAAGCTTAATTCGAATTTGCTGCCCCAGTTAGTTTCGTCATTTTCGAAATTGAGTCTTTCGTTCCAAGCTTCGGCTATTACATCGCCTTGGACTGATGGGTAAATGGAGTTGAAGTCCTTTTTGAATTGGGACTTATTGCTGCGATACAACTTCTCGAGCGCACTCGGATTATTTAAGTTGGATTGTATTTCAGTTTTCATGGTGGTGAACGTGTTTTTGTGATTAATTCTATTTTTTGAGAGAGGTATTCATTTTTTTTAATTAATATCAAAAGTACTTTGTATTACAAAGTTTAAGCGCAAATTTTTTTACATCTCTTTTTGGGTTTTAATTAAGTTTTCCAATGCCGTTAAATGTTCTTCGAAAGCTTTTCTACCTTCTTTAGTCATGAAATATTGCGTGTTTGGTTTTCTACCCACGAAGGTCTTTTGTATACCAATAAACTTCTCCTTTTCTAGACCCTTCAGATGGCTGGCTAAATTGCCATCTGTGACGTCAAGAAACTCCTTGAGTGAGTTGAAATCGAAGGTATCGTTAACAGCCAAGGCGGACATAATGCCCAACCTGATTCTGCTTTCGAATGCCTTGTGTAAACCATCGATTGATATCTTCACCGCTCGTATTTGAAATGCATGAAAATGCCATAAACAATATGCACCACTCCAAAACCAAAGGCCCAAATTACCAGTCCATAAGCGGTGAAATATGCTGCTAATAACCCCAATGCGATTTGGACTAGTCCCATGGTCTTCACTTCATCATAAGTGAATTTGCCTGCATTGAACAATGCCATGCCGTAAAATAATAGCGTAACTGGAGCGATAAGGGCAATCAATCCTTGAGAAATTAAGATAAGCACTAACAACCCTCCCGCTATCAATGGAACTGCCATATTCACTACTACCCTCTTGGCAGTGGCGTTCCAAAGCTTCTCTCCTTTTTGCTTGGCTTTCTTTATTGAAAATAAAATTGCTGTGCAAATAGCCAATGCCAAAACACCCAAACCCAATAATATTATCTGCTGGAAATTATCAGGAATACTGTTAGGGCTGGAAGTAATATCGCCAAGATTAAAACCAAATGTAGCCGAGGCTAAATATGCTCCAAGCAAGGCATAAATACCAGCCATGATACCTGCCCAGCCAGAGAGGGACACAAACTTGGAAGAACGCTCCATCATGGTGCGTATTTCTGAAATGTCCCGAATGTAGTCCCGTTCTTCTTTCATCTGAAAGTACTTTTTTTTTCAAAGTAA
>CAZRBW010000085.1:6194-8203 GCA_964598395.1 uncultured Roseivirgaceae bacterium
CCCGAATGTAGTCCCGTTCTTCTTTCATCTGAAAGTACTTTTTTTTTCAAAGTAATATAGGAAAACACTGTAATGCAAATTTTGGGAAATAATTATCTGCAATAATTGATATGAATCTAATAAACCTGTACTAGCGGAAGATCAACTGGTTAAAATTCAGAGGAACTCATTTAGCAACCCTATTTTTAGTCGCCAGACGACCCGCAAAGTAGCTCATAGGAATATAGGCTATCAATAAATCGACAAGTGTAAACCACAGAGGTGACGGCAACACAGTAACCATGTAAGTTCCTCCCAATAGAAAAAACGCTCCAATAATCAGCGACATGATCAATTGATGGCTACTTGCCACAACTCCTGCTACTAATGCTCCTACAAAAGTACCGATAGCATGAGCCAAGAATGGAAACAAAAAATGCTGTGGCTCAAAAAATTCCATTGCTGCTTTCAAACCTTCCATGGTGGAAGTATCAAATCCAGAAGGTGGAGGAATGATATTTCCGCCTACGCTAATAATGGCTCCATTGAATCCGCTGCCTACTACGAGGCCAATAATTACGGCTAGAATGTTTCTTACTATTGAGTTCATGGTTGTAGAGAGTTGAGGTGGTTGAATTATATGTAAGCTAAATATTTTTTAGGAAAATTGAACACAGCTATATCACAGAATCTAAGAAACGCTCCAAAGATTTTCTGACACAAATTTGCCCACTTAAAAAACCACACCTAATTCATTTTTATTCTATTAATTTTGGCCTATAAATCACTTGGAATTATGCGTCCTAAACTTGTATCGATTTCTCTATTTTGCCTAGCCATTTTACATATTCAGTGCAGCAACCCACCCACTGAGCAGGAGCCTATGAATGTCACTTTTGCCACTTACAATGTAAGTATGGAGTCCGAAAATTACCTTGGCCGCTATGCTGAGGGTGTTTCAGCCCAAGTGCTAATCGATGAACTGGCATCTGGCAATAGCCTACATATCAAAAACATCGCAAAGATTATCCAAACGTTAAGGCCTGATGTAATTCTGCTCAATGAGTTTGATTATATAGAGGATCCAGCGCAAGGTGTAGAGCAATTTATCAAAGCTTATCTGGAAGTGCCTCAAGACAGTGCCGAAGCGATTAGCTATCCATATTATTACTATTCTACTTCAAATACGGGAGTAGAAACTCCATTCGACTTGAATGGTGATGGCAAATTCGAAGGATCAGGAAATGATGCTTTCGGTTATGGTCGCTATCCTGGCCATTATGGCATGGTACTCCTCTCCAAATATCCAATTGATGTGGCCAATATTCGCACATTCCAGCTTTTCAAATGGAAGGATATGCCGAATGCCCTCCAAACCACCAATGCAGATGGTAGCCCTTGGTACAGTCCAGCGGCTTGGCAGGAATTCAGGCTTTCATCCAAATCGCATTGGGATGTTCCGATCCAAGTTGGCGACCAAACCATTCATGTTTTAGCCAGCCATCCTACACCTCCCTCCTTCGATGGAGAGGAAGATCGCAATGGCAAAAGAAACCATGATGAAATCAGATTTTGGACGGATTATATTGATGCGAACAATGGCGCTTACATTTATGATGATAAAAACCAAAAAGGTGCATTGGGTGATAAATCATTCGTGATTATGGGCGATTTGAATGCCTCTCCAGATGGAGGAAATGCCTTAATCGAAGGCATTAGCAGTCTATTGAATCATCCCAAAGTAAATAACAAATTCACACCATCGAGCAAAGGTGGCGAGCTGCACAGTCCGGATATTGCGACAGGTAAATATCACACGGCACTGTGGAGAATGAGAGCGGATTATGTATTACCATCTGTAGATCTGAATGTAATTGATTATGGCGTTTTCTGGCCAGCGTCTGGAGAACCATTATACGAAATGATGGAAAATAGAGAAGCCAGTTCGGACCATAGAATGGTATGGGTGAAAATTTCTCTCGAAAATTAAACCAAAAAAAAGGCGGGAGGTAAAGGGATCTAATTCGCTT
>CAZRBW010000086.1:0-8183 GCA_964598395.1 uncultured Roseivirgaceae bacterium
TTTTGCATGATTGATGAATTGAAGCTGTCTGGAAGCGGCGATTTCAAAAGCATTTAAATCAAAATACTACAAATTTGAAAAAATTAACTGAAAGTGCGGCTAGTAAGGACCTGCTGTTAACTACAGTAAGATCTAAATCGAATTCGTAGCTCTTTTTAAAGGACCAAAACCAAGATTAATTATTATTCTCCTAAATGCAGTAAAAAATAAATGTAGTAAAAAAGAGAGTTAATAAATATAATTCACTTAAATTTGTGAGCGAATATTCACTTACTTAAATCTAGATCGGATGAATGGAAAAAACAACATCGCAATAGGCTTCCTGACAATGGGTCTTTTTATGGCTTATGGGTTTCTTCTGATTTATCTTCGCGACTTTGCTCCGAGTAAAGAAGAATGGGTGAACTCATACAGTGTCGGAAAGCACTTCGAAAGCAGGCTAGCTCACGTTCACGGAAACTTATTTGCATTTTTAAATATCCTAATAGGCTATTTACTTCTTCACTTTAGAGATAAACTTCAAAGTATAAAAGCCATTTCTTGGTTGGCGCTTACTGGATTGTTAATGCCAATAGGAATACTTACCGAGGTGTATTTTGGAGTGCCACCTGCTTTAGTATTAATTGGTGCAATTGCGATGACAACTTCTGTGATTTGGTTAGGAGTTGCTTTTTTGAAAATGAAAATGATAAATAATTAAAAAATGAAAGTTACGATTTCTGATAGACAGTTTGAAATTATCGAAGCGGCGGGAAAGATTCTTACCACATCGGGCATAAGTGGCTTAACCATTAAAAACCTTGCTAAAGAAATGAAATTTTCTGAAAGTGCCATTTACAGACACTTCACAAGTAAGGAAGAAATAATAATTGTTTTACTCGAATATCTTGCAGATAATATGGATGAACGCTATACCAAAGTGATTTCTAACGAGCAATCACCGGTTGAAAAGTTCACAATACTGTTTCAAAATCAATTCTCCTTCTTTAAAAAGAATCCACATTTTGTAGTTGCTGTTTTTTCTGATGGCTTGATGGAAGAAAGCCAACGCATCAACGAAACGATTACAAAAATAATGAGTGTGAAAATGAAACATTTGATGCCTATAATTTTGGAAGGACAACAAAAGAATGTTTTCACAAATTCAATCACTTCTGATGAATTAATTCATATTGTGATGGGAACTTTCAGGTTGCAAATGTATAAATGGCGCGTGGCCAATTTTCAATTTGACATTTTTAGAAATGGTGATAACATGATTCATTCGATATTGACTTTGATTAAAACACAACCGAAATGATGAAAATTCTTCCATACATATTGGCAATAATTCTATCTGGTTTTGCTTTGCTCACATTGTTTCTAAGTGCGTCTGTAATATTGGATTTATTCAACATCAGAGCCAAAGAAGGTAATTATGTGTTGTTTGTAGTGTGGTCAAATTTCATAAGTAGTTTTTTTTATCTGGCTGCAGCATATGGGTTTGTAAAAAGCAGAGGATGGACAGCTACAATTTTGGTTATCACAACATTGATATTGATTGCAGCTTTTGTTGGACTAAATCTTCACATTAATTCAGGTGGTTTATATGAGGAAAAAACAATCAGTGCAATGATTTTTAGGATCGCTGTAACATTCGTATTTGGAACCTTTGCATATTTCACAATCAATAAAAAAATAATAAAAATGAAAGTCTTAAAATTTAGTGTTATCACTCTTGTGCTAAGTACGTTCTTAATAAGCTGTGGAAATACATCTACCAATAACCTTTCAGAACTAACAGTGACTTCAATTCACGAAGAGCATCAACCTCATGAGGAAAATGAAGAGATAAAACTAAACAATGGCCAAAAGTGGATAGTGAACGACGAAATGAAACCATTCCTTTTCGAATCAGACGCCCATTTGAATGAATATATTCAAGAGGCATCAAATGACTACACAACGCTTGCAGCACAACTAAAAGAGAAAAACTCCGGACTGATAAAAAGTTGCACGATGAAAGGTGAAAGCCATGATGAACTACACAAATGGCTGTATCCTCACATGGGATTGATAGAAGCATTGGGAAATGCCCAAAATACCGAAGAAGCAGCAGTTATCATATTGGAGTTGGAAAAATCCTTCGAAACCTATCACAACTACTTCAAATGAACATTTTAGAACTTCACACAAACGAAAAAGAAGTTTCAGCAGTCATCCTTTTTAATGGCGAACTTGGAACAGCAACAGCCATTCAATTGCAAAGAAATGGCACACTAAAAGAACACATATCCAAAACACCTGCCTTGCTGGTTTGTGTTTCGGGTGTAGTTAACTATAATGATGAGAAGAATCAGGAAATTGTACTAGAACCTGGTGATTATGTTCACATAGTGCCCAAAGTAAAACATTGGCTTTATGCCTCAGTGAAATCTCATCTTCTTCTTTTGAAATAAAAAAAATTTACATCATGAAGTTAGTGAATATTCACATACAATTATTAATTCTATCATACTTACTGATTGGGTTAAATACGGCTCAGGCTCAAGTTTGGTCATTGCAACAATGCATTGATACAGCGCAGGTACATAATAAGAACCTACAAATGGGTAGGAACAATATAGCGATCGGTGGACAAAAAGTAAAAGAAGCCAAAGCCAGTCTCATTCCGAAGCTAACGGTAAATGCCGATTACAAATACTTCATCGATTTGCCTTATCAGTTGTTACCTCTTTCGGCCTTAAATCCATCGGCAACTGAAGGGGTATATCGGGAAGCACAGTTTGGCGTGCCTCATAACATCAATGCAAACCTACAATTGACGATGCCTTTGTATAACTCACAGGTTTACGGAGCCATCAAAACAACTCAAATAGCGGCTGAACTTAGCGAGCTACAACTACAAAAAACAGAAGAACAAATTTACTTTGAAATTTCAAACCTATACTACAATGCACAAATTCTACATCACCAACAGGCTTTTATTGATAGCAATTTGGTGAATGCGAAAAAATTGCTGAGCAATATGGAGCTGCTCAACGAGCAGTTGCTAGCAAAGGGCACCGATGTGAGTAAAGTAAGGCTGCAGGTGGCACAATTAAACACCCAAAAGGAAAGCATTAGCAGTAAATACACTCAGGTTTTGAATGCCTTGAAATTTGCCTTAGGGATTTCAATCGAACGAAGCATTCAAATTGATCCAAGGATTGTAAAGCAACAGCCAGTTGAATACGCCAAAGGATCGACTTTGGATTTCCGTCTGGCATCCACCCAAAACCAACTCATCACAAATGAAATCAGCATTTTAAAAAAGTCAAGGTATTTGCCTTCGCTGAATTTGTTTGCCACCTATGGCACCACCGGTTTTGGCTATAATGGGCAGCCTGAAAGTTTTTTGAATTTTTATCCAATTGGTTTTGCAGGTATTCAGCTTTCCTATCCGCTGTTTAACGGTACGGTTACCCAACGAAAAATCTATCAGAAGACAATTGAGCTACATAACAATGAGCTGCAACGGGAATTAATTTCCGAACAAAACAATATGCAGGTAGAAAATGCAAGAATGCAAAGAGAAATAGCTAGGAAAACTGTGGAAACTACTTTTGAGCAAATCACTCTTGCAGAAACAATTTATGAGCAATTAGTACTTCAACAAAAACAGGGTACAGCAAACCTAACGGATGTTTTATTGGCCGACAATACTCAGCGAGAAGCTCAGCAAAACTATTTGACTGCAATTGTTGAGTATCTAAAAGCAGACCTAGAACTCAAAAGAATAACTGGAAATATTTCAATGCGCAATTAATACTTAGGAAAATGAATTGGAAAAAAATTATCGCAATAGTGGCTGGATTGGCAATCATTGCCCTTGTTGTTTTTAAGCTTAAAAGCAACAAGGAAATCTCAGAAAACAAAGTCTATCAATACGATAAAGAGCAAGCCATTCCCGTTCAAGTCGATACAGTTGAACTTGGAATTATCGATTATGAAGATTCCTATACAGGGACATTCGAACCCAATAAGGAGAGCAAGTTGAGTGCGGAAACACAGGGTAAAATCAATAACATATTGGTTGATGTAGGGAGCATTGTTCAACAGGGACAAGCATTGATTCAATTGGACAACTCTTTGTTGAAATTGCAACTGCAAACGATTGACGTACAAATAGAAGGACTCGAAGCAGATGTTAAGCGCTATACAATCTTAATAAAGGCAGACGCTATTCAAGGTATTCAATTGGAGAAAGCCGAATTGGGCTTAAAATCCGCAAAATTTCAAAAAGCTACCTTGCTTGAACAGATCAACAAAACCACCATTAAAGCGCCATTTGTTGGCATAGTTACAGCAAAACTCAGCGAAGTAGGGGCTTTTGCAGCACCTGGAATTCCATTACTCCAAATCACGGACATTACACAATTGAAGTTTACAGCTAATGTATCTGAGAATGAACTGAACAAATTTGAACTCAATCAGAGCTATACCTTGACAGCTGACGCATACCCTGAAGTTTCACTCATAGGTAAAGCAACGATGGTAGGTAGCAAAGCAAATATGGGAAATAGCTTTCCAGTTCAGTTTACTGTAATCAATACGCCTGACATGAAAATAAAATCTGGAATGTTTGGGAAGGTTTTTCTTAAAAATGAAAGGTCTGACAAAGATATTTTTATTCCCTCGTCGGCCATACTGGGAACTGCCAATCAGCCTCAAGTTTATTTGATTCAAAATGGAAAAGCAGTGCTTCAAAATATTGTTGTGTCACGAAGAATTGGAAATAAAGCCACGGTCTCAAAAGGCATAAAAGAAGGAGATATACTCATTACGGATGGGTTTATCAATCTTTTTGATGGGGCGAATGTGACATTCAATTAAAAATCAGCGACTATGAATATTACCGAAATTTCAATCAAACGCCCTTCGCTGATTATCGTGCTCTTCAGCGTGTTTACCCTATTGGGAATCATAGGCTTCACTAATTTGAGCTATGAATTGATGCCCGATTTTAATCAACCTGTTGTCGTGATTAAGACGGTTTACCCGGGAGCAGAACCAAACGAAGTGGAAACTTCCGTTTCAAGAAAAATCGAAGATGCACTATCCAATCTTGAAGGTGTAGATTATTTGGTTACCAAGTCCTTACCCAACGCCTCTATAATCATTGCTAATCTAAAGTACGGTACTGATTTGGACAAATCAATGCAAGACGCTCAACGCTATATAGATAACATTAAAAAGGATTTACCTAAAGATATTTTAAGTCCAGAAATGAGTAAGGTATCTCCAAACGATTTACCTATAATATCTATAAGTGCTACTAGTGATTTGCCTGCAACAGAATTTTATCAAAAAATGAAGGATGAATTTCTTCCTCAGATACAACAAATAAAAGGTGTAGCTGAGTTGACAATTTTAGGAGGTGAAAAAAGAGAAATTCAAGTAAAAGTAAATCAAGACAAATTAAAATTTTATGGAATCTCTCTTTCTCAGTTAATTGAAGCTATAAACCGGTCGGGATTAGACCTGCCTGCAGGAAATGTAAAGACCGAAAAGGAAAGCAACTCGGTACGATTAACAGGCAAGTTTACCGATTTAGAAGATATCAAAAATGTACAAATAGCCATGCCTATGCCTGGCAGTCCTGTGTATGTAAAAGACGTGGCTGACGTAATAGATGGCATTAAAGAGACCACATCCATTAGTAGATACAATGGCAAAAATGGTATTGGATTACTTTTGAAAAAACAAGGTGATGCTAATGCTGTAGATGTTTCAAAATTGGTGCGTGAGCAATTGCAATCTATCGAGCAGCAATACGAGGCGAGCAATGTCCAATTCATTATTGCCGACGATAGCACTGACAATACGATTGCTGCGGTTGATTCTGTTGTTATTGACTTAATTCTAGCAGTTATCCTAGTTTCACTAGTCATGTTGTTGTTCCTGAGGAGCTTTAGAAATTCTTTTATCGTAATCGTGGCTATTCCTACATCACTTATTACTGCCTTTGCAGTGATGTGGCTTTTGGGCTATACTCTCAACCTGATGACTTTATTAGCTATGTCTTTAATCATTGGGATTTTGGTTGATGATGCTACTGTTGTTCTGGAAAACATCCAACGTCATTTAGATATGGGTAAAGACAAGAAGATGGCCGCCATGGACGGTAGGATGGAAATCGGTTTTTCTGCTCTTTCCATTACCTTGGTAGATGTGGTGGTATTCTTGCCCATTCTTTTTCTGCAAGTATTTGTGGCAGATATGCTTATGCAGTTTTCGGTTGTCGTTATCACTTCTACCTTAACAAGTTTATTGGTAGGTTTCACTCTAACGCCATGGTTGGCATCAAGAATTGGTAAGAAAGAAGATCTTAGACCTACTAATTTCTTCAATCGTTTCTTACTTTGGTTTGAGCACGAATTAGATGCTTTTACGAATTGGTATGGAAGACGCTTAGAATGGGTTTTGAGCCATAAAATCATTTTTACCAGTATAGTGATTGTGCTTTTTGCAATGACCCTAGGAATAATGAAGCAAGGCATTATTGGCAAAGAGCTGATTTCAACTGGTGATCAAGGAAAATTCAGAATGGCTTTGGAATTTGATAAGTTTACTTCAATTGAACAGAATAATAAAATTGCTTTTCAAATTGAAAACTACATTTTAGCTCAACCTGAAGTTTCGACTGTATTTAGTAATGTTGGTGGGCCCAGTACAGGCATCGGAAGCTTGGGCGTAGGATCTTCAAATAAAACAGAATTTACAGTTCAATTAAAAATTGAAAAAGAAGAACTAAATAATGCTGGTTTAGAGAAATTGCCTACTGAATCATTCATGAGAGAACTTCGGGAAGATTTGCAATCGAAATTTCCGGGTATCAACTATTCTATGGCCGCTTTGGGCTTAATTCCACGTTCTGCGCCGATTGAAATTACATTAAGCGGAAGCGATGCAAACTTGGTCATGCAAAGTGGAAATGACCTAAAAACAGTCATAGAAAAAATTTCTGGTGCAGACAATGTGCGTTTATCAGTGGAAGAAGGGAATCCCGAATACAAAATCATTCCTGATAAGAAAAAAATGCAACGATTGGGACTCAACACAGCCTATGTAGGTTACAATTTAAGAATGGCCTTTACGGGAAATGAAGACGCTACCCTAACACAAGATGGAACAGAATACCCTGTAAGGATATGGCTTGATGAATTGGATCGCCAAAACTTTGATGATGTACAACAACTTTCCATCATCAACCCAATGGGTTTAGCGGTTGAAGTTTCTCAGTTTGCAGATGTGGAACAAACCAGATCGCCATCTTTACTTGAAAGAAAGGACCGCCAACCTGCAATAACTTTAACAGCAGATGCTTTAGGAAGACCATCTGGCACGGTAGCTGACGATGTTGTGGCTTATCTTAAAGAAAACCCACTGCCCAATGGAATACAAATGACATGGGGAAGTGATATTAAGAGACAAAACGATAGCTTCGGTGCGTTAGGCTCCGTTTTATTGATTTCTTTCTTGCTGATTTACTTAATCATGGTTGCGCTCTACGATAACTATATCTATCCGCTTGTGGTATTATTTTCCATACCTGTAGCTGCTATTGGCGCATTCTTAGCCCTCAATTTATCACTCAGCAATTTAAGTTTATTCGCCCTCTTAGGTTTGATTATGTTGATGGGGTTGGTTACCAAAAACGCTATTTTAATAGTGGATTTCACCAACCAATTAAAAGCTGAAGGAAAACATTTCAAAGAAGCTTTGCTAATTGCAGGTAAAGGCCGTATGCGCCCAATTTTGATGACCACCCTCTCAATGGTATTTGGCATGTTACCAATTGCGCTAGCTACAGGCACTGCAGCAGAATGGAAGAATGGCCTTGCTTGGGTAATTATAGGGGGATTGTTGTCATCATTAATCTTGACTGTATTTTTGGTGCCTATGGTCTATTATGTGGTCGATAGGATAAAAGAAACCTATAGTAAATAGGAATGACCTTATGCTTATACAATCCACTCAAATCAAAAATTGAAAGGACTAGAATTATATTTCATATTAAATTTCGTTTTAATTGGCACTTTTAAAATTAACTTTTAACATTTTCAGTTATGAATCACCTATTCTTTACTTCACCGCTTTTTCAAACGCATTCCTCCCGCCTACGATTGGGAGTGTGAGCACGGTAGCATCTAAATCTACAG
>CAZRBW010000087.1:0-2392 GCA_964598395.1 uncultured Roseivirgaceae bacterium
AAAGAATGTCGACCCGGCCATATCCGCTGATTAGTCTTTTGCGAAAAGTGCCTTGGGAGTAATCGCCTCCCAGACTCAAAATAACGAAGAATACCGTAAATAATCTGCCTACAGATGGCATCCCATTGGTTACGATTGCAACACCTGCGGCATCGTTTCCTGCGAAAGAAGAGCCATAGCCTATGGCAATTACGATGATAAAGAAAATGGCAGATAGAATAATGGAATCCGTTCGCCATAAGCGAGCCCACTCATAATGAAAAATACGTTTAAGTGGGAAATCTGAATATATACCTTGCTGCATTATATTAATTCTTATTGGTGAGGAAAAATTCTTCTAAATCGCCGTGCTTCTCTCTCAGCTCAGTTGCCTTTCCGTAGAAGAGCATTTTGCCTTTGCGAAGCATCAGGATATCCGTGCATACTTTTTCAATTTCTTGGAGGTAATGGCTCGATATGATTACCGTTTTTCCGGCTGCTTGAAGTCGCTTTACCAATTCGCGGACAAAAACAATTCCCTCTGGATCTAGGCCATTGGTTGGCTCGTCCAGGATGTATAAATCTGGATCGGAAAGCATGGCGTCGGCGATCTCAAGTCGCTTTTTCATTCCATAAGAGAATTTTTTATAAGCTTTGCTAGCTGTATGGCCAAGTTCTACCTGCTGTAAAGCCGCATCAATATCTACATTGGGAAGTCCTTTTACTATTGCTGATAGTTGCAGGTTTTTTTTAGCCGAAAAACCAGTATAAAACGAACCCTGATCCATTGCCACACCTATTCGATGTTTGCTATTTTGAATATTGCTATCACCGAATAATTGTACACTTCCGGAGTCTGATTCGCGTAACCCGAGGATTATTCCGAATAGGGTTGATTTTCCGCTTCCATTTGGGCCAACCACCCCGAGTACGGTTCCTGGCTCTACTTCAAAGCTGATGGAATCCAGCACCAATTCTCGGCCATATCGTTTCGAAATATTTTCAACTGATAATGTATGCATTCGCTTTTGTTTTTAACAGGGGGTTAATTTATGAAGGAATTTAAGTAAAATTTTATTCACAACAGCAATTGAATGAGTTTATGGATAATATCACGGACTAGCGTACATTTTGACTGTTTGATAAACTGAATTGATGAATAACTATTCCCAATGCCTGAATTTGAAAAAATGATTTCGCCAGTGATTTATCAAAATGTCAGCTCATTCACCTTTTCAAGATCAGTAATATGTGGATTGTAAAAAGAGATTTGAGATTTCTTAATTCTAATTAATTTGAACTTACAGTTTAACTATTTATTAATCTTAATTTTTTAACTTTCTGAATCAATAATAATTAGCAGGAATGGAAACAATTGCATTAGAAAATAATAAGCGGATTTTATCTCAAAGTGCTACGGCGACTTTAGGAATTCCGCTTTATTTATATGCCACAGTATTTGCTTCACTGTGTGTGGCAGTGGGCATCAATTGGGATATATCTTGGCACATGTCCATCGGTCGTGATGGGCTATTATCTGCCCCACATTTGGCCGTGTACTTGGGTGCGGTGATAGCGGGAGGCTTTTCGGCCTATGAAGTATTTAGGATTTCCTTTTGGGGTAACAAAGCCGATAAAAGTAAAAGCGTAAAATTCTGGGGCATTTTCTACGGTTCATTAGGCTCCATGTTTTGTATTTGGGGTGCATTGGCCATGCTCACTTCAGCTCCATTTGATGATTGGTGGCACAATACTTATGGCCTGGACGTAACCATTCTTTCGCCTCCTCATACCGTATTGGCTTTAGGAATTATCATGGTGCAGTTTGGTGCCATCATAAGTGTGTTGGCGGTAATGAACCAAAGCCGAGGTGAAATGGCTGCCAAAAAGAAAAAAGTGCTTTCGGCAATGTTTGCCATTTCGGCTGGCTTTTTATTATGTATGGTTTTTACGCTTGTGTCAGAATTTCTCCGTCGTGGTAATATGCACAATGTGAGTTTCTACCAAGTTTCGGCTTTGGCCTTCCCGATATTTATGGTGTCGATTAGCAGAGCCTATCCTGGAAAGTGGGGAGCAACATTTATGACGGCTATTTACTCACTTTTTATGATGGTGATGGCTTGGATCCTCCCGCTTTTTCCAGCTGAGCCTATGCTTGGTCCGGTACTTAATAGAATTACCAATTTCCAAGCATTCAACTTTCCAATTTTATTGATTTTTCCAGCACTTGCTATCGATTATATTTTTGCCAAATTCCAAAAATGGAACGACTGGAAATTATCTATTCTCACAGCTTTTGCTTTCGTGCTAGTGCTAATGGCTTTCCAATGGCCTTTTGGCGATTTCTTACAAAGCTCTTATGCGCGTAATTGGTTTTTTGCTCAAGAAAGCTGGTACTATGCCATGCCGCCAG
>CAZRBW010000087.1:2492-7700 GCA_964598395.1 uncultured Roseivirgaceae bacterium
TATGCGCGTAATTGGTTTTTTGCTCAAGAAAGCTGGTACTATGCCATGCCGCCAGATTTTGAATATAGATATGCTTTCCAACCTTGGCGCGAATCCTCTGGAATGGCACTTTTGCAAGGAACGGCTATTGCCATAGGTCTAGGTTTTGTTTCCATCCGTTTAGGTTTGGCTTGGGGTAATTGGATGAAAAAAGTACAGAGATAATGAGAAATAAATTAATCGCAATTGTTGTCTTTTTCATCTGCATAATGCCTGCATACACGCACGTGGGCAGCCCAGGAGTAATATTCGAAGGCCAAGCAGGTAAGTACGATGTGATGGTCAATATCAATCCGCCAGATGTAATTCCAGGTACGGCCTTGGTCACTTTATTAGTGGAGTCTGAGAGAGAATTGAAAGTTTCTGCCAAGCCTGTTTATTGGTTTGCTGGCTATGAAGGCACGCCCAAAGCAGATGAGCTTTTACCTGTAGAAGGTGAATCAGGCAAGTATCGTGGGATAGTTTGGATGATGAATTCAGGTTCATCAAGCGTCGAAGTTACTATCGACGATGGGGAGGAAATTTCTTCGGTATTTGTGCCTGTAATGGCCATTGCCACTGCCCAAAAAGAAATGGAGCCCGGCCTTGGTTATGTTTTAGCCATATTAGCCGCTCTTTTGGTTGCTATCATGATTACCATCGTAGCGAGCAGTGCAAGTACGGCCATGCTTAAGCCAGGCGAATTGCCTGACAAAAGGATCAATAGGAAGAAATGGTTTGGTGCTATTGCATCCATAGTAGTATTAGCTCTGCTACTGTTTGGTGGCAAAAACTGGTGGGATAGCTGGGCGGAAGATTATAATAGATATATGTACAAGCCAATGGCTGCAAAGGGTGAAATAATCCAAGAGGCTGGCAAGCAGAAATTGATTTTCAAAGCAGATGAAAAATCTCTTACCAACCTGAGCAGTCTACGCAAAATGAATTGGGTGATTCCAGATCATGGCAAATTGATGCACATGTTTATGATCCGAAAAGGTACGATGGACGTGTTTGCGCATTTGCATCCAACGAGAATAGATTCCACCACCTTCGAGACTACATTACCAAATTTACCAAGCGGGAGGTATTACATCTTTGCCGATATTACACGTGTTACGGGCTTTGCAGAAACACTGGTAGATACCGTTGACATTCCTGAAATGAATGTTGCTTTTGCCAGCTTGGATTCAGTCATTCTCGACAAGGATGATACTTTTATGATCACAAATGCACTTTTGGACAAAGACCAACCACAGCTATTGGACGCCAATATGATGATTTGTGGAACACCTGGCTCAATTACCGAATTGCCAGATGGCTCCACAGCAATTTTAGAAGCTCCTGCTTCAGGTGATTTTGTGGCAAATGAGCTTTATAAATTAACTTTCTTAATTCAAGATCCCGACGGTGAGCCTGCGGAACTTGAGCCTTACTTGGGAATGATGGGGCATGCAGTGATTATGCGGGAGGATGCAGGAGTATTTATCCATTTGCACCCTGTTGGCAATTACAGTATGGGTTCGCAGCAGGCAATGGAAGAGCGTTTCTCTAGAGGTGGAAATGCTTGGGCGGCTCTGCCTAAAGTATCAAAAGTATTCGCCGATAGTATCGATCAAGTTTTGGTTGGCTACAGCCAAATGTCGGTAGAGGAGCTCGATAAAATTATGATGGGTGATATGGTCCACGACATCAACGACCCAGCACACGAAGGCCATTCAGTTGTGGCTTTTCCTTATGCATTTCCAGAGGCAGGAAAATATCGAATTTGGTTGCAGTTTAAGCGTAATGGAAGAATACTGAACGCGGCATTCGATACTGAAGTGAAGGAGTTTTAAAATGAAAAGTGGCGAAAATGGCATTAAGAAACCATTTTCGCCACTTTCTATTTTATTAGATTTTAGGCTTTCTGAAAAGCCAATACAGTTTTTTCGATAATATCACAGCATTCATGCAATTGCTCCTCAGTCATTACAAGCGGAGGCGCAAATCTGATGATATTGCCATGAGTTGGTTTTGCCAATAGCCCGTTTTCCTTAAAAGCCATACATAAATCCCACGCTGTGGAGCTTTCTGGCGAATCGTTGATGACGATGGCATTGAGCAATCCTCTGCCTCTTACCAATTTCACCAATGGCGATTTGTCCACGAGCTTCTGCATGCGCTCTCTAAACAGCTTGCCGAGGACTTTGGCGTTGACTGCTAATTTCTCATCTTTTATCACCTCCAAAGCGGTAATAGCCACTTTAGCACCAAGAGGATTGCCTCCAAAAGTAGATCCATGCTGGCCGGGCTTTATCACTTCCATTATGCGATTATCCGCAAGCACAGCCGACACAGGATAAAAACCTCCCGATAATGCTTTGCCTAAAATCAGTATATCTGGTTTGGCGTAAGTTTCTGGCTGTCTTTCGCAATGGCCTTCGCATGTACAATTGCCGCAAACGGCCAATAAACTACCCGTACGTGCAATTCCTGTTTGGATTTCATCTGCGATAAAGAGGACATTGTGAGCTTTACAAACTGCCGCAACCTCCCGCATAAAGTCATCCGCAGGAGTAAATACCCCCGCTTCACCTTGTATGGGTTCTACCAAAAAGGCAACTACATTCTCTTCTTTTGCTAATACATCGCGTAATGCATCTACACTGTTATATTCTATGCTAATAAAACCAGGCGTATATGGGCCAAAGTTTTTCCTAGCACCTGTATCATTCGAAAATGAAATAATGGTGGTCGTTCGACCATGAAAATTATTTTCACAGACAATTATTTTCGCTTCGTTTTCGGGAATCCCTCTTTTTTCATAGCCCCATTTACGAGCAAGTTTGATGGCCGTTTCTACACCTTCGGCACCAGTATTCATCGGCAATACCTTATCGAAGCCGAAATATTCGGTGATATATTGTTCGAATGGACCCAATATATTGTTATGAAAAGCGCGGGAGGTCAAAGTGAGCGTAGCGGCCTGCTCAGAAAGAGTGCTTAAAATACGAGGATGGCAATGCCCTTGGTTTACAGCGCTGTAGGCTGATAGGAAATCGTAGTACTTTTTGCCTTCTACATCCCAAAGGAATACTCCTTCTCCTTTTGCAAGGACTACAGGTAGTGGGTGGTAATTGTGAGCGCCGTATTTATCTTCTAATTGGATAGCTTGTTCACTTTTTTGAATAGTTGGAGTCATAAAATTCTATTTATCGTAAAACATTTGGCTTCGCAAGGTAGTTTCTAGCTGCGAGAATAAAGCCTAGATTACATATTAATGGTATCTTGCAGCTTATCTGATTTAACAGGGCATACTTAGCAAAAATGGATAAATCCACAAAAGATTCCGAACCAGATTATTATTTCGACCCGAACGGAGCAATGGTTTTTACTAAGACCTATCACTTAAAAAGAGGCTATTGCTGCAAAAATGGATGTCGACACTGCCCTTATGGTTACTCAAGTAAAGATAAAAAGTTGTTTAATACCTTGAAATAAGGTCGGCTTCTAACAAATACCATAATAATTGAAATTATTTCGCAATCATATTTGCCAAACTGAAAGTAATTTCTCAATTTTGCAGACTCATTAGAAAAAGCGGTTCAAAGACATGGCAAGAGTTTGTGATATCACCGGAAAAAAGGTTCAAGTGGGAAACAATGTTTCTCACGCTAACAATAGAACGAAGAGGAAATTTTATCCTAATCTTCACAAAAAGCGTTTTTACATTCCTGAAGAAGACGCATGGGTAACTCTAAAGGTTTCTTCCAAAGCGTTGAAAACCATTAACAAAAAAGGAGTTTATGCCGTTTTGCATGAAGCTCGCAGAAACGGTTTTATCGTATTCTAAAATTTTCCACAGGAAGTAAAGGTTATCAATCATGGCAAAAAAAGGTAATAGAGTTCAAGTGATCCTTGAGTGCACCGAGCACAAGACTAGCGGTATGCCTGGCACATCGCGTTACATCACTACAAAGAACCGTAGAAACACAACAGAGCGTTTGGAGTTGAAGAAATTCAATCCAATCCTTAAGAAAAATACTATTCACAAGGAAATTAAGTAACCATGGCAAAGAAAGTAGTTGCAACCCTGAAAAAAGCTGGTGCTAACAAAAGTTTCGTGAAACTTATCAAAGCTGTTAAGTCTGAAAAAACTGGCGCTTACACTTTTAGAGAAGAGATGGTTCCTTTGGAACTTGTACAAGATGCCTTGAACAAATAAGGACATCTTATAAAACATTTAATTAAAAGTCCCTTATGGGACTTTTTTTGTTAATTTGCCTTTGCAAATTTTACTCCTATGGGCATTTTTGATTTTTTTAACAAAGAGAAAAAGGAAACCTTAGATAAAGGTCTAGAAAAGACTAAGGAATCAATCTTCTCAAAGCTAGGTAAAGCAGTTGTCGGTAAATCTACAGTAGATGAAGAAGTACTTGATGAACTTGAGAATATCCTTATTGCCTCAGACGTAGGAGTTGACACTACCATCAAAATAATTAAGCGAATTGAAGAGCGAGTTGCAAAGGATAAATATCTGAATGCAGCCGAACTCGATTCTATCCTCAAAGACGAAGTAGCAGGACTACTTTCTCAAAACAATACTAAAGACCTCGCAGATTTTGAATTGCCAGCCGAATTTAAGCCTTATGTGATTTTGGTGGTTGGTGTAAATGGTGTGGGCAAAACCACCACCATAGGCAAATTAGCAGCTCAGTTTAAAGCCAAAGGCAAATCGGTAGTATTGGGAGCCGCAGATACATTTCGTGCAGCAGCAGTAGATCAATTGATTCTGTGGGGCGAGAGAGTTGGTGTGCCAGTGGTATCGCATGGCATGAATACCGACCCAGCTTCAGTAGCATTCGATACGGTGAAAAAGGCCGTGGATTCCAATGCAGATTTGGTGATCATCGACACTGCGGGAAGATTGCACAACAAAGTGAACCTGATGAACGAGCTTACCAAGATCAAAAGGGTAATGCAGAAATTCATTCCTGATGCTCCACATGAAGTATTATTGGTACTAGATGGATCTACCGGCCAAAACGCCTTTCTCCAAGCTAGGGAGTTTACTAAAGCCACAGAAGTTACGGCATTGGCGATTACCAAATTGGATGGCACGGCCAAAGGTGGTGTGGTTATAGGCATTTCCGATCAGTTCAAAATTCCTGTGAAGTATATTGGTGTGGGCGAAAAAGTGAGTGACCT
>CAZRBW010000088.1:0-7698 GCA_964598395.1 uncultured Roseivirgaceae bacterium
AGTGGGCAGAAAGTATGGAAGGAGTATTCTGGAAACCCTGTCGCAAAAGTAAAAGTGCCAGTTCTGCCTGGTACCTACACCTTGGAAATTAGCTATTGGGATTTACATCATGAAATCAGCAGTTCTATTAGTTATGAGGTGTTAGTTCGGTAAGCAATTCAATTGACTATGTTGTATTGGTTTAATTTGTAACATTAAAAAATTAGCTTTAAAAAGGAAATGATTTGGTGATTAAAAAATGCTATTTATGTTACTAGGGGTTATGGTATCTACCTCAATTACCTCACACAATTTTCCCTCAATCTTGAGTAAATGCTCTTTATCGTTACACGAAAGTATAATAAGCATTATCAAGATTGAAGAAAAATGATTATTGAATAATTTCTAAGGGTTTACGCAGTCAGGAGAACGGTCATCTGGAAAAGGTGGTTGACATTGATAGCCAATTACATGCCCACCCCAAGGATCATATTCCACTATATATGCATGACATTTATTCTCATGACCTAAGGTTGGTGGACATTGCGCAGTTATAAAAAAACTCTGCAAAAATAACGACAAGCAAATAACTGCTGTTAGCTTAATAAATGATTTTTTCATGATAATTTTATTTGGTTTGAGCTAAAGTATAGAATATTCTGTAAAATTCAAATAGATCATAATAAAATTTTATGTATAAACTTATTGATTTAGATTTAATTTAACAATCTTTTTATTTTAGAAATAAAAGATTTTTTGATATAAGTAAGTTTCATGCGAAATATCCAATTATCAAAACGGTTAAGAGATTTTTATTTTGCCTTTAATATTGATTAATTTATTAATATTTGATATTTTGCAATAAAAAGATAAGCTTTATAATGAATACTCTAAAGAATTTCAGTCGCATTATAAGTATACTTTTCTGCCTCCACTTGAGCTTATCCCTTACAGCTCAAAATCGACTCTTATTGGACAAGCAATTTATCTACCCAGGTGAGCAGTTAGGCTATACATATATTAATAAACAGCCAGAGGCTGATAATTTGCTATACCTAGCGATTGTCGATTTGCAAAGTCAGGAAATAGTAGATTTTGTATTTCATGGTCTTGTGGATAAAATAGTAGAAGGAGAAATTAATCTAGCCAAAAACTTAGTGCCTGGGTATTATGCCATGATTGCAGCAAAATATGGCGATCAGGAAATTCACTACGAGCAGTTTTGGGTACGTGATCAGAATTGGCAGTCACTGGGTGGGCGAGAAATAGGTGTATTTGAAGAAGGTGATTCGCTACGGGTAAGAGGTAGAGTGACAAATGTCAATACTCAATTAAGTATTTATTTTACCACAAATCCCAGCTTGCTAGAAAATCCTATAGAGCGAAATGAAAGTGGTGAATTTGAATTTTCAGTGCTGAAAGATTCCGTGATAAATAGTGATACTAATTTGCCAGTATGGGCAATGTTGGAATTGGTGGATGAGACGGAACAAATGGCCATCCATCGCTTTCCGATCCATTGGCCAACTGAACCTGAAGAAACGAATGGAGAAAATATTGACAAGTCTTGGTTTAGCCTTGCAGATGATCAGGTTTTCATTCATGCACCTGAAGTAGGTGAATTTAGCATTGAATCGATGGATGAAATAATTATCCTTGAAGATCCCATATTTCCAGAAGATACGCTAAGCTATTGCAGAGCAGACTTGCCCACTGGCAAATTGAAACTGCATTATAAGCCCATAAATGCGGAGAAATTTTTGACGGTAGAACTATGGAATTATCCTCAACTAGCAGAGGAAGCCGTTAACCGAAGAATTATTGCGCAAAGCGGAGAGGAATTAGCTTTAGAATTGCCTGAAATCATAAATCCATGGGTGTTGGAGGGAAATCATTTTCTGTCCATGAAGCTGGACAGCGAAGCCAGGTTACTGGAGGAGAGATATACTGGAATTCTTATGATGACAGATACCCTAGACAGTACTTTGGATATGGTAACGATGCGATCAAATGACCCAGATAAACCACGTTCAAATCGGGCGGTTATGTTTACCAATGGAGAGTATTTACTGGAGTTTAGAACGGATGATAATGGAGCATTTAGCATCAACCGTTCAGAGGCATCAATATATGGGTTTGAAGAAGGGAGACTAAGATACAGAGAAGAAAGTCAAGTTCGCTTAGAGTCAACCTACCCTGCTATAGAGCAAATAAAAGAAAAAGCACCTATGATCCTTGGGGCTATGTACCCCAAGATTGTAGAGAAGGACGAAATGCTTTCTAATCGAGCCATTGAGGTGGATGAGCCAATTGGAAACGACGAAAGAACGATAGACTTGAATACGGTGGTAATACAGGGACAAATGCAAGATAGGATTGAAGCGGTTTTAAATGACCCTTTTGCTGTAGATTGGTTAAATGATGATTGGGTTTGCCAACATGGTGTATTAAATGGGGGTGGCCCAACAAATAGTTCCCAATTTGGGCTGGATTCCCCTTGTGAGCCTGTTCTTGGAAATAACCCTGGTTCAGAGCAAATGATCCCATTACATTTAATTTATGATGATAATAAGGAGAGAATAAGGTCTTCCTCAAAGACGCAATTTGCGAAGATTGGCAAAATATTGAGAGGAGGATTTGCTACTGCTTCAAATCCAAATGTCAAATTACATCCAGATTTTAAAGCTGCCCTTGAAGCAATGTATAGTCATCTTGCTCAAGGCATCACTAGCTATACCTGGGATATTGAATACTATAAGGATCAAATCGGCAGCATAAAGCTCCCTAAACAAAATAAACTCCTTTTGGCTGATAGTGAATTAAATATTAGGAGTGGGCAGAAAGTATGGAAGGAGTATTCTGGAAACCCTGTCGCAAAAGTAAAAGTGCCAGTTCTGCCTGGTACCTACACCTTGGAAATTAGCTATTGGGATTTACATCATGAAATCAGCAGTTCTATTAGTTATGAGGTGTTAGTTCGGTAAGCAATTCAATTGACTATGTTGTATTGGTTTAATTTGTAACATTAAAAAATTAGCTTTAAAAAGGAAATGATTTGGTGATTAAAAAATGCTATTTATGTTACTAGGGGTTATGGTATCTACCTCAATTACCTCACACAATTTTCCCTCAATCTTGAGTAAATGCTCTTTATCGTTACACGAAAGTATAATAAGCATTATCAAGATTGAAGAAAAATGATTATTGAATAATTTCTAAGGGTTTACGCAGTCAGGAGAACGGTCATCTGGAAAAGGTGGTTGACATTGATAGCCAATTACATGCCCACCCCAAGGATCATATTCCACTATATATGCATGACATTTATTCTCATGACCTAAGGTTGGTGGACATTGCGCAGTTATAAAAAAACTCTGCAAAAATAACGACAAGCAAATAACTGCTGTTAGCTTAATAAATGATTTTTTCATGATAATTTTATTTGGTTTGAGCTAAAGTATAGAATATTCTGTAAAATTCAAATAGATCATAATAAAATTTTATGTATAAACTTATTGATTTAGATTTAATTTAACAATCTTTTTATTTTAGAAATAAAAGATTTTTTGATATAAGTAAGTTTCATGCGAAATATCCAATTATCAAAACGGTTAAGAGATTTTTATTTTGCCTTTAATATTGATTAATTTATTAATATTTGATATTTTGCAATAAAAAGATAAGCTTTATAATGAATACTCTAAAGAATTTCAGTCGCATTATAAGTATACTTTTCTGCCTCCACTTGAGCTTATCCCTTACAGCTCAAAATCGACTCTTATTGGACAAGCAATTTATCTACCCAGGTGAGCAGTTAGGCTATACATATATTAATAAACAGCCAGAGGCTGATAATTTGCTATACCTAGCGATTGTCGATTTGCAAAGTCAGGAAATAGTAGATTTTGTATTTCATGGTCTTGTGGATAAAATAGTAGAAGGAGAAATTAATCTAGCCAAAAACTTAGTGCCTGGGTATTATGCCATGATTGCAGCAAAATATGGCGATCAGGAAATTCACTACGAGCAGTTTTGGGTACGTGATCAGAATTGGCAGTCACTGGGTGGGCGAGAAATAGGTGTATTTGAAGAAGGTGATTCGCTACGGGTAAGAGGTAGAGTGACAAATGTCAATACTCAATTAAGTATTTATTTTACCACAAATCCCAGCTTGCTAGAAAATCCTATAGAGCGAAATGAAAGTGGTGAATTTGAATTTTCAGTGCTGAAAGATTCCGTGATAAATAGTGATACTAATTTGCCAGTATGGGCATTGTTGGAATTGGTGGATGAGACGGAACAAATGGCCATCCATCGTTTTCCGATTCATTGGCCAAATGAACCTGAAGAAACGAATGGAGAAATTACTGACAAGTCTTGGTTTAGCCTTGCAGATGATCAGGTTTTCATTCATGCACCAGAAGTTGGTGAATTTAGCATTGAGTCAATGGGTGAGATAATCATCCTTGAAGATCCCATATTTCCAGAAGATACGCTAAGCTATTACAGATTGGACTTGCCTACTGGCAAATTAAGGCTGCACTATAAGCCCATAAATGCGGAGGAATTTTTGACGGTAGAACTATGGAATTATCCTCAACTAGCAGAGGAAGCCGGTAACCGAAGAATTATTGCGCAAAGCGGAGAGGAATTAGCTTTAGAATTGCCTGAAATCATAAATCCATGGGTGTTGGAGGGAAATCATTTTCTATCCATGAAGCTGGACAGCGAAGCCTATTTTCTTAATAAAAAATTTACAGGAATATTACACCTTTCAGACACCTTAGATCGCAATGTTGATGTAATAAGCATGCGTTCCAATGACCCTGCTAACCCAAGAGCCAATCGAGAAGTTATGTTTACCAATGGAGCCTACTTGCTGGAATTTACCACTGATGAGAAAGGAGCATTTAGCATCAGTCAATCGGAAATGAATGTTTTCGGATTTGAAGAAGGTAGGCTACGCTATAAGGATGAGGTGACGAATGTTCGATTGGAGCCAACCTACCCTGCCATTGAGAAAATAAAAGCTCAGATGAATATAATTCTTGGAACCATGCAGCCAAAAATTATAGAGCAGGATGCATTACTCTCCAATCGAGCTATGGAGATGGAGGAATCCTTAGAAGTGGATGAAAGGACAATAGATTTGGATGCGGTGGTAATACGTGGGCAAACTATGCAAGACAAGATTGAGGAAGTACTCAACGACCCTTTTGCTGTAGATTGGTTAAATGAGGATTGGGTATGTCAGCATGGCGTTTTACATGGTCAAAGCGGTGTAATAGGCTCATCTAAATTCGCATGTACAGTCTTGATTGGAAATCACCCTGAATCTCAAGAAAGACTTCCTTTACACATAATATATGATAATACTAGGTTAAGAAGACAAAATACTATAAGTGTTTATTCTCGTTTAAGGAGACTTGTAAACTATAGAGATTATGAAGAAATTTTACTCCACCTATCAAAAGCCTGGAGACCTTATTCCTGGGATCCAGATGATTATAAAGATCAGATTGGTAGCGTGAAACTCCCTAAACAAAATAAACTCCTTTTGGCTGATAGTGAATTAAATATTAGCAGTGGGCAGAAAGTATGGAAGGAGTATTCTGGAAACCCTGTCGCAAAAGTAAAAGCACCCATATTGCCCGGTACCTATATTTTGGAAGTTAGCTATTGGGATTTACATCATGAAATCAGCAGTTCTATAAGTTATGAGGTGTTAGTTCGGTAAGCAATTCATATTACTATGTTGAATTGATTCAACTTATAATGTAAAATCAGTTATTACTAAGAAAACAATTAGACGATTAAGAACGTGGATTAGTAATAGGGTAATTTGGTTATATTTAATTGTGATTTATAAAATTGAGGAAAGGGTTTTTATATATGAGTTGCCTAAAATTATTCATCCAAAATTTCATTTTAATTTTCTGCTTGCACTTGAGCTTATCTCTTACAGCTCAAAACCGACTTTTATTGGACAAGCAATTTATCTACCCGGGTGAGCAGCTAGGCTATACGTATATTAATAAACAGCAAGAGGCTGATAATTTGCTTTACTTAGCTATTGTGGATTTGCAAAGTCAGGAAATCGTAGATTTTGTATTTCATGGTCTTGAGGATAAAATAATAGAAGGAGCAATTAAGCTATCCAAAAACTTAGTACCTGGATACTATGCACTCTTGGCTGCAAAATATGGGAGTAAAGAAATTCATTATGAACAATTTTGGGTTAGGGACCCACTTTGGCGGTCATTAGGTGGGCGAGAAATGATCGTATCGGAGGTAGGAGATTCATTAAAGATTTATGGCAAAGTTACTGGAGCCAACACCCATGTGAGTTTTTTTATGACCACTGAGTCTGCAATTAACGATACCCCGAGTATTGACTTAAATGAGGCTGGTGAGTTTGAGGTTTTTCTAGCTAAGGACTCAATTCTTAATAAGGATATGCCAGTTTGGGCTTTGGTAGAATTACGGAATGAGAATGCCCAATTAGCCATCCATCGCTTTCCAATCCATTGGCCGCATTTAGGTGAAAAATCAACTGCTGAAAAAGTCAATCCATCATGGATTAGCCTATTGAGTGATCAGGTAATAATTCATGCACCTGTAGTAGGAGAGTTTAGCATAGAATCGATGGATGAGATAATTATCCTAGAAGATCCCATATTTCCAGAAGACACGCTAAGCTATTACAGATCAGACTTGCCTACGGGCAAATTAAAGCTGCACTATAAGCCCATAAATGCAAATGAATTTTCCACAGAAGAACTATGGAATTATCCTCAACTAGCAAAGGAAGCCGTTAACCGAAGAATTATTGCGCAAGGTGGAGAGGAATTAGCTTTAGAATTGCCTGAAATCATAAATCCATGGGTGTTGGAGGGAAATCATTTTCTGTCCATGAAGCTGGACAGCGAAGCCAGGTTACTGGAGGAGAGATATACTGGAATACTTATGATGGCAGACACCTTAAACAGTACCTTGGATATGGTGACGATGCGTTCGAATGACCCAGATAGATTACGATCGAATCGGGCAGTAATGTTTACAAATGGAGAGTATTTGCTGGAGTTTAGAACGGATGAAAACGGAGCATTTAGCATCAACCGTTCCGAGGCACCTATATATGGGTTTGAAGAAGGGAGACTAAGATACAGAGAAGAAGAGAGTCTAGTTCGTTTGGAGGCAACCTACCCTACTATTGAGCAAATAAAAGATCAGTTAACTATGCTCCTTGGTGCCATGCACCCAAAGATTATAGAGAAGGACGCATTGCTTTCTAATCGAGCTATTGAAGTGGATGAGCTATTTGGAAACGATGAAAGAACCATAGACTTAGATGAGGTGGTCATCCAAGGACAAAATATGCAAGAGCGGATTGACGCAGTACTCAATGACCCATTCGCCGTAGATTGGTTAAATGAGGATTGGGTATGTATGCATGGAGTTTTAAATGGCGAACTCGGGTATTCTGAATGCGTTCCTATAATAGGAAACCACCCACTTTCCCCAGAAAGAATCCCCTTGCACTTAATTTATGAGCGTGAGAGGTTGAAACAAGATCCTCTGAGCTCAGCCGCTAAATTTAAGAGACTTTTTTATAATCCTTTTGCCACAATTTCTTATGCAAGTAAACGAATAATTGATGAATATTTAGGTCATGTTTCAAAAGCCTGGAGACCCTATTTTTGGGATCCAGATGATTAC
>CAZRBW010000089.1:0-7391 GCA_964598395.1 uncultured Roseivirgaceae bacterium
TTCAAGCAAAGTAGGACTTAAAAGAAATTGCAAAATATATTTCGAGGGATTCAAAAATATATGCAAAACCACAGGTATTAAGAATCCGAAACTGCACCATTATTTTAAACTCTCGGCCTCAATTAGGGCGTATTGTTTCAGAATTGCGAGAGGAAATTATTTGAGAATTACTTTAAGGAAACTACAGAATTATATATAAAATCGTTTCTAACAACAGAATTGATATTCTTACTATTCATCATTCAGCAAGAGATTTACTAAAAGGCGAATAAATAAAAAAGCCTTACAATCATTTTAGATTATAAGGCTTTTTAAGGTGTGGGAGTAGTAGGATTCGAACCTACGACCCCCTGCTTGTAAGGCAGGTGCTCTAAACCAACTGAGCTATACTCCCCTTTATTATCGCAGTAGCGAATTGGGAATGCAAAGGTAATATCCGACTCGAATTATGCAAGCGTTGAATCAAAGAAATTTTCAAATATTTTACTCATTTTCCATCGCCAATCTCAAATATTGATGCATCGGCAGCATAAGTGAAAAATAATCAGCCACTTTGCTTATAAAATTCGGAGCCAGCACTTCTTTATCACTCAGTGGATGTTGTATGATAAAACTCTTCATTTTGAGAAGATCGATCTGTGGGTGATCTTCTGCATAGCCTTTGGGTGGGCGGATCAATGACTCGCCACTAATACTTCCAAACAGTTGCTGCACCTTTTTGTCTGCTAGAAAAGTGGTAAATGGCTCAGGATTGTAATCGATTTCCTGGCGAATTTTCTTCAGCACATCATTTGGAGGCATGTAAATACCTCCTGCCAAAAAGCTTCCAGCAGGCTGCAAATGCAAATAATAGCCTGGACCCATTGTCTTCTTACCTTCTGGAGAAATAAATGCTGACATATTGATTTTATATGGACTCTTATTTTTCGAGAAGCGAACGTCACGATTGATTCTGAAAATGCATTCCTTCGCAGTGATGGGCAATAATGCAGGATCATACTTTTTAAGCTCCAACAACAGGTGATCTATCACTGCAATAAATTCCTCACGAACGCCAGTATATCGCTTTCTGTTTTCATCCATCCACTCTTTTTGGTTGTTGGCCGCCAATTCTTCCAGAAAACTTAAAATATTATTCATAATTGATGGAGTTAAGCAATTTCTCTAAGCCCATAGCCCGAGAACCTTTGATAAGGATAACCGCAGCATTTGGATTTTGTTGAGTCAACTCTTTTTCTAAATCCTCCCGCTTTTCGAAACTTGCAATAGCTGGAGAATCCCTATTGATAGAGTGAAACTTCTTTCCGCACAAAAAGACCTTGTCAAAAACACTTGATCTTAATCGATTTACAATTGACTGATGTTCTTCGTCGCTTGTGTCCCCCAACTCATACATATCACCCAAAATCACCCATTTCTCCTCATAGCCTTTCATGTTGTCCATATTATCCAAGGCTGCATTCATGGAGGTTGGGTTAGCATTGTAGGCATCCAAAATGATGGTAGCCTGCTTGCCCTTCACCAATTGCGAGCGATTATTTTCAGGTAGATAATTGCTAATTGCCTCCGCTGCTTTTTGCATATCCACACCGAAATATTTGCCAATAGCAAGCGCTGCCGCAATATTTGGGAAATTGTAGCCTCCAATCATCTGAGTGGAAATAGGCTCTGTTAAGCCTTCGATTTTCACCTTTACAAATGGGGAAGCCTCAACTAATTGAGCAGCAAAATCATCTGCTTGATTTGGAAATGAAAACTCATGCGTATGTGTGCCTTTCCTCTCTGCAAGCACATGATCCGCGGTATTGAGGAAAATAGTGCCGCCTGTTTTTTGCAAAAACCTAAACAGCTCTGTCTTGCCTTTAATAATGCCCTGCACCCCACCAAAACCTTCCAAATGAGCTTTGCCAAGATTGGTAATCATACCAAAATTTGGTTCGGCAATTTCACTCAACTGAGCAATTTCACCTTGATGGTTTGCACCCATTTCGATTACTGCAAACTCGATTTCAGCACCGATACTGAGCAAAGTCAATGGCACACCGATATGGTTATTGAGATTTCCTTTGGTGGCTAGCACCTTGTATTTACAAGCTAAAACCTCCCTAATTAGCTCCTTGGTAGTGGTTTTGCCATTGCTGCCCGTAATTGCCAGCACATGAATGTTGAGCTTGCTTCGATGCAGATTTGCTAATTGCTGCAAAGTTTTGAGCGCATCTTCTACCACTTGCACACCTTCTATTTTGGCATTTGCAACGTCATCCGATACCACCATAATGGCTCCTTGGCGAATGGCTTCATGTGCAAAACTATTCGCATCGAAATTGGGACCTTTCAAGCAGAAAAATACCTCCCGCTTTTTTAACGCACGTGTATCGGTGCAAACTCCAGCCGACTGGAGATATTTTTCGTAAATACTTTCTAATTGTGTCATCTGTATTTTTACAAAAATTTTGGAACCCTATTCAAGCTTTCGCATTTAATAGATTAAATATAGCTTTGACAAACGGTTCATTTCAATTTATCGGAAATTTAAAAGGCTTGAAGCAATTCATTCTACTAATCCTACTTATTTCTTTGGCTTTGCCCAATTATGCGCAATGGAAATTATTCCACGAAACGGAAATTCCATTGACAGTGAATGGCCAAGTAGTGCAAAACCCTTGGGCGGGAGGATTGAATTCTATGCAGTTTAGCAATTTCGATTTTGATGGCGACGGCACTGATGATTTGTTTGCCTATGACCGCACTGCCAATAAAGCCAGCATATTTCTACGCAAGAATAATCAATGGCAACATGCTCCCGAATTTGAATATTTGCTACCTGCAAACCTTAGCAATTGGGCAATATTTGTGGATATGGATTGTGATGGCGAAAAGGATTTATTGACTGGCTCACCCTTTGGTATCAGGATTTTTAAAACTTCGCGCGATGTGAATTTGGTTCCAAGTTTCCAATTAATACGAAATCCGCTGCTGACTGAAGGCTCGTCTGGTAAAATAAATCTGCAAGTTTCGGCCACCGACGTACCCTATGTCGGAGATGTGAATGGCGATGGATTGCCTGACATTCTGGTATATAATTTCGCAAATGGTGGTTTTGTGGAGTATCATAAAAATGTTTCGCTGGAAGTTGGGACAAATTGCGCTGCTATGGAATTTAGAAGAGAAACGCGACAATGGGGAGATTTTGAAGAATGCGATTGCAATGAATTTGCTTTTGGCAGCGAAGGTTGCGGCACATCAAATGCCCGAGTGGAACATGCGGGAGGTAAAAGTCTGCTCCTAATCGACATGAACCAAAATGGCTTACCCGACTTGATTAGCGGCCATGAACTTTGTGAGGAATTATACTATTTGGAAAATACCGGCAACAGCGAAACTGCCAAGTTCGAGAGCTTTATAAACCAATTTCCTAATCAGCAGAATCCTGTAAATAGCGGTTTATTTCCAGCGCCCTATTGGGTAGATGCAGACAATGATGGAATCAAAGATTTGTTGGTTTCTACAAATCTGTCATTCAATCAATTAAACCAAACTGACTTTCGGAATTCCATCCGTTTTTATAAAAATACTGGAAGTAATGAAGCTCCCAATTTCGAATTTGTGCAAAGGAATTTCCTGCAAGACCAAATGCTAGACTTAGGTGAAAATAGCTATCCAACGAGTGCAGACTTAGATGGTGATGGCCTTGTTGATTTGCTTGTGGGTAATCGTGGACAAATGATTGAAGGGATTTTCAAAGCGCAACTGACTTTGCTAAGCAATATCGGCACCGTAGAAGCACCTGCTTTCGAAGTCGTTGATTCAGACTTTGCCAATTTCTCAGCGCTAAACTTGAGTAATCTTAAACCTACTTTGATCGATTTTGATGGAGATGAGATTATTGATTTGGTGTTTTCCGCTACTCAAAATAACCAAACACAAGTTTACTGGATTCCTGGAGAAGCCAATGAGGGTGAGATCCAATTTGACCAAAGCAGAATCGAAAGTATGGGCTTCTCCATCGGCCTAAATGATAATGTGGCATTTCATGATGTCAATGAAGATGGCAAAATGGATTTGCTCTTGGCAAAAAGCAGTGGCAGTTTGAATTATTACTTAAATACTGGCGAAGCAAACAATCCTATTTTCACACTCGAAACGGAAAACTATCTCGGCATTGATGATAATAATGTTGCTTCAAACTTAACCGTGGCAATTGCTGATTTTACAGAAGATGGCAAAGCAGATTTGCTTACCAGCGATCTCAGTGGAAGATTGACGCTTTATGCAGATTTCAAAAATGGAGAAGCAAATCCTAAACAGGATTTAATAGAGCTTAATGGCAATTTGAATTTCTCTCGTTTGGCAAATCGAAGCTTTTTAAGCGCCGCCAAATTATACCAAAATGAAGCTCCGGCTATCTTGGCTGGTTCGGTAGCGGGTGGATTGCAATTATTTAGAAGCGAAGCAATCATCACATCAATTGAGCTGCCAATTCGTGAAAAAATGTTGGCTAAAGTGTATCCTAACCCAAGCAATGGCGAGCTATTTATCAATAGCCCTAGCATGGCGAAAGCAAGTATTATCACTTTGCAAGGACAAATTGCTATTGCAGATATCAGACTCACAAACGATCAAAATAGAATAGATATTAGCAGCCTTAGTGCAGGAATTTATTTGCTCAGAATTCAATTTGAGAATGGCAGTAGACAGAGCATTAAAATCATAAAACGATAGAAAACATGTCTCAAAAAGCACTGCTACATATTCGATTGGGCGAAGTGAATACATTACCTTATCAAAACTCATTGGCTGAGACAATAAATAGTCAATTTCCCAAATGGCTTTTTGTGGACTTGGATAATCATGTGGAGAGTTGGCTGATAAATAAGAGTGCCGAATTACTTCAAGCAGCAAATCAAGTAATTATTGCCATAGAGAATTTTGGAATTGAGAATGGAATTCGACCTTTCTTAAACTTGCTTAAATCCTTGCACGAAAACGGAAAATTAGAAAGCATTTATATAATCGATGATCCCTCCACAGCACAATATTTAGAGGGCTTTTTTGATAGGGTGGATTTAATTGAACTTAAGAATTCGGATGAATTGGCTGACATTCTTGAGATTAAAAATACTTAATTCAATAGCTCCCAACTGATTAAAGCATCTCAGATTTTGATCAAAGCCATATTCTTTAAATTTATTTAGCCCACCACTTCCTTTGTGGGAAATCATTCGTAGGTCTTAAGTCCTTCTTTTTAATATCAGGATCAAGTTCTTCTACTGTAAAGGAAGCTATACTTTTTTTCTCAACCTTTTGTTCCCCTAAAATGTAATTACTAATATGCTCAATATCAATCTTTTTGAAATAAAGGAGGTTATCTACCTCGAAGTAATTTAGGGTGATTTTATAAGTCATATCAGCATTGTAATACTCTCTTTCGGTCTTAGGTCTTGTGTCAATTTTCTTTGCAATCCTTTTTGGAAGTTCCGAAGTACTTCTACCCTTTTCAAGAGTAAAATCTCTTTTTCCAAGGTAATTAATTTGCCGAATTTTAAAATCCTCAATATTGATCCAGTACTCCAATAGCCAATTTTCAGCTTCATTGCTCTTATCGTGTCGCACTAAAATATATTTTTTATCACCTATACTTTCAAGTTTAATAAATCGCCAAGTTGCCCTTTCCCATACTTCTTCTGAATTAAAAATAAACCGACGCTCCAATATTGCTTTCTCAACAAGTAAACGCTCAAGGAATGCATCAACATTGAAATCATCCTCGAATTCAGGATAATTATATTTTCCAACTTCATAACCAGTATGAAAAATCTGTTCGCCTTCAGATTCAATAACCTTTACAAGATATGCATTGTCATTACTCACATATTCGTTCTTACCAAACATCTTATTAAGCCCTTCTGCTTCCAGCAATAACTCCGCTTCTATTTCCAGATTAAGCTCTTTATTTTCAAAGGTCTTTTCCTGATAGTAGCCTAGTGCCTCATAAGATTTTCCATAGAAGTTTGCCTCTAAGTTTTCGGCGACCATTTTCATAAAATCATTGGGTGAAATCCCGATATCTATCACATTGATATTGTCCAGCTCTTTTTCTGAGGGAACGAGGATTACTTCATTGATTTGCTGCGTACTCAGCGTTTCAAATTGGAGGACTTTTGTTTCATAACCCACATGCGAGATAAGAAGTGGATAGTTCAAAAACGCATCAGCAAGCCTAATTGAAGCATACCCATCTGCATCGGCCACAGCACCTTTCAGCGTATTTTCCACCTGCAAATGCACAAAGGGTAAAGCATTCCCATTTTGATCCTTTATCTGAAATACATATTCTGCTTGTGCAATTGCCATTAAGGAGCATGTGCTAAAAAGCAATATCAATATCAAGCTTCGCATAGCTAGTCGATTTTAAATCTGTAGATCAGTATTTCTTCATTATCTGGATTTTCTCCCGAGCCATCTGCATAATAATACTCGCCAATCTTTCCTATTACCTTAAAATAAGTTGGAACCTCTACATCACCGATCAATTGGAAATTCTTGAATATTTGGAGACGTTTTGGATTGTCTCCATAATTCAATATTTCCTGATTTTTATTGCCTAGCGTGTAGGTTCTCATAACTACATTATCTTCTTTCGAACCATATACATGCTTGTAATAACCCTTTTTTGTCCAAGCATCCTGAAAACTGGTGGAATACTCTTCAATTTCTGACATTTCTCGATATGCCTGATCCATCTCTATTCCTTTTGCACCAAAGTATGATTTTAGATTCAGCCTTTTATCAACTATATAAATTGCTGAGTCTGGGTGAAATGATAAGATAAAATCGTCGCCAAATGGCATGAGGTAAAAAACATCATTGTATGGAATAAATTTATAATTGAGGTATATAGGAGGCTTTCTACCAAGTATGTTTTCAACTTCTCCAGTGTTAAGATTAACCTCTCCAATTATTCGGGAATCGCGATAATAGCTTTCATTCATTAGGAAATTAAACTTAGGATTAGAGGATTCAATATTAATCCAGAGCTTATCATCGACTATATGTGGTTGGTTCTCCCAGTACTTTAACTCATATGTTCCGATCATTTCTCCATTTGGATTAGCTTCAACATCAGTTAATTCATCGTTTGCGAGAAAATCATAACTATTTCTACCTACTTGTTCCCAATTTGAATCATAGATAAAAAAGGCATAACCATCCAGAAAAATCCTTTTGTCATCACTATGAGTAAAAGACTGAAATCTAGGGACTTCATTTGGCCCTTCTCCTTTAGTAATAATCACTTTTTGACTTCCAGTTTCAGGGGCAATTTCCAATACTTCCCCTCTCGCTAAATCAAAAAATAATATTTGATTATCAAGTATATAAGAAAATCCCTT
>CAZRBW010000090.1:0-6901 GCA_964598395.1 uncultured Roseivirgaceae bacterium
GCTTGGTATATTTTCAGTGCACTCGGCTTCTATCCTGTATTACCCGGCTCGGATGAATACGCAATTGGTAGCCCAATGGTGAATAAGGCCATAATCCGATTAGAAAATGGCAAAACCCTTACAATCAACACCGAAAATCAAGGTGCTGAAAATGTATATGTAGACAAGGTAATGGTAAATGGAAAGCAATTAGAAAACCTCCAGCTAAAGCATAGCGACATTGCAGCGGGAGGTGAAATTACTTTTTATCTGAAGAGTGATATCTGAGCTTAATTCCGTAGTGAAAAAGCAATTTGGTGGAATTGGTAAATCTTAAGCCAATTCTGCCAATTTATTCTTAAACTCTGAGGTGAAATGGAATTGTACATCAGGGAAATTTTCTCTCACGGTATTGAGTAGCCATTGCGATTCAGCAAAATACACTGGGTTATCATCTTTATCATAAGCCACGTAGCTGCCTCTTTTTCTAATAAGCTCTTCAATGGCTTCTTTTTTATCCGAAGTCATCCAGCAAGCTTTGAAATAGTTAAGATGATAAAAATCTGCTTTGGCGCCGTATTCATGCTCTAATCGGAATTTGATTACATCGAACTGGAGCTCGCCAACCGTTCCAATGATTTTTCGATTTCCAGGTTGCTGCAAGAAAAGCTGAGCCACACCTTCTTCGCTCAACTGACGGATTCCCTTTTCTAATTGCTTCGCTTTAAAAGGATCTTTATTTACCAATTCTCTAAATATCTCAGGAGAGAAACTTGGAATTCCTTTGTATGCTAAAGATTCGCCTTCGGTAAGGGTATCTCCTATTTTGAAGTTGCCACTATCGTACAAGCCTACCACATCACCAGGGTATGACTCTTCCACCAAGCTCTTTTCATTTGCCATAAAGGTGGTAGGGTTGGCAAATTTTAGTTTTTTACCTAAGCGAGTATGATAGAAAAATTTATTTCGCTCAAACTTGCCAGAACACACTCTAAGGAAAGCAATTCTATCTCTATGATTAGGATCTAAGTTGGCGTGAATTTTAAAAACAAATCCGCTGAAATTCTTCTCATCAGGCATTACCATCCTGGCCTGCGTTTCTCTTGGGCGGGGGGATGGAGCAATCTCACAGAATATATCAAGCAACTCCTTCACTCCAAAATTATTGATCGCGGAGCCAAAGAAAACTGGAGCAATCTTTCCTTTTGCATAATCCTCCTCACTCAAATCTTCATACACACCTTCAATCAACTCTACTTCCTCCCGCAATTTATCTGCATAGCGTTTCTCAACAAGCTTATCCAATTGTGGATCTGCCAGATCATCTATTTTAACCAAATCATCGGCAATCTTTGTCTTATTGATGGAGTAAAGGTTTACATTTTTCTTTTGCAGATTGTAAATCCCTTTGAAAGATGAACCTTGACTAATCGGCCAAGTAAGTGGACGAACGCTAATCGAAAGTTTCTCTTCCAACTCATCCAGCAAATCGAATGGATCTTTGCCTTCACGATCCATTTTATTCACAAATATGATCACAGGCGTATTCCGCATCCGGCACACTTCCATCAACTTCTCGGTTTGTTCCTCCACACCTTTCACACAATCCACCACCAAGATTACGCTATCTACAGCCGTAAGAGTACGAAAAGTATCTTCCGCAAAATCCTTGTGACCGGGAGTATCGAGAATATTGATTTTCTTGCCTCCATATTCAAATCCCATTACCGAAGTTGCTACCGAAATACCTCTCTGACGCTCAATTTCCATAAAATCGGAAGTTGCACCCTTTTTGATCTTATTGGACTTCACTGCTCCAGCAGTTTGAATCGCTCCACCAAAAAGCAGGAATTTCTCAGTCAATGTAGTTTTACCTGCATCTGGGTGACTAATAATCGCAAAGGTTTTACGGATGTTGATTTCTTCTTGTAAGGTCATGAATCTGAAATTGCGGCAAAAAATAGTTCTTCTGCCAAACGGCCTGCAAAATTAATAAAATTGAAGGCCAAAGCCAATTAGATTATTGGTGGATTTGATTGGCTACCTGTATTACATCCCTACCCCATCGTCAACACACAATCATCCTGCTCCACCATTACACCTTCCTCCAAATACACATCGCTTATAACTCCATCAGATGGCGCGCTTATGGTCGATTCCATTTTCATGGCTTCGATCATAAACAGCGCTTGATTCTTCTTAACGCTGTCACCTTCTTTTACCAATACCTTGATCAGTCGGCCTTGAAGTGGCACACCAATATCCTTGTCGCTTTTCACTTTGCGGTTTTTCACTTTGGTAACGGCCACTTGTCTGTCATGTACCGAAACACTTCGTGTCATTCCATTTATTTTGAAAAAGACATCTCGGCTTCCTTCATCATTCGCCTCAGTTTTGTACATATAGCGCACGAGCAGATTTTTGCCAGGCTCCAGCTCCACCATTATTTCCTCATTGGGCTGCATAGGATAGAAAAAGCCAGACGTCGGCAAAATTCCCGTATTGCCATACTCCTTTACGAATGTGTGAAAATCCTTGTAAACCTTCGGGTAGAGTTTGTAAGACAATAAATCCTCTTCCGTCAATTTATCATCCTTAAATTCAGCGATAAAGGCAGGCAATTCCTTTGCAAAATCGATAGGCTCCAAGTGCTCATTGGGCTTATTGGTGTAAGGCTTCTCATCTTTCAGCACAATCTTCTGAATCTCTGCTGGCCATCCTCCCTCGGGCTGTCCCAAGTCGCCTCTAAAAAGTGCCTTCACAGAGTCAGGAAATGATAAATTCTCTCCACGCTTCATCACATCTTCCACTGTCAGATTATTAGATGTCATAAACAAAGCCATATCACCCACTACTTTAGACGAAGGCGTCACTTTCACAATATCTCCAAAAAGCTGATTGACCAATGCATAATTCTTTTTCACCTCCTCAAATCGCTCTTCCAAGCCTAGACTTCTCGCTTGTGGACGCAGATTCGAATATTGTCCACCTGGAATCTCATGCTCATACACTTCCGCCGTGCCGCTCTTCAATTCGCTTTCGAATGGATGGTAAAATTCGCGTACCGCTTCAAAGTAATTCGAATATTGATTAAGCGATTTCAAGTCGATCGGATTTTCTCTTTCATGTCCTTGCATACTGGCTATCAATGAATTGAAATTAGGCTGAGAAGTGAGTCCTGACATGGATGAAAGTGCCACATCTACCACATCCACACCTGCTTCTATGGCTTTCAGATAAGTGGCCGATTGGATCCCAGCGGTATCATGTGTATGCAAATGAATAGGAATGTCTATAGATTTTTTCAACTCTTTGACCAAGAGTTCAGCTGCATAAGGCTTGAGCAATCCTGCCATATCTTTGATTGCCAAAATATGCGCTCCCTCATCTTCAATCCTTCTTGCCAAGTCCAAATAGTATTGCAAGTTGTATTTGTTGCGGGAGGGATCTGTAATATCACCCGTGTAGCAAATACAAACCTCAGCCAAAGATTGTGTTCGCTCTCGCACTGTTTTTATACTCAGCTTCATGGCTTCCAACCAATTGAGCGAATCGAATATTCTAAAAATATCAATTCCATTTTCAGCACTTTTCTCGATAAAGCGCACAATCAAATTATCAGGATACGCCGTGTAGCCAACTGCATTGCTCCCGCGGAATAGCATTTGAAATAGAATATTAGGAATGGCCTCTCTTAGCAGTTTCAATCGCTCCCAAGGGTTTTCATGGAGAAAGCGCATACACACATCGAAGGTGGCTCCGCCCCACACTTCCAGCGAAAATACTTCAGGGTGAGCTTTGGCATATCCTTCGGCAATTGCCAGCATATCGGCCGTTCGCATGCGAGTGGCAAACAAACTCTGATGTGCATCGCGCAAGGTGGTGTCTGTATAGTGAATCCGCTTATCCTCCCGCAGTTTTTGGGCAAATGCTTGCGGACCAAGTTGTAGCAATTGATTTCTGGAACCTTCAGGATAATCCGCTAATCGATCAAAAGCAGGAATAATTGGTGTTCGGAAATCTCTCGCTAAAGTACCTTCTTTAATATCAGGATGGCCATTTACGACTAATTCACCCAAATATTTGATCACTTTTGTGGCTCTATCTTTCCCTGTGCCCATTCTCGGAATCACCAATTCAGGCTTGCTGGGAATAAAATTCACTCGTGCCAAGCCATCTTGAAATTCCTCATCGTCCATCACATTGATTAGGAATTGGATATTGGTTTTCACACCTCTGATGCGGAACTCCGTGAGGGATCGGCGCATACGCTGAGTAGCACCTTTGAGGGTGCGACCCCAAACGGACACTTTCACCAACATAGAATCAAAGAACGGAGAAATCTTCACACCAGCATAGGAGCTCCCTTCGTCGAGTCGGATTCCAAAACCTGCTGCATTACGATAGGCAATTATTTGTCCGTAATCTGGCTTAAAACCGTTCTGTGGATCTTCCGTGGTAATGCGACATTGCACGGCAAAGCCATTGCAACGCACGTCGTCTTGCGAGTGAATGAAAATCTGCGGGTGGTCAAGTGGCACTCCCGCTGCAATCAAAATCTGCGAACGCACAATATCAATTCCGGTGATTTCCTCAGTGATGGTATGCTCCACTTGGATGCGCGGATTTACTTCAATAAAGTAAATATTGTGTTCCTGATCTACCAGAAATTCTACTGTACCTGCATTATTGTAGTTTACATGCTTTCCAATTTTCAGCGCATACTCAAATAGCTTCTCTCGAATTAGATCTGGCAGGTTGGATGGCGCAAGCTCAATGACTTTTTGAAAACGTCGTTGCACAGAACAATCGCGTTCGTATAAATGCACTAAATTGCCGTAGCTATCGCCTAGCAGTTGCACTTCGATATGCTTAGGGTTATCAATGTATTTCTCAAGGAAAATGGTGTCATCACCAAAGGATTTCGCCGCCTCGCCTTTTGCTTCCTGGAATGCTTTGCGAAGTTCTTCATCGTCCTTCACCACACGCATGCCACGGCCACCACCTCCCGCGGCGGCTTTCACCATTATGGGATAACCGATGGTTTTGGCTTGTTCCAAGGCAATTTCCACCGAATCCAATTTCAGCGCAGAATCTGGAATGGTGGGCACTTGTACTTCTTTTGCCACTATTTTGGCTGCAACCTTATCTCCAAGCCGCTCCATCACCTCTGGCTTTGGGCCTACGAAGATGATTCCCTCCTCGGCACATCTTCTGGCGAATTGTACATTTTCCGATAAGAAACCATAACCAGGATGGATTGCATCCACATTCTGCAATTTCGCAATACGTAGGATTTCCTCTATGTCCAAGTATGGCTTTAGCGGCTCCTGATCTGGCCCAATCTGATAAGACTCATCAGCTTTGTAGCGGTGCAGCGAGTAGCGATCTTCAAAGGAATAAACAGCCACTGTGCGAATGCGCAGTTCAGAAGCTGCACGCAATATTCTAATTGCTATCTCACCTCTATTGGCAACTAGCAAACGGGAAATCTTAGTAATATTCATAAAAAAATGGAAGGAATTAAATGATTACTCAATTTAACCAATCCTTCCATCTGTCCAAAGAATAAGGCGTCAAATAGTTAGAAACTGACCATTAATATCATATTTAGATTTGAGTTTCTTTTCTTTTCAACCGCAATGGTCTACTCAATTTATTCTCGCTCCATCAAATATAATGTCGGGTAATCTTCCTCTTCCATTTTCAGATAGATGTTTTTAAGTCCAATCCAACGCCCTTCTCCTGCTCGGAAATAAAAAGGAAGAATTTCTTGCGGTGCGTCTTGATAACGCTCTGACAAGTCATCAAGGTTGATACCTACAATTTTATACATTGGCTCCGATATTTGAGACATTTGTTGTTCCTCTTCAGACATGAGGCTATATCGCTCCTCCTCAATACCCTCTGTGTATGCAATGTAAAGCTCATTTCCTTCAAGATCTAGACTAATTATACCACCAGCACTTACAGCTCTGATATCTATATTCCCTTCTGCGCTTTCAGGATAGCGGACAAACTTTGGGAAATTGGGCTTAATGGTCCTTTCATATTGAAAATCATCACCATCCCACTGATACATATAGATTTCTGGAACTTCAGAAGTATATAAAAACAGCATTCCATCTTTATACATAAATTCAGGAAAAAAACGATTGTTTGATGGCTTGTTATGCGGATGACCTTCAGGAAGTTTTATAGTTGGTGTAAATGTATTGGACTCTTTATCCCAAATTTCAAACAAGAATTCTTTAAAGCCATTTTTACTAACCTCAATTTCATTATACCTGCCAGGAGCATGCAATAGGTACTTATTTTCTTCAATTTCATAGCACATAGGCCCACCCTTCCATACGCTCTTCATCATTCGAAAAGGCATTTGTATTTTCTCTATCACCTTGCCATCATAATCCGCAATGAGCATTTGATCTGACATATTGGGTTGCACCAAAATTTTATCATCCTCGAAAAAGCCTGTTCCAAATTTTGCATTGCCTAAATAATCTGGATCTCCTGCTGGCTTTTCTTTTATATGATGCAATACAGAACCACTTTCATCAAAAATAACTAGGTCTTTTCTATTACTACTTCCAAGAAATAGCTCTTTATCAGGGTTATAATCGAATGGAATTATTTCAGCCAATGCTAAATCTACCACCAGCGAATCTGAAATAACCCATTGCTTGTTTGCCTCTTCTGCTTCAGTTTCAGTTTTATCATCGGTGCTGGTGCAAGCTGTGGTAAATAGTATTACAAATAAGAATAGATAAAGGGAGTTATGAAGTTTCATTAGAATGGCTTTTTAGTTGATCAATGGTCTAAACTACAAAAACATTTTAAAATGAAAAATAAAACAGATTAAGTAATAATAAAAAATTGACAGGCCTGAAAAAAAGCTATAAAAAAAGGGCAATGCATAGTG
>CAZRBW010000091.1:0-6731 GCA_964598395.1 uncultured Roseivirgaceae bacterium
CCGCCGACACATGGATTTTCAGTCCATTGCTCTACCAACTGAGCTACAGTCCCTTGAGGTAGATAAGCAAGATACGGTGAAATAGTCACTCATAGCAACTAGCCGGCCTTAATTTGCACGCTCGGCTGGTATTTTCTGAATAGTTGAGCGGTAGACCGACCATATTTGCAGATCAGGGTACCAACTCCGCCTAGATCATTTTTTCTTAGTGCACGGTAATCCTCACGTATGATATTCCAATACATCGTACTGCTAAGGCCGCCACTCCGCATGTGTACTAGCACTTCGGGGATGTAATGGGCCTTGAGAATGCCATCCTTGAAGATCCGAAGAATAAAGTCGTAGTCTGCCGATATTCGATATGAGGTGTCATAGAGGCCATACCGATCAAAGACGGATCGTCGAAGAAAGAGGGTAGGGTGCGGTGGCATCCAGCCCCATTGAAGTGCGCCATTTACAAACTCACCAGTTCTCCAATATCGAATTGGATTTTGAAGGTCTCGATCGAAGATGACCAAATCTCCGTACACGATGTCTACTGTAGGATCATTTTCAAAAACTTCCATCACTTTTCCAACGGTTGTCGGTGCAGCAAATACGTCATCGGAATGGAGGAGGCCTATCACATCTGACGTGGACATGCGAATTCCCTTATTGATGGCATCATAAACGCCGTTGTCGGGTTCGGAGACAAACCAACCTTTAATCCGATTACCGCGAAACAGCTCTTTTACACGATCCAATGTGCCATCTATCGATTCTCCATCAATTACAGCGTATTCAGTAGGCAAGTAACTTTGAGATGTAAGACTCTCAAAGGCATCGCCAATGGTCGAAGCCCGATTTTTAACGGCTGTTATAATAGCGATCGACTTTGCCATGCTTTGCTGCTTCTGTTTCAACTTCATTTTGGGCTGACCACATGTAGACTAAAACCATCTCCTAAATAAATTGGGTGTCTGTCGCCATGAAAATTCAGATCACCGAGCTGCAAGATGTATCTGTGAGCAGAATTCAGCTCTGACTGATTGAATCCCTCTTGACTGTCGACCACTTTGTGTGCCGATTTTTGAGAGTCCGAGTAAAACAAAACTTGCTGTAATTGAAACTCCGTAGTCCCAATTACAATAAGACTGTCTTGGGCTTCCGAACTTAAATTATCCTTTATGTATAGACCTGCTCGGTCTGCAGTGTCAAGATGAGCATCGGCTCTTGTCGATATATAACTCATCACGACAAATGTGAAAGTCGACACCATCAGGAAAGCCAAATAGATTTTTTGCTTATATGCTGAGTTAGTCAAAAAGAGAAGTAGTGATGTGGCAGATAACAAGCCATAAGCCCAAATTAGGTGCTTATTGGTAAGCAAATAAAACATTTCCGGAATATCGGATATGAAAATATTGTATGGATATAGTGACTTGTATCGAGATATGTACAAGTACATAACGGCGGCAACAAGTACCAGTGAAGTAGATAGTGAGACAAGCGTTGAAATCGAATAACTGCTAGTTCTTTCATTTTGAAAGGTTTCTACCACAGATATAAATAGAAGTGGAAATATGAATCCATAGTATCTGAAGTAAATCCTATAGTCTTGGTTGTCTTCAAACAGGGGAACAGTCGATGTGAATAACACAACAACAATAACCAAATTCAGCAGCAACAATACTGCAATTTTTTGCGAACCCGATTTTGAGCTGAACTTATCAAACAAGCTTGCGACGACGTAAGGTATGGTCACACCGTAAATAAATATTAAAGCCGCAATGTTTCCGATTAAGTTTGCTGTGATTGATGGCCAAATACTTAATACTGTTGTGACGCTTGATGCGACTGAAGAGGCATGTGAAGTGTAGTTCGATCCGAATAAAGTTATGCCATTTTCACCCACCAATAGGTAGCCTATCAACAACTTAGTTATTAATGTAGAGCTGCCAAAAAATAACAGTATTTTTAATGCTTGGCTTTTTCTCTCAGATTGCAAGGCAATGTAAGCCAAGCATGCAGGCATGAAAAGGAGAGCATGTGGCTTTACAAGTGAAACGACGCCCAACGTTATAGATGGCCACAAATAGGACTTTAGACTATCGTACTCCTTTACATTCAAAAAAAGATATATGAACAGCCAGAATCCAAAGTAAAACATCGATTCCGGCATAAAGAAGTGAGTGTATAACGAGTATGGGCTAAAAAGGGCTATTGTAGTTAAAATGATATTCCTTCCGTCACTTACCCTCGATCGTCCTGTAAGATATACGAGTAAGCCACCCCCAACAAAAAAAGCAATGTTTAGGTAACGGGCACATGCCAATAAACCGTTCTCACAATAATTCACTATTTGGTAGACAGCAAAATAGAGGAACGACGGAATACCAGAATTTGAGTTTCCAAAAAACTTAGCGTAGTAACTGTACGTATATTCGTCAGCAAATATTCTTGGAGTAAGACCGTGAGAGCGAATAACTAAAAATAATGCAGCAGCAATTGTTATTGTCGCGAGTATAGCTCGACGACGCCTCTTTTGAGCTTCTAACATCACTCCGTGCCGTCCCTTTTATAGATACCCATTCCTTCACTACTCCATATGTAAACATAATGATCTGGTGCGGGAATCGAATCTATGAAAACTATCCATTTAGATGTAATATCGCTGCCTAAAGAGTCGAGTTGTTGTTTGTTGTCTGCCAATATCTGCCTAGTATCAGCGGACATGGAGTATAATGCAGCATGGTTAGTGATCAACCGGTTCTGCCCAATTATGGTAATTTGATTGTGATCGCTCCATGGGATTCTGCTTCGGAACTCTGAACCTAAGATATCCTGTGGTAGTGGTTCATATCTTTTCTTCAGTGCATCGAAGCTGTTGAGGAAAGTGCCAAAAATGAAAATGGGAAGAAATAGATATATGTATGTCTTTAATCCAAAAGATTCTCTGTATATCCACATAAAGAGGACGATTACGTTAACGAAACTGCTAAGAAAGAGTGCAATTGGATTAAGCTGCAGGAGGTATAGTTCTGGCGAATCAGTCAAGAATAGTTTATAAGGGAAGAAAAACTTGTTAAGCGTGTAGTAGTATGCCGGTACCATGGAAAAAATCACAAATAGCGCCGCTAACATTGTCCTAGATAAGTTTGCGGGGCTATCTTCAATGGTGTATAATCTTGCACCAACCAATATGTACAGCAGTGGAAATACATAGTTATAATAGCGGAGGTACAACCTGTTATCTAAGTTAAGGTCATACAATGCCACCGAGGTCGAAAATACTGCCACCATAGGTATCAACACCAAAAGTAGTGCGGCAGCTAGAGTTCTTGTTTGGCGCTCGATGTGGTTGCCAACTTTTCCACCACCAATTATAAGTAGAAGCAGAAAACCTAATCCGAGAATTGTTACCACTAGAAAAAAATTGCCCAGGAGATTAATCGATATGGATCTCGCTGCGCTAAGCATTAGCCCGGGGTCTAAAGCGACAGCCCTTGCGTGATCGGTGTACATGCTTCCGAACAGAGTCAGTCCACTCATGCCGGCTGATAAAAATCCAACACCAAATTTGAATAAGGCAGCCACCGCGGTAAATGATAAAAGACCAAGAAAAGTATTCCTTCTAAAACCATGAAAGAAGATACCGTATAGCAGCAAAGCAGGATAAATAAACAAAGCATGTGGCTTCACAAGGCTCAATGCACCAAATGCGAGCCCAATCAGTGCCCAGTTTTTTGCATAACCTTTTGGATTATCACCATTATCATGCCTCATTAGCAGATATATCATTATCCAGAAGACAAAAAAGAACATTGACTCTGGCATGAAATAGGTCGTATAGGTATTCATCGGACTCAATGCCGTTACTACACCGATGATAGCGGCTATGGATGTGCCTGTAATTTTTTTTGAAATCAAAAAGACTATATAGCTTCCACTTATAAAGAATGAGACATTGATGAAGCGAGCCGCCTGCAAAAAATGATCCCCAAATACGCCGGTAAATGAATACACTAAGTAGAATAAGTAACCCGGAATTTCAGCTCGATTTAAATCCAATAACCTTGATGCCCGACTGTGGACATACTCATCCGGAAAAACACTCGGGAACATATACCAGGATCTTGCGACCAGAAAAACGAAAATTGTTGCCAATACCGCCAGAAAAAGTGCGTGACTGGCAATATTTGGTCTATAATTGAAGTCTATCTTCCTCATTTAGTCCCGAGTTGGTACCAAAGACCTGTCAAAGTATTTCTGAACGGCCTGCTTCGGTGTGCTCATCACGTCATAGGAAAAAAATGATAGCATCAGTTGGATTCCGAGAAGTATTGGTAATGCGGCTAACATGACCGTCCCAGCTGTTTGGGGAATACCTGTAATAGAGGATACGTACCAAGAGTATATCCCAAATATTAACCCTCCGAATATAAAAATCAATCCAAGGAGTAGATTGAGCGTGGCAACGGAGAAGTCTCTGATGAAATAATTATAAAAAATTCGCTTTATCATGTTTCGCTTGTGCTTATAGAGAAACTCACCCACAATCCTCGAGATTTTCAAGCTACTGTTTTCGTCGCCATATTTTGCCGCCATTGGCACATCTTTGACTACAGCTCGAAAGGTGTTCAACCTGAATAATACATCAGATTCAAAAAAATATCGGTCGCTTACTTTATCCCAAGGAATTACTGAAACCAGATTGCCGTGAATTGCTGTGTAACCGTTCGTGGGATCAAAGATGTCCCAGTAGCCAGTTGAGAGTTTATTCATGAATGAGAGTACTGCATTGCCAATCAGCCTGATTTTTGGCATACTCTGTAGCGTCTGCAGATCAAAAAACCGATTCCCTTTTACGTAATCAGCTTGGCCAGCGATGATTGGCGCAATCAGACTCTCTAGGTAGTCCGGATTCATCTGTCCATCTCCGTCCATTTTGACAACAATATCCGCACCTTCAGAAAGCGCTGCGTAATATCCCGTTTTAACAGCACCCCCAACACCTTTATTTGTGTCGTGGAATAGGACTTTAACTCTTAGATCGCTGCATGTATCCAAAACTAATTGGCCAGTTCCTTCTGGGCAAGCGTCGTCAATTACAAATATCTTTTCTACAATCTTTGGAATTCCACTAATTACCCCACAAATGGAACTTGATACTCTGAAACTTGGGATGACAACAGCAACTGTAGGCACAGCTCAGATCTTTAGAATTTATTTAAGTAATTGCATATCATAATGCAAGATTTGATATCCAAACATTCCTTTTGGATTAATATAAGCACCGAAGTATGAAGTACAATACTCGAGTCAAATGAAAATGAACTTCAAGTATACCGATGTAATTTGGCTGATCTATATTACAGCGCTGGTGAACTTGTTCATAGACCAGTTAATAACCCACTATGAAGTTTCAAGTTGGGCAATTTCTGAGTTTCTGATCAATTATCAAGGTGGCTTTGTTAGGCGTGGGTTAATCGGTGAGGTCTTATTTTGGACAGCAAGCTCCATTCCAGCCATTGACATTGTGTCATTAATCAAAATTGTATGCGCAGCCTCGTTTATTATTCTTTTTGCTTTACTGTTTCATAGGTTTATCAAGCATGGTGTTGGCCTTTTCGCCCTACCAATGACATTTATCTTGGGTTTTCCAATCGTAAATGATTTTTGGATCCGAAAAGATTCGCTACTTCTTCTGTTGCTGGCTTTGAGTTTAAGATTCATGCGGTCAAATAAGAGCTCAGCTGCTGTTCTCACTACTATGGTTTCATGTATTGCACTGTTAACACATGAGACATTTTTATTTATATTCATTTTCCCACTTATTTTATATTTAATCAATCAATCAAAATTGAATAATGTATTTAACATATTTGTATTATTAATATCTTTTTTATCAACACTTGCTTTTGTGACTATTTTTAGCGGCTCCAATTACCATGTGAACAGTATAATTGAATCTTGGAAAACTTTGGGAATTTATTCAGAGCCAATAGAATATAATATACAAAATTCAATATATGCACTTTCATGGGGATTTATTTATGCTCTAGATTTTACAAAAAGCACGATGACAAGTATTAAGAATGGTATACCTTTGTTTTTACCTTGGATAGTAATAATACTATTTACTTTTATATTAATTATAAATGTTCATAAAAGCCCACAATTAATATTCCAAAATAACAAAATAACAAATAAAAAAAGTGGCACTATAACAGGAATAATCTTATTTCAATTTGTTTTTTTAATACCACTATTTTTCATTGGAATTGACTACGGCAGATGGATATATCTGTGGGTAACAAGTTCATTACTAATATTTTTTAGCTCCTTGAGTGATAGTAGTTTTACTAAAACTGATCGTGTAAATAAAATTTCTGCTTTAGCAAATGAATTTTTGGATAAAATTCTCAACATTAACCCACGTGTATACCCAACATTATGTTTGTTATTAGGATTCTCAGCGTACGGTTGGGTAGGAGAGAAAATTCTTACCACAACCCCACTCTACATAGCGATCAGCTTAGTCCTTAGGACATATCAAAACATCACGATGCTCTTTTAAGCTAGAATTTCATCTTTTGAAGAAGCATTATAGGCATCAACTTTACGATAAGCATTAAAATTGCCCAATACTTGGGCACGTACACTATTGGTTTTCCCCTCTCAATCGTTGCAACAATGCTGTGCGCCACCTTATCAGGTCTACTGACAAGAAGCTTTGGCATCGATCGACC
>CAZRBW010000092.1:0-2603 GCA_964598395.1 uncultured Roseivirgaceae bacterium
ACCTTATAACATTGAAATGGAAGACTTTATCGGCCTCAATTACCTTGCAGTACACAAATCGGATAAAGAGCTTATTGAGGAACTTAGCTAGCTGACATTTTTGCTTCATGAGGTGGCATCACTGATTCAAGCCTGCCTAAGCAGGCTTGCGCTAGGCTGGGCATCCAAAATGCCGGGATATTCATCAAAATAACGATAATCACACCAACTGTGTAGAGACGCAATGCATTGCGTCTCTACCTACCATATTCACACAGATCAAAACACAAATTAAATTAACATCCCAACCATGTAGAGACGCGATTAATCGCGTCTCTAACAAACCCATAACCACAATAAAACTATCATTGAATCACCAACCTCGTAGAGACAGGGCATGCCCTGTCTCTACATCCGAAATGCCTAATAACATATTCCCAAATTGGTAAATCTATTACAGGACATGACAGCTGCTTGTAAATCATCGGATTACAAATCCTCCTTATCTGATGTTCCACATTGCAAATGTCGAACAGGTGGTGCTTGTTAACGACCTATTCGGAATTTGTAATTCCGAATAAATGACACGTTGGATTTGTAATCCAACGCCTTGACCTCAATTATCTTCTTGTTGATCTAATTTATCCATGAGTAATTTAGTAATGTCAATTGGAGGAAGAATATAACCACCCATTGGACCTAAATTCGTCAATTGGTACATCACATTACGAAGATTATTAATCATAATATTTAAAGTAGAAAACTGCAATAGGTTCGTTTTTATCCCTTCATCCAGATTTTCAGCATCAGTGATTCTAAACGTGGCACCACCTTCCACCATGATTTTATAACCTACATGTGCCTTTTCTGGCTCAAAATTCACTTCAATAATTGTAAATAATTGTATTTCATTTAGATCGTCGCCTTTGCTAATTGCAAAATCAATTTCTACTGGATACTTCGAGAAAAGTTCTTTCAAATTTATATCACTACTATCTGGTGCTACAAACTCATATTCAGTTCGCATCAAATTGAAATCTAATAATTGTAATGGTGAGAATTTCGCTTTCATCCCGCAAATGCATATTCATCCTCGCCTGTGGGCTCAACAGCCATCACTAGATTTGGATTTGATTTCTGATTCCTTAATCTCAAATATTTCTGTGTATGGGTCCACTTTCTATGATAATCCATTATTGCCTCACCTACCTTTTCATCGATCAAATCATCAGTTATAATTTTGAAATTAATATCTAAAGCATCAGACATTCTTGCCAGCAATTTCCAGTTAGGCTTTTTGTCCCCACGAAATAGCTGGGTAATAAATGATGCAGAAGTGCCGATTCTTTCTGCTAAGGCTTTTTTAGAAATATTATTTCTTTCCATTTTCTCATCTACCAAGCCCAAAAACTGCATAGCCAGCAAATCTGCCCTAAAATCCAGCTCCTCTTCTATTGATTCCATTTTCAACAGATTATCCAACTCTTCTTTTAATGATTCTTTCATAACAATGGTGTTAAATCGTATTCGTACTTAGCTACTCTCCTAATAATATTCTTTTCCTTGTCTGTTAGATTAGTTGATTTCTTCTTTTCAAGAAGCTCAATTCCAACAATTACAAATCGCTCTGTTTGATCATCAGAGAATTGCTGACAATAAATTCTTGGATTCCTCTTTCCCTTAAACAATTTTATGGCAGTAACATGCTCACAGCCTTTCTCAAAATTCTCCTTATCATAAAGATCACGTGGCGCCCTATGATTAAGAATTAGCTCTAACGCTGTTTTAAATTTCTTTTTATTTGCAGAATCAGCGTTTAAATACTCTAAAATCTGTTTTGAATTTACGGCATCTATGTAAAAAGCTTTATTGCCATTATCTGATATTTTAATTAAGACAGCTTTTCTTTTCACGGCAAAATTAAGCAATAGGTTAATTTAGGCAAGCCATTTATCAAAAATTCCTTAGGAAAGGAAAATTTTGGCTTCTTATTTAATCACTTATCCAAAATTTAAGGGTTATAATGCTAAAAACAAAAACGCGCAACCGATTGGTTTGCCGAGTTTCACAAACACGCCTGCAGGTAGACGAACGTATCGTGCCTGTTTCCTTTGAAAATAGGAACCCCTATTCGGAATATGTAATTCCGAATCCACGATACATTGGATTTGTAATCCAGCGCCTTGTAGGGACAGGTCGCGACCTGTCCCTACCTGCGTATCATAAAAAATGAAGGAATTTCAATCGCAATTTCGATAATCACACCAACTGTGTATAGACGCAATGCATTGCGTCTATACCTACCATATTCACACAAATTAAATTAACATCCCAACCATGTAGAGACGCGATTAATCGCGTCTCTAACAACCCATGATGACAATAAAACCATCATTGAAAACACCAACCACGTAGAGACCTAGCATGCTACGTCTCTACAATGGCAATCCATCAAAATATAGGCTGTTCTCCATCAACCATCATCTATCCTCCCTCAACTTCTTCCTCAACCGTCCTCTGTCAACTGTCAACCATTCTTCAAACATCAACCCTTAGTAAACTCTAAATCTCAACTAAAAATTATTTTTATTGCATCTAGTACCAAATACTTCGTCGCACAACTT
>CAZRBW010000092.1:2613-6623 GCA_964598395.1 uncultured Roseivirgaceae bacterium
CTCCTCTCAAGAGGAGACTTTTTGGCTGTTATCCATCAACCGTCCTCCGTCAACTGTCAACCAATCAATCAACCTTCTTACAAGCTCATTATCTCCTTAAACTTAATTGTCTGTCTGCGAGAAACCTCTACTTCTTGGCCGCCTTTGAGGTATATTTTTAAGCTGCCGCTAAACCACGGCTCTATACGCTCCACCCATTTCAGATTGATGATCTGCTGTCTGTTGGCTCTGAAAAACACTTTGTCGTCTAGTCTAGATTCAAGGTAATTCAGGGTGCGAGGAATCATCGGTTTGGAACTATCGAAATAGATAGTGGTATAATTGCCATTGACTTCGAATAAGCGAACGGTAGATAATTGCACAAACCAGCATTTATCGCCATCCTTTACAAAGACCTGATCGTTGAGGCCTAGTAGTTCTTGATTTTCGGTGCGAGATTCAACCTCTTTTTCTCTTTGTAGCACTTTGCTTATCGTTGCCGCCAATCTTTGTTTTTCGATCGGTTTTACTAGATAATCTAGCGCGTTGAAATCGTAGGCTTTGAGGGCATACTCATCGTAAGCTGTGGTGAATATCACGTCGGGTACTTTATCTAGGCTTTCGAGCAGCTGAAAACCGTCTTTGCCTGGCATTTGAATATCTAAGAAAAGTAAGGCCGGCTTAAGCGAATCAATCTTTTCTATGGCTTCTTCTGCATCGCCGGCTTCCCCTACGATCTGAATTTTATCATAGTCCTTTAATAATCTTCTCAGTTCGTTGCGGGCAAGTCTGCTATCGTCAATGATTAATGCTTTCATAAGTTTAATATTTTGCTGTATTTATCAGCTGATTATACATTTAAAGGTACTGTAAATTTGGCAGTTACATTATTGTCGCTGGAGTTATTTACACTCAAATTGCTGCGTTTGCCAAATAGTATTTGTAATCGTTCGGTGGCATTTTTCAATCCAATACCCGCGCCATTTATATTGGTTTTTAGCTGCCCGGTATTCCTCACTTCCACCACCATTTCACCCTCCCGCTTTCTGGCGTTGATGTGTATTTCTCCTCCCGCTTTTATTAAGGCAAGGCTATGTTTCACGGCATTTTCTACTAATAACTGTATGACCATTGGCGGAATTTTCACATCCATACAGTTTTCGTCTGCATCTATACTGTAATTCATTCTTTCCTCAAATTGGATGGATTCCAAATCCAAATAGTTTTTTACCACCTCCAACTCCCTGCGCAAAGTCACCGTTTCTTGATTGCTGAAATGAATAGCATAGCGTAGCAAATCCGATAGGTGAGTGATCATGTCTCGTGCTTTTTCGGCATCTTCTACGATAAGCGAGCGAATATTATTGAGGCTATTGAATATAAAGTGAGGGTTGATTTGAGCTTTCAGCGCCATTAATTCAGCGTCTTTTACTGCGGCTTCTAGCTTCCACTTTTCTACTTCGGTTTGTTTGTATTGGCTAAAGAAATGATAGCTAAAATAAATTAAAGACCAGCCAAACATAGTGATGCCATAGTTTATTGTCAGCAACAAAATGCTTATAAAAGTAGAGAAGCTTTCTGGCTTAGAGGTGCTACTCGCATTTTCTACGTCACCACCAAGCACATACAGATTGAAAGGAATCGTAATAAGCGCCCATATAAGACCAATTACAGCACTAGCGATCACTACCTTAAGCACTAGCTTGCCAATGGACAGTGATTTCCAGTTTTGGTGATGGATAAGGGAACGAAATAAATGAGAGAGCGAAAAGCCTACGACAACCAAAAAAATATTTAGGAGCGCACTTTGCTTAAAGTCGAGTATGGATAGAAAGATTATTTGGTTGAGGATGAAATAAACACCCCAACCAAAAGCCTGTAATGCCCAATACGCTTTGCTGTGCGAAATATTTGGTGTTTCTGTCTTCATGCCTAATTTCTACAAAGTTGCTCTCTATTTTTGAATATGCAAATCTCCTTGAATCAGAGGAAAAAGAGGCTGTTTAGCGGATAATATTGCGATTGATAAATTATTTTTGCAGTTGATTAAATTTTATATTAAGCATAATAGGTGACACAAAATACCGTTTAAGCAGTACTTAAAGTATTTTTTAGCATTTCAAACGTTTTGCAATAAATTCTCGTTTTTTAGGTTATTCAATTATTGCCGTATATTTCGGCTTATTTCAATAGGGATTTTCATATGCGAAGTATCCAAAGATTTTACTCCTTTGCCCTTATTCTTGCTGCTTCAGCGAGTATAAGTTCTTGTTTTTTAGGCCCAGGTAGAAATCCTGATGCCCAAACTCCTGGTGACTATAGTACAGTTACTGGCTTGGCTTACAATGATACCGATGGTTTCCAAGTGCCAGAAATCGCTGATATGCCCGTTGGGCCCAATCTCGTATTTATTGAAGGAGGCCGCACCGTACTTGGTTCGCTTGAAGAGGATATCCTTTACAGTAGAGATAATATCGAAAGAACTGTCACTGTAAATTCATTCTTCATGGATGAAACAGAAGTTGCTAATATTCACTGGAACGAGTATCTATTTTATCTGAAAAGGGATTCGGTATTCGAAGTATATGAAGCCGCTTTGCCAGATACACTTGTTTGGGCAAGTGAATTTTCTTTTAATGATTCTTATGTAGAATATTATCTACGTCATGCTGGATTCAGATACTATCCTGTAGTAGGTGTAAGCTGGACGCAAGCAAATGATTACTGCATCTGGAGAACCCAAGCCGTGAATAGGATGGTTGCCGATGGTGCAGGTTTGATTGTGCGGGAGGCTGAAGGAGAGTATATCGATAGAATGGATCTATTGGCTCGTGGTATTGCGCTTCCTTCGTACAGACTTCCAAACGAAGCCGAATGGGAATATGCTGCCAAAGGGATGATCGGTACGCAATTCGACGATGAAATGCAGATGCATCAGCGACTATACCCTTGGGATGGACGTGGCCTGAGAAACCCTTATGGAAAAAATACACAAGGAATGTTCCTAGCGAACTTCAAACGTGGACGTGGTGACTATGCTGGTATTGCTGGCGCGCCGAATGATGGTGCTACCATTACCACCGAAATTTACTCTTACATTCCAAACGACTTCGGCCTTTACAATATGGCCGGCAATGTGAATGAATGGGTGTATGATGTGTATAGACCACTTTCGTTCGAAGATTTCTCTGATTTGAATCCTGTGCGTAGAAGCGGCTATCAAGATGAGGCTAGCAATTACGACAGCGAAGGATACAACTCCCTTATCACAGATGAGATTCGCGTTTATAAAGGTGGCTCTTGGGCCGATGTAGGCTATTGGTTATCGCCAGGCACTCGTAGATTTATGACGCAAGATAGTAGCACCGCAACCATCGGTTTCCGTGCAGCGATGATTGCTCCAGGTAGATAATTACTCCAAAAACAACAATATTTGAAAAAGCGACTTAGCAATAGGTCGCTTTTTTGTTTTGGTGCTCAATGCCCGCCCAGCTGAGCTTCTTGCTGTAATTTCGAGAAAATAGATCAGCACTCATAATTCAAGGGTTTAGTTCAAACCTGCTCGCCTGAGGTGGGCAGCTGCTTATACTTTTACTAATGCAAAAATTTTGGATTTTTTAAAAATAGTAGTATGCTAGTTTAGTAGTATGCTAGTTTATATAAACATTTGATTTACAGTTATTTTAACAATGGTGTCACACGCGACACGCGTGCGCCAGCGGGCGTTTGCTTGGTCTTTTTCTAATGTGAATGTTGTTGCATTTTCTAAAATAGAAGTATGAATTATCGTGTAAACTGTTGATTTTCGGTTATTTAACAAGGATGTCACACGCGACACGCCCACCTTGCGGTCGGCAAGCGTACGCCAGCGGTAGAGTTCTAGTTATAAGTTTTCAATTATGCATCGCACTCTTTTCAATACAAAGAGTTGTTTTTAAATTTCTTTAAGTCATTGAAATTCAAAGCTAATTGGAATTTTTCTTCTTACTTTTTGTCATTGCCACAAAAAGTAAGCAAAAAAGTCTAGACAA
>CAZRBW010000093.1:0-3223 GCA_964598395.1 uncultured Roseivirgaceae bacterium
AGATATCCAATGAGAAATCTTAATGTTCAGACCTAATTTATTGATTTACTTTTTAATTTGGAAGCCTGCCTCATTTTGTCTGAATCACGGATTGCCACAGATTACACGGATTGCACAGATTTTTTGATTACCCGAAATTTGACAACCTTTTTCAGGACTAGATAAAACTCAAAATCCGTGAAATCTTTTAATCTGTCTAATCCCTGCCTGCAGCAGGCAGGCGTGATTCAGACCTTTAACCATCGAAAGAAAAATAGTTTAAGAATTCTCAATAATCTCAATTTCTTCTTGCCCACAAAATTCAACCACCATATATTCCCCCACCCCACAAAATTCCCCTTTCATACTTGCATGCATCCTAATATCTTTCCAACTTATTCCCTAATCCAATCCTAACCTTAAAATACCAAATATGAAGAGATTATTTACTTCAGCATTTGTGATTGTAGCCATGTTTGTTTTTACCCTCCCGCTACATTTACAAGCACAAAATGCCTATTACTACCCTGAAGGAACGAGGCTCAATCCACAAATTCCTTCTCCCGCAGACTTCCTTGGATATGAAGTGGGCGAATGGCATACCCGCCACGATCGTATCGTTTCTTATTTTCAAGAATTAGCGCGACTTTCCAATAAGGCTACTTTTCAAATCATTGGCTATACCAATGAAAGAAGACCTCAAGTAGTATTGACCATCACTTCTCCGGGCAATCATGCTCGATTAGAGGAAATCAGGCTGAATCATTTGAAGCTTTCAAAGCCAAATGAAGCGCCAAGCAATTTTGAAAATATGCCTTCCATTATCCTGCTAGGGCATAATGTGCATGGCAATGAATCATCAGGAGCTGAAGCGGCCATTCTGGAAGCCTACTATTATGTAGCCAATGAAGACCCAACGGTGCAGTCTTATTTGGATGAAGCGGTGATTATGATCGACCCAAGTTTCAATCCTGATGGCCGCGATCGCCATGCCAACTGGGCGAATATGCACAAGGGTTTCCCGCCTGTGGCCGATCCGTTAGATAGAGAGCATAATGAAGTGTGGCCAGGTGGCAGAACCAACCATTATTGGTTCGACTTGAATCGTGACTGGTTTCCGCTAGCCCATGTAGAAAGCCAAAATAGAGTTGCTTTCTTCCATAAATGGAGACCCAATGTGTTGACAGATTACCATGAAATGGGTACAAATAGCACCTACTTTTTTGAACCTACCAAGCCTTTTGGCTCTGAAAATCCTGTAGTGCCAAGAAGTAATTATGAGGTGCTCAATGTTGTATTGGCGGATTATTTCGCTGCATCTCTGGACGAAATCGGCTCGCTTTATTTCACTAAAGAGCAGTATGACAATAGCTATGTGGGCTATGGTTCGACCTATCCAGATATTCATGGCGGCCTCGGTTTGGTATTCGAGCAAGCAAGTTCTCGCGGACATGTACAGTCGAGCAGCACGGGCGATTTGACTTTTGCCTTTACCATTCGCAATCAACTAAGAACGGCCCTTGCCACGGTAAGAGGAACGATTGAAAATAAGGAGCTTTTCCACAAACACATGGTCGATTTCTTTGCTTCAGCCATTACCGAGGCCAATGCAAGTCCTATCAAAGGGTATGTATTTGGCGATAAAGATGATAAGGGCAAAACCAGCCGCTTTTTGAAGCTATTGCAAGATCATCAGATTGAGATTTACGAATTAGAGAGAGATTACTCGGCAAATAATAAGCAGTTTAAGCAAGGTGAGGGCTATTTTGTACCTACCAGCCAAACGCAGTATCGCATGGTTCGCTCTGTATTTGAGGATGTAACCACTTTCTACGATAGCATTTTTTATGATGCATCTTCTTGGAGCATGGCCAATTCCTACAATATGCCTTATGCTGAGGTGCGTGGTGCGGCATTGGCAAAAAGCCGTCCCTATGTGCATACTCCTCCCGCTCGAACGGCAGTCACCAAAACGAATTATGCTTACCTTTTTGAGTGGAAAGATTACAATGCACCAATGGCTTTGCGGATTTTGCAAGATTATGGAGTAATCACTCAAGTAGCTACCAAGCCATTGAAAGTAAAGACGATGAAGAATGAGGAATTAGACTTTGGCTATGGTTCAATAAGCATACCTGTTCAAGTTCAGAATATGTCGCCTGATCAATTACATGAAATTGTGCAGTTTGCCTCAGACGAAGCTAATGTCCCAGTGCATTCTGTGGCGGGAGGATTCAGTCTGCAAGGCGTCGATTTAGGCAGTGGCAGTGTGGTGACACTACAGCGACCAAGAGTGCTAATGGTAATTGGTAGCGGAGCATCAGCCACAGAAGCTGGTGAAATATGGCATTTGATGGATACCAAATTAGGCATGCCGATCACAAAAGTAGATTCGGATCAGATTGGCCGAGTTTCTTGGGAAAATTACAATACGTTGATCTTGGTTTCTGGTAGTTATAATTTTGGCGAAGCCACCATCAATCGTTTAAAGCAATGGGTGCGCGATGGTGGTAATATTATTGGCGTGCGCACTGCCGTTACTTGGTTATCTTCCAATGGTTTCGGTACTTTAGAGAGTGTGGAAGGGCCAAATGCGCCAATGCCAGATAGAATTGATTATGCTGAATCACGCGAATATCGTGGTTCGCAATCAGTCGGCGGTTCCATGTATGCGACGGATTTAGATATTAGCCATCCATTGGCTTTTGGCTACACAAGAAGGTATTTGCCAGTATATCGTAACCATAGCAATTTCATTAAGCCGGCCAGTAATCCTTTCAATACAGTGGCAAAATACACCAATTCGCCGCTTTTGAGTGGCTATATTTCCGCTGCAAATTTGGAGAAAGTGAAAGGTTCTGCGTCCCTTTTGGTAAGTAGTTTTGGTCGTGGTAATGTGATTTCATTTGTAGATAATCCAAACTTCAGAGGCACTTGGTTTGGTACGAATAAGCTGTTTTTCAATGCCATTTTCTTTGGCGGTGTGATCAACGGCAATCCTTGATTTTCTAATTCAAAAGCCATAATCTAGGGTTTCTAGGTTATGGCTTTTTCTTTTTTCTAGTATTAAAATTCACTTTATGGAGCCTCCTTTCAAAATCTATAAATCCTCTGCGGGTTCGGGCAAAACCTACACTTTGGCGCTCGATTATATTGCTTTGGCTTTGAGAGAGCCGAGCTATTACAAATCCATATTGGCGGTGACCTTCACCAACAAAGCCATGCAGGAAATGAAGGGAAGGAT
>CAZRBW010000093.1:3323-6576 GCA_964598395.1 uncultured Roseivirgaceae bacterium
TGAAATCCACAAGGAGGAATTTGGCTATTTTCACTCAAGGCTTGAAGAGTTGGCCGGCAAACCGATCATATTTGATTTTCAAAAAAAGCTATTTCTTCAAAGAAAGGCCATCGAAGATGAGATGGAAAGAAGAGGAAAAGAAGCCATGCAGCGTATGGAAAATGCAGGGCTTGGAGTTGATGATTTCAGTTATGGTAAAAGTGGTGTAGCAGGCTTTTTTGATAAATGGACAAGTGGAGATTTTGCAGCGGCTGGCGCAAGGGTTTTATCAGCAGTTGAAGGCAAAGGTTGGTACACCAAATCATCGCCAAATGCCAATACCATTCAGCAATTAGTAGATGATTTTCTACTGAATCATCTCCATACAATGCTGAAGTTTTATGCGGAAAATAGCCGAATAGTTTTAAGCATCGATAGCATCCTCAAAGACTTCTACTCATTCGGCGTGATTCTGAAATTGCTTGCCAAAATTCAAGAGTATAAGCGGGAGGAAGACATATTATTATTAGCAGATACTCCGCCCTTGCTTCGAGTAATTATTGGCGATAACCCAACGCCATTTATCTATGAAAAGGTGGGCACTAAGTTCCAGCATTACCTGATCGATGAGTTTCAAGATACTTCTGCATTGCAGTGGGAGAATTTTAAACCACTGGTTACCAATAGCATTGCCGATGGTTCCGAAGGACTTGTGGTGGGTGATGTGAAGCAATCGATCTATCGCTGGCGAGGAGGAGATTGGAAATTGCTGCTAGAAAAAGTAGAAGCTGATATTGGAGATGGATTTTACAAAACTGTAGATCTAGACACCAATTGGCGCAGTCTGGAAAATGTAATAGACTTCAACAATCAGCTCTATGCCATTAGTCCGGGTATTGTAAAAGGCTTGGTCAATTCGCCTAATCCTGAGAATGAAGAAATAATTACCCGAGCGTATTCCAATGCCTATCAAACAGCTTCGGCAAATGCCGTTGACAATAAAAATAAAGGAGTAGTATCCATTAGGTTTTTTGAAGGGGAGGAGGATGAAAATAAGGATAAGATTGCTTGGAAAGAGTTTGCAAAAGAAAATCTGATAAGCCAATTGATGGAATTGCAAGACAAAGGCTATGCGCTCAAGGATATTGCTTTACTGGTTCGCAATAATAATGATGGCAATGAATTGATCAATTATCTACTCGATTATCAAGCGAGCTTAGAGGATAAAAATTATCGCTTTGATGTGATATCCAAGGAGGCATTGAGGATCAGTGATGCGCAAGTTGTGCAATGTATCATCCATGCCATGAGCTATATTCATAATGAGGACGATACCATTTCGCTCGCAGCTTTGGTGAATACTCGATTGCGACTGTTGGCCAATGCAGCAAGCACTTGGTCTCCGAGCAATATCGATCAAATGAAGGCTGATTTACCTCCCGCTTTTATCAACTCCATAGATAAATTAGGCAAGTATTCTGTGTATGAGCTTAGTGAGCAACTGATTGAAATACTTGAGCTCAAAATCAAATCTCAGTTTGCCTATTTACAATCATTTTTGGACGCCGTTTTATCCTTCGAAAAAAACAATGTATCCGATCTCAAAGGTTTTCTCGATTGGTGGCATTTGGAAGGATATAAAAAATCGGTTATTATTTCGGATGAGCAGGATGCTATTCGAGTTTTGACCATTCATAAATCCAAAGGACTACAATTTCCGGTAGTGATCATCCCTTATGCAGATTGGCGATTAGATCATTTCACAGGAGGCACTTTCCGCAACTTCCTTTGGATTGATAGCGAAGCCAATGGATTGTTGAAAATGCGGGAGGGGGAAGAGGAAATCGCTATCCCAGTACCGATCAATTATACCTCTAATTTGGCGAACTCAACCTTTGCTGGTGAGTATTGGAAGGAGAAAACACAGGCCTTTATGGATAGCCTCAATATGCTATATGTGGCAACCACTCGTGCCGAAAACGCTTTGTATATAAGTGCTTCCAAGCCTAAAGTCAACAAAGATGGTACCTACAGTATCAATGATGTGGGCACGCTATTGTACGATTGCCTATTCAATAATCAATCTAATTGGAAGAGCGATAAAGCTGATATTGTGATAGATGTGGATGCTTCAACTTTTCAATGGGGCGAGTTAGAGAATGTTAATGTATCGGATGAGGATGAGGAAGCTAAAGTACAAAAGAAGAGCAGTGATGTTCAATCAGACGAATATCGATTGTCGAAAATTAACGATTTTCCGATTCATCCTTGGCAGGAGCGAATACGGTTGCGGTCACGGCACCGAGCCTTGCAATACGCCAATATTCCTGAAGCCGAGGAAAGGCGTAAATATGGGATTTTGCTGCATGATCTGATGGCCGAAATCCAAGGTTTGCAAGATGTGGAAGGTGCCATACAGCGATTCCAATTCGAAGGCCGCATAAACGAAAGCGAAAAGCAAATTCTCCACAAATTATTCGATCAATTATTAGCCGATCCGCAAATAAAATCATGGTTCGACAGCGACTGGGAAATTCGCAATGAAAGTCCCGTACTAAGTCCCGATGGCAATAGCAGTAGGCCAGATAGGGTGATGCTAAAAGATGGAATGGCCAAAGTGATAGATTTTAAAACGGGCGCAGAAAAACAGCAAGATCAATTGCAGGTGGCGAGTTATATGAACTTGCTAAGCTCTATGGGTTATCAAGAAGTGAAAGGCTTTGTGCTTTATACTGATTCACAAAAAATAGAGGAGGTGCATAATGGCTGATTTTCTGGAAGGTTTAGCAAAGGAATTAGTAGCCACAAAAGGCAACCAAATGCATGAAGTATGCATCGTGTTTCCTAACCGTCGGGCTGGTTTGTTCTTTCGCAGGCATTTGGCCAAGCTAATAGATAAGCCCGTATGGGAGCCAAGAATCATCAGTTTCGAGGATTTTGTGCAAGAGCAATCTGGCTTACAAGTACCCGATCAGCTTACCTTGATTTTGGAGCTATACAAGATTTTTAAAAAGCATCTGCCCAAAGGAACGGAGCGATTGGATCGCTTTTATTTCTGGGGCGATATGCTGCTCAAAGATTTTGATGAAATTGATAAGTATTTGGTTGATGCAGCGCATTTGTTTAAAATCCTCTATCGCCAGAAAGAGCTTGATATCAGTTTTGCGGAATTCAGTGAAGAGCATCAGCGATTAATTAAGGCTTTTTGGGAACAGTTTGGTGAGCAACTATCCACCCATCAGCAGACATTTCTGGAGCTTTGGGAAGTCTTAAC
>CAZRBW010000094.1:0-6243 GCA_964598395.1 uncultured Roseivirgaceae bacterium
CAGAGGCCACATCGATTTTATAAATATCCGAATCTCTTTCTCTGTCTGGATTTTCAGTCGATTCTATAGAGTTACAGAAAATGCTTTTGCCATCTGGCGACCATGTAGCACCTCCAAAAGATTGAAATCCATTGGTCAATTGGCGAGGTTCAGCACCAGGTTTTACATCAATTACATAAAGATGCGAAACCGACAAATCTGGACTCAAATCCATTTCGCCAAGGAAGTTCAAACGATTTACAACTCTAGGATTACGGTCATTATTATTTTTGGCAAGCCACGCACGCACCTCTTGCAAATTGCCGTCAGGTTTTGCCGAAATATCCTTCGTATTAGCATTTTTGTTGCGGTAGTTTGGCTCATCGCCCCATTCTCTACCTGGGCGCTCCACATCCCAAGTGGGTTTACCATCAATTTCATAAATGGAAGAACCTCTGCTAAACAGCATTTTGGTGCCATCAGGCGACCATTGCGCTCCACCCGCTCTTTCGAGAAATTTCCAAGCTTCACCACCAGATACTGGCAATATCCATACTGCCCCTTCGCGACTGAATGAAATGTGTTTGCCATCGGGCGACCAACTCGGTGAGCCATCGCGGCGAATTCCATAAGTGAGCTGCCTAGGTTCTGTTCCTCCCGCCAAATCCAACATCCAAAGGTTGTTAGCATATACCCATTCATTTTTGTCGTTTTTCACATTAGTACTCACCACCATCAAGGCTTTAGTACCATCAGGTGAAATTTCAAGATTGCTTGCACTTACAATCTTCATCATATCCGTAGCTCGGATTGGCTGCTTTTGAGCTATTGCAAAGCTAATGCTCAGCAAGAAACACAAACTCAGCAAGCTCAGCCTGTAATAGAGGTTTTTAGTGTTTATCATATTTTAAGGTATTTGAATTTAATAATTGAGAAAAAATCAAAATGTAATTGAATGTAAATTTGCTAAAATTAATGACTAATTACTCCTTTTGGTAAAATTTCCCACAAGCGGTTATAAGATTAGCCATTGGCAATTTCTCAAAAGGATGTGGTGTACTAGGAGATATCCAAAGCTGGGCATTTGGAAATAAGCGGGAGGTTTGAAGCGTTTCCTCAGCAGTAGCAGTAGTGTCACGGTCTCCCGTTGCTAACAGGATTTGATGCTGGATTTGCTTTAGCTCATTTTCAGTAAGTAGCGGATGGGTTCCTAGATTTATCATCATTTTAGCAGTTTTTTCCAAAACCTCCTCCCAGCGATCCTCCCCATGTCTTTTGGCTAAAATCTCTGCAAATACTGGTACCTTTTCCTTGATTTTGCTTGGGTTCAGCAGCTTGGTTTCATGTGCTGCACCTTCGGCTGTCCAATTGAATTTGGTAGAGAAAGTGAAAATCCTACCAACTCTTTTGGGATGATTAAGTGCTAATTGCAATGCTACATATCCACCCATACTATAGCCAAAAAAATCAGCTTTTTGGATGTCCATTTCATCCATTTGCTGCAATATGTATTTGGCAAATTGTGTGATTTCAAATGCTTCAATATCAGCTGCACTACCATGACCAGGAAAGTCAATACAAATATTTTCTATACCTTTCTCATTAAGTAGTTCACCAAATGGTTTCATTTGTGAAGCGCTTCCTAAGGCACCATGTAATATTATCAGCATGCTCATTCGTTTTTCACTAAAGTATGGATTAATTGAAATGCCTCCAAGGTCTATTCCATTTGGCACTAGCTTTGTCAATTGGCCTCCGTTATGAATTTTCTATTTGGCATATTGCTAAGCTTAAGTTTTCAGTTTCCCGCGGACAGTACCACTTTCGAAGGGGTCGCCAGCTATTATCACCAAAGATTTCAGGGGAGATTCACCGCAAATGGGGAACGTTTTGATCAGACTAAGCTCACGGCAGCGCATAAAACCTTAGCGTTTGGTACAGTGGTGAGAGTACATAATCTTATAAATGATAGCTGGGTAGTAGTACGAATAAACGACCGACTCCCGCGCAACTCAAAGAGAATGATAGACCTATCACGTGCTGCTGCTTCCGAACTGGGAATGATATTAGATGGAATTGTCCCTGCTAGAATGACTATTTTGGAAGAAAAAGTGTGGGTTCCCTTTTTAGATCATCTCAAACCCAAGGGAATGCTTCTTCAACCATATTCGCCCAAACCACGGCATTCGAAAGATTTTATTTCTTATTGAGTATAAGTTCAAAGATTTGAAAATACTTAAAATAGTTTTAGGTCTAGTATCTTCTATTTTCTGAAAGCCATTCTAATGCCTTTTTCATTTGCTGAGTAGGTATTTCCATACCGCCTTAATTCCCAACCTCCCTCAATTCATAAATGTAATATAGTTGCGTATCGCGCTCTACTTCAGGGTCTACATATCGTGTTGACAAAAATCTGCCTTTGCCAAGCTGCAAAGCAATTCTAGGTGAGCCTATTGGCATGTTTTCAGAAATCCGTTTTCCATCCTTTATCAGATATGCCCACGACTTGGAAGGCGCATCGTAAAACTCCCTCAACTTCTCAGGATTTTCTTCATTTGGACTTATTACATCGCTCAAGGGATTGCGCTCTCTGTAGATGATCAATTGCTTGTCTTCAAAAGAGTACAAACCAGTGATTTTTTGATTGAATTCAGAAATCAAACCTCCAGCATTCATCAAGGAAACGCCTTGGGTATCAAAAGAAATACCTTTTAGGCCTTTGGGATTTTCGTAGTCGAAACGAAAGCTTGTAATCATTTTTGGAATGGCGCCTGAGATATCATATCTATACAGTATAGCTTCTCCATGGTGAACCACATCTAATACTTGCATTTCATGGTTGTAGGAAATCACTGTTTCCATCGCTTGAGGATAAAATTCATTCGACTCTATGAAAATACTTGAATCTGGAAACTGATGATAGTAATTCCCCTCTCCAGTGATGGTATTCAAATGAAATAAATGCGGATTCTTTATATCTTCCTTATTCGTGACAGGAAAGTGAGCTCCAGGGATACTTACATATGGATTACTCCCATCCTTCAATTGAGGATTCCCAAATGAGATATAGCCGCCACCACCCATTACTGAAATTATAGCTTTATAATCGAAATCAACTTTGCTCTCCACTTTCCAGTCTTCGTTGTAAATAAAGTACCTACCTATAGCGGCCACACCAGCTCTGCCTCCGCCAAGGTAATTTACTTGATAACTATTTCTACCATAATCATTTGGCCCTTCGCCAACCAAATTTACCACGTTCAAAATCTTACCATCCAGATCAAATTCTATAAAATCACCACTTCGGGAATTGTACCCAAGGATAATATTTCGCTCAGTATCAAAATCGAGAATATTGATATTTTCCATGTAGTCCACCATAATGGAGTCGGCCTTTACTAATTCGTATTTGGAAATTGGAATTTTGTCAGTGTTCTTATCAGTATTGGATTCACAAGCAATCAGTTGGATCAAAAGAAGCGGGAGGAAAAGGAGATGTAAAGTTTTCATTCAAAATGTTTTAGATTATTTTAGATTATTTTAGATTATTTTAGATTATTTTAGATTATTTTATAAATCAAAAATATAAATTATTTTTAATTTAAACAATTGACTTTTGATTACTTTTAACGCGCTGATCACATGTCAAAGCAGTTATTGTTGTTCTGAATGCTTTTCTAGATTTTTTTCCAACAACCATTTGTAAGAATATATTCTTGAATATTGAAAAGACTGCTCTTTGTATTAAGTGTCACCAAGCTAGAGTAAACTGCATATTGAGTTAAATATTAATCCTTAACCTCCCGCAATTCATATATATAGAAAAGCTGTGTATCTCGCTCTATATCTGGATCTACATAGTTTCTGGAAAGGAATCTTCCATTGCCCAATTGCAAAGCGATACCTGGGCTGATGTTTGGAATATTTTCTGATATTCTTTTCCCGTCTTTTATTAAAAACGACCATCTTTTGGCAGGAGAATCATATATTTCTCTAAGTAGTTTTCCATCCATAGCACCCAGATTTATCATATCTGACAAGGGGTGGCGCTCCAGATAGCTTATTAATTGCAAGTCGCCGAATGATTGAATATCTGTCAACAGCTGATTAGCATAAATGATGGCTCCACCTCCGCCCATCATTACTTCTGCTGGTGAATCAAAGGGAATCCCACGTGGGCTATTTGGATTTTCATATTCAAATCTGTAGCTATCGATGAGCTTTGGTTCAGCTATAGAAACATCATATCTGTAAAGAATTGGCTCTGCACGGTGAATTACATCTAAAACTTGCTTTTCGATATTATATGATGAAATCTGGTCCATCATATTGATAAATAATTGATCGGATTGCAGGTAAAAACTTGAATCTGGAAAATGATGGAAATACATTCCTTCACCTGTTTTGACGTTAACATTGAATAAATGTGGGTTTTGCAAATCTTCCTTTTTTCTGGCATCAAAACCTAGACTTGAGATGGTAATGAATGGATTAGAAGCATCCTGAGATTGAGAGAAGCCTGACGTAATATATGAGCCCGATGCTGTAACTCTGTAGCTTCCAGCAAAATCAAAATCAACTTTGCTTTCTAATTCCCAATCTGAATCATAAATAAAGTATCTACCAATAGCGGCAACACCCACTTTTCCTCCTCCAATATAATTTACTTGATAGGTATTCTTACCATGATCGTTAGGACCTTCACCGATCAAATTTACCCTATTCAGAATCTTACCACTAAGATTAAATTCGATATAATCACCACTGCGGGAATGGTAACCTAAGATAATTTCGCGCTTTCTATCAAAATCGAGGATGTTAATATTTTCCATATAATCCACGATAATAGAGTCGGCTTTAACTAATTCGTATTGAGAAATTGCTGACGTATCAGAGGCTAATTCTTTATTGGATTCGCAGGCAATAAGCTGAATAATAAGAAGCGGGAGGAACAAATAATAGGTTTTATTCACTTTTCAAATAATTTAATTATTAAATATAACTTAAACTATTAGCCAATATAATGAATAATTTTTCCATTAATAAGCCAAGCTGAATAATTGCTAATTAGCATCTGACTCTAAGCCCATATCCAAGGATAATCATTGTCATGCTAAGGAAAAAATACGACTAGTGCTTTACCACATTATTCTTTCTCAATTCCCTTCCTTCTAAGCCAATATCGAACGCTATCGCTGTACTAATTAAACCATTTTCTTTACTTGGAATTTTAACATTAAAATGCAAATGCGGTCTTGTCGTAAAGCCCGTCATGCCACTTATGGCAATAGTTTGGCCCTTTTTAACAAATTCGCCTAATTCTATTAAGGCTCCCTTATAATCTAAATGCACATATTGAGTAAACAAGCCACTATGAGGATGATAAATTGTAATATAATTACTTTTATCGTTTTCTAGCCATTTTTTGCTTGTTCCATATTCTTTATAATCTTCAATCACACCGACTACAAATCCGTCATCCACACTTGTGATGGTATCTCCTATGCTCAAATCAAAATCAATCGCATACTGGCTTTTGATGGTTTTATGTGTAAATTTTCCATTATACCCTTGAATTACTTTGTATTCTTTTCCTTTAGGAAATGGCAACCCGATCCAATTCTTTTTAATCTCTTTACTCAAATCTCCACGATTCACTATAAAATTGAGCTTTTGGGCGGGATCGAGTCGTTCGTAGTACAGAGTAATAGTGGTATCCTGCAGTTCAGTTAATGTAACAAGACCAAAAAGTTCGTCTAGCCTAGTGTTTACATTATCATCAACAAGTTTGACATTGAGAGGACACCTAAGTGGATTTGCTAAATGAATTGACAGGGTATCGTTTCTATAGTTCGCATCAAAACTATACGAATACTCATAATAATTCTCCTCTGGAAACTTCCGAAAATTGGAGCAAGAAAAAAGAAATGAGACTGAACAAAATAAAACAATTGCTTTCATTCGATAAAACTCAAAGTTTTGAATTATAATTAAGAGTATTTTTAGTCTGATCTTATCTATCCAACATATTAAAAAAAATTTAACTCACTTTGCAAGTATTAAATCCTGAAAATAATCAAAAGCTTCATTTTATGGGAAGTCAAAGTGCATATTAAAGGCTGCGCTTTGATGTTATTAAAGTATTTTTTATAGATTAATACTAACTTATTTAAGCATCAGGCTTTGGGCCTTTTGAACTAATTACCCTTATTAAACTTGGAAACCAGCGCTGTAGCCAAACCAGGACTCTTCCATGGGTGGTGA
>CAZRBW010000095.1:0-5923 GCA_964598395.1 uncultured Roseivirgaceae bacterium
AAAAAAACAGCTTCCCATAATGAGAAGCTGTTTATCAACTTATGAATTTTGATACTATAAGTAGTTCATTAATACACCGAAAACAATGATTATGAAGATAATAAAGAAGTAAAAACCTCTTTCACTTCTCTTCAAACCTTTCCCAAACAATAAATTGTTGGTAGCATATTTCCAGCGTTTTTCATATGCAGTTTTCATTTTTTACCTCCTTTTCTTTTTGACATTCTACCTCAAAGATACTAAATTATTACGTAAATGTTACCTTAATGTTAAGAAAACTAATTTATGAGGTGAAATCTATTGCAATGTTTTCGAAAATGCCTTTACACATTCCAGCCAAATCATCAGGAAAATTCACACTCACCTCTACGGCCTTTTGTGTAAAAGGATGTGCAAATTTTGTGCTATAACAGTGTAAGACCAAATGATCGACTCCAAATTGATCTCGGATAAAGGCATTATACTTATTGTCACCGTACTTTTTGTCGCCCAGAAGCGGATGTCTATAATGGCTTAAGTGTCTTCTTATCTGGTGCATACGGCCAGTTTCAGCATCTATTTGGAGGAATGAAAATCGACTACTTGGATATCTTCCAATAGCAATGGGCAGTTCTACTTTTGCCAAACATTTAAAATGTGTAATGGCCTTTTGTTCGTTCCCGATAAGTTCCTTTTTCAAAGGCTTATCAATTGTGAATGAATCTTCGGTAAATCCTCTTACAATTCCATGGTAGCATTTGCTAACCGCTCTATTTTCGAAAAGGGATTTTATTGCCTTGTCGGCATCTGGATTGGTGCTGAACCAAAGCACTCCGCTAGTCTGCCTATCGAGCCGGTGTGCGGGATAGACCTTTTGGCCGATGGCATTTCGGAGCAGTTGCATTACTGATGGTAGTTCATCTCTACCCACCCATGCACTTGGATGTACTACATAGCCGCTCGGTTTGTTTACTGCAATAAAATTTTCGTCTTGGTAAAGAATCGGGATTTCCACTATAGAGCTGTTCTTTCAGAAATGATTAATGGATTTCGCCAGAACCGATTAGCTCATTGCCGTCGTACCAAGCTATAAATTGACCAGAAGCTATGCCCGTTTGTGGCTTTTCGAATATTGCATACAGCCCTTCCGTTTCTCGATACAAAGTAGCTGGAATCAAGGCCTGGCGATATCTATATCGCACCATATATTCCTTTTGCTCATTTTCATTCATTTCCATATCCTCCCGCACCCAGTGGATATGCTCCTTTTTTACAAATAAGCCACCTCTTTGCAAACCGGGATGCTCAGCACCTTGGCCGGTGTATAGAATATTATTTACTGTGTCTTTTTCCAGCACAAATAATGGTTCCTTTTTGCCACCTACTTGCAAGCCTTTGCGTTGCCCTACAGTGAAAAAATGAGCACCATTATGCTCTCCAACAATCTCACCATCGGCAGGACTAAAATGTACTGAGCTTGAAAGCAGAGTAAGTTTCTCTTTGCCATTAGCTTGAGCAAGGGAATCGGCATGCTGCATAATTGGTTGGGCTGACTCAGGAATTTCTACGATAGTGCCTTTCTTTGGAGCCAATTGCTGTTGCAAAAATTCTGGCAGTCTTATTTTGCCTACAAAGCACAAACCTTGAGAATCCTTTTTGTCCGCCACCGGCAGTCCGATTGTTGTAGCAATTTCTCTAACCTCCCGCTTTTGCAAATGCCCGATTGGGAACAAGGCCTTACTCAGTTGCTCTTGCGATAATTGACAAAGAAAATAGCTCTGATCTTTGTTTCCATCTGCGCCAGCCAAAAGTCTATAAACCGTTTTGCCATTTACTTCAATCGTATCTTTTTGGCAATAATGCCCTGTGGCAACCGCATCAGCTTTTAATTTGAGGGCAGCTTTAAGGAAAGTATCGAATTTGATCTCTCTATTACAAAGCACATCGGGATTGGGTGTACGGCCTTTTTCATATTCCGCAAACATATAGTCAACTATACGCTCCTTGTACTCCTTGCTCAAGTCCAAATTGTAGAATGGAATACCCAAATGCTCAGCCACAGCCATTGCATCCGCGCTATCTTCAATCCACGGGCACTCATTATTAATGGTGACAGACTCGTCGTGCCAATTGCGCATATATACGCCAATTACCTCATGACCTTGCTCTTGCAGCAAATGTGCTGTTACACTTGAATCCACTCCGCCTGATAGTCCTACTACTACTCTCATTTTGCAAATTTACCCAAATCCAACAATAGGCTATGTAAATAAGTTGCCTTTTCTATTTTTGTATTCACTTTTCACAAAAACCCAATTTCGATGCAAGATCCAAAATCACTTCAATCTGTAGCAGAATTCCATAAAACCTTCAAACATCCAATCTTAGAATCACCACAAATACCAGATGATAAAAGATGTAAACTACGTGTTTCATTGCTTGTAGAGGAGCTAAATGAACTAGTGGAAGGAATCAAATCGAAGGATATTGTGGAAGTTGCCGATGCTTTTTGTGATTTGCAATATGTGCTTTCGGGAGCCATTTTGGAATTTGGCTTGGCAGATAAATTCAAGGAGCTGTTTGATGAAGTACAAAGATCGAATATGAGTAAGGCTTGCAATAATGAGCTGGAAGCAAAAGATACTGTGGCTCATTATAAACTCGAGAAAGGAGTAGATTGCTACTACGAGGAAGCCGATGGAAAATACCTTGTGTTTAGGCGGGAGGATAGGAAGACCCTCAAATCTGTCTATTACTCCGAAGCTAACCTGAAACGGATAATAGAATCAAAATAATTTCGATGAATGAACTTTGGTTTATTAAACCTACCAATGAATTTTCTCCAATTTTCTGCTTATCAGAAAATCTAATAAGCCAATTGTTCAAAATAAATTATTTCTAATATATTGTTTGTCAGTTAATTAACCTGTATTTTAAAAAATTTCTAAAATTTTTGACGGACCTTTTAAACTACGGATAGTGGATTTGCTCTAAAGCTTGAAATCTCAATACAGATACAAGCAATTAAAATGAAGAAAAATCTACTTTTCCTATTTGTTCTCCTCGTTTCATTTCTATCTATAAACGAAGCAACAGCACAAAATTCACTCAAGAAAGTATTTGGAGTGGTGCTAGACGAAGATGATACCAATCCTTTGGTCGGAGCAAATGTTCTGATGAAAACCACCTCGGATTCATTACTAAAAGCAACTTATACAGATAAAAATGGCAAGTTTGAATTTAAGAGTCCAATCCCAAGATCATTTATATTAGAAGTAAGCTATGTAGGCTACGACAATTTCAAGCAACGTTTCATCCTTGTGAGCAATGAAGATTTGGGAACTATCCGCATATCAAGCGGTAAATTGCTCAGCGAGATTGTAATTCAAGGCCCACCAGTTACGGGCGAAATGAAAGGTGATACAGCAGTATTTAATGCCAGTGCCTTTACCACTAGACCTGATGCTGATGCGGAAGATCTAATCAGAAAATTACCTGGTGTAACCATAGAGGGAAATTCAATAAGAGCACAAGGTGAAGAAGTGCGTAATGTATTGGTAGATGGAAAGCGTTTTTTTGGGAATGACCCAATGACAGCGCTTCGCAACTTGCCAGCAGAGATTGTTGATAAAGTAGAAATTTTCGACGAAAGATCAGACCAAGCCCAACTTACAGGCTTCGATGATGGCACAAGGAATAGAACCATAAACATCGTAACTAAGGAGGATGCTAGAGCTGGTTCATTTGGCAAGTTCTATGCAGGTTATGGTACCGATGATAGATATCAAGGTGGAGGTAACTTCAACTTATTCAAAGGAAATAGAAGACTTTCTATTATTGGTGGTGCAAATAATATAAACCAACAAAACTTCGGTGGACAAGATAATGCTGGTGGATTTGGCGGCGGTGGAGGTATGGCTATTCTTGGAGGAGGTCGTGGTGGAGCTGGTGGTGGTGCTCAAGGAGGTTCTACTGGTATCAATACTGCAAGCTCTGTAGGCCTTAACTTCTCAGATTTCTGGGGAAAAGGCTTCGAGTTTAATGGTAGCTATTTCTACAATACCTCCAGCAATACATTAGAAAACAGATTGAACCGCGAATTGATTTTGGGCTCTGATCTAAGTCAATTTTATAATGAAGAAACAGGTGATCTTCGCGAAAGTGCGAACCATAGATTGAATATGAATATCACTTGGAATTTGAGCGATCGCTCCGCAATTATCATGCGTCCAAATGTTAGTTTTAATGATACTAACTCAGAAAACACAACATTTGGATTGAACTTCCTTCCAAATGGCACTGCGCTAAGTAGCAACAACAACGAAACAACGCGGGAGGGTAATAGCTTCAATTTCTCCAATAATTTCACTTATCGTCTAAGATTCGATAAGCCAGGAAGATCCATTTCTACGAACATCATTACCTCTACCAATAATAACGATAATGACACTTATTTGAATGCGATTAATATCAACCCTAGAATCAACAGAGCTGATACAATCAATCAAGTAACAAATGCATTATCTGGCGGTATTAGCTACAATGCAAACTTTGTATATACTGAGCCTTTGTCTGCAAGGTCAAACTTACAAGCCAACTATTCATTAGGCAATAACTTTACAGACAATGATCAGCGTGTATTTAGATTGCAAACAGAAACAGGTCTGATGAATTTGGATACTGCACTTACCAACACCTTCGACAATAGCTATTTCACTCAAAGAGTTGGTTTTGGTTATGTGTATAACTTCAATAAGTTAAATATTAATACAAACTTGAATTACCAATTTGCAAAGTTGCAGAATGAGCGATTATTCCCAACTGAAACGGAAACTGAATTGCAATTCAATAACCTTATACCAACGGTGAATGCAACTTACCGCTTCACTCCAATGCAAAACTTACGCTTCAACTACAGAGGTACTACGCAGAATCCTTCGATCAACCAATTGCAAGATGTGGTAAGCAATGCTAACCCATTGCAGCTATCAAGTGGTAATCCTAATTTGAAGCAAAACTTCGGGCATTTTATGACCTTGAATTACACAAGCTTCAATCTGGAAAATGCACGTACTTTCTTGGTATTCCTTACTAGCAATATTACAGGCAACTACATTGGTAACGCTACTTATATTGCCCAGCAGGATACGTTGATCAATGGCACCATTCCGTTGGCTCGTGGTGGTCAGTTTACTCGTCCAGAAAACATGGGCGGTAGTATTACCTCCCGCGCTTTTGTAACCTATGGCTCGTATGTTAAAGGCATTAAGAGTAATTTGAATTTGAATTCTGCTGTTACTTATAGTCAAATTCCAGGTATTGTAAACGGTCGTAAAAACTTCAACAGGAACACAACTGTGAGCCAAGGCCTTACCTTGAGTAGCAATATAAGTGAGAACCTAGATTTCACGCTTTCATCTACTGCGAATTACAACTTTGTAGAAAGTAGCTTGAATCAAAATGCTGATAATGATTTCTTTACACAAGTAAGTTCATTCCGATTCTTTTACAGATTTGCAGGCAAATGGTTTGTTACCAATACAACCGCCCATCAATTGTATAGAGGTTTGGGTGAGGAATTCAACCAGTCAGTATGGTTGCTAAATGCCGAAATTGGTAGAAAATTCTTTGCAAAAGATCAAGGCGAATTGAAGCTATCAGTTTTTGATGCACTCGGTCAAAACCAAGCAATTAGCCGTACTATTTCGGATATCTCTATTGAAGACAGAAACACCACGGTGTTACAACAATATTTCATGCTCACATTTACATACAACCTCAGAAACTTTGGTGGTAATAATCAACAGCAACAAAGAGGTGGAATGAACACAATGATGAGAATGGGCAGATAGTTTGTTTGATTTTTTTTGGTTGATGATGAGGGCGGTGCACTATGCATTGCCCTTTTTTTATAGCTTTTTTTCAGGCCTGTCAATTTTTTATT
>CAZRBW010000096.1:0-5658 GCA_964598395.1 uncultured Roseivirgaceae bacterium
AGAAAAAACAATGAAGAATGGCTGATTGAGGGTAGGAGGACAAAAAGGCGGGCCGGCGCTGGCCTTGTGCGCGGAAGCTTCTTTTTGTCTAGACTTTTTTGCTTACATTTTGTGGCAATGACAAAAAGTAAGAAGAAAACTTTCAAATAGCATTTAAACCCATTTTCTTCTAGAAATTCATAAACAGCTTTTTGTATTTGCGATACTCAAATTGTGTAAAGCTTACCGTTGGTTAACGTAACGCTGGTGCACGCGTGTGAATATTTATATATTACTGACATTCAATGATTTAATAAATTTGTAAACAACTAGTATCGAAAAGAATGCATAATAAAAGATTCACAATCTAAACTCTTCCTTAAACATTCTTATTACTAGAAGAATTTACCGCAACCTGCGCATTACTAATATTCACTTTCGTTTTGCGGTTGGCGATAAATACGCCAATGATAATGGCCAACATACCTAATATTTGACCAATCAATAGTTTTTCTCCGTCGATAATTCCCCAGAATAGCGCAACAATCGGAATGATGTAGGTGACAGTACTTGTGAAAATTGGATTGGTAAGCTGCACCAGCTTATTGAATAAGATCAGCGCAAACCCTGTTCCAACTACACCAAGTAGTGTAATGTATCCCAATGCTTCAATTGCTGCTTTTCCTTCTTGTACATGTGAATAGAAGGGCGTGAAACCAAAAAGCATAACGGCAGAGATGGGCATCATAAATGAAATTGAGATGCTGGCAATGGCAAAAGGTCTAATTTTGGGCAGTTTGTATTTGATAATATTTACATTTAGTCCATAGCAAAAAGTAGCTGCAATTACATAAAATACATGCAGATTCAAATCTCCAATAGCACCTCCTGATCCCGTGAAAATTAAAATCAATGTACCAACAAAGCCGATGGAAATACCCAAAAGGCTCTTTTTCAAAATAGCTTGGTGGAATAATAGTGCGCCAAGCAGCAAAGCAAAAATGGGAGTAAGCGCATTAAGTGCTCCAGAAACCGAACTATCCAGATTTGTTTGAGCAATAGCAAATAGAAAAGCGGGCAAAAAACTTCCTGTAAATCCTGCTATAATCAGCCATTTGATTTGGCGAGGAACTAAGCCTCTTATTTGCTTGATAGCTATTGGCAACATCACTATGGATGCGCTGAATATCCTGTAAGCGCCCAACTCTACAGGGGAGTAAAATTGTAATCCTTTCTTAATTAAAATAAAGGATGTGCCCCAAACTAATGCCAGAATGATAAGGAGTGACCAAGCCAAAAGGCTCGGAGCGTCTTGATCTTTGTTCATTTACACAATCGCATATTCCGAGCGATAGACGTGATTTATTTCGTGTAGTATTTCCAATACTTCTTGATAGCTATCACTTTGAACCAACCTCGTCCGATAAGGTTTGAAGTTTGGAAAACCTTTGAAGTAATTGGTGTAATGCCTGCGCATTTCTAAAATACCTAATTTCTCGCCTTTCCAGCGAATAGAGAAATTGAGGTGTTTCATGGCAATATCCACCCGCTCATCTAAAGTTGGAGCAGCTAGATGCTCGCCAGTAGCAAAGTAATGTTTGATTTCGCGGAATATCCAAGGGTAACCAATAGCAGCTCGGCCAATCATTATTCCATCTATTCCATATCTGTTTCTATACTCCAAGGCTTTTTCTGGACTGTCGATATCTCCATTACCAAAAATAGGAATTTGGATGCGAGGATTGTTTTTGACTTTGGCGATCAATGTCCAATCTGCTTCGCCCTTATACATTTGCATCCGTGTTCTGCCGTGGATACTCAAGGCTTTGATGCCAATATCTTGCAGTCTTTCGGCTACTTCTTCGATGTTTTTAGAACTTTCGTCCCAGCCGAGGCGTGTTTTTACCGTTACAGGCAGATCAGTCGCTTTTACTACAGCTTCGGTGAGACGAACCATAAGCGGGAGGTCTTTGAGTACACCTGCCCCAGCGCCTTTGCAGACCACCTTTTTCACTGGGCAACCGAAATTTATATCCACTAAATCTGGACCTGTAGCGGCTACTATTTGAGCGGAAAGCTTCATTGCATCCTCATCGCCTCCAAATATTTGTATACCAATCGGACGCTCCTCTTCAAAGATATCTAATTTCTGACGGCTCTTTATCGCGTCGCGAATAAGCCCTTCGGAGGAGATAAACTCAGTGTACATCAGATCAGCACCACTCTCTTTGCATACAGCACGGAATGGCGGATCCGACACATCTTCCATAGGTGCCAGCAACAACGGGAACTCTCCCAGCTCAATGTTTCCTATCTTAACCAAGTAGAATTTGAAATTTCGTGTAAATTTACAGCGTTTATGAGCAATAATACTAATCATCCGCTATTGAATGCCGGCTGGCGTTCCTTCTTTAAGTTAATTTTCTTTGTAATGGGTGGCCTGTTTGTAGGCCAATTTTTGGGTTTAATTGTCGCTTTGCCCTTTTTTAATGCGCCATTTATGGAATTGCCCAATCTGATGAGCAATCCAGAAAATTACCCATCCTCCCGCATAATATTATTTCTTATTCAAGGAGTTACTGCATTTGTGATGTTTATCGTTGCACCTTGGCTGTATTTAAGATCGGAAGGAAAATTGACTTTCAATGATCTTTCCTATAGAGATAATTTGTCTGTAGCACCCTTTCTGTTAGTGGCTTTTGGAGTGGTCGTATTTATGGTGGTCAATTCTGTTATTATTACTTGGAACATGAATATGAATTTTCCAGAATTCATGAGCGGTTTTGAGCAATGGGCAAGAGCACAGGAAGATAATCTGGCTAGACTTACTGAATATTTGGTTAAAACTGAAACCAATACAGAGCTTATTTTAGCATTTGTAGTTGTGGCAATTTTACCTGCTATAGGCGAGGAGTTTTTATTTAGAGGTGTATTACAAAATATATTTAAAGGCCTACTGAATAATAAGCATATTGCCATTTGGTTGTCGGCCATTATATTTAGTGCCATTCACATGCAGTTTTTTGGCTTTTTGCCAAGAGTGATTTTGGGGGCACTTTTTGGATATATTTACGTGATCTCGGGTAATTTATGGTATCCTATTGCGGCGCATTTTGTAAACAATGGCTTTACTATTTTATTGGTGGCATTATATCAGAAAGGAGCCATCCCCATGGACATAGAAGATACTGAAAGTGTACCACTAGAAGCAGTAGCTCCAGCACTTATTATATTCCTTGTAGTTTCTTATCTCTTTATTCAATATTTTAAGAAAAATCCGGGCAAACCGAATGGAAAATTGGCAGAAAGTATACTCTTCGGGAATGCCCCACAGAGCTGAAATTGTAAAGGCGGTTTTGGAAGATAGTGGACTTACGCCTGTTGTAGTTAATAAGCGGGACTCACTTTATAATAATTTTGGAAATTACGAGGTGTTGGTAAAGACAGACGAAGTATTGAAGGCCATGAAAATAATCACAGATGATATCCTATTTGAATAGGTACAATAACCTTACCCAGCGAATTATTACGGCCTTGATTGGTGGCATACTTGTAATAGCATGTGTCGCCTATAGTGAATGGGCTTATTTTGGGATATTTATGGTGATTTGTATTTTCACCCAGCTGGAGTTTTATCGACTCCTTTTTATGGACGGAAATGTGCCGCTTAAATTCTGGGGAACGGTGTCGGGTCTTACCTTTTTTTGCCTCACTTTTCTCATTGAAAAGCAAATATTTCCATCCGAATATTATTTCGCACTTTTTCCGGTGATGTCCGTTACCTTCTTTATTAAGCTTTATAAGAAGACCGAACGAAAGCCATTTACGAATATAGCCTTTACATTTTTAGGCACTTTTTACGTAGCTGTACCATTCGGATTATTAAATGTGAGTGCTTTTAGTCCTTCGGGAAAGTTCGATTGGCAATTAGTTTTAGGCATTCTTTTCCTTCACTGGGCGAGTGATTCAGGAGCTTACTTTGCAGGTGTTAAATTCGGTCGAACAAAACTATTTGAACGGGTGTCGCCTAAGAAATCTTGGGAGGGATTTATGGGAGGGGCTGTTTCGGCAATAATCATTTCAATGGCATTGGCGCATTTTACAGATAGTTTGTCCCTATTCGAATGGATAGGGGTGGCTACAATCATCGTAATTGCAGGCACTTATGGCGATTTGGTAGAGTCACTATTTAAGCGAAGCATTGATATCAAAGATTCTGGCCGATCGATCCCAGGGCATGGAGGATTTCTCGACCGATTCGACGGATTGTTACTTTCTTCACCGTTCATCGCCACCTTTTTGAAAATCTTATAAAGGCACTAACATAAAGTAAAAAAACCCATTAATATTGCACCGTTATTATTGCACAAGCAATCATTGACAAAATATAAAACCCTAATATGGCTTACAAAGAACCCGCCCCAATTAAGGATAAAGAAAATCCTTTCGACAGTATGATGTCGCGTTTCAACGTGGCTACTGAAATACTGGGATTAGATCAAGAAATTTATAATGTATTAAAATCACCTGCCCAGCAAGTGATAGTTTCCTTGCCTGTAACAATGGACAATGGAAAAGTCGAAGTTTTTGAAGGAATCCGTGTGACTCACTCCAATATCTTAGGTCCTGCAAAAGGCGGCATTCGTTACGATATGGATGTAACTATCGATGAAGTTAAGGCATTGGCAGCCTGGATGACTTGGAAATGCGCAGTTGTGGATATTCCATATGGTGGTGCTAAAGGAGGCATAAAATGTGATCCTCGCCAAATGAGCGCTGGTGAAATGGAACGTTTGACAAGGGCTTATACTCGCGCGATGCTTAACGTGATCGGTCCAGATAAAGATATTCCAGCGCCAGATATGGGTACTGGCCCAAGAGAAATGGCATGGATGATGGATGAATACTCCAAAGCTCATGGTATGACGGTGAACGCTGTAGTTACAGGTAAGCCACTTGTTTTGGGAGGCTCACTTGGGCGTACAGAAGCAACGGGTCGTGGCGTGATGGTTTCTGCATTAGCGGCGATGGAAAAGCTGAGAATCAATCCTTACCAAGCTACTTGTGCAGTGCAAGGCTTTGGAAATGTAGGCTCATTTGCGGCTTTGCTTTTAGAAGAAAGAGGCGTGAAAATCGTGGCAATTTCTGATGTGTCGGGAGCTTATTACAATGAAAAAGGCATCAATATTACGAAGGCAATAGAATACCGAAACAGCAAAAATGGAAGCTTGGAGGGATTTAATGGAGCTGAGAAAATTGATGGTGAAGAGTTACTTACATTGGAAGTAGATGTGCTTGTGCCTGCTGCGAAAGAAGATGTAATTACAGCTAATAACGTAGATAGAATCAAGGCAAAATTAATTGTAGAAGGAGCAAACGGCCCTACTTCGCACAAAGCAGATGCTATTATCAATGAAAAAGGTATTATGGCTGTGCCCGATATCTTGGCAAATGCGGGAGGTGTTACAGTATCTTACTTCGAATGGGTACAAAACCGCCTTGGCTACAAATGGACGGGTGAGCGAGTAAACCGTAGATCCGACAGGATTATGAAAGATGCCTTCGACAACGTGTATAAGGCCAGTCAGCAATACAATATTCCGATGCGTATAGCTGCTTATGTGGTAGCAATCGACAAAGTATCGAAAACATACAAGTGGAGAGGTGGATTCTAAAATC
>CAZRBW010000097.1:0-5537 GCA_964598395.1 uncultured Roseivirgaceae bacterium
ATATATGAGTTCCATTAAACTATTATTCCTCCTCGTGTTCCTTGCCGCATGCTCTTCACAACCTGAAGAGAAATTGACTGAGGTCGAAAAGACCCAAGAGAAGAAATTAATTGAGATTGAAAAATTTCCTGAAGAGAAAACACTGAGTGGAGAATTAATTCTTACAGATGAAATCAAAGGGTTTTCAGTTAGCATGATAGATACATTATTAATGCTGAACTTAATGGATGATGAGAGGATTTGGAGTGTCTATAATTCAAATAATCTAGAGCATCTTGGCCATATAGGTAGAACAGGTGATTCTCCAAATGCATTTGTTTCACCAAAATATAGTGGTCAATTCACTTTTCGTGAAAATGATTATAAAGTGTGGCTCTTTGACTATCGTAGATATCACTTAAAGCAGGTTTCTTTATTTGAATCGCTTAAGGAGGATAAACTTGTATTTGACAATGAAATAAGACTTAGCCCAAGTAGTGGCTTAGATCAACAAGTTTTTACAATAAATGATGGGCTTTTGGTAGGTAACCAAGGATATATGGCTACCGAAAAATCCAGACTTAAAGGGTATAATCCAATCACCGATAGTATAGTTTTTGACAGCGGTTTACAACCAAAATTGATTAATGGCGAGCAAATGATTGGCCCTCAACTCTATTTTATCTATATGGATCATTTAGCCATTACGCCTAGTGGCGAGTTTATTTCTGCCATGTCGCGCTTCGACCGAATAGATTTATTCACAAAAGATTTACAACTGTATAGAACCATCACAAATGGAAATTATGTAGATGAGTTCGATGCCGCAGTAATGAAGAATGAAGAAGAGCCTGAGGAAGGTTTCTATTACTATATGGGCATATTCGCTGGGGAAAACCAATTCTATGCCTTATACAGGAATCAGAAAGAGTCAGAATACTACAAGGTTTCAAATCAAACAGAAATTCATGTATTTGACTACAAAGGCAATCCTCTCCAAAAACTCATTATACCAGAATACTTAATCAGTTTTACAGTAGATGAAACTAATGGCTTTATCTATGGAGTGGATCATATGAATGAAAAAATACTTAGGTATAAGCTGTGAGTTATAATGAATAAGGAGAGTTGAGGTAAGTCTATACTATAAAAAATTGCCCAAGCATATTTTCAATTCTATATTTATTGAAAATATATAAACCATGAAAAATCTATTATTCTCGCTTGGGCTCTTCTTAGTTTTAAGCTCATGTCAGCAGCAGCAAACCTATCAAATAGGCAAAATTGAAACTCGACTTGGCGAGGTATATATTTGGCTATATGAAGAAACTCCCAATCACAAGCAAAGCTTTATTGACCTGGCAAGTCAAGGATATTGGGATTCGCTTACTTTCAATAGGGTAATCCCAAATTTTGTAGCTCAAGGTGGCTGTCCGGATACCGAGGAAGGTTTTGGAGATTCTCCCTACTTGCTAGAACCAGAATTTGTAGATAGCCTTACTCACATTTACGGAGCTGTAGGAGCTGGCCGAGATGATAATCCAGATAAGCTATCCGCAGCCTGCCAATTCTACATCGTGCAAAACAAAGATGGTGTGCATCGATTGGATGGTGACTATACCATTTTTGGCCAGGTGATTAAGGGAATGGACATCATTGATGCGATTGTAGCAGTAGATCGCGATAGAAGTAATAAACCAACTGAGGATATCAAATTGAAAGTTTCAGTGGTGGAAATGACTGCTGAGGATTTGGCAGCAATTGGCTACAAATTGCCTTATTAATTCCAATTACTTGGCGAATCCACCTCCCGCTTTTACCTTTGGATATCAAATAATGATATAATGGAATTAAAAACTGTTGCCCTTAATAATCTGCATCAAAATCTTGGTGCCAAAATGGTTCCTTTTGCTGGATACAATATGCCTGTTCGCTATAGCTCTGATATCGAAGAACACAAAACTGTTCGCGAAGCGGTAGGTATTTTTGACGTTTCCCACATGGGCGAGTTTTTAATTACCGGCCCAAAAGCCCTCGATCTTATTCAACTTATCAGCAGCAACGATGCTAGCAAATTGATAGATGGGCAAGCGCAATATTCATGCATGCCCAATGAAAATGCAGGCATTGTAGATGATTTGCTTGTCTATAAAATTGCTGATGAAAAATACCTTTTGGTAGTAAATGCCGGCAATATTGATAAAGACTGGGCATGGGTAAGCAAGCAAAATGAAAAGGTAGGCGCAGAAATTAAAAATCTGTCTGATGAGTATTCGCTATTTGCGGTACAAGGCCCGAAGGCAATAGCCACATTGCAAAAGCTTACAACGGTTAATCTATCAGAAATCAAATTTTACCATTTCGTAGTAGGCCCAATGGCTGGCGTGGAGTATGTGATTATATCGGCAACTGGCTACACTGGCGCGGGAGGATTCGAAATCTACGTGAAAAACGACAAAGCCGAAGCCACTTGGAATGCTATAATGGAAGCTGGAGCAGATTATGGCATCAAACCTATCGGCCTTGGTGCACGTGACACTTTGCGTATGGAAATGGGCTATTGCTTATATGGCAATGACATCACCGACGAAACCAATCCGCTGGAAGCTGGCCTAGGCTGGATTACCAAATTCTCCAAAGACTTTATTGCTTCTGACAAACTAGCCGAGATAAAAGCTGCCGGTGTGAGTCGCAAGCTTATTGGCTTTATCATGGAAGATAGAGGCATTCCACGGTCACATTATCCAATTGTAAATAGCGCAGGCGAAGTAATTGGTGAAGTAACATCCGGCACAAGTTCACCTTCTATGGGCGTGGGCATTGGTATGGGTTATGTGAAAACTGATTCTGCAGCACCTGGCACTGAAATTTACATTCAAGTGCGCAATAAGAACCTGAAAGCTCGGATAGAGAAATTCCCACTTTACAAAGGCAATTAAGTACAACTCTCATTTAGATCAATTGGCTATCACCTTGCAATCCAACACCGAAATTGAAGTTTGTTTAAGTCCTGAGCTAATGCACTTGCATGATTTGCAGGGAAAAATTGTGGTGGTTACAGATATATTTCGAGCTACATCTTGCATCGTTACTGCCTTGGCAAATGGCGTGGATCATATAGTACCTGTGGCAAAATTGGAGGAATGTATTGCGCTAAAGGATCAAGGCTATGTATTGGCTGGAGAAAGAAATGGTGAAAAGGTAGAAGGCTTTGATTTGGGAAATAGTCCCTACCACTACTTGGAAGGTAAATATAGCGGGAGGAAAATTGCCATGACTACCACCAATGGCACGGTAGCACTTACTATGGCAGCACATACCGCCAAGCAAGTAGTAGTGGGTTCCTTTCTTAATATTAAAACTGTCGCCAATTACCTCAGAGATAAAGAAGAATCTGTAGTAATAGTATGTGCAGGTTGGAAGGGAAAATTCAGTATGGAAGATAGCCTCTTTGCAGGATCATTGGTGGAAGATCTCAGCAGAACACATAAAATAGAATGTGATGCTGCGTTGGCTACGCAATCACTAATCCAATTAGCCAAATACGACCTCTTTAGCTACTTACAAAAATCCTCACATTACCTAAGGCTCAGTCGATTGGGCTTAGAAAAAGACATGAAATTTTGCCTCCAATTCGATCTATTCCCAATTTTGCCTGTTTTTGAAAATGGGAAATTGAGGGTTTTGTAATCGATTTATCAATGGTTTTGAGTCCCGTAGGGACTTACCATTACATAACGCGTGCGCCAGCATTTTAGCCATTCCTTCTCAATGCTCTCCATAGGTAAGCTCTCCTGCTGGTATGGCTATTGGAAGCATATTTTGTTGCGGGGGTAATGGGCAGGTTGCAAATTCAGTAAATACACAGGGCGGGCTGTAGGACTTATTAAAATCGAGCACCACTTTATTGTTTTCATCTGGAAAAGTGGTGTACATATATCTGCCTGCACCGTAAGTTTCTTCGCCATTGGTCAAGTCACCAAAAATGATAAAATACTGATCGTCTTCGATGATTACATCTAATTGATAATCGCTGCCATCATGACTAAACTCCAGATAGCCTGGGCTAATCTGCGTTTCTACGGTGCCGATGATATTTTGTACTTTCAGCTCTTTACCTCCTTCATATGGTTTGAACGTAGCCACTTTACGCCAAACTGGATCCACTGGAAAAAAGTCTGTGCCTTGGAATGCTCGCAGCATTTTGCTTCTACTATCACGCACTCGTAATCCAACTTTACCTTGCCTCTCTATTACCAAAAAGGAAATATTTCCAAGCTCCACAATAGATGTTGCCTCACCTTTTGCCCAAATTACTTGGCCATTCTCGATATTTTCTCCATTTATGGTCATCAGGCTGTCAGTTATTGGGAAAATCCTCACTTTCTCATTTTCCAGTACGAGTGTACCCAACTGATCGGGCACATTATCACCAGCAATTTTTAAGTCATTCTCCTCACCCCCGCCAAGAGTATTTTCACCTTCTTCCAACCATTCCAAGCCTACCAATGAAAGCCATCCATCAGGCGCATTCAAAGTATTAAATCTGCTTTTGAGCCAATCATTCATTTCTTGCGCATAGGCAACTTGATCAATAGCTTCCTCCCGCTCCGCACAAGCTTGCAAAAGCAAAAAGCCCACAAAAAATACTAGCAATCTCTTTAAAAGCATATTATTGTAATTTCTGATTGTCCTTATGTCTATTTTTATCCCGATCGGTTTTCTTTTCCAGATTCTTCCTGAAAGCATCTTCCAAATCCACTCCCGTTTGATTTGCCAAGCACATTAGCACCCAAAGCACATCTGCAAATTCATCCGCCAGCTTTGCATCCGATTCACCTTCCTTAAAAGATTGCTCACCATATTTCCTAGAGATAATCCGTGCTACCTCACCCACTTCTTCGGTGAGAATGGCCATATTGGTCAATTCATTGAAATATCGAACGCCAATGGTTTTTATCCATTCGTCCACTTTCGCCTGCGCCTCTTTTATGCTTAGTTCCGCCATTATTTTTTGTCTTTACTGTCTATAATAATCGTAACTGGACCATCATTTACCAGACTCACCTTCATGTCGGCACCGAAGGAACCGGTGGCTACTTGCTTACCTAGCCCAAGCTGAATGGTTTCCACAAATTGTTCGTACAATGGGATGGCAATATCAGGCTTGGCGGCTTTGATATAGCTTGGCCGATTGCCCTTTTTGGTGCTGGCATGCAGGGTAAACTGGCTCACAACCAAGAGTTCGCCATCAATTTCAAGCAGACTTTTGTTCATCACGCCATTTTCATCTTCGAATATTCTTAGGTTCAGGATTTTCTTACTGAGCCACTCAATATCCTCTTGCCCATCTGCCTCTTCTATTCCAAGCAAGATCAATAAACCCTTGGCGATTTGCCCAATTACCTCACCATCCACTTTCACTGCTGCTTCACTTGTGCGCTGAATTACTACGATCATTTCTCTGCTTTGATTCGGAAATAAATACTAATTTCATGTAAAACTAAACATAAATTACATGAAGCCTTTGCCAAGATTTGGAATGGTATATTTGGCAT
>CAZRBW010000098.1:0-4761 GCA_964598395.1 uncultured Roseivirgaceae bacterium
TTCTCACTCTTTCCTTTTCTATACCGCCATCCGCCTGATGGGAGGACAAAGGTAATACATCAGCTCTCGTTTTAGCAAACATTCCCAAAAGTATTTTCTAATAATACTGTAGAGAGCTGATGTAGAGTGAAAAAGATTTACTAGACCTATTTCAGAATAGTTTGAGTCCTATCTGGGCCTATAGAAATCAAGTTTATTGGTAATGAAAGAGCTTCCTCTATATACTTTACATAATCTTTTAGATTATGCGGTAGTGCATCATAAGTTCTGAAATTATTCAAGTCTTGGTTCCATCCTTTCAGACTTACATATTGAGGCTCTAGTGGCTCTTTGCCCATTTCGAATGGTAATTGATCCGTAAGTGTACCATCAGCTAGCTTATAGTGAGTACATACCTTTATTTCCTCAAAGCTATTGAGGACATCAGCTTTCATTAAAAATAGCTGTGTGACTCCGTTGATCATAATAGCGTACTTCAGTGCAGGAAGATCCAGCCACCCGCATCTTCGAGGACGACCAGTAGTGGAGCCAAACTCGTTTCCTTCCTTTCTTAGCTTTTCCCCTACTTCATCATGTAGTTCCGTTGGGAATGGCCCACTACCCACTCTTGTAGTATAGGCCTTTACTATACCATACACTTCGCCTATTGAATGAGGCGCTGCGCCTAACCCAACACAAGCTCCCGCAGTCATGGTGGAAGAGGAAGTTACAAATGGATAACTTCCAAAATCTATATCTAAAAGTGAACCCTGAGCGCCTTCTGCTAGAATGGCTTCACCATTCTTTAGGGCGTTATTCACCATATATTCGCTATCTACAATTGGGTAATTGGAAATGTATTCGATTGCTGAGAAGAATTCTTGTTCGAGTTCCTCTAAGTTGAATTCATGTTTATAATATTCTAAAATCGATAAGTGTCTTTGCACTTGCTCTTGGTAAAGACTATTGAAATTGGGTGATTGCATATCGCCAAGTCTCAAACCATGTCTGCCTATTTTATCTTGATAGGCTGGTCCTATACCTTTTAAAGTTGATCCAATTTTTTTATCTCCTTTTGCCTTTTCATAAGCAGCATCAAGAAGCCTATGGGTAGGAAGGATAATTTGGGCTTTTTTGGACAAGAAGAGATTTTTGGTAAGATCAAGCCCCATCTTTTCTAGCGCTTGAATTTCTCTCTTTAAAATAACTGGATCCAACACAACTCCATTGCCAACAAGGTTTTGGATGTCTGATCTAAATATTCCAGAAGGTATCTGGTGTAAAACATGCTTTTTGCCGTCAAATTCTAGAGTATGACCAGCATTTGGACCACCTTGGAATCTGGCAACCATGTTAAATTTAGGAGCAAGGAAATCTACGATTTTACCCTTCCCTTCGTCTCCATATTGCAATCCAAGCAAGACATTTATTTTCATTTTATTCTTAGCCTTTTAATTTATTTAATGCCTCATCCATCGATTCACTTATTGTGAAAATAGCATTAAGTTTTGTGATGATTAATAACTTTTGAACGTGCGAAGATGGCTGAATTAAAATCAAATCGCCACCCTTATTTCGAAACTTTGTAAGAACGGTAATCAATAATCCTATACCACTGCTATTGACGTAGCGAACTTTTGAGATATCTATGATGCAATGCCTAACACCTTTATGAATATGATCATTGATCTCAGACATCAAAGATTGACCAATTTCTTCTCCAATTAAATCACCGTCCAAAGAAAGGGTTAATATGTTATTACTTAAACTTGAGGTAAAATCCATAATTTTGATTTTGTTTATCCTTATTAACGAATTGTGCTAAATCAACGAGGATTTAATTTAACTCTTGGCAGTTTTTCTATGCTCGCATACCGAATTTGCACATGATGCATAGAGAATAAGCGAATGATGCAGAACATTAAACTTTAATAGATCACCAACTGTAGTTTGAATGTTTTGAATTCGTGGGTCACAGAATTCAACTACCCGATGGCAATCAGTACATATAAGGTGGTCATGCTGCTTGTATCCATAGGACTTTTCGTATTGTGCTAAGTTTTGGCCAAACTGATGCTTACTCACCAAATCACATTCTACCAATAAATCCAAGGTATTGTAAACAGTAGCTCTGCTCACTCTATAATTTTTATTCTTCATACTTATATAGAGTGACTCAACATCGAAATGGCCAGACCTAGAATAAATTTCTTCCAGAATCGCATATCTCTCTGGCGTCTTTCTTAAGGACTTATTTTCAAGATAAGCAGTGAAAATCTTTTTTACTTCCGAAAATATTGTCTCGTTTAATGCCATGATTTTAACTTAAATGCAAATATATAATTTATTACAGACAAGCGGTATCCGCGGCTTGTCTGTATATCAGAAATGACTTAGAATTATTGATTGATCTCTGGTGAATTATCGAATCGCTGCACTCTAGTAACACCCAGCACATTCTTTAGTTTCATCATCAATTGCTCTAAATGCTCTGTATTATTTACGTAAAGCATAATTGTCCCTTCAAAAATTCCTTGATCTGTCTCTATGGTAATAGATCGAATATTAACCTTGAGTTCACTTGAAATAATACTTGTGACATCGTTCATCAAGCCAACCCTATCAGTGCCAATAATTCGTAATCCGGCCAAAAACGCAATTTCTTGCTGACTCGTCCATTTTGCCTTGACAACTCTATTTCCATGATTTGATAATAGTTCTACAGAGTTGGGGCAGTTGGTACGGTGTATTTTGATTCCTTCGTTTATGGTAACGAAACCGAATACAGTATCGCCAGGAATTGGATTACAACATTTTGCTAATGTGTAGTCAATGACATCTAGATCTTCTCCTATGAGCAATTGATCTCGCTTTTTACCGGTAAGTTCGGTAAGATTACTTTCGAATGACTTGGCATCAGATATATCTGGCTTAGACGATTTGAGATTTTTGACACGGAGTTCCTTAAATTTCTTAACATCTTTAGAATCAATTTTCCCCTTGCCTACCATATAATAGAAATCGAATACCGTTTTGGCATCGAAATAAGCCCTCAGCTGATTGGCAATTTCATGAGTAAAAGGTACCTTCAAATGCTTGAGTTTGCGTTCGACTATTTCTTTACCCATTTCTACAACCTCCCGCTTTTCCTCTTTCAAGGTTTCCTTGATTTTGCTACGGGCTTTGGATGTAACTACAAAGCGCAACCAATCCTCACTTGGCTTTTGCTTTGTAGATGTCAGAATTTCTATTTGATCGCCATTATTCAGCACATAATTTATAGGCACCAATTTCTGATTCACTTTTGCTCCTAAACATTTGGCACCAACTTCTGAATGTATTTCAAAGGCAAAATCTAAAGCAGTGGCACCATTTGGCAATACTTTTAATTCCCCTTTAGGTGTAAAAACGAAAACTTCGTCGTGGAAAAGATTCGATCGAAAATCATCGACAAATTCAATAGCATTAGTGTCATTAGTTTCTAAAAGTTCTCTCACTTTTGTAATCCACTTATCCAATCCAGAGCCTTGTTCCTGTCCCGAAGCCTTATACTTCCAATGAGCTGCATAGCCCTTTTCAGCTATATCGTCCATGCGGGAGGTACGGATTTGCACTTCCACCCATTGACCCGTTTTACTCATCACCGTAGTATGCAGCGACTCATAACCATTGCTTTTAGGGGTAGAAATCCAATCACGAAGTCGGTCTGGATTAGGCTTATAATAATCTGTGACTATAGAATACACTTGCCAGCAAGCTGCCTTTTCATTGTCAGGTGGAGTTTCTATAATAATACGTACGGCGAATAGATCGTAAACTTCTTCAAATGGAATTTTCTGTTTTTTCATTTTATTCCAAATTGAGAAGATAGACTTAGGTCTTCCTTTGATGATGAAGTCCAGATTCATTTTATTCAATTCACCTTGGATTGGGGCTATGAAGGAGCGAATAAATCTGTCTCTAGCCGCTTTAGTTTCATTTATAGCCTCACTAATTTCAGTATATTTTTCGGGATCGGTAAACTTGAGATAAAGATCTTCAAGCTCAGTTTTCATTGAATAAAGTCCTAAGCGATGGGCTAATGGCGCATAAAGATAGATGGTCTCCGAAGCAATCTTCAATTGCTTGTTTTGAGGCATGCTGTCCAAAGTCCGCATATTATGAAGACGATCTGCCAGCTTTATCAATATAACCCTTACATCCTCAGAAAGGGTAAGAAGCATTTTTCTAAAATTCTCAGCTTGGGCGCTCGTGCCATATTCGAAAACACCCGAGATCTTAGTAAGGCCATCTATAATACGCGCTACTTTTGGCCCAAACTCTCTACTAATATCTTCTATCTCTATGTCAGTATCTTCAACGACATCGTGCATAAGGGCAGATATGATCGCTGTAGTGCCAAGACCTATTTCATCAATGGCAATAAGGGCAACCGAAATGGGATGGAAAATATAAGGCTCACCTGATTTCCTGCGCATGCCTCTATGTGCCTCTAAAGAATAATTAAAGGCCTTTTTTATTAATTTGGCATCCCCTTCTTTCAAAAATGGCTTTGCGTGCCTTAAAAGTTTTCTATACGCACTAATGATTTCCTTCTTTTCTACTTCTGGATCTATATTAACCATGTTATTCGGTATCAATTTGATGTAAGATTAAACAATTTTTTTTGAGAAAATATTAGACAAATAAAAAATATACACTACATTTGCACACTCATTTAGAAAGCCGCGGATGTGGCGAAATTGGTAGACGCACTAGACTTAGGATCTAGCGCCGCGAGGC
>CAZRBW010000099.1:0-4734 GCA_964598395.1 uncultured Roseivirgaceae bacterium
ACTTTTTTGCTTACTTTTTGTGGCAATGACAAAAAGTAAGAAGAAAACTTCCAAACAGCTTTAAAATTCAATGACTTGAATAAATTCATAAGTATCGCTTTGTATGTAAAAGAGTGCAGTTTTTAATCGCAGAATTTGAAACCAAACTCTGACTTTATTCTATTGTCTTGGAAAAAAAAGCGGAAATGCTTTTTAACATTTCCGCTTTCGATTAGGTAGTTTTTGTGTGATTTATAATATCAAGGGAAAATGCCAAGATCTGCATAGCTAATGTGGATTCTCTCTAAGGCAAGTATAAAACCTGCTGTGCGGAGTGATTGGATGTTCTTTTGTTTTCGCATTTCATTCATACTATGATAGGCATTTACCATTGTTTCTTCCAAGCCCGAATTCACCAAATCGCGTTCGGTAGCTCCTTGAGTTAAAATTTGTCTTTGCTGATCGGTAAAGCTATCTCCTGTAGTTTTCTCTATGCTTTCAAGCAAAGCCGAGAATTTCTGCATATCGTAGCGTTTTTCAATCTTACCGAAAGAAACACGGGATAAGTTTTTGAGCCATTCGAAGTAGGATACTGTAACACCTCCCGCATTCAAATACATATCAGGGATTACCATGATGTTGTTTTTGAGGAGGACTTTTTCAGCATCTTGAGTTACTGGACCATTTGCTGCTTCTGCTACAATTTTTGCCTTTACATCTTTAGCATTTTCCATGGTAATCTGATTTTCCAATGCAGCGGGCACTAAAATATCACATTCGTAGGTAAGGAGGACTTTGCTATCTTCTATAAATTCACCCTTACCGTAGCCTTTGAAGCCTTTGTTTTTGACCTGGTATTCTTTAATTTCCTTAATATCAATTCCGCTTTCATCGAAAATACCGCCGTTCCATTCGGCAATGCCCACAATGATGGCACCTGCTTCTTGTAAATATTTGGCTGAATAATACCCAACATTACCCAAACCTTGTATGATTACCCTTTTGCCTTGAATACCTGTGGTAAGTCCTATTTCATCCATATCGGCCTTTACACTTACCGCCTCGCGGATACCTATAAATACGCCCATACCAGTGGCTTCCGTTCGTCCATCAATACCATGTTGGGAAAGTGGTTTTCCTGTGACGCAACCTTTGCCATTTATGGCGTTCGGATTGAAAGCCTCGTAAGTATCTACTATCCAAGACATTTCTCTTGCGCCTGTGCCGTAGTCTGGAGCTGGAACATCTATAGCTGGGCCGATAAATTGCTTTTTGATAAGCTCTGAAGTGTACCTACGTGTTACTCTCTCTAATTGATCAGCACTGTATTTTAGTGGATCGATACGAACACCGCCTTTGGCACCTCCAAATGGAATATTTACTAGAGCACATTTATAGGTCATTAGTGCAGCAAGACCTTTTACTTCGTCCTCGTTTACATGCTCGCTATAGCGGATACCGCCTTTTACGGGAAGTTTGTGATGGGAGTGTTGTACTCTGTAGCCTGTAAGCACCTCATAGCTTCCATTATCTTTCCTCAATGGAAAACTGAACTTATATATACTATTGCAAAGCTTTATTTGCTCCAGCATACCTGGGTCAATATTGAGATGTTTAGCAGCTTCATCTACGAAACCACATACATCATCGAATAAGCTATAATCTTTGTTTTGTGACATATTATGTAGGTTTTTATGAATAGGATTTTTAAGTATGTAGCTATTGATGCAATTAATTTTAACCGCATGCAAGCAATAAAGGTTACTTAAATATAGCGATTCAAAAGGTCTTTTCAGGGGTATGAGAGCGAATAAAATTTAATTGAAATCTGGATCAACTTTAGAATTTCAAGTTAAGTTTGAATTGTGCCCTTGATAATTGATTATTGCCAATTATAACAATGAATTTTTTTTGAATTATAATTTTGGGTAAATTTTAAGTGATTTTTGATTAATTGGTTTTTTACACGTTATATAGCTACACAAATCAGATGTGTATTAAATCAGATGCATTTAAGGTTTGATAATGGGTTGAGTAGATGATTTTATGAAAGCAAAATTTACAGTAGAAGGACTTAGAAATATTAGGCAAATTGGAAGCATTGCTTCTAGTAGTGGTTATCTGACTAGAAAAATTATAAAGGGAATTGATTTTGGCAAGCGATTGAACGTGCTCGAACTTGGAGCCGGAGATGGTGTAATCACCAAGGAGATTTTGAGTAGAATGTCGCCCGACTCACAGTTATACACTTATGAAAATCACGCTGGTTTGGCGGCTTTGCTTGGCGATATTAGAGATACACGACTTACAATAAAGGGTGAATGCGTTTCTAAACTAAGTCAATTGGATGATAATTATTTCGATGTAGTGATTTCGAGTTTACCACTTGCTTTATTTGAAACAAGCTTCAAAAACAAGATTTACGAGAATATACAAAATAAGCTACATAGCACTGGTACATTTATCCAGTATCAATATTCACTATACGATTACAAAGAAATAGAAAAAGTGTTCCACAACTGCAAAATCGACTTTTGTCTATTTAACCTCCCGCCTGCTTTTATTTATAAGGTGAAGATGAATTGATGAGTACGCCTATATAGCTGTAATCTAAAGCTATATTGCATGATTATTCAACTAAATTAGCCTTAAACGCCCCATTAACAGCCTGCTCAAATCCGCTATACACCTTGCTTTGGTGATATGAAGGATACATCTGACTTAGCATAATGCCTACAGTTTTTCTTTCCTGATCTATCCAAAAGGAAGTTTGAAATGCGCCACTCCACGAAATGGTATTTGGCGTTCTGTTAAATCTTAAATCTCCATTTTCCGGAACAATCATATAGCCGTAAGTAAATTTATTTCTGCCTACTTGCAGGTCCCCTATTTTATTTTCTTTGGCATGTTGCAGGGTTTCTTCATTTATGATTCTAGTGCCATTTAATTCGCCTCCATTCAAAATTGCTTGAGCAAATTTAAGATAATCATGCGCTGTGGAGCTCAAACCACCTCCACCTGAGAAATAGCTCTTGGCGCCTTGAATGGGAAAATCACCCGTAAGGTCTCTTTCAGGGTCATTTGGGAAAGCTACTAATTTAGGATCACGTTGGTTGGCATACATAGTCGTAAGTCGGTCGGCCATGCTATCGTCAAAGTAAAAACCTGTTGATTCCATACCTAGTGGCTCAAAGATATTTTGCTCCAAATATTGATCGAATGGCATTCCCGAAGCTACTTCAACCACCCGCCCCAGCACGTCGATGCTCAATCCATAAGACCATCTTTCACCCGGTTCGTGTTTCAATGGCAATTGTGCCAGTTTAGCAATGTTTTCTTCTAATGTAACCGGACGTAAGGTAGTGAGATCGATAATTCCTGCTTTTGCATATAGCTTATTCATGGTAGTGTCCGCAAAGCCATAGGAAATGCCAGAAGTATGCGTCAACAAATGATGAATAGTAATTTCCTGACTAGCTGGTCTGCTTGTGTAACTAGAGTCCAATGGATTGATAGAATCGAGAACCTGAGAATTGGCAAACTCTGGAATATACTTGGACAATGGATCATCAAAATTGAGTTTGCCAGCTTCCTGCAATTGTAAAATAGCCAAAGAAGTAATAGGCTTGCTCATGGACGCAATGCGGAAAATGTCCGTTGTTTCCATGCTGTCCTGCTCGCTAATATTTCGGTAGCCAAAAGCTTTTTCATATACGATTGAGCCATCCACAGCCACTAATGCTACTGCACCTGCAAGCCACTCATCCTCTACAGCCAAATTGAATAGCTCATCAATATTTGCAAGAGAATCTGATGCCATCCCTTTGCTTTCAGGGCTAGTATATTCAAATGGGAAATTGTTTTGCTCTTGTGTATTCTGCTCGCAGGCAGAAATTAATATGATGGAAATAATGGAGCTAAAAAGGAAGGACTTGCGTAGAAGAAAAGTATTCATCGAGCTTAATAGTTAATTTGAAGGAAATATATAAAATTTGAACTGCTATATGTCAATTGAGCTTTTAATATTTAACTCTCTAGTGAAATTGACTTAATAATTACTGTAATATGAAAAAACTTGCTCTTTCGTTAATCGCCTTTTTGGGACTAATTTTTACAAACCCATTGCAAGCACAAGTTTATAGCTATTTGGCATTGGGCGATTCCTACACAATAGGTGAGGGGGTAGCTGAGGCCGATCGCTATCCAAATCAGTTGGTAGCCATGCTGAATATGGATAGCCTAAATGTGGCCTCGCCACTGATAATTGCTCGTACAGGCTGGACTACAGATGAACTTACTAAAGCGATAGAAGAGCGGACAGACTTGGCTGAAAGTTACGATTTAGTGACTTTGTTGATAGGAGTAAATAATCAATATAGAGGTAGAAGTGTAGAGGAATATGAAGAGCAATTGGCCTATTTGCTAGAAACAGCGATAAAGTTTGCGGGAGGAGATAATTCGAGAGTATTTGTAGTATCCATCCCAGATTGGTCGGTTACGCCTTTTGCAGATGGTAGGAATACTGATAAAGCTAAAGTTGCAAAGGAGATCGATCAATTTAATAAAATGAAAATGATGCTTTGCGAAGAGTATGGGGTTGACTATACCGAAATTACCGAGGCTTATAGAGCAAATGGAAATGAAATGGTAGTGGCAGATAAGTTGCATCCATCCAAAGAAATATATCAGGAATGGGCTGCTGCATTAGCTGAGAAAGTAAAAAGTAGGTTGGTGAAATAATTAGAATCCTTGCGA
>CAZRBW010000100.1:0-2865 GCA_964598395.1 uncultured Roseivirgaceae bacterium
GGCGGGCCGGCGTTGGCCTTGCGCGTGGAAGCTTCTTTTTGTCTAGACTTTTTTGTTTCTTTTTGTGGCAATGACAAAAAGAAAAGAGAAAACTTCAAAATAGCATTGGACTTGAATTACTTAACGAAATTCATAAGATGCTTTTTGTACTGAAAAACAATCCGATGAATAATAGCGAACTTGATAGCTGAACTTTTACGTTCTTTTGCCTTGATGTAAACAAAAAATCCCACCTGCGGTCGGTAAACAAGGCTGAGGATCTTTTCCCTAAAATATGCTCCATAAATAGGCGACCCAAAGAAACTCGCTGCGCTCAAACAGTCTTTGGCTCTAGAAAGCCTATTTATTCCACCTATTTCTTCACGGGAAAATCTCCTAGGCCGAAGTAGGAAGAAGAAAGAGAAAAATGAAAAAACAGAGAAGAATGGCTGTTTGCAAGTGGAAGTACAATAAGGCAGGACGGCCTGCCGACCGAAGGTGGGCGCTGGCTTTGCGAGAAAAAATATCTCGCGAAGCCGCAAGGACGCAAAGAAGAAAAAATCCGTGAAATCGGCCTAATCCGTGATCCAGATTTCAGTATATTGCTAATAAATAACCTGCCATGCGCCTTTTCCTTATTTCCATTCTACTAATTACCTCATTTGCTAGCTGCAAAAACCCTCCCGCACAAAAGGATAGATTAATCAATGGCGTAAGCGTGGTAGCGCCATCCCGACCGAGCGACCATACTTGGACGGAACCTATTCAGCAGCTCAATGCCAATTGGGTTACACTTATGCCCTTTGCCTTCAGCCAAGTTGGCCAGCCCGATATCTACTTCGATCGGGAAAGACAATGGTGGGGCGAAACCTCCGAGGGAGTTCGCGTGAATATTCAGCAAGCTCATGAAGCGGGTTTCAAGGTAATGCTGAAACCACACGTATGGCTGCGAGGACAGTGGATTGGCGATTTCACCCTCGAAAATGAAGCGGATTGGCAAATTTGGGAACAAAACTACCGAGATTACATCCTGAACTTTGCCAAAATAGCCGAAGAAGAAAAAGTAGATTTGCTATGCATCGGCACCGAAATGCGCCAAATTGTACGCGACAGACCTGCTTTTTGGAAAAGCCTGATTCCTGATATTCGCCAAGCATATAATGGCAAACTCACCTATTGCTCCAATTGGGACGATTATACTGAAGTGCCCTTTTGGGAGCAGCTAGACTTTGTGGGCATCAGCGCATATTTCCCATTATCAGAAACCGCATTACCTAATGCAGATGAATTGATTCGCCAATGGCAACCGATCAAAACTACTTTAAAGGAGTTTTCAAGCAAAATGGATAAGCCAATTCTATTTACAGAATATGGATACCGAAGTATAGAGCAAGTAGCTTGGCGATCCTGGGAGGTAGAAAGGTTGAAACTCAATCCCAATTTCGAAGCACAGCAAATTGCCTACAAAGCCCTTTTCGATAGCTTTTGGGCTGAACCTTGGTTTGCAGGCGGCTTCCTGTGGAAATGGTACCCCAACCACGAAAAAGCGGGCGGAATGGAAAACTCCGATTGGACTCCACAAAATAAAACCGCTGAACAAGTAATTCGTGAGGTGTATGGGAGTTTTTGAGTTGGAAAGCGTGTTAAAGGTGAATTGAAAAACGAAAAATTCAACCTCCCGCTTCTTTCAAACACGTGTATTCATAACCATCCATTTCAGTTTAATTCAAAAGATATTCAACCATGCCCAATCAACCCATACAAGTAATTCTAATCAGTGGATTTTTAGGAGCTGGCAAAACTACTTTGCTCAATCATCTGCTCAGAAGTCTGCCCGACAAAAAGAAAATCGTTATTGAAAATGAATTTGGAGATACGGCCATCGATGGACAGCTTATTTCAAAGCAATACAACGAGCTATACGAATTGACGGAAGGCTGTATTTGCTGCAGCATTGGTTCCGAACTGGAAAATGTGCTTTCGGAAATCATCATCAAAAAGCTGGAGGTGGATTATCTATTTATCGAAACCACCGGAATAGCTGATCCTGGCAATGTGGGCGCCATTTTTATGCAGGCAGAAGTGCAGGAATATTTCACGCTGAATGCCTGTATTTGTGTAGTGGATGCTGAAACGGTGGAAGACCGCTTGGGGGAAGCCGATGAAGTTCGCAGGCAGATTACTTTCGCTACGGATTTGGTGATCAACAAAACGGGGAATGTGCGGGAGGAATATGCTCAAAAGCTCCAAAGTATATTGGCTGGCATCAACCCTTTTGCTAAAATCTACACGACCGAAGATGGCGCTATCTCGGATCCTGAGCTATTGCGAGAGAAGATTTTTGATTTGCCAAAATCACTTAGTACGCCGGCAGCTGAAAAGGACGAACATGGCCATCATCACAATCATGTGCATAATGACATTACGGCCATCACATATCAAACTTCTTTTGAGTTTGAGAAAAATGAGTTGATGCATTGCCTTACGGTTTTGCTGGCGTTACATCAGCATCAAATCTACCGGATCAAAGGCTTTGTGCGCTTTGCAGGTGATACCGAGCCGAGGATTTTGCAATCGGCAGGCAAATATCTAAGCCTTAGCTCAGTGGATGCAGATTTTGATTTGGCAGGCAAGGAATCCAAATTGGTATTTATTGGCAAAAATATCGAGCAGGCAAGTATTGAGCGGATTATGAAACCAGCTTTAGCCAAAATCAAGCGGTTCTGATTGAGTGCTGAAATACGCTAAAATCTTACATAATATTAATTAAGCGTAGCTAAGATTACATTTTCGAAAAGCTTGCCTTATCTTAGATTTCAAATTACAAGAACAAATGAAAGGAATAATCCTCGCCGGCGGTTCAGGTACACGTTTGCATCCACTCAC
>CAZRBW010000100.1:2965-4702 GCA_964598395.1 uncultured Roseivirgaceae bacterium
AAGGCTATTTCGATAGAGGAAAAACCTAAAGAACCAAAGTCGAACTACGCTGTACCGGGACTTTACTTCTACGACAATAAGGTGGTAGAAATGGCCAAAAACCTAGAACCTAGTCCGCGAGGTGAACTGGAAATCACCGATATCAACAAAATCTATTTGAAGCAAGGCAATTTGCATGTGGGCATTTTAGGCCGCGGCACCGCCTGGCTAGATACAGGTACTTTCGCTTCACTAATGCAAGCGGGCACCTTTGTACAAGTAATCGAAGAGCGCCAAGGCCTCAAAATCGGCTGCATCGAAGAAATCGCCTACCGAATGGGCTTTATCAATAAACAACAATTAAGCGAGCTGGCTCAGCCACTGCTTAAAAGCGGGTATGGGGAGTATTTGATGAGGATGATTAGGTGACGTTTCGGCTGTGTAGTAGTTACGTTGGTTTCTACATTACTTTGCAAATGGTAATCAACCTGAAAATACATGAGACTTTTCAGAACTAGACAATAACAAGCTATTACCCATATCTATTAATATTTATAGTTCTTATTATTCACTATCAAAAAAGTCATTATCTACTTCTTTTACTTCGTAAGTTGTTTTTATTTGCACCCCAACATTATACTGATGCATTAAGTCAACAAGTTTTACTCCATCAATTAAAATTATTGTGTGATGCGCTTTGTTTGCTTTTTTAATGGCTCCCTGGTCAAACGTTGAAGTTGTTACAAATACTCCTTTTTGAGTATCTCCGCTCATTGCACCTATAAAATTTCTAATATCTTTTTCACGGACTTTGTTCTCGCCATATCTCTTGGCTTGAATATAAATTTTGTCGAGCCCTAACTTGTCTTCATTTATAATACCGTCGATTCCACCATCACCCGTTTTTGAGGTTTCAACAAAATCTCCATATCCCATTTTTTTTAATAGAATTAAGATAACTTTTTCAAAGTAAAATGGGTCAATTGACTTTAGTTTTTCAAGTAGATCATCTTTGACTTGCAAGTCGATTGAATTAAAACCTTCATCAATTAAATCTTGAGGAGATGCACTAGATATTTTCGTTGGTGCATCTTTTTCTTTTTGGTTGTCCTCACTATAAAATTCCAAAAAATTTTCAGAGCTCTCAACTTCTTTAAGTGTTAGATTATCAGAATTGTGTTTTTTACCCTTTTCAGAAATTTTTACATAACCTCTTTTAGGAAATTCGATATACCCACCTTTTTTTAAGTATGATTTGCCCCATGCAATTCTATTAATTATTAATTTATCACCGCTTTTGGTTTCTTGTTCTAATTGCTCTTTTGATAAATCAAAATAAAATCGGTCAATAACCCTTTGATACATCTCACGAGCTTGAAGTGTTTCTCCAGTCTCTAAAACTTTTAAAATTGGATTAAAAGTTTCGTGAAATTTTGGTATTTCCATTTTTTCAAATTATTAAAAACCAGTTCATTAACGCAATTATTTCGTTAAATCTACTATATTAATACGCCTAAATATCAAATTTTTCATTAATCCTTATACACATAGACTATTCTAGCAATATATCCAATCGAACTATTGGGCTTTTTTATAGTCAAAATGTTGGTAATCAATAGAATATAGCAAATAAATAAAGGCCAATAAGATATGCTGTTTTCTTGCAACTTATTGACCATAGCCAAATTAAAAAAACCTGAAAACAGATCTTTTGAAATGCTAATCAGGTTCAGTTTTCCGTAAGTGGCAGCCTATGAT
>CAZRBW010000101.1:0-4638 GCA_964598395.1 uncultured Roseivirgaceae bacterium
TTTCAAATTTGAAAAGCTTAGATATTATCCAATATCTTGTCGAAATTGAGCCCATCAAGCAAAGAGTAAAAGAAACTCTGATGTTCTGATTTGCAATTTAGTATTGCTATTTTTGCCCTTGATGAGATTGCCCTATCAATTTATATCATCAACATAATGGCTAATTGTTACACGTACAATTTAGCCAAAAATCGAATAAAGAATAACCAATTTTATTATGGAAAACATTGTTTTTAACAAGACCAAGATAGTCGCAACTGTCGGCCCTGCAAGTAACTCAAAAGAGATGCTACGCAGATTAATTCAAGATGGGGTAGATGTCTTTCGTTTGAATTTTTCGCATGGTACGCATGAGCAACATGCCGAAGTGTTTCAATTTATCCAAGAGCTCAACGAAGAGTTAGGTACTAATATATGTGTACTGCAAGATTTGCAAGGCCCTAAAATCAGAATCGGTGATTTGGATGGCGGTGAAGTATTTCTTGAAAAAGGCGCGCAATTAATTATTACTACAGACGAAGTGCTGGGTAATGTAAATATGGTAAGCACTACTTATCAGGGAATCATCAACGATGTGAAGATTGACGATGCCATTTTGATAGACGATGGAAAAATTGAGCTAAGAGTAGATAAGGTAGAAGGCACCAAAATTTACACCACTATCAAATATGGTGGAAGCCTAAAACCACGCAAAGGTATCAATCTACCATACACTAAAGTATCCGCTCCTTGCCTTACCGAGAAGGATTTGATTGATCTTGAATTTGCCCTTAAATATGAAGTCGAATGGCTAGCCTTGTCATTTGTTCGCAGGCCATCCGATATATATGAGTTGAAGGAGTTGATTGCCAAAGCAGGGAAAAACATCAAAGTAATTGCTAAAATCGAAAAGCCTGAAGCGCTAGAAAATATTGATGAAATAATTGATGTAGCTGATGGCTTGATGGTAGCTAGAGGCGATTTGGGCGTGGAGATTATGATGGAAGAAGTGCCCATGACCCAAAAGATGATCGTGAAGAAGTGCAACAAAAAGAGTAAGCCGGTAATTATCGCTACCCAAATAATGGAAAGCATGATTACCAACCCAAGACCCACCCGCGCCGAAACCAACGACATTGCCAATGCGATACTAGATGGTGCCGATGCATTGATGCTTTCTGCTGAAACCGCAGCGGGCAAATATCCGCTTGAAGTAATCAAGAGTATGAGCCGTACCATTACTTCTGTAGAATCTCAGGCTGATATTTATGACAAGTTCGATAAGGTAGATCCGAAGTCACCGACATTCTTCAACGATAATATTGTGTTGACAGCATGCAAATTGAGTATGGATACCAAAGCAAAAGCGCTGATAGGCATGACCAAATCCGGCTACACGGCCTACAAGCTTTCCGGCTGCCGTCCAAAAGCAAATATTTTTATATTCACCGCAAATAGACCTATGCTCAAAACCATGAATTTGATATGGGGCGTTAGAGGTTTTTATTATGATTCCACCGTAAGTACAGATCAAACTTTTGCAGATATACAAAAGATATTGGTAGATAATGGCCATCTCAAAAGCGGTGATGTATTTATCAATACCGCAAGTATGCCAATAAGAGAATTTGGTCGTACTAATATGCTAAAGCTGAACATTGTAGAATAAAAGCAAAAACTCACAAACTAATAAAAAGCCTATCGCTGATAAATAATCTCGGTGATAGGCTTTATTGTTTTTGGGCGGGAGGGGGAAGGAGATATTAGCCAATGTGTAATTATGAATGCTAGACATCTGTGTGCTATAAGTTTCGATCAAATTAAAAGACCTTTGGATAGATTGGATATCTAGTTTGAATGGCTTATGTTTAAAAGTTAACAATGAAAATTAATAAAAATAACACCTCAGACAAATGGAAAATATACGAACCTGGTTCGTATATACTACCAATTTAGAGGTATTTACGAACCTGGTTCGTAAATAAACTTGTTATCGGCAATTAAAACCAACAAATAATGATAAAAGAAGTCAATTGGAATTTTGGATATTCATTTAAGAGTTTTCTGTTATTAAGCTCAATATTTATTATGCTTCCAGCACTAGCATCTGCCCAAACAGAACAAAAACAGTTAACCCTTGCGGAAAAAGTACAAACCCTTAAGTTAGACAGTACGAATGTTGGAGAACTAGTTTATTACTCGAAAGGATATTCACAACGTGGAGAGTTAATAAGTAAGCAAATTGAAAATGCAAAATTGTTCTTTTTGGATAGCTTAAACATCGATGTTCAGATTAAAATTGCTTTACTCGACACGATAGATTACAATTCCATCTCCACAAGTTTACCATATGGAATGCCATTTGTGAACAGCGGACTTATTTTTGTGCCTGCAGATACCTCGATTGGTGCAGTAAAAAGTATGTATGCTCCATTTGCAAACTCTGCTTCTCAAGAAATAATTTCTAACTTGAAAAATGTAGGGTATGAGTATAAAGACGCATTAAACTTTATGGTGGACTTAATTGGACTACACGAATTAGGACATACCCAAATATATAGCTATGGTCTTGATACTAGACAAAAATGGTTTAATGAATTTATGGCTTCCTATTTCGGATATGCCTACATGAAAATTAATGAACCTAAGATGGCAGTGATTTGGGACAATATCATGCATGCCGGTTTCGAAGGTCATGTTCCCAATCACCAGACCTTAAACGAATTCAATGAACTCTATTTTGGAGTAGGAGTGGGCGATTATGTTTGGTTTCAAAATGCATTCCAAGAGCGAATAAGAGACGTCTATTCTAAAAAGGGATTGGATTTCATACGACTTGTAAAAGAGAAACTATCAGATTCATCCTTTCAGCCTAAAACAGCAATTGAATTGTTGGAATCTCTTGAAGAAATTGAGCCAGGGTTTATAAAATGGTCAGAAACACTGAAACAGAAATAAAAAAAGCCGATAACACTGTATAAAAATAATAGCGGTCTAGCGGCTAAAACGAAATTGAGTAATTATAATAAAGGTCTGTGTTTAAATGAACAGTAAGGGAGTGTAAATCCGCTACTATTCTTATACTAACCGTTGTAAGCAATCCGAAAAACCACACAATCCAAATAAAAAGATAGTAATAACAAACTTGAGAACCATTTTATGAAGTCAATAAAATTATTTTTACTCACCTTGATTTTAGGGTATTTTACAGTTCCAGCTCAAGGTCAATCCATAAACGATAATCAAATACGAGTTAATCAGGAGCGAATAGAAAGCAGAATATTTGAGCTTGCAAAATTTGGAAAAGACGAAAATGGTAAAAGCTATCGAGTAGCTTTCAGTAAAGGCGATATTGAAGGAAGAACTTGGTTTATCGACTTAATGAAAAAAGCTGGACTTGAAGTTAAAATTGATGAAGTAGGTAATATTATTGGCAAAAGAAAAGGCTTAAATTCAACACTAAAACCAATTGCATTCGGTTCTCATATGGATATGGTGCCAGATGGAGGAAATTATGATGGTTGTGTTGGCTCTATCTCTGCCCTTGAAATTATTGAGGTGCTCAATCAAAACAATATAATTACACAGCATCCTTTGGAAGTTATCATCTTCGCCGATGAAGAAGGTGGATTTACAGGATGTTTAGGAATGTCTGGAAAATTGACTTCCGAAGATTTGAATGCAAAAAGCACTAGTGGTCTATTGGTTTTCGAGGGAATTGATGCGATTGGCGGAAATTCAGATAATTATTTAATGGCTTCCAGAAATAAAGGCGACCTCAAGGCATTTTTAGAATTACATATTGAGCAAGGAGGAATTTTAGAAAAAGAACAAATAAATATTGGTGTGGTAGAAGGTATTGTAGGTCTTGCATTTTGGGATGTCACCTTTCAAGGAATGGCTAATCACGCTGGGACAACACCAATGAATTTAAGGAAAGATGCTTTATTAGCTGCATCAAAGTTTATAGTAGCTACTAACGAAGTAATAAACAGTTATCAAGGAACTCAAGTCGGTACTATTGGAAAAATTAAGGCACTTCCAGGAGCATACAATGTGATTCCGGGAAATGTAGTTGTTGGTCTTGAATTAAGGGATTTATCCGACGAAAAAATTGAAACTATGTTCAAGGCAATTGAAAAACGGGCAGATGAAATAGAACAGGAAACGGGAGTAATTATTGAATTTCAACAACCGTCCACACCAGGAAAAGCTGCGAAAACAGATAAGACCTTAAAAGAAATAATTGCACAATCTGCAAAAAAATTAGGTTTAAGTAGTAAGTTAATGCCAAGTGGTGCAGGACACGATTCGCAGGAAATTGCTTCTATTGCGCCTATAGGAATGATTTTCGTTCCGAGTGTTGGTGGAATAAGCCATTCGCCAAAAGAATTTACAAAAGCAACAGATATGGCAAATGGAGCGAACGTATTGCTTCAAACAATTTTGGAATTAGATAATAAATAACGAGAAAGCACTGCTTACAACACTAAATATAGGTCATTGGGCAGATAGTGCTAAAGTTGAAAATGATTACATTTAAAAAAATATGTCGGGAATTGGCAAATTGGAGCCTTGAAGTGCCCAACGCCCTATATTCTTAACGTTATCATCAACCCTAACAGACACATCGATACAATGACAATGCAAAAAGAAATA
>CAZRBW010000102.1:0-3940 GCA_964598395.1 uncultured Roseivirgaceae bacterium
CAATTACTTGCAATAAAACTATTGGATTACGAAGCTATAAAAGTCCAAGCGGACGCTTGAACTAGTGGAGAGCAGGCTTGAACTAATGGTTTGAGTTCTTGGTGTCTTAGTAATAAAGTTATCTCGCAAAGCCGCAAGGACGCAAAGTAATACTTTTTGGAATTAAATATTCTGGCTGAGGACTAAAGTCTAAATAACACTGGAACGGTGTATTCAAATGCTGCTGGCTCACCATTGTGCGATCCTGCCTGCCATGGTTTAAGGTTTTTAATTACTCTCACAGCTTCTTGGTCGAGATTAAAATCAATACCGCGCTCTACGCTTACATCTATCACTTTGGCATTTTCGTCCACTACAAACTTCACGAATACCGTTCCTTGCTTGGACATCCTCCTTGCGATATCAGGGTATTTTATACTTCTAGAAATATCTCTCACCAAGCCAGGATAGCCTCTGTTGAATTCCGCACCTGTATCTACCACCATTTCGGTACCTTTCAATTTGCCAGGGATAGGCTCGAACACTATTTCTTCTTGTATTCCAAATAAGGCTGCACAACTACTTAAAATAAGCGTAGCCATTACCAATAATGCTACACTCCCAATGCGGATTTTATTCATATTGTTTTCTGTTTTTCTTTTCAACTTCAGCTTCCAATTTAGCATACCATTCTTCTCCGTATTTTCTTACAAGCGCATCTTTCAAAAAGGTATACACTGGCACCTGAAGCTTATTTCCCAGATCACAAGCTGCACTGCAAATATGCCATCTATGGTAATTGATAGCATCGTATTGATCGTACTTGGTTACTCTGATTGGGTAAAGCTGGCAGCTTATTGGTTTGCGATAATGGGTTTTTCCAGCCTTCCAAGCTAGCTCAATGCCGCATTGCAGCATTTTATACTTGTCGTACACGGCATAGGCACATTCCCTCCCGCCAATAGTGGGCGTGGTGTAATCTCCCTCGATGTCCTTCAGATACAGACCTTGCTTTTTGATTTCTCTTTTGCCTTCTTCACTTAAGAATGGCTCTACATCATCGTAAATTTCTTCAAAAATCTTCAACTCATCATCTTCTAGCGGTGCTCCGGAATCACCCTCCACACAGCATGCTCCTTTGCATTTTGCCAAGTCGCATACAAATGCCTGCTCCGCCACATCATCGCTCAGTACCGTCTTATCTACTATTATCATTTCCAAAAATTTGATATAAAATTACGACAATACAGCTTGGTATTGTAATCTTCTAAATTAAAGAATCCACGGCAATCAAATTTGTTTAATTTTGTGGCCTATGTCCCAAGCTGTAAAACTTTCGGCTGTAATTATCACCTACAATGAAGAGCGGAATATCGAGCGATGTTTGGCTTCATTGCAAGGCGTGGTGGATGAAATAGTGGTCCTGGATTCCAACTCTACGGATAGCACCAAAGAAATTTGTCTTCAATACAATGTGGCTTTTCATTCGCAGGCATTTGCAGGGCATATTGAGCAAAAAAACAAGGCGGTTTCATTAGCAAAATACGATCATGTGCTGGCCTTGGATGCAGATGAGGCCTTGTCAGATGAATTGAAAAAATCAATCATCGCAGCCAAGAATAACTGGCAACATGACGGCTGGAGAATGAACCGACTCACGAACTATTGCGGGAGGTGGATTCGCCACGGCAGCTGGTATCCCGATACCAAAACGAGGCTTTGGGATAGACGCAAAGGCCAATGGGGAGGAATGAATCCGCACGACCAAGTGACATTAGCTGCTGGCAGTACCCTTGCCAAATTGAATGGAGATTTACTGCATTACTCCTATTATACTGTGAGAGAACATGTAGAGCGCTCCGAAAAATATGCATTTATAGCAGCAGGCGCAATGGCCAAATCGGGCAAAAAAGCTTCCATCTGGCAAATTCTCTTTAGTCCAAGCTATCGGTTTTGGAGAGATTATTTATTGAAAGCTGGATTCAAAGATGGCTTCGAAGGCTTTTTTATAGCCACTATCAGCGGCTACAGCACATTTCTGAAATACTGCTACCGTTATCTTCATCAGCAAGGCAAGCAACAATTATAATATGGCAAAACTAGCTCCACAGGAAATTACTGTTATGGACCAGCCTTGGTTCAAATATGCTATTTATGGACTTACTGCCTTATTGTATTTCACCAATTTCGGCACCAATGCGATATGGACACCCAATGAGAGTTTCTATGCCGAGGCCGTCCGAGAGATGTTTGAGAGTGGGAATTACTTGGAATTCTTTTACAATTATGAACCTCGATTCAACAAGCCTCCGCTCACCTATTGGCTTATTGCAAGTTCAGTGATACTATTTGGGCTCAATGAATGGGCCATTCGCTTGCCAATCGTTCTGCTCGCCTATCTCACCAATTTTGCAGCTGCAGGAATTGCAGGCAGATTATACGGCCCAAAAGCCAGCTTATGGACTTTTATTACCATGGCCTTTTCCTTTCAATTTGTAGGGAATAAGCAATATGCCTCGCCTGAAACACCACTTACTTTCTTTTTCACATTATGCATGTTGCTGTTTGTAATCGCATGGCAGAGCCGGAATAAATGGTGGTTGTTTTTAGCTTTTGTTACCCTCGGCTTTACAGTCCTTGTAAAAGGCTATCCATACTTTATCGTGATAGGTGCCATTATCACATTGTTTGTGCTATTCTATCAAAACTGGAAAATCAAAAATGCTTGGAAAGAATTACAGTTTTTCATCCATATTCCAGGTATTCTTATCAGTTTGTTGATTGGCTTGAGCTGGATTATCTATATGAATTCTGCATACGGAGAGGCTTTTCAAGAAGTGCTCAATGCCGAAACAATCAATAGAGCTGTAGGAAAAAAGCCTTTTTCATGGGAAGATCCATTCTTTTATCCTGCCGTAATTTCTTGGAGTTTCTTGCCATATTCCTTGGCCTTTTATTTAGCACTGATACTGATAGTTAGGAGCAAAAAATGGTGGGAGGAATTGGCCTTACCACTAGCTTGGTTTTTGGCTATGCTGCTTATTTTCACTATAAGCAGTGGGAAAATACCAACCTATTTTATTCAAGCACATCCTGCAATGGCAATAATGGTCGCTTGGGTTTTTGTAAATCCTGATATACTGCCTAATCGAAAATGGAAAATTGCTTGGAATGTGAGTTTACTGCTTCCAGCTATACTCCTTTTTGCGAGTGGAATTGCATTAGTATTTTATCTTGACTTAAGTCGCAATTGGTTGGAAATACCTTTGGTAATTGCGCTACTTATTGGCTGGCTAAGCTATAGAGCTGGGAAAGAAAACACCATCCGCTTAATTCCATTTATGTGTGTTTTTGTACCTCTGTTCATTTTCAGTTTGGCAGTATTGCCTCAGCTAGAAAAACACAGACCTTACAAGGAGATCGGTACGATAATTAACCAAAGCGTTCCTTCCGCCGCTACGCCTATTTATATGCAAGACCGCATCCTGCACAATTTGCCCTTTTATGCTAAAAGGAAAATGATCCGCGATGCGAGTAAGGAAGAGTTAGTAAAAAGCTATAATACAGCAGGTGAATTACTTGCATTAGTAAAAACAGACACTTGGCAAGCAATGGGCAGCCCAGAGCCCTTGTGGAATGGCTACATCTATGAAAAAACCTCTGAAAGCCGTTTTGCTATTTTTGTAAAAGCCCACTTGCAAGCCGAGCAAGGTAATATGGACGCTTTTGAGATGTACTATTTGGTGTATAGTAAGGCGGATTAAACTAACATATCATTCCAATCTTTTTTTGAGAAAAAAGAACCCGAATTAATTTTGGTCGTTGGTTAAGGTAAATAAAAATATTACTATTTTTATTATATAATTTATTTTACTATCATTGAATATCAAACAAAACACTGATTATATATATGAGTTCCATTAAACTATTATTCCTCCTCGTGTTCCTTGCCGCATGCTCT
>CAZRBW010000103.1:0-3936 GCA_964598395.1 uncultured Roseivirgaceae bacterium
ATTATAAATAGGCTTTATTTTAAAAATTTATTGAAATCTTTTAAGCCCTGCTTGCCGAAGGCAGGGATTTTCTTTGATTACTCGAAATTTGGTAATCTATTTTAGGACTAGATACTGTAATTGGCTAGATGCAATTTTGATCCTAAAATTACGCGACTTTCTGATTGTATAGATGTTCCTGAAAATCCACAAACAGTCTGCTAATATTTGCCACGTCTCCTAATATTTCTTTCGCATCTTCTAATGACTGATACTTGTTGGTGAGCAAGATTGGTAGTTTCTCTTGGTCAAGCTCGTCAACGCCTGTCTCAACATATTTACTCAAAACGAAAGCAAGGAATTCTTTCTGTTTGTCATTGAGCAGAGCAAATATGGTTGCTTCTGCTGCTTTGGCTCTGGCTTCTCTGGTCATTGCGATGTAGTCTCCATTGAAAACATATTCTAACACGTCATACAAATCGCTTTTCTCCATATCTACTAACTTTTGCAAAGTCAGTAAGTCATCTTTTGGAAAACCTGCGGCATCAAGTTTCTCTAATAATGTTCTTCTCGTGAGTGGGTTGCTCCAAAGCTTCCGCAACTCTTCTTCGTTTGCAAATAGTTTTGGGAGTTCCCCAAATAGGTTATTCAAAAACTCTTCAGCAGAAATAGGTTTACCATCCGCACTCCAAAACGAAGTCGAAACCATATGCTTGATTTCCCTTTCTTTTCCATTTCGCAGCTTGATTTTAATTTTCTTTTTGCGTGGAGTTGTCTCCTCAGGCTCTTCAACGTCTTTCGGGTCTTTCGGGTCGGGAGTTGGATAAGGTTTAGGTTCTTTTGCTTCAGGCTCCAAAGGTTCTCCATCCCATTCAGGGTCGGAGAAGTGTTTGTAAGCATCCACAAAATCATAAATGGTAAAAAATTCTTTGCCGTCAAATAGTCTAGTGCCACGCCCAACTATCTGTTTAAATTCAATCATTGAATTAACTGGACGAAGTAAAACGATATTGCGAATATTTCGCGCATCGACACCTGTTGAAAGCTTTTGAGAAGTCGTCAGAATGGTTGGTAAGGTCTTCTCATTGTCCTGAAATTCTCTCAACAGTCTTTCGCCTTCTTCTCCATCATTGGCAGTTACACGAACACAATAAAAAGGGTCTTTGCTTTTAGCATTCTGGTTTACCAAATCTCTTAGCAATGCAGCATGGGCTTGATTCGCTCCAAAAATGATTGCTTTTTCTTTCTGGTTTGCTTCTTCTAAAAATATATTTACCCTTTTGGCTTCACGCTCTACAATTTCAATACTTCGATTAAAGTCTTTTTCTTCATACAGTTTTCCTTCTTCAATTTCACCTTCCACAATGGTATCATCCGAAGTGTAGCGGTAATCGTCTAACGTAGTTTTGATGCGTTTCACCTTGAAAGGCGTTAAGAAACCATCATTGATTCCTTCTTTCAATGAATAGGTGTAAACTGGCTCACCAAAGTATTTGTAGGTATCAACGTTATCATTCCTTTTTGGTGTAGCTGTTAACCCTAATTGTACTGCCGGACTGAAATACTCCAAAATCCCCCGCCAATTGCTCTCATCATTTGCTCCGCCACGGTGGCATTCGTCAATGATGATAAAATCAAAATAGTCTTTGGGATATTCTCCAAAATTTGGCGCGGGTTTGCCTTCTTCATCCGAGCCCGACATAAATGTTTGAAAAATGGTAAAGAAGATACTCCCGTTGGTTGGTACTCTACCTTTTTTCCTAATCTCGCTGGGCTTAATGCGTACCATAGCATCTTCGGGAAATGCTGAAAAGGAGTTGTAGGCCTGATTGGCCAATATGTTTCTATCCGCTAAAAACAAAATTCTTGGTCTGCGGCTACCATCTCTTTGTAGGTTCCACCGAGTTTGAAACAGCTTCCAAGCAATTTGAAAAGCGATTGATGTTTTCCCTGTTCCTGTGGCAAGCGTGAGCAAAATACGGTCTTGCCCGCTTGCCAAAGCTTCCAGCGTGTTATTTACGGCTATTTCTTGATAGTAGCGTAGCTGCCATGTACCGCTTTTGTCTTCAAAGGGCACATTGGCAAATCTTTCTCTCCAATCATTTTGTTCGGCAAAGGTTTTATCCCAAAGTTCTTCAGGGCTAAGAAAACCCATAACCAAACCTTCTTTACCCGTTTTCATGCAGATTTGGTAAATGGCTTTGCCGTTCGTGCTGTAGGAGGTTTCTAGTTGCATCTTTTCAGCATACTGCTTGGCTTGCATCACGCCTTCACCAACTTCCAATTCTTCACTTTTTGCTTCTATAACGGCAAGCTTAATTCCTTTGTGGACAAGAATATAATCTGCAATGATCTTTCTGCCTCGACCACCTCCAGATTGAATTTTACCATCGGTTATATGATATTCCCGCAGCACTTTAGAGCCTTCCACCACACCCCAACCACAAGCGCTTAGCTTTGGATCAATTAGTTCTGCTCTAGTTTCTGCTTCGTTCATTGTTCTTGTTTCTTATCGTGGGACTGTTGTGACTAGGGTGACAGTCACAGCAGTCCTACTTGTCCCCCAAAATACTATTACTTTTTCTTATTCCTTTGTTCAATTCTTGCTCTCGTCATCCGTTCTCTCAATCCACCTTCCTCAACGAAGGCTATTTCCAATTGCTTTATCTGCTGCTTCAGTAGATAGGTGCAAATTTTTATTAAAGTTATCATGGAATTGGCACAAATCTCAGGATTTTCGTGCTCAATTGCCTTTTGAAAAGTCTCATAAGTTGGCTTACCTGTACTTTTATTTAGCTCTCGGAGTCTTGCAACTAGCCTGTGATTTTTATCCCAAAGTGGAAGTTTTTTTGTTCTTAGAAAATCCTCATAATCTATTAGAAGTTCTTCTAAGCTAGCACGAGCGACGTTAGTGAGTTTTATTTCTGTTTCTTTGGAGGTGCCAGAAGCCATACTTGCTTCTGCAATATTTTGTTTGCCACTTCGTGCGGCCTGTACCATTTGCCCTACTGTGCGATCGTATTTGTGGAAAAAGCGATTGGTGAAATATACCGTACCATCATAAATGATTTCAGCCTTTTGATAGCCAAATAGCTCTCTATATCCTCCATGTGGGGGAATAAAGCCTTCGATATTTTCCTCATTAGCGGTCATGGCATTGGATACGATGGTATTTATTTTAGGAATCGAAAAAACCTTCTGTTAACTCAATTTTTTTTAATAAAAAGCTTAAGTTCTCTATCCCGTCAATACCTTCCTTTTTATACGTTGATAATAAGGACTTAAACCTATCATGTTTTGAGCCACCTAATAAAGATTGATAAATAAGTTTTGCATCTTGACTTTCACCTTCCCATAAACTATAATCTGCTTTATAATTAGGTGACTTTGAGTAAAGATACAAAAGCAAAGCCTCCAAAGTATAAAGATTTAAATTGGAATTAGCTTTTAATTCCTTTGGAATAAATTCAGAAAATTCTTTTAAAAGTTCATCAGGGTTTAGTTCTCTATTTTCTATTTTTTCGTAGAAGGAATTTTTTTTAAACTTCATAATTAATAAAACAAAAAGTACTTCAGGAAGTGTACGGCTTTTTGGAGAAAAGCTTTTTAGAACTAAGGATAAATGATTTAATATCTTTTCAATACTTCTTAAATCAGTTTTATAATGTTGAAAGAAAGTGTTTGCTATATTGAAAAATTGATCAGATTCATTTCTGTTAGAATATGTCCCGATTCTTTGAGGGTTATTTATGAAAGTATTTATACCATTTTTTTTAAAAATGAATCTTATGAAATTTTCTATTTTTGGGCTAGGTAGTTTAAACTCTAAATCAATAAATCTTCTCAAATATTCATCTGCATCGATTCGATCACTTCCATAGTACCCTCTAATAGCATTGCCGAGCTGCTCTTTATCAATAGATAACACAAATACGATTCCTGGAACTGAGAAAAAGT
>CAZRBW010000104.1:0-3655 GCA_964598395.1 uncultured Roseivirgaceae bacterium
AATCCGCCAACATTATGATGCGATTTGATTGTTGCCGACGGGCCTTTTACAGAAACGGATTCGATCACATCTGGATATATAGTGCCTTGAGCCAACCATTTCACATCTTGAATTCTATTGGCTTCTTCATCAAACACATCGATAAAGGTTTTTCCAATTGCCTTACGCTTTGCTTCTGGATCGCTTATTCCCTTCAGTGCATCATAAAATCGCTGTTTAGCATCAACGCCTTTCACATTCAGTCCCATATTGAGATAGGAATGAAGCACATCTTCAAATTCGTTCTTCCTTAGCAAACCATTATCCACAAATATGCAATAGAGATTTTGGCCAATTGCTTGGTGAATAAGCATAGCAGCTACGGATGAATCTACGCCACCCGAAAGACCAAGCACAACCTTATCATCACCCAACTTATCTTGAAGATTTTGAATCGTAGATTCTATAAAAATCTCTGGCGTCCAATCTTGCGAACAATCACAAATATGTACCACAAAGTTTCTGAGCAAATTCTTCCCTTCTGTAGAATGCGTTACCTCAGGATGAAACTGAATTCCATAAGTGTCCTCATCGCTGATTTTAAAAGCAGCTACCGCCACTGAAGGTGTGCTAGCAATTACATGAAAGTTGTCCGGCAATTCTCGAATAGTATCTCCATGTGACATCCAAACTTGAGAGTGTAAGGACATTTCCTTTAACAATTCGAAGTGAGTATCCACTTTGCTAAGCTTAGCACGTCCATACTCTCGAATTTCCGATGGCAATACGGTTCCTCCATTTTTATGCGCCATCAATTGCGCTCCATAGCAAACACCCAACACAGGGATTTTCCCTCTTATTCCACTCAAATCCACATCGGGTGCATCCTTATCCCATACGGAGCAGGGACTTCCCGATAAGATTACACCTTTTATATCATCTGTTATTTCAGGCACATGATTGTAAGGATGGATTTCGCAATAAACATTGAGTTCTCTTACTCGTCGAGCGATGAGTTGCGTGTATTGAGAACCGAAATCAAGGATAAGAATTTGTTCAGCCATGGTGCAAAAATAATAGCTGAAAACGGGAAACCTATTAAATTTATTTAGGATTCAGTGAATGTCCCTTTTTCAGCAATTGGAGTTTCATTATCTCCATCCTTTTTGTCTTTGGCGGGAGGAAAGAAAAACAACATTGGATGTCTCCACAAATGTCTGCCAATTAGCCTGAACAACAACCCAACTCGACTGAATGCAACACCTCTAGAAAGTATTGCCACATATATGGCCAAACCAAAACTTACCAGAAAATTCATTAATCCAATGCCCGCAATTCCAAGTAGCGACACCAAGACCGTATTCAATGAAATCTGATCGCCGAGTACAAACATAGCAATCCCAAAGTTACCAGAAGCAAATGTTATGTGACGGATGTCCAGTGGCAATCCGAATATAAAACCTAAGGTGCCCATAGAACCTAAGAATATACCGAGGAAAAAATTACCCGTAAGGCTACCAAGATTATTGTCAATATAATTGCTAAACTTCTCTAAAGTTTTTTCAGACATAATTGCCTTTAGTTTCTTATGCTCTCGTAGTCGCTGTGGAATTCGGGCAAAAACTACTTTATTATCATAATAGCCTGAAATGACACCAGAAAGAAATAAACAAATACCAGTAATGCCCGCATAAAACAAGGATAATGACTCCCATGGATGAATTTCAGTGATTAATTGCATCGCTTTGTCATCTTTCGCTATTTGCTCACCGAAGTAGCTAGCATAACCATAAGCTAGTAAAAATGCGACTGGGAAAGCAATTACCACATTTCCAACAAATGCAATAAACTGACTTCTAAATACCTTTACTATTAAATTGGATAGACTGGAAAGTGCCTCCCGCTCTGTTCCCTTCACATCCAATGAAGCCGCAATCTTGGTGGCAGTCATGGCTGGTTGCTTGGTGGCGAGGGTAGTTTTGGTCAAGTGAATTCCAATAAAACCCAATGAGTAATTCATGCTATACAAAAATGCTTCACCAAATGGAGCCAATCGCAAGTAGTAGATCAGCACTTTGATACAACTCAAAATCCCAACGATCAAACCTCCACCCATTGAGGAGAACAACATTTTGCTATAGCCTTTCCAATCGTGGGTTATGTATTTTTCTCCTGTTTTGCCTGCATGTTCGGTAATCTGAAATGCAAGCAATCCTACATTTGCATAAAAATGATCAATAAGGTTATTCTTACGATTTTCAGCTTTTACTAATTTTTTGAATAAAAAAACGAGTGGAAATACTTTATCCTTTTCACGCTGATGATAGAGGATTTCCAAAAGTACATTGAGCCTATCAGTATGCTGATGCAAGCGCTGTATTAGATAAGTCAATGATAATTCGGCACCCTTTTCATGTTGTTCTTGGCGAAGGGTGGTAATTACTTCCTCGCATTTCTCTAGCACTTCCAAAATCTCCTTATAATCACTAGATGAAAAGGAATCTACTCCACCTAAAGTGATTTTATTGAGTAGTAAAACAATTTTTCTGTTCTGAAGCAGGAAATGAGATTCTGGCTTTTCGAGTAATGGAAAACGATCGATCAGATCCGGATCGAGGCTGATACCAGCTATTCGGTGGGAGATGATTTCTAATGCATTATTGTAGTGGAAAAGCTCCTTTTGCAAAAACGAATATTTGGCGTCTTTATCAAGTGAAAGCAATTCAAATAAATGCTCCCAAGTTTTTGAAGGAATTGCCTCTATCCATTTATAGTCAGTTTTGCGATGGAAACTTTCGTTCAATATGCCTTTGAGTACCTTTTCCTCCTTGGCAGCTGGCAGGAAGTATTGTGCAAATTTCTGAAATCCCTCAGCAAAAAATCCTTTATTGGATAAAATACCTGTTTCTGTAAGTAAGGATACGGGATCGTTAGTCATAAAAACCTCCCGCAAATACCGCCTCAATGATCGCCTTAAGTATTCATTCTCCTCTATTATTGATATCAAAGCATTAAGCTTTTTATCTGCATTTTCATGCTTATTTATACTGCTAGGCCGTATCTCCTGCACCAGTTCAATAAGTAATTCTGGTTTACCTGTTTCGGCCTGTATATGTATTTTGTCTAATAATTCTTTCATAATAGGGCTATAGAAAACGCCATTTACAATGATACAATTTGAAATTGATTCAATTGTTAAAATTTCCAATTAAATGATGATGGATAAAAATGACTATTTGCAATTATAATCTGGTAAAGAAATTGGATGTTCACTAAGATTAAATTTTAGAAATGGACTAATTTGCCATCGAATAAGAAATTAAATTGGAATGAGTAAAAAGCACTTTGAAACAGACGCCATCAGAGGCCAAATGGATAGAACTGTTTATCAAGAACATTCAGCACCCATTTTCCCAACCTCTAGCTTTGTTTTCGAATCCGCAGAGATGGCTCGGGACATGTTCACTGGTGATATTGAAGGCAATATTTATTCGCGCTATTCCAACCCCAATACGAACGAATTCATTCAAAAGCTTTGCTTGTTGGAAGGAACCGAAGCTGGCGTAGCTACAGCATCTGGCATGTCTGCAATGTTTTTGAGTATTGCCAGCTTCTTGCAATCGGGCGATCATGTGTTGGCTTCAAGATCACTTTTTGGCTCTACCCACCAAATTCT
>CAZRBW010000105.1:0-3396 GCA_964598395.1 uncultured Roseivirgaceae bacterium
ACGCTAATTCTTTTAATCATTTCTTCATTCTTGCCATCATTATTCCGTCTCTTAGCGGGAGGAGCATATTGTCTACTCTATCATCTTCCTGCACTTTCAAGTTGTACTCCTTTATCGCTACAGTATCCTTATCTTTTGCCGATTCGTCTATTACTTTGCCACTCCACAGCACATTATCGGCTAGAATTATTCCGCCAGGAGCCATCTTATCTATAATCAAGTCGTAATAGTTGGAGTAGTTTTTCTTATCCGCATCGATAAATACCAGATCGAAAGGGCCATCAATATCCGGGATCAAATCCAAGCCATTCCCAATTCGATAATCGATTTTTTCGCTCACACCTGCTTCTGCCCAATAGCGCTTTGCCATTTGCTCCAACTCCTCATTGATATCGATGGTGATTAACCTCCCGCCTTCTGCCAAACCTTGCGCGAGGTAAATGGCCGAATAGCCGGTGTAGGTCCCAATTTCCAATATACGTTTGGGCTGGCACATTTTCGAGATCATCGCCAGAAACTGCCCTTGCAAGTGCCCTGAAAGCATGCGAGGCATCATTACTTTGGCGTGCGTTTCTCTATCGAGCTTCTTCAGCACTTCCGCTTCCGTACCAGAATGCTGCTCGCAATATTCATGAAGCTTTGGATCAATAAATTCCATTAATTGAATAACCGTTTTTTGACCAAAAAATTACTCCTTACCTCAATCAGGCTCGAAAGTTAATATACTCAATTTACTTGGTTCTAGCGTTTCGTTGGCAATATCCATCAGTCTTTCTGCTGAAATACTTTCGATTCGCTTGAAAATACTGTTTATGCTTTCCATTTTGCCAAGTTCGAGCAGGTTTTTACCCATCATCAGCATCATGCCTCCGCTATTCTCTTCGCCCATCGCCAATTGCCCTTTTATCTGTGCTTTGGCTCGGTGTAGTTGCATAATGCCCAAAGGCTGCTCGCGAAGTTTTTTGATTTCCTTCATCACTAAACGAATGGCGCGGTTGATTTGGTTGGGCTCTGTAGCGAAAAATATTCCCATACTGCCCGTATCTGAATAAGGCTGGTAAGATGCTTCTATAGCGTAAACCAAGCCGTTTTTCTCCCGCAATGCCATATTCAAGCGTGAATTCATTGCCGGACCACCAAGCAAATTCATCAATATAAAAAAGTCGAGCTGATGTTTGTGATTGATCGGATAAGCCAAACCACCAATAGCACAATGCGCTTGGGTAATAGGCTTTTCGTATTTCACTGATTTAGGATCGTATTTCTCAAAAGGAGCACGCACTTTACGGCCACTCAATACAGGTACTTGCGCGATAAATTTCTCGGCATAGTACTTCACCTTTTTCAATGGCAAATTGCCTACTATCGAAAAAATGATTTGCTCTGAACGCAGATTCTGATGCACAAATTGGAGCATATCCTCCCGCGAAAAACTACGCACGGTTTCGCGGCTTCCCAGTATATTATTGCCTAAAGGATGCTTGCCATAAATCACTTCATCAAATACATCTTGCAGCGCATCTTCTGGCGTATCTTCATACAAGGACATTTCCTCCAAAATAACGCCTCGCTCTACCTCAAGCTGCTTTTTAGGAAATGTAGAACCGAATGTAATATCAGTAAGCAAATCCACAGCTTGTGGAAAAAACTGATCTAATACCGATGCATAAAAGCAGATTTTTTCTTTCGTAGTATAAGCATTCAACTCACCGCCAACGCTTTCGAGTCTATTGATAATTTGAAAAGAATTGCGGCGGGAGGTTCCTTTAAAAACCATGTGCTCCCAAAAATGGGCTAGCCCTTCCTGCCCCGGTTGTTCGTCGCGACTGCCTACATCTATTATGTAGCCGCAGTGCACGATATGGCTATGCGGATTGGGTTTGAAGGCCACCCGAATGCCATTGTCTAATGTAATAATGTCGTAATCGGTCATCGCTAGAAATTGTACAAACTTACAAAATAACTATATGGCAAATTGCCTTTTGGAGGGAAGTCTTATCTTTAAGCCTCCAATGAAAAAGAAAATCCAGATCCACTCTATCCTGATCATCCAAACGGCCTTTATCGGCGATGTGATTTTGGCTACTGCTTTGGTGGAAAAATTACGTCGATTTTATCCTGAATGTACCATTGATTTTATGTGTCGAAAAGGAAATGAATCGGTATTGGATGGAAACCCGAATATCCGAAAAGTGTTGGTCTGGGATAAGAAAACCGATAAGTACGGACATTGGAAGGAGCTTTTGCGGGAGGTAAAGCAGCAGCGATACGATTTGCTGGTGAACTTACAGCGATTTGCCTCTATGGGTCTTTTCACCACTTTGTCCAAAGCCAAAATCAAAGTGGGCTTTCGTAAAAATCCCTTTTCGGCGCTATTCAAATACCGAGTGAGCCATGAAGTGGGCGATGGCACGCATGAGATCAGCCGCAATCAGCAATTGATCTTGCCCTGGACGGATGAAAAGCCGTGTATGCCGAGGCTATACCCTTCGGAAGCGGATAAGCAAAAAATTGCTGAGCTCCAACAGGGAACTTATATCTGTATTGCGCCCGCCTCAGTTTGGTACACCAAGCAATACCCTACCGAAAAGTGGTGCGACTTAATCCGCCATCTGGATTTCAAAGGAAAGATATATCTACTCGGCGCACCCAATGATGCCGAGCTGGTAAATGGTATTATCTCCGAAACCAACGATAACAGGCTGGTAAACCTCTGCGGAAAACTATCGCTATTGCAATCTGCCGCTTTGATGAAAGGTGCTATTTTGAATTATGTAAACGACTCTGCACCGCTACATTTAGCTTCTGCCATGGATGCACCAGTAGCAGCGATATTTTGCTCCACCATTCCACAGTTTGGCTTTGGGCCACTCTCCAGCTTTAAGCGAATTATCCAAATCAAAGAATCCCTCCCTTGCCGCCCCTGCGGCCTCCACGGCTTCAAAGACTGTCCAAAAGGCCATTTCGACTGCGCCTTCAAAATTGATACGATGCAATTGGTGAAGGCACTGAGCGATGCTAGAAAACTAGCCTAAGCCCATTCTCATCTCAATTTTCCTAATTTTATTACAATAGTAGTATTGGATTTTGTTTTGGGATGGGTATTTTTGTATATGTATGTGAAGCATTTATGGGGAGAGTGGAATAAGCTAAACTGTTAGAAATATTCTCAACAGTTTGTGGATTCAAAAGTGCGTTGGCAATATAATGATGGTAGCCAAAGCATTTAAAAATATGAAATATGAAAATAATAAAGATTGACTATGATGAATTATCCGATTTAGTTCCTCGTGGCAAAGCAACCCAAAAGTAAGATTACGACTGACTTGAAAATCATATATTGAATGGTGCTAAGGTTATGTTTCTTCAATCTTTAAGTTCTCCAAATAATTAATC
>CAZRBW010000106.1:0-3269 GCA_964598395.1 uncultured Roseivirgaceae bacterium
AGTCAGCTGCTCCTTCTGCAACTCTACAAAATTTAAGTGCACTGGAGGCTCCTACCCATTTGGTAATTGGGTAATTCACCAATATTTCCTCCCGCTCTGTTTGCGCATACATATGGCTCAAGATGGCCGTTAAGTCCTTCTTTTTACCCGAAATTCTAATTTCCTCCGTATGTGGATTTTTGCCATCCTTGGAAATTGATTCGCTTCTAAAAGCATTTTTACCCACATGCCCCCAATACAACTGCTGAGTAAATGGCAGATAGATAATTCCAAAAACAGGTTCATGTTGATGCACAAAAGCAATATTCACTGCGAATTCGCCTGAGCCACGCATAAAAGCTCGTGTGCCATCTAGGGGATCGACCAACCAAAAGTCGGTGAACTTGGCAATTTCACTATCGCTCGGCAGGTTATGCTCTTCAGAAATCACTGGAATGGATGGCGCAATATCAAGCAGCACATTTCTGATAAATTTATCCGCTTGCAAGTCGGCTTGGGTTACTGGGCTTTCATCGGCTTTTTCCATCGCCCTTAGTGGACTATGGCCATCGAAATAGTGCATAAGAATATCTCCAGCCTCACGCGAGCTTTCCAACAACTTCGGAATCCAATTCATCTCAAACCCATTCTTTTCACTGGAATCTATCATATTCTATCAGATAACTATTTATTTCACGATATGCCGTGTATTTTTGCTTTCAAGTTCAATTTACATCTTTATGTCGGTCGAGTTACAATCCATTACAGAAGAAATTAAAAATTTCACAGCCAATTCAGAAGAAGAGCTGGAGCAGTTCAGAATGCGCTTTATAAGTAAAAAGAGCGTAGTGGGAGAATTGTTTGCCAAAATGGGAAGTGTAGCTCCTGAAGAACGCAAAGCCTATGGCGCGGCCATCAATGGAGTGAAGGACGCAGCACAAGAAAAATTTAAAGCCCTTATCGATGCGCTGGAAGCCAAAAAGGATGAATCTGTAACGGCGCCAATTGACATGACCCTCCCGCCTATTCCAGATAGCTTGGGAAGTATCCATCCGATTACCGCTACCAAAAATCGAATTATCGAAATTTTTGGCCGATTGGGATTCAATACTTCTGAAGGACCCGAAATCGAAGATGATTGGCATAATTTCTCTGCATTAAATTTTCCAGAAAATCACCCAGCACGTGAAATGCAGGACACCTTTTTCGTAGAGAAAAATCCAGATATTGCTTTGCGTACTCATACCTCATCGGTACAGGTACGGGTTATGGAAAATCAAAAACCACCCATTCGCACACTTTCTTTGGGACGTGTATTTCGAAATGAAGCAATTTCGGCAAGGGCGCATTGTATTTTCCACCAAGTGGAAGGTTTGTATGTAGATGAAAATGTGAGCTTTGCAGATTTGAAACAAACGCTGTATCATTTCGCCAAGGAGTTCTTCGGCAAGGATGTGAAAATCCGGCTTCGCCCTTCCTATTTTCCATTTACTGAGCCGAGCGCCGAGTGCGATATCTCCTGCCAAATATGTGGCGGCAAAGGCTGTAATGTTTGTAAGCATTCGGGCTGGGTAGAAATATTGGGTTGTGGAATGGTAGATCCTAATGTTTTAGAAAATTGCGGTATCGACAGTAAAAAATACACAGGATTCGCATTTGGAATGGGTTTGGAGCGCATTACCATGCTGAAATATCAAATAAAGGATTTGAGGCTCTTCACCGAAAATGACGTCCGCTTCCTCAAGCAGTTTACATAAAGCGGGAGGATAAAAACCTTGGTAACCAATTGAAATTATGACGCAGCAGATCAAAAGTATAGCAGTAATAGGCGCAGGAACCATGGGATTGGGCATCGCACAAGTGGCGGCCATGAATGGATTCACTTGCATGCTGTTCGATATATCTACCGATATGCTGGAAAAAGCTGCCAAGCAAATAGAAAAGAACCTTAATAAGGCTATTGAAATTGGTAAACTCGATGAAGCTGGCAAAGAGGCTACGCTCAAAAACTTGAGTTATGTAGAAAAGCTAGAAGATTGCAAAGCAGATTTGATCGTGGAAGCGGTGGTGGAAAAGCTAGAGGTGAAGCTGAGTATTTTCCGCAAATTAGAAGAAATCAACCATGAGCATTGCATCATGGCCACGAATACTTCGTCTATCCCAATTACTCAAATTGGCGCTGGATTGAGTCGCCCACAGAATTTGGTAGGTATGCACTTTTTCAATCCTGCGCATATCATGAAATTGGTAGAGGTAATTAGCGGTGCAGCAACAGATGAACAAGTAGCCAAAACTATTTATGAGCTTGCGCTGAAACTTGGCAAAACGCCCGTAATGGCTAAAGATGCTCCTGGCTTTATCGTAAACCGTGTTGCACGCCATTTTTATGTAGAAAGTCTCAAAGTACTTGAGGAGAATGTAGCTTCACACGAAAGCATAGACAGATTGATGGAAGCGAGTGGATTCAAAATGGGTCCTTTCCGTTTGATGGACTTAATTGGCGTGGACACCAATTTCTCAGTGACTACTTCGATGTTCAACTCCTTTTATCAAGATTCAAAATTCCGCCCAAGCAGAATACAGCAGCAGAAAGTAGATGCTGGTTTTCATGGTAGAAAAAGCGGTAAGGGATTTTATACTTACGAGAAGTAGGGCTGAGGTTTCGACTTTGGGGTAATGGAACAGCTTGCATAATTGTAAATTGTCTGAATCACAGATTAGGCAGATTTCACGGATTTCACGGATTTTTTTTGGTGGAAGGAAAATATTCATAACCCATGGTTTCAACTGCGGTATAATTATCTAAATCGCCCCTGCCCACCTTTTTTTAACTCTAGCGCTATTGCAAAAGCGTGATAATTTCATTCTAGGATTTGTAAAGCGAGATTCAAGAGAAGCGGAAAAAGCATAGCTTGTTGTATAAGTCAATTGAATCGATTGGGTAGAAAGGAAAATAGATGGGCACGCTTTACAAAAGCGCACCAGTAGATAACCATTTCCCCCGTAAGGAGAAATTGGTTGCAATTTGTTTAGGGGCGAAACGAGATATTGGGGATAATTGAAAGTGAAAAGAAGAAATTAAATAGTAAATAACCAAGCAACATAAATTCATTAATGAGCTGATCAAGACACACATTCAACCTAATCACTTCCCATTCCCATTCAGGTCGAGACTAAATCCGATATTGATTACATTTTGAAATTGAACGGCTGCTCCAATGGTGCCATCGTCCCTCTTCACATCAATATCTTCATCATAAATAAGCACTACAGACACACTGGAAGTAATA
>CAZRBW010000107.1:0-3256 GCA_964598395.1 uncultured Roseivirgaceae bacterium
TAGCATTAACTCCTCGAAACTTAAGCCCGCAAATGAGATGGCTTCTGCTGGCGAGTATTGATACATATACCAAGCAAATGTGCCCAAAAAGGCAAATGCAGAAAGTGAAATGCCTGTTAACAAAAGACCAAATCGCTGTTTGGGATCACGGAGCCAGTCCAGTTGCAAAATGGTGAAAATTACAATACCGATAATCCCAATTTGCCAAAGTGAATGAAATAAGGACCAAGCCGCAGATTGAATCACTTGTTCGATGCCAATCATTTTGCACCTCCTTCCATTTTCTTAATCAGCTCCTTTATCTTATCCAGCTCCTCCTTGCTCGTTTTGTTGCGACCCAACGCTTGCATCACTAGCTCCGATGCAGAACCATTAAATGCCGCATCCAAAAAACGATCTATCAAAGCGCCCTTAGCTTCTTTTTCGCCTACAGCAGAAGTGTAAATATGACTTCGCTGCTCTTCTTCCCTGTTTAGCAAGCCCTTCTTATGCATAATCTGCATCAGCTTAAGCGTAGTGGTATAGCCGGCATCCTTTTCCTTGCTCAACTCTTCATGCACTACGCGCACAGTGCTCGGCCCTTTGGCCCAAAGGATATTGAGGATTTCTAATTCTGATTCTGTTGGTTTCATATACGATTGATTTCGTAGTGACAATGATATACGATTGATTTCGTAAATCCAAATTATATACGACACTTTTCGTATAATGTTGTTGAAGCTTACAAAAACTTATTCAATTATCTATTCTGAAGGGATATAGCTGTTTCTTTTATTAACTCCCAAGCTTGCTGCACATGGGCAAGACTAACATGAAAATTTCCTGGAACAAGTCTCAAGGTATACATTCCATTGAGTTTGGTATGAGTAATGAAGATTTTCCCTGTGGCATTTAAGGTATTCAATAAACGCTCGTTGAATTGGTTGATCTCATCTGCATTGCTGCACATAGGCGGGAGGAAACGGAAACACACCAAGTTTAATGGGACGGGTGCCATCAATTCAAACTGAGGGTGATTTTCAACTTCTGTCTTCAGCCATTGACCCATTTCATTGTGCGATCTGATCTTAGCTTGCAAGCCTTCCACTCCATAGCTACGAATCACAAACCATAACTTGAGTGCTCTAAATCTGCGACCCAATTGTATATGCCAATCGCGATAATTGGTCACTTCATCGTCATTATTTGTCTTTAGATATTCTGGATTTACAGAGAAGGTTCTTTTGAGCGTTTGAGCATCTTTCACAAAATATACTGTGCAGTCAAAGTTCACAAACATCCATTTATGTGGGTTGAATACAAAACTATCGGCCTTTTCCATTCCTTTGGCCATATAGCGGCACTCCGGCAATAGTAGCGCTGCACCTGCATAGGCTGCATCCACATGATGCCATAGGCCAAAAGCCTCACAAATACTCCCTATTTCGTCGATGGGATCTAATGCAGTGCTGCTCGTAGTTCCCAAAGCTGACACCACACAAAGAGGATGCAAACCCTCCAGCTTATCTTGCTCAATTTGAGCTTGCAAGGCATTTGGTATCATTGCAAAATTCTCGTCCGTAGGAATCCTTCTTAAATTTTCAATCCCTATTCCAGCAATTTTTACTGCTTTATCTATAGACGAATGCACTTGATCGGAGCTATAGACAACAAATTTCTCTTGAGCTGAAAAACCTCTTTCGTTTATTGCCCAATTGGAGGCTTTCTCCCTAGCAGAAAGTATCGCTGCTAAAGTGGCCGATGAAGCTGTATCCTGGATTACGCCTTGCATGTATGCTGGTAATCCCATCATTTGTCTCAGCCATTGCATCATTTGCTCCTCCAGCTCGGTGGCCGCAGGCGAAGTAAGCCACAGCATTCCTTGAGTACCTAGACTGGCCATCATCATTTCTGCTAATATGGACGCTTCGCTTTTGGAAGCTGGGAAATAGGCAAAGAAATTGGAACTCCCCCAATGCGTGATTCCGGGCATGATTATCTTATCAACATCAGCCATTATTTGCTCGAATGACTCAGCTGTGACGGGAGGAAAATTGGGCAATTGTGCCTTGATATCGCCCGGCTTTACTTGCGACATTACCGGGTAATTGTCCACCTGCTCCAAATAATCGGCCATCCAATCTACCATTTGATGCGCCCGCTCTCTAAATTCTCCCTTATTCATGCTATTGATATCTTTCTTAAAGGCAATTACGGGAGATCACTCGAATATTGAAAGGGAATTTTTAAGGGTTTAGGAGTGGATCGGGATATGCGTTTTAAAAAAACCATTTTGATGTCAATAAGTATTTAAAATAATTTAGGATTCCTTCCTCTATCAAATAACCACCAGCCAATTATCATCATCAAAAATCCTCCCGCTACCACTGCATAGCCAAGGGTGAGGCTCCAATTTGATAATAGTACAGCCAGTAAAATCAACCCAGCACCCAAAGCCCAGATACCATCCGCCTTTGCAGATCGTCTTTTGAGCGGTATTGCTTTCAGCTCTTCTGCGTTTTGGCTTAGAATAAATTTCAACTTAGGATAGTCAGCAATAAGTAAATGGAGATTTAAAAGTATCAGCACAAAATTGACGTAAGGTGTGCCTTGCCACTCTAAGCTTATGGTAACTAGCCATATATTGAGAATTATGGGGAAAGTAAGAATGGCACCCAAAGTGGCAAATCGTTGGGATAAAAGGGTGAGGCCGGCGATCACTTGGCTCCAAGCAATAAACCGCGCATACAAGCCAAGGTTATGCTCGGCGAGTCGCTCTTCTAACCAAACCGGCCCAATCAGCCCAGGGAACTTATGATCGGCAAATAGCTTAGCCATACCGGCGGTGAAGAAAATTAAACCAAGGAAAACCCTTGTGGCGGGAATAGAAAAACGATAGAGCTTTTGAATCATGATGGAGGTATTTCCAGCCAGATTACAAAGGAATTTTGATTTGGTAAAGCTCCCCACGACGAACGGTTAATTTGCCCCTACGAAGTCATAGATTATACAGTTTAAGTATTTTGTAATCAATTCGTTGAGATATAGCGCAAGACATAGGATCCCGCTAATCTTTTACTATCGACTCCTTAGTGGTACTCTATTATTATCTCCTTTGCGTCCTTGCGGCTCCTGCGAGAAAAATACTCTCGCCAAGTCGCGAAAGACGCAAAGATTTTGGTTTCTGCTCTGCGATCTTCGCGTCTTCCCTTGGCGAATCTCTGCGTTTAAATTCTTCCTTTTTTAAACCGCATTGTCGCAAAGATTCACTCAAAGG
>CAZRBW010000108.1:0-3142 GCA_964598395.1 uncultured Roseivirgaceae bacterium
GTCAATCGCTCAGTCTCAAAGAAGTCATTTTTCAGCCAAGCATATTTGGCTCTCACCATTTGCATTTCTGGTGAGTCGTCAGCATTCGCCAATCTTACTTCGGCATCTTGCCAAAGACCAAGATCGAGCAGTTTTTCTATTGCTTCTGCGGAGGCCGAACTTTCAGCATTTGCTTGTTGCAGTGCTTCTTGTCTTTGAGTAGCAAGTATTTCATAGGCTTTGTCCAGATCATCAGGACTAGCCAAAAATGGCGGCTCAGATTTACAGCCTATTAATGTAAAGGCTATTAATAGGGAGAGGGAAATTAATTTGTTCATGGACGTTCAAAGGTTTTATCCAATTTCCGAAGTCCAAGCCTAGTAAGAAAATGCTATTTGATAAGTGGAAGTAAATTAGCCTTTTTGCAGGCCAAATGGTGAAGAAACAAAAATTACGGGAGGGTTAAATAAAAAAAAGAGGCGCCAATGACACCTCTTTCCCTAAAATCTATCTATCCTAAAAATTTAAATTGCGAAGCTTTCGCCACAACCACAAGTGCGTGTAGCATTTGGATTTACAAATTGAAATCCTTTACCATTCAAACCATCAGAAAAATCTAAAGTGGTTCCTAATAAATAGAGTAAGCTCTTTTTGTTTACCAAAATCTTCACTCCATTGTCTTCAAATACTTCGTCTCCATCGTTGGTTTTATCGTCGAAACCAAGGCTGTACATCAAGCCGGAACAACCGCCACCTTCTACAGATACGCGGATATTATGGTTTTCTGTGTAGCCTTCTTGGCCTTTAAGTTCTTTTATTTTTTCTACTGCTTTTTCTGTTACCTGTATCATCTTGCACTAAGTTAATGGATTTAATACAACACTAAAAACGGTGATTGCATTCATATCTCGACCATAAAATAATTTGTCGAGCGCCTCGTGGATATTACGAGCTCTAAAGTACGAAGTTTGCAACTCTTTTGCAGATTTTGCCGACCATTGAATGGTGTAAGAACTTTCGCTATCGCGATAGGTTTTTACATAATTCAACATTTTTTCTAATCCATCCACTTTGTCAATTCCTTCTACCGAATGAAACAGAAATGACTGCTCGTGTCGTGGATTTACGGTTACCAAATTCAACTTTGTCCTCCCGCCATGATCCTTGAAATCGAAAATCAGATTGCCCTCCTTTAGACCAAAATGCGTCTGAATTTCTTTTTGCAATCTTGCTATTTCTACATGTAAATCTGCCTGCATCAAACTCATTTCTCCCGTAATTCAAATTTAAAAACCTGCTTATATTCCAAAAAGTTTCTAAGCCTTGGCAAAACTACATAAATTGCTGCTTATTATCGAAAATGCTTGAGAAATGCAGAAAATTGAACATTTAGGAATTGCCGTAAAGAACCTAGCAGAAGCGAACGAAACCTATGCAAAATTGCTTGGTGTACAACCTTATAAGCAAGAAGGAGTGGAGAGCGAGGGGGTGCTTACTTCATTTTTTAAAATTGGAGAATCGAAAATTGAGCTTTTGGAAGCGAGCAACCCGGATAGTCCTATTGCAAAGTTTATTGAGAAAAAAGGAGAAGGCATTCACCATATTGCCTTCGCAGTGGAGGATATTCGCGCTGAAATGAAACGTTTGGAGCGGGAGGGTTTTGTGCTTTTGAATAATGAACCCAAAATGGGAGCTGATAATAAGTGGGTGTGCTTTTTACATCCAAAAGGCAGTCATGGTGTGTTAGTAGAATTGTGTCAAGAAAGAGATTAAGAATATGGAAGCGAAAAGAACAGAAATAGGTGAATTGGGTGAGTTTGGCTTGATCGACAAACTCACGAGCTCATTTGCTTTGCAGCAGCCAAGCAGTATAAAAGGTGTTGGTGATGATGCCGCAGTGATAGATGCTGGTGATCGATTTATGTTACTTTCTACCGACGCTTTGGTGGAGGGAATTCACTTCGATTTAAGCTATATGCCATTGAAGCATTTGGGTTTCAAAGCGGTGTCGGTGAATGTGTCAGATATCGCGGCAATGAATGGTATCCCAACTCAAATCACGGTTTCATTGGCCGTCAGTAATCGTTTTTCGGTAGAGGCTTTGGAAGAATTGTATGAAGGGATAAAACTGGCCTGTGATCAATACAAGGTAGATTTGGTTGGTGGCGACACCTGTGCTGCCCATAGCGGATTGATGATTTCGATCGCTGTAGTTGGCTTTGTAGATAAGGATAAAATTGCCTTTAGAAATGGAGCAAAAAAAGGCGACATCGTTTGTACAACTGGCGATTTGGGAGCAGCTTTTATGGGCTTAAATGTACTTGCTCGTGAGAAAGAAGCTTTCAAAGGTAATCCAAATCTGAAACCTGATTTGGAAGATTATTCTTACTTAGTAAAACGCCAATTGAGACCGGAAGCAAGGATGGATATGATCCATGAATTGCGCGATTTTAATGTAGTGCCTACCTCAATGATTGATGTGTCGGATGGATTAGCTTCTGAACTTTTTCACCTTTGCAAGCAAAGTGGATTAGGTGTAGCAGTGTATGAAGATAAATTGCCAATGGATGGCAAAATGTATGAAACTGCCGTAGAATTTCACATGGATCCGATTTCCGCTGTAATGAATGGCGGGGAGGATTATGAATTGCTTTTCACCATTAGTCAAGATGACTTCGAGAAGATAAAAAATCACCCAGATATTCACTTTATCGGCTATATGCATGAAGCTGAAAAAGGGAAAGTTTTGTCAACCAAAGGTGGAAATGTGGTGCCATTGACGGCTCAAGGGTGGAAGCATTTTTAATTGCCTAAAGAGAGTTAAAATAGAAAATCTCCTAGGCCAATTGGGAAGAAAAGAAAAATCAATAAAGAATGGTTGTTTTGTGGGGGGTAGGACAAAAAGGCGAGCCAGTGCTGGCCTTGCGCGCGGAAGCTTCTTTTTGTCTAGACATTTTTGGTTACGTTTTGTGGCAATGACAAAAAGTAAGAAGGAAACTTCCAAATATCATTAATAATCAATTGCTTAATAAACAACCTTAATAACTATTTGTATTAAATTGAGTGTAATGCCTAATAGCAAAATCTACAAATAAATTTATCTTTTATGTTCTTTTGCCTTGATGCCAAAGAACCAAAAAATCAAGGCTGAGGATCTTTTCCC
>CAZRBW010000109.1:0-2936 GCA_964598395.1 uncultured Roseivirgaceae bacterium
GGCGCCACAGTAAAAACTTACGACCCTGTAGCCATGCACGAAGCCGAGAGAGATCTTGGCAATACTGTAACCTATGCAAAAGATTCATTCGATGCACTAATCGATGCCGACGCATTGCTGATCGTCACAGAATGGCCAGAATTCCGCTATCCAAATTTTGCCGTAATGGCCAAACTGATGAAGAATCAAGTCATCTTTGACGGACGTAATATTTACGAACCAAAAGAATTGAAAGAAAACGGTTTTACTTATTTTGGAATAGGTTTACCAAAGGCATAATATGAACAAAAGGGTATTAATAACAGGTGCAGCAGGTTTTCTAGGCTCACATCTCTGCGATAGATTTATCAAAGAAGGATATGATGTCGTGGGCATGGACAATCTCATAACAGGTGATATTCGTAATATCGAGCACCTGTTTAAGCTCAAGGAGTTTGAATTTTTCCATCACGACGTTTCGAACTTTGTGCATGTACCAGGTCACTTGGATTATATCCTACATTTTGCCTCACCAGCCAGTCCGATTGACTATTTGAAAATACCGATACAGACGCTCAAAGTGGGCTCATTGGGAACGCACAATTTGCTAGGCCTTGCTCGTGTCAAAAAAGCGCGTGTATTAGTCGCAAGCACTTCCGAGGTCTATGGCGATCCGCTTATCCACCCGCAAACGGAGGAATACTATGGCAATGTAAATCCTGTGGGTCCGCGAGGTGTATATGATGAAGCCAAGCGATTTCAAGAAGCCATCACCATGGCATACCATACCTACCATGGACTAGAAACCCGCATTGTCCGCATTTTCAATACATTCGGCCCTCGCATGCGACTGAACGATGGGCGCGTGTTGCCAGCCTTTATCGGCCAAGCATTGCGCGGCGAGGATCTTACCGTATTTGGCAAGGGCAACCAAACTCGCTCCTTCTGTTATATGGACGATCTGATCGAAGGTATTTACCGACTTTTGCTCAGCGATTATCCTTATCCAGTCAATATTGGCAATCCAGATGAAATTACCATTTTGGAATTTGCAGAGGAAATCATAAAACTCACAGGCACCAGTCAAAAGATCATTTACAAGGATCTGCCAAAAGATGACCCTATGCAAAGGCAGCCGGACATCAGCAAAGCCCGTGAAATTTTAGGTTGGGAGCCAAAAGTTTCTCGTGCCGAAGGGCTCAAAATCACCTACGATTATTTCAAATCCCTGCCTAACGAAAGGCTTTACGATAGGGAGCATTACAATTTTGATAAATACAAGCGATAGAATTTTACAATGGGAAAAATACTGGTAACGGGCGGATTAGGCTATATAGGTTCGCATACGGTGGTAGAATTACAAAAAGCCGGCTACCAAGTATTGATAGTTGATAGTTTAGTAAATTCGGATATAAAAGTGCTCGATAGCATCACGGCTATCACGGGTAAAAAACCGTATTTCCACCAAGCAGACTTATCAAAAAAGCGGGAGGTTGAAGATATGTTTAGCCGCCATCCGAATATCGATGGCGCCATTCACTTTGCCGCCTTCAAGGCAGTAGGCGAATCGGTTACTAACCCTTTGGCATACTACCGCAACAATTTGTGTTCACTCATTTTTATGTTGGAGGAGTTTCAAAACCGCCAGCTCAAATACTTCATATTCAGCAGCTCTTGCACTGTATACGGCGATTCGGATCAGCAACCTTTGCATGAATCATCGCCTCGACAGCCGGCAGCATCGCCTTATGGCAATACCAAAATAATCGCTGAGGATATCCTTATTGATCTTTGCAAGGTTTATGATTTACAGGCCATTTCGCTTCGTTACTTCAATCCAATTGGTGCGCATGATTCGGGCTTGATTGGGGAAATTCCAAATGGGATACCGCAAAATTTGGTGCCATATCTTACTCAAACTGCTTTGGGAGTTCGTGATGAGCTGAGAGTTTGGGGCAATGACTACCCTACTCGAGATGGCACGTGCATTCGCGATTATATTCACGTAAGCGATTTGGCCGAAGCACATGTAATTGCCCTGAAAAGACTTATCAGCGGCAAAAATCCAGAAACGCTCGAGTTTTTCAATATTGGAACTGGCGAAGGAAGCACCGTGCTGGAAGTAATCAAAACTTTTGAAGAAGCTACAGGACAAAAGGTGCCTTATAAAATTGAAGCAAGAAGACCAGGCGATGTAGTAGCCGCTTATGCGGATACCCAAAAAGCGCAAAATGAATTAGGCTGGAAAGCGAAACATACCTTAGCTCAAGCATTGGCTTCTGCCTATACGTGGGAGAAAAAGGTGACAGAACAAGAAGAAGAGTAAAATAGGATATCGAATTTCAATAAGATTAATTATCACACATGAGTAAGCATATTTTGATCACAGGCGGAGCTGGCTTTATCGGCTCACATGTAGTACGATTATTCGTAAATAAATATCCTGATTACCAGATAATTAATCTAGACAAATTGACCTATGCTGGCAATTTGGAAAACCTGACTGACATCGAAAATGCGCCGAATTACCATTTCGAAAAGGCTGATATTGTAGATGTAAATCAGGTAGAAGCTATATTCCAAAAATATCCGATTGATGCGGTAATTCACCTTGCGGCGGAAAGTCATGTAGATCGCTCCATTTCGCACCCGCTGGAATTCGTGCAAACCAATGTAATCGGCACTGTGAATCTGCTTAACTCTGCCAAAGCGCATTGGCAACAGCGTAAGGATGTTCTCTTTTACCACATCTCAACTGACGAAGTGTATGGCTCATTAGACGATGGCGGCTTTTTCTTAGAAGATACTCCATACGATCCACAGTCGCCTTATTCAGCTTCCAAAGCTTCGTCCGACCATTTTGTGCGAGCCTACCACAATACCTACAAAATCCCAGTGGTCATTAGCAATTGCTCAAATAACTATGGCCCAAACCAATTTCCTGAAAAGCTCCTTCC
>CAZRBW010000110.1:0-2856 GCA_964598395.1 uncultured Roseivirgaceae bacterium
TTTCTGTAAAAGGCCCGTCGGCAACAATCAAATCGCATCATAATGTTGGCGGATTACCAGAAACGATGAAGCTGAAAATAGTTGAGCCTTTGAATACGTTGTTTAAGGACGAAGTACGAAATGTAGGAAACAGCATGGGTATAGATCCAAAAATCATTGGTCGTCATCCATTCCCTGGACCTGGACTGGCAATTCGTATTTTGGGTGATATCACCGAAGGCAAAGTGAAAACCTTGCAAGAAGTAGATCATATATTTATCAATGCTTTGAAATCGGAAGGGCATTATGATAATGTGTGGCAAGCAGGAGCGATTTTGTTGCCAATACAATCCGTCGGCGTAATGGGCGATGAGCGTACGTATGAAAAAGTAGTAGCCTTAAGAGCCGTTTCCTCTGTTGATGGAATGACAGCTGATTGGTGCCATTTGCCTTATGAGTTTTTGGCGGATGTTAGTAATACCATTATTAATAAGGTGAAAGGTGTGAATAGAGTGGTGTATGACATCAGTTCTAAACCTCCCGCCACCATCGAATGGGAATAAAATATGAAAAGAATCTTATTAGTTTTAAGTCTTTGTTTGCTGTTTTTGTCTGTTGATGCTCAGGATATTAGAAATAATTTTTCAAGAGCAAAAGAGCAATTCAGAATAGGTAATTTCAATCAAGCTAGTCAGTTATTTGCATCTGTAGCAGAGCTTACAAGCGGAAATCCTTATTTGAATTACGCCATTTTTTATCAAGGCTTATCACAGTTCAAAGCAGGCAATGTTTCAGCAGCGAGAGATTTATTCGTGCAATTGGAAACCAAATCACCAGGTTGGGAGCGGAGAGAGGATTTATACTATTGGCTTGCAAAAAGTGAATTTGAACTAGGTAAATATCCTCAGGGATTTAATGCATTAGAGAAAATTAGGAGTGCATCTGCAAAAGAAGATGCTAATTTGATGGAAGCACAATATGTAGCTGCAATTGAGTCTGTAGATCAATTAGAGAATTTATATAGAAGTTATCCAGACAATGCGAGGTTGGGTTTAGAATTGGCTCAACGATTAATTGTAAATACAGATAGAAATTCGGAAGCCAGAGTAAAGGTTTTGCGTGAGAAATTCAATTTCAAGGTAGAAGAGTTGATAGATACTCCTGTAGCTACCGAAATGAAAAATAGCTACAATGCGGCTGTTGTGTTGCCTTTTTCGCTTCATTTGCTAAAGGCGGGAGGTACTTATCGCAATAGCCAATACATGGATTTCTATGCAGGTTTGAAACTTGCAAATAGGCAATTGAGGACGCAAGGTATTAATATCAATTTGTTCAATTATGATATTGAAAGTCGTGAGATTTCTTCACCTTCATCTATATTGAATAGACCGGAGGTTAAAGGAATGGACTTTATGATTTATAACCAACTGGGTGGTACGCAAGAGAATGTAGCCGCTTATGCAAGCGAAAATTTAATGCCACTTGTATTGCCATTTGGAGGTGGTGTGGAGGATATTGTCGATAATCCTTGGGCTTTGATGATGCGACCTGGGAATGAAACATTATCGAAAAAAGTGATTGAATTTGCTGATAAGTCATTCAATAACAAAAACGCTGTAATCATTTACAGCACATCCAAAAGAGATGAAGAAATAGCCAATGCCTATAAAAAAACAGCTGAGGAGCTTGGTTTCCGTGTGGTAATGATGGAGCAAATTTCCGGTCCAGATGGCTCATCAATATTTCAGAGATTGTCAGAAACTCGACAAATGCCAGCACCCACCCGAGACGATCCAAATGCGACGCGAGCTGTGCCTACTATGAAAAAAGAGGAGATTGGACATATTTTCTTAGCTACAGAAAACCCGGCAGTAATTGTAAGTGCATTGAGTTTATTAACGATAAGAGGAGACAAAGTCCCAACATTTGGATTCGACACTTGGTTAGATAGATCAAATATTTCAGAGCTGCAATTAGAGCGTCTTGGAGTTTACTTGGTGGGCTATAATGGAGTACAATTTGGTGGGGAAACACTCAAAAAATTTAGAGAAGAGTATGTTAGATCGTATGGAACCATGCCTACTACCTATTCCTCTTTCGGCTATGATGCCATGTTGCTAATTGGCAAGGCCATCAAAGAGTACGGTACACAATTCCATATTGGGCTCAAAAGTGAAGGACTAATATTAGAGGATGTACTATCAGGTTATCAATTCACCCAACAAATTGATAATCAATATGTCCCGATTTTCAAATTAACCAACGGAGTATTACAAGCTGTAAATGAGTAAATTAAATTTATCCACAAGTAAGAACCTTTTTGACAAAGCAAAGCAATTTATTCCAGGTGGTGTAAACTCGCCAGTTAGGGCATTCAAGTCTGTTGGAGGCGATCCTGTTTTCATTCAAAAAGCATCTGGTGCACATCTTTACGATGAAGATGGCAATTCCTATATTGAGCTAATCAATAGCTGGGGCCCTATGATTTTGGGTCATGCTCATCCAATGATTATAGATGCAGTGCAAAAAGCTGTAATCGATGGTTCGTCTTTTGGTGCGCCTACTGCCAGAGAAGTTGAAATTGCAGAGTTAATCTGTACCATGGTGCCATCTATTGAGAAAGTACGCATGGTAAATTCAGGTACCGAAGCGACTATGTCGGCCATTAGAGTGGCAAGAGGATTTACAGGTCGTGATAAATTTATCAAATTCGAAGGTTGCTATCACGGTCATGGAGATTCATTTCTGATTGCAGCGGGTAGTGGTGCAGTAACGCTTGGTACGCCTGATAGTCCGGGAGTTACCAAAGGAACAGCAGCTGATACAATATCTGCTCGCTACAACGATTTGGAGCATGTGAAAGAACTTGTTCAGCTT
>CAZRBW010000111.1:0-2852 GCA_964598395.1 uncultured Roseivirgaceae bacterium
CATCGTACCAGTGATAGTCTCGCACATAATTGTCGGGCGGAGGAGGTAATTCGGCAATAAATCGATAAGTCTCTACTTGTTGGTCATCAGCCATTCCTCTTTTGGCAAATCCTTTTTTAGTCTTTATCCCAAAGAATTCATTTTTGCTGGCCTTTATCTTTTTCTTCTTTTTTTCGGCAGGATCATCGGTAAGATTTACTTCTAACAAATCATCTGAAAGAGGAATTTTCTCCAGCCAATCTGGGCCTTCAATCGAATCATTTTCAAGTGGTTCATCATAAACTATTTCTTTCTCCTCATTGCTTTCTGCATACGGTCTTTGTCGCTGCTTACCTTGGAAAACGCAAGAAGTAGCTAAGGCGCTGAGAAGGAATATAAGAAATAGTTTGTTCATCAATTTAAAGAATAAGCTGTCTTGGATAACGAAGATATACTTTTCCTGTTGTAAGGCAATATTAGAAATTGTTTGAGTCAATGTGAAGGTATGTGTTCAGATTCGAAGCAGATATATTTCTTCTCCTTATATTTACCCAATGCGATTGATCTCTCACCCTATTCTTTGCAATTACTATGTGACCTACCGCTGCAATGCTACATGCAGCTTCTGTGATATTTGGGAGAAGCCATCTCCTTATGTGGAAGAGAATACTGTACGGCGCAACTTGGAAGACATGAAAAAGTTGGGCGTAAAGGTGATTGATTTTACCGGAGGGGAACCCTTATTACATCGTAAAATGCCTGAATTGCTTCGAATGGCCAAGGAAATGGGCTTTATTACCACCTTGACTACCAATGGGCTGCTCTATCCCAAAAATGCCGAGAAATTAAAAGGCTTGATAGATATGCTCCACTTTTCCCTCGACTCGCCCGATAAGGAAGTTCATGATAAATCTAGAGGCGTGGCTTGTTTCGATCATGTGATGAATTCTATCCGTATTGCCAAAAGCTTAGGCGAAAGGCCTGATATTCTGTTCACAGTATTCGAAGAGAATATCGACGATGTGGATAGAATGTACAGCGAAATCTGCAAACCCAATAATTTGGTACTTATTCTCAATCCGGTATTTGAGTATAATAATGTGGAAACGGGTGCAGGCCTCTCAAAGGAAAGTCTGCAAAAGCTTAGAAAATTTGGTCAAAAGGATTTGATATATATCAATGAGGCATTTATAAGCTTGCGATTGAATGGCGGCAATCAAATTGATGCACCGGTTTGTAAGGCCGGGAGCTCCACCATTGTGATTTCACCTGAAAATAAACTTGTGCTGCCTTGCTATCATTTGGGAGTGGAGGAGTTACCAATTGAGAATAGGCTATTGGAGCTTTACCGTTCAGATAAGGTTCAGCAAATTGTGGCAATGGAAGGCAAGCTGCCCGAATGTCAAGGTTGTGTAATAAATTGCTACATGCAACCATCCTTTGCAGTAGAGATAAATCAATATTGGTGGAAGGCACTGCCTAGTACGCTGAAATACAATCGAATAAAAGGAACTTGGAAAAGGATGATTCCATTTTTGAATAAAATGCCTGCTTAATTTCGAGAACAATCGAAGATTACAAGCCGTTATGAAGCTGTACAAGTGAACGGATTATGTAAAATTTATAGGGCTTTTTACTTTATTTAATATATTTGTACCGCTCTTTCAAAGGGCATATTTTCATTTCGAAACAATCAAATAAGGGGTAAATGACTTCAATTATTTTAACGTCTATAGTAGCATTCACCGTAATTATACTGCTACTGGTGTTTATTTTGCTTTTCGCGCAATCGAAGTTGGTGCAGTCGGGAGATGTGAAAATCTTTGTCAATGGAGATGAGTCCAATCCAATTGTAGTTTCTGCCGGCTCTACATTGCTAAATACGCTATCAGGTCAGAAGATATTCTTGCCTTCCGCTTGTGGCGGTGGTGGCACATGCGCTATGTGTAAATGTGTAATAGAAGATGGTGGTGGCGATGTGCTTCCAACAGAGGTTGGTCACTTGAGTAGAGCTGAGCAAAAAGAAGGTGTTCGTCTTTCTTGCCAAGTGAAGGTAAAGCAGGATATGCATATCCGTATTCCTGAAGAAATCTTCGGTATTAAGAAATGGGAGTGCGAGGTTGTGTCAAACTACAACGTATCTACTTTCATTAAGGAATTTGTAGTGAGATTGCCGGAGGGTGAAATCTTAGATTTCCAATCTGGTGGTTATGTTCAAATTGACGTACCAGTAATCACATGTAACTTCAAGGATATAAATATTGATCCACATCCAGATTTGGGTCATAAGCAAGATATCTTTAAAGAAGACTGGGATAAGTTTAAGATGTGGGATCTTGTGATGAAAAATGACGAGCCGATCTTTAGAGCCTATTCAATGGCCAATCACCCAGCTGAGGGTAATATCGTGATGCTAAATATCCGTATTGCTACTCCGCCTTGGGATAGGGCTAATAATAAGTGGATGGATGTGAATCCAGGAATTTGTTCTTCTTATGTATTCACTAGAAATCCAGGTGATAAGGTAACAATTTCTGGCCCTTATGGTGAATTCCACATCAACCCAACTAAGAGAGAGATGATTTATATTGGTGGTGGTGCTGGTATGGCTCCATTACGTTCTCATATCTTCCATTTATTCCATACGGAAAAAACTGATCGTAAAGTATCGTATTGGTATGGTGGTCGTTCGAAAAGAGAATTGTTCTATGTGGAGCATTTCAGAGATATAGAAAAAGATTTTCCTAATTTCAATTTCCATATTGCCTTGTCTGAGCCACTTCCTGACGATAACTGGAAGTTGAAGAAGTCAATTGAAGATAGAACAGCTGATGGTTATGTAGGATTTATTCACCAAGCCCTATTCGATAATT
>CAZRBW010000112.1:0-2811 GCA_964598395.1 uncultured Roseivirgaceae bacterium
CCATGAATAGACAAGAATTATTTGCTCAGATAAAGAAAAAAGGAAGTTTCCTTTGTGTAGGATTGGATACTGACATTCAAAAAATTCCATCGCATTTATTGCGGGAGGAGGATCCAATATTTGAATTTAATAAGCAGATAATTGATGCTACTGCAGACTATTGCGTGGCCTACAAACCAAATATCGCCTTCTATGAAAGTAGAGGAGTAAAAGGTTGGGAAAGCTTACAAAAAACGCTGAATTACATTCCTAAGGAGCATTTTACCATTGCAGACGCCAAGCGTGGCGATATTGGCAATACCAGCAAAATGTACGCTCAAACATTCTTTGAAACCTTCGAGTTCGACTCGGTAACCATAGCGCCATACATGGGCAGCGATTCCGTTGAACCCTTTTTAACATTCCCTGACAAATGGGTGATTTTGCTAGCGCTTACTTCCAATCCTGGCAGCATGGATTTCCAATTGACTAAGGATGCACAAGGTAAAGAGCTTTATAAAAAAGTGCTCGAAACAAGTAAGCAATGGGGCGATGCGGATAATTTGATGTACGTGGTAGGTGCTACGAGAGCTGAATATCTGGCTGAAATTCGTCAAATTGTACCTGATAATTTCTTGCTGATTCCAGGTGTTGGCGCACAGGGAGGCTCATTAGCAGAAGTAGCCAAATATGGAATGAACAAACATTGTGGCCTGCTTGTAAATTCAAGTAGAGCCATAATTTACAAGTCCAACGAAGATGATTTTGCAGAAAAAGCACAAAATGAAGCGAAGATCATCCGCATGGAAATGCAGGAATTACTGGATAAATACTTATAAAAAGCTTATTTTTAATTATTGAAGCTTAGGAATTTAGAATTCTAAGGCAATAATTACAATCAAGCACTGATGAAAGAGGAGTTCCTTCATTATATATGGCGTTTTCAGAAGTTTGACCAAAATAAGCTTGAAACAACTGATGGCAAGCCGTTGGCCATCTTTGACACAGGCCATTACAACACCGATTCTGGCCCGGATTTCAAGCAAGCAAAGCTTACAATAGATGGAATAAAATGGGCTGGAAATGTTGAAATCCATGTGAAAGCGTCGGATTGGCTGAGGCATAATCATCAAAATGACGAAGCTTATGAATCAGTAATCTTGCATGTGGTTTGGATTCAAGATCAAATCATCAAAAATGCAAATGACGAGGCAATACCAACCTTGGAATTGCATGACAGATCAGATAAGGAATTAGAAAACAGATACATCTCACTTGTTCGGAACCTATACCCTATCCCTTGCAAAAACTATCTTCCAAGCATTCGAGAAATCACCAAATTGGATATGATGGAGCAAGCTTTGATTCACAGACTTGAGTTGAAAGCGCAAGAAATCCTTGAAATACATCGTAGTCAGAGAAAAGACTGGCCACAGACTTGCCAAATTTGGCTATTCAGGCATTTTGGATTTAAGGTAAATGCAGAACCTTTCACTGAATTAGGAAAACGAATTCCATGGAAACTTTTCGCATGGCATCAGCAAAACCCTTTTCAGATTGAAGCATTGCTGTTTGGAGTGGCAGGTTTGCTCCAAAGCAATTCCATCGATCATGAATATTATAATTCTCTCAAAAAGGAATTTACTTTCTTGGCGCGCAAAAACAAGCTTGAGGAAAATAATATCGAAGCCGAACAATGGAAATTCCTTCGCTTAAGGCCTGCCAATTTCCCAACTTTGCGAATGGCGCAATTGGCGGCATTTATGGCCAACAACCCTCATCCGTATACATTGCTTGAGTCATTCCCTGACATGAAAAAGCTAGATGATGCCTTTAAAAATGAGCTTTCTCCATTCTGGAAAACGCATTATCATTTTGGTAAAACTGGCAAAGGAATTCCTAAACACATGGGTAAGAATAGTCGTGATTTGCTAATAATCAATGTTGCGGCGCCACTCATGTTTGCCATTGGCCTTGAAAAGGAAGACCAGCGATATTTCGATACTGCACTCAAATGGTTGGAAGCCCTCAGCCCTGAGAAAAACAGAATCACCAGAAATTGGGAGGAACTTGGATTGCCCAATAATACTGCATTTGATTCCCAAGCACTTATTGGCCTTTACCGACACTTTTGCGAAACTAAGCAATGCCTCAAATGCAAAATTGGGAATGAAGCCTTGCAATCCTAAGTAGTAAAACCAAAGCTCCACAATCAATTTGTCTATTCCAGTCCTATAAAATAAAGTCCTAAAAATTAGCTAATTTTGCATCCTAAATTAGAAATGATGTTAAATCCCGTTATAATATTTGGCGCCAAAGGATTGGCCAAAGCCGCATACGACATTTACAAAAGCAATGGCATTGAGGTTTTTGCTTTCCTTGACGAAAATGAAGAATTACATAATCAGCAAATTGGTGAAGCAAGTGTACTGGGCAGTCCAGATGATGATGGCTTTTTGAAATACATTGGCAAAAAATGTGACGCATTTGTTGCCATTGAAGACCCAAAATACCGCGCGGAAACGATCAAAATGTTATTGGAGAGAAGGAAGGTAATGCCAACCAATGCGTTACATAAAAACATAAGCATCCCCGATAATTTGGAAATTGGTCATGGAAATTTTGTGAATGCTGGCGTTGTATTGGGCGAAGGTTCCAAATTGGGAAATCATATCATCATCAATTCAGGTTGCACGATCGATTATGATTGTAGCATTGGCGATTATGTGCAATTGGGTGCTGGCACGGTGATTGGCGCTGGCGCTACTATCGAAGCCAATGTATTAATTGGTACTGGATCAGTGGTTTTGCCTGGAGTTAAAATCGGCAAAG
>CAZRBW010000113.1:0-2667 GCA_964598395.1 uncultured Roseivirgaceae bacterium
TGCATTAGCTGAGAAAGTAAAAAGTAGGTTGGTGAAATAATTAGAATCCTTGCGACCACATCTAGTTCAAGCGGCCGCTTGGACAAATTTTTGAGGTTTAGCTTTCATTTATCTTTCTTCGTGATCAGCAAATGCTGGCGCACGCTTGTCGACCGGAAGGTGGGCGTGTCGCGTGTGACTCGAATGATGAAATAATTTTAATTGAAAGTGGATGCAAAGGGCTTCTGGAAATTGATTTTATTAGATAATGCAACCTTGTTTTCGAAGCTGTGGAACACGCGACACGCGTGCGCCAGCGAAGAGGAAAGCTAAACCTTTGTGACCCTCCGCGTAAAACTCTGCGCTCATTGCAGTTTCAAAAAAGAGGAATTAGAACGCAAAATTGCGCAAATTGAAGACTCAGGCCTTGTTAGCATTATCCTACTCTCAAACGGGTAAATAATTTGTAATTTAATGGTAGACAATGATTTTAACGGCTTTCAGTCTGTTATCATAGAATAATAGCTAAATAGTAAAGTTTTGAGAATCTCAATTTCATTGTTTTAATAAATATAATAAAAATTTGCATCAAAGCTTGAATTATATTATTATTATGCGCCATCAATTAAAAAAATAATAATTATGAAAAACAAAAAAACAATGTTCACAATGATGGTAGGAGTCATTTTCGCTCTAATCCTTAGTTTTTTGCCGCAAAATGAAATTAGAGCTGACCCTGGAGGGGCATGTAGTTGGGGTTTTGTCTGGGTTGAAACATCATTTTGGCCTTGGCAGAATAATATAACCTCCAAACTATGCGATTGTACCGAAGTAAGTTTTAGGCAATATGGAGATCACATGAGATGTAATCCAAGTACAGAATAGCCTTTAAATATTAAGTTTTGAATCAACTTCTAATTAAATCATTATTTGTTTTGCTTTTACTCTATTCCTGTACAACAGCGGATGAGTTTGATAAACCACAATATAGGCTTGATGGTAACCTTGTAGGTTCTAGCGATTTTTTCGGAGAACCTACAAGTGTTATTTCGGACGACGGCTTATTTATTTTGGCAGATGGGAAAATGAAAGATAATTTCCATTTACTTGATGAAGATTTTAACTTGATAAAATCTTTTGGCAAAGTTGGTAATGGGCCTTCTGAAATTAGTCTTCGTGTACAAATTTTGCCAATCCAATCATTCAATAAGAATCCATTTAGAGTGATGGGTGGATCCTCTATGAAGGAATTAGATTTAAATAGAGCAAGTGATAATTTCAAGTTATCCAATTATCCAAAAGACTTGGTAATGACACAAAGTTTTATTTACATAAACGATACTACAGTCTGGGGTCAAGGTGGTTCAGATCAATTCAAGTTCATTTCAGTTAATACCAATAATGGTGAAGCTTTACAGGAAATACCTTTTGGATATTTAGGTGGTCTATTTCCACAGGAGAATTTATTTTTCGCATTTAATGGAAATGGATTTTATCATCCCTGGTGGAATCGAGTAGTTTGGAGCCATATTTCGATTAATATTATAGAATTTTATTTCCCAGATGGTAATTTTGATAAAGAATGGACTTTTGGTGCCCCTTGGACAGAAGAAGAACTAAATAGAGGGTATCCAGTTTTGCTTAGGTCTGTGCCTGTGCCAAAAGGGATTTTGGTAATGCATATCAAGGAAGCTAAGGAGTTATCAGAAAACAGTACTATTGCGAACCTTTACTATGCTTCAATAGCTAAAATCAAAACCCGAATACTATTCTTCAACGAGGATGGTGAAGTGAAATGGTCTTTAAAACTTGATCGTTTTTTAAATGACTTCACTTTCGATGTCAAAAATAATCGGATCGTTGGTGTATTTGGTGGTTCTGAAGAACAGAACATCGTCGTTTACGATTTGCCAAAAGAGCTCCTCAAGGATATTGGATTTTAAGAAAATTGTATTTAATCAGCAAAAGTATTTATGAAAAAGCCAAAGAAAGGCGTTTGGATAACAATGATAAGTGTAGTCTTGTTAAGTCTGGCTGTTTATTACTACAGCAGGCCAGTTCTCGTATATATGCCTTCTGATTCAGTTGGTGATTGTAATTGGGGTTTTGAAGCCGTAGAGGTATCTAGAATCCCATTTTTAAACAGGCGAATGAGTAAATTCTGTGACTGTACGGAAACTCCGCTGTTTTTAGCGAATGGCAACCATATACCTTGTGGTTCAAAAGAGGAGTAAGTGAGTTTTTATAATTTAGCTAAGTTTAATTTCACGTGCTTGTTAATCGGTTCAAAAGAGGATTGTCAAATTATTTATAATAATTTCTATTGTGTCCAAAGCCACAACACTTATGGTTCAGTAAAATTGCCCTAAATATTAGTTTATCTATCTTCGTGTATCAGCGTAATTTGTGGGAGAAAAAATGGTCGTCCGCTGATGGCGCAGATTTACCCAAAATGCTGGCGCACGCGTGTCGCGTGTGACTCGAATACTTTTGTAAGTGCAATTGATGGTAGATCCAAAGAGCTTCTGAAAATTGATTTTATTGGATAGATAAACCATGTTTTCGAAGCTGTGGCACACGCGACACGAATGCGCCAGCGCATGGTTTGGCGAGAAATAAATAAAAATGAACATAAAAAAACAGCTTCCCATAATGAGAAGCTGTTTATCAACTTATGAATTTTGATAC
>CAZRBW010000114.1:0-2656 GCA_964598395.1 uncultured Roseivirgaceae bacterium
TCTGCAAAGCCCCTCCAATATGGAAACCACATTTCATTGGGAAAGAAGTATGGTACTGGGGAATATTGTTGAGGCACCTCAAATTGACCAATAATTTTCATATCCTCATTAATAATCTCTAAAACTCTGGTAGTTTCACCATTCACAGTTTTTAATCCCATTCTTACCAACCCATTGCGATAAGGATCATAATTTAACTGACTGTAATAAAAAGAGTTAGCTAAAACCGCTGAAGATTGATTACTATCCATAAAGGTATCTTGATCCATTGGCATGATGTCCACAGGCACTTCATTGTTTGGAACAGCATGGTCTACGACCTCTCCAGTACGGATATCCAAGACATGGATGATATCATTGATCCCGAAATTATAGGCAATTTTCCCTTTGCCCAAGGCAGTAAATGCAGGTACGGAACTTCTGGGATAAGATCGCCCATTCACCAAAAAATCTTTCGGAAAGCGAATAGGAAACCTTTTAATAAGGCCTTCCTTCATATCCAGTATTGCAAATAAATCATGGTTATAAAAATCCTCACTGAAAACCGAACTATTTGAGGCGTTGGTTATTTCCACTTGTAATGGAATTGTCCATTCGTCTAGCATAGACAGTCTCATAGTTTTAGAAGTGCGTAACGAATACTTAAAATCATAATCCCAGTTATTTATTCTGTTACTTCTTGGAATAAAATTATTCCAAAGTTTAATTAGACTACCCTCGTCGTCTATCCTCATAAATCCAAGATTGGAACTTGAAAGATAATATCCACCATCAAGTCTATATAAATGTACTGAAACATTTCTTGGATCGAGGGTGTCTGAAAATGGTGATACTTTTTTTAATAATTTTTCTTGATCCAAAGAGTATTGTGAGATTTCCTTTCTATTTAGGTCATACAAATGCAAAATTCTTTCATTGCCTTCCCAAGAACTCGCACCGAACCCCCAATCATTTGGCATATTATCAGGAATAGGGAATTTTACTTCATCAATGCTAAGTTTAACAGCAGAAAATGAAGAAGTTTCCTGCTTAGAATGGCAGGAAACTATACTAACGAAAATAATTAATTGAAAAACCCTCATATTTATTCAACTGAGCACGCATAGACAAAGGAAGTAAATTCATCATTAGTGTCATAGAAATCCCAACTAACTCCACAATCACTCGCTCCACAAATAAACGCATCTAATTGATTCCTCCAACATTCAATCTCTTCTGGAGTTCCGTAAAACGTTCCACCAGAACAATTGAAACTCTCAGTAGGGGTCGGACAGTTCCGCGAAAACGCACTTTGCAGTCCAAATAGCCCACTAAAGGCCAATACTGCTAAAAACGAAAACAAAAATTTTCTCATGATTTTAAAGAATTAAAGGTTTAAAAACAAATCAATAGTACTTAAGAAACATAAGCTTGGCATAAACATATAGTGGGGGGGGAATTATGCAAATACTGGAATGAAATTTTTTATTTATTTTTTCATTTTCCTTCTAAAGTACTATGGTTTATATGAAAAGATAAGCTAAATCGGTTTTTCTGATTCGATCATAGCTTTTACTCAATAAAGTGAAATTGAATTCATAATGTGGTTCTATTCCTCTATTACCACCCGCAATAGCTTCATTTGGTCTTCTGCAAAGCCCCTCCAATATGGAAACCACATTTCATTGGGAAAGAAGTATGGTATTGGAGAATAATGGCTAGGTTGTTCAAACTGACCAATAATTTTCATATTCTCATCAATAAGTTCAATTACTCTTGAAGATACACCGTTTACTTGTTTGACTCCGATTCGTACTAACCCATTACGATATCGATCATAAAATAATTGACTATAATAAAATGAATTAGCAAAAACTTCTGAAGATTGACTAGCATCCATAAAGGTGTTTTTGTCAATCGGTATGATGTTGACTGGTGCGGTACTATTGGGAACAGCATAATCTGTTACTTCACCAGTTTGGGTGTCCAATACGTGGATGACATCATTAATCCCAAAATTATAGGCAATTTTGCCTCCGCTCATAGCAGTGTAAGAACATAGGCCACTCAAAGGGTAAGATCTTCCATTAAGCAAAAAATCTTTCGGAAAGCGAATAGGAAATCTTCGAATAACACCCTCTTTCATATCTAGGGTAGCAAATAAATCATGTTCATAAAAATCCTCACGATACACTCCGAAAGCTACATTTGCGAGTTCCACTTGTATTGGAATTGTCCATTCGTCGAGCATTGACAAGCTACCAGTTTTAGATGAACGCAGAAAATATTTATAATCATAATCCCAGTTATTTATTATGTTATTTCTAGGTATAAAACTGTTCCAAAGTTTAATGAGATTACCCTCATCGTCTATCTTCATAAATCCAAGCTTAGGTTCTTGTGAGAGGTAATATCCCTCATTAAGTCTGTACAAGTGTAATGGAACATTTCCCGGATCCAGAGTATCCGAGAAGGGTGATATTCTTTTCAATTCTTCTTCTTGATCTAAAGAATATTGTATGATTTCTTTTCTGTTAATATCATACAAATGCAAAATTCTTTCATTGCCTTCCCAAGAACTCGCACCGAATCCCCAGTCATTTGGCATATTATCGGGAATAGGCATTTTTACTTCATCAATACTTAAACGTAGCTGCGGAACAATAATAGTTTCCTG
>CAZRBW010000115.1:0-2509 GCA_964598395.1 uncultured Roseivirgaceae bacterium
GTAGGCTTGAACTAGTGGTGTGGTAACAGTGGAAATTCTGTCGTAACCAACCAGCTATTAAGAATTTTCGGTTGATTTTTCTTCCTGTTTCACAAAGGTAAATCCTCTAGCATCGTCGCCATTATAGAATGAGACCTCTAAGCCAATCAGATACATCAAATCCTTTTTTTCGATATACACGGGAATGCCATCTATTTCGTAGGCATTGTCCTTTTCCTTTTGCTTATCGAAACCCAAGATATAGGAAATACCCGCACAGCCGGCACCACGAATACCCACCCGCAATCCGTAGTCGTTAGGAATGTTTTTGTGCGACATTATATGCTTAATTTCTACTGCGGCTTCGGACGATATAGTAATGGGTGTAAACATTTCGTTAATTTTCTATCAGAGATTTAACCATGCAATGGCATTTCAAGTTCAGAAATCTTGTAATTGCATATTTCTCGCTAATTTCGCTAAATATTAAATCAGAAACATGGAGGCAATGATTCAACTTTTGACAATTCTTATTCCTGCAGGATTGGTTTTGTATGGAATGTACTTGGTGGTAAGATCCTTTTTGCAAAAAGAATTTGAACGTAACTTATTAGAAATAAAGAATAAAAGTATTGAAGTTGCGCTGCCTATCCGCTTGCAAGCTTATGAACGGATGACGCTATTTTTAGAGAGAATTTCGCCAAATAACCTTGTGTTGAGGCTGAATAGACAAGGATTATCTGCACAGGAATTTCGCCAAATATTGGAGCAAGAAGTGCGGGAAGAATTAAGCCACAATTATTCGCAACAAGTATATATGAGCGATACTTGCTGGCAAAACATCAAAAATGCTACTGACGAAGTACAAAGCCTTATACAGGAAGCCTTTTCCTCACTACCCGCAGGTGCAAGTGGCATTGAGTTAGGTAAAGCGATTTTTCAGAAAGCAATAGAAAAAAATGCCAATGCCTCCCAAGCTGCGATTATCGAATTGAAGAAAGAGGTGAGGGGGATTTATTGAAATATATCTTAACTCCTTTACTTCACTTTCTGCTTCCACCATGTGTTTGAACTAGGATATCCACTAAGTTCAGTATAAATATTTGTGTCATAATCACCCTTTAAGTTTATCGTATTTATGTTTTGATTTACCTGTTTGTGTAACTGAAACTAGTAAAATCAATCAAATTTTAATCTCATCAGAACCCTTTCACCTCCCGCAGGGTTTATTCGCTATGCAAAAATATATTGATTTGGCTGCTTCCGATAGCGCAATGGACTATCCGCAGTATTTCGAATTTACCGAGAAATTATTAGCACAAGGCAAAACCACTGGGCCTAATCAATCTCCCGAAATGATTGCTTATACACAGCTCAACCTCACGCGGATGAAGCGTTGGAACAAAACTTACGCGCCATCAGCTGCAATGGGTGAGGCGGTAATGTTAGCTAAACCAATGACATGGCTGGTGATTACCGAGCCTTGGTGCGGCGATGCTGCGCATAATGTGCCGGCATTGGCAAAAATCGCTGATTTGAGCGATGCAATTACAATGAAACTTGTGCTTAGAGATGAGCACCCAGAGGTTATGGATGAGTTTCTTACCAATGGCAGCAAATCTATTCCAAAATTGGTTTGCCTAGATGCTGAAAGTGCAGAGTTGCTGGGCAGCTGGGGTCCAAGACCTGAAATAGTACAAAATCGAGTAATAGCATACAAAGCAGCTCCAGACAAAACAATGCCCGAGCTATATGAGGAAATTCATGCATGGTACAATGGTAATAAACAATCAGCCTTAGAAGATGAGTTTGTGCAATTGTTAGCCAATTGGGCAAATAAGCAAAGTCAATTGCAAGAAATATCGTAGATTGAAATTGATAATTGAAATGATATGAAAGCAATAATTGCAGGAGCTACGGGATTGATAGGAAAGGAGTTGTTACAGATGCTTCTTGAGGATGATAATTATACATCAGTTCACAGCTTAGTGCGGAAGCCTACAGAGCTTAAGCACTCTAAGCTCAAGGAATTTGTGGTGGATTTTGATCAGTTACAGAGCTATCCGGAGGCTTTTGCGGTGGACGATGTGTTTTGCTGTTTGGGTACTACCATGAAAAAGGCAGGCACAAAAGAGGCTTTCCGCAAGGTAGATTATGATTATCCTCTTGCTATTGCTGAGCAATCGCTAAAGGCTGGAGCAAAACAATATCTGATAGTTACCGCAATGGGTTCAGATGCGGACTCACGAATATTTTACAATAAAGTGAAAGGTGAAATTGAACAAGATCTGAAAAAGATGCCCTTTGAAAGTCTGCTGATATTTCGACCTTCATTATTGCTTGGCGATAGAAATGAAAAGCGGGTGGGTGAAGATATTGGTAAAGTGTTGATGAAATTGATCCCATACATTGGGCCTTTGAAAAAGTACAAACCCATACTTGGGAAACAAGTAGCGTTTGCAATGCAGACTCAAGCTAAAAATGCCCATAAAGGCATACAAGTTTTTGAGTCAGGTCGCTTGCAAGAGTT
>CAZRBW010000116.1:0-2483 GCA_964598395.1 uncultured Roseivirgaceae bacterium
TATTCTCTCCATGCATGGCCTGCCAAATAGCCTCTGATGACCATTTCTACAGGGAATGTTTCGCAATTTAATCCGACAGTTACATTCTCATCAGGTACGGCCAGCACCCAATTTGGTACGATATCTTTTGTAGCAGCTAGAAATTTCGCAGCAATCTGATTAAGCACTTGGCCTTTGTATGGAATAGCTCGATCAAGCACCACATCAAATGCAGAAATGCGATCGCTTGCAATCATTACTAATTGGTTTTCAAAGAAATAAACATCTCTTACTTTTCCGCGGTAAAAGCCCGTTTGGCCAGGAAAATTGAAATTAGTGGATTTGATACCTGAATACATGGTGGCAAGTTACAGAAGGAAATTTGGGTGTGAAAGTTTATAAGAAAGCGGGAGTAATATTTTTCTTAAAATCAGCTATTTCATCTACCTCTTTGTTCTTCTTTTATGAGGGTACCTTCTTCATTATAGAATAGCCATTGTCCATTTGGACTTCCATTCCTATAATTCCCTTTGATGTAAATCTCTCCATTGGGATGATACGAAATATATTCACCATTCATTACTCCTTTATTATAATGGCTTATTTCGCTGATTTTGCCTTCTTGATATTTTTTGCTTTCACCTTCTAGCAGTCCTTGCCCGTATTTGTATTGATAAATGGTGTCCCCTTTTACATCCAATTCCAAGGCGATTCCTTCAGGCAATCCATTTTCGAAATTACCAAAGGCTTTTAAATTCCCATTTTGGAAATAGCTTTTTACTTCACCAGCTAAGATTCCGTTTTCAAAAGTGCCTTCTTGTAAAACATTCCCATTCAGATGGTAAACCTTAAAAGGTCCTTGAGCCGTATCGCTTTTGAAATAACTCACGCGCATCAAGCTTTCTCCATCTTCATAATATTCCTTCATAAGTCCATTTTTTAGCCCTGCGAAATACATCACCTCAAGAGATAGTTTGCTGTTTGGGTGAAATCGACGAAAGGAGCCGTCACGCAAAGTGGTGTCTTGCTCGGGATATTCTATCACTGAATATATCTCCTTGATTGTGCCCTTTTCATCATCGTAGTAGATGATAACTGGTACCTTCTCCTGAGCCATGGTCACTGAAAAAGCGGAAGCAAAGCAAAAAGTAAGTAGGGCTAAAAGGAATCGACTTTTCATATATTTAGGATAACGCAAAAACTTATCCGAATAATAAATAAAAATGCTCCATCAATCAATTAATGGAGCATTTTTCAATTATTAAGAATTTTCTAAATAGTGGACTACTTCTTCTTCCCTCTAAACCCACCTTTTTTCTTTTCGGGCTGTTCTTCGGCAAGTTTCAAACAATCTGCTAATGTAAGCTCGGTAGGTTCTGTGCCTTTCGGTATTTTCACATTGAGCTTACCTACCTTGATGTAAGGTCCCCATCTACCATTAAGGATTTGCACATCTTTATTTCCATCAAATTCTTTTATCAGCTTTTGAGCATCAGCCAATCGTTTGGCTTCAATTATTTCGGTAGCTCTTTCTAGAGTAACACTCAATGGATCATCCTCTTTGCCTAAACTGTAAAAGGCTGAATTGTGACGAACGTAAGGGCCAAATCTACCTATGGCAGCGACTACAGGTTTGCCTTCAAACTCACCAATTTCACGTGGCAATTTGAATAACTCCATGGCATCTTCCAATGTGATTGTGTCGATATATTGGCCTTTGCGCATGCTGGCAAACTGAGGTTTTTCTTCAGCTTCGCTATCGCCAATTTGCACCAATGGTCCAAATTTGCCCAATCGAGCAATTACTTCTTTGCCAGATTTCGGGTCGGTTCCTAATGTTCTACTGGAAGAAATATCCGACCTTTTTACTTGCTCAGTTTCTTCCACTCGCTGATGGAAAGTCTTGTAAAAAGAATCGATCATTGATTTCCATTCTTTTTTTCCATGTGCGATTTCATCAAATTCCTTTTCAACTATAGCAGTGAAATTGAAATCGATCACGGTTGGAAAATGATCTACCAAGAAATCATTTACTACTGTAGCAATATTGGTAGGGAAAAGTTTCTGCTTTTCTGCACCCGTAGTCTCTGTTAGTTTCTCCGTTTTGATCGCACCTTTTTTCAAGGTCAACAGAGAATATTCCCTTTCCTTGCCATCTCTATTTTCCTTAATTACATAGCCACGTTTCTGCACTGTCGAAATAGTAGGAGCATAGGTAGATGGTCTACCGATACCCATTTCTTCTAGTTTTTTCACCAAACTAGCTTCTGTGTAGCGTGCTGCAGGTCGGGTAAAGGTTTCTCTTGCATTTAGTTCATTCAAATCAAGGGCTTGGCCAACTTCCAATGGAGGAAGCATTCCGCTTTTTTCTTCATCCTCGTCCTCATCGTCGGTGGACTCAATATATACTTTGAGGAAGCCATCAAACTTAATTACTTCACCTTGGGCCACTAGCTTTTCTTTGCTAGTTGATATTTTGATCGTTGCAGTAGTTTTTTCCAATT
>CAZRBW010000117.1:0-2471 GCA_964598395.1 uncultured Roseivirgaceae bacterium
GGAACATACACCAGGGTTTACATCCATCCACTTGTTATTTGCTCTATCCCAAGGCGGAGTTGCAATACGGATATTTAGCATCACGATATTGCCTTCAGCTGGGTGATTGGCCATGGAATACGCTCTAAAGATTGGCTCGTCATTTTTCATTACGAGATCCCACATCTTAAACTTATCCCAATCTTCTTTAAAAATATCTTGCTTGTGACCCAAATCTGGATGCGGATCAATATTGATTTTCTTGAAATCACAAGTGATTACAGGAACATCGATCTGCACATAACCACCTGATTGGAAATCTAAGATTTCACCTTCCGGCAATCTCACCACAAACTCCTTTATGAAAGTAGATACGTTGTAGTTTGAAACCACCTCGCACTCCCACTTTTTGATACCAAATATTTCTTCAGGAATACGAATATGCATATCCTGCTTCACTTTTACTTGGCAAGAAAGGCGTACACCTTCTTTTTGCTCTGCTCTACTCAAATGGCCTACTTCTGTTGGAAGCACATCGCCACCACCATCTTCCACTACACATTTACACATAGCGCAAGTACCACCACCACCACAAGCTGATGGCAAGAAAATCTTCTGCCCAGAAAGTGTATTTAGCAATGTAGAGCCAGCAGAAACTACTACTGGATTAGATTCATCTCCGTTGATGATGATTTTTACATCTCCCGACTGCACCAACTTCGATTGCGCAAAAAGCAAAATAAACACCAGTAGCAGTATAATTATGGTGAATGCTACTATAGACGTTAAAATAATTGAAGTCATTTACCCCTTATTTGATTGTTTCGAAATGAAAATATGCCCTTTGAAAGAGCGGTACAAATATATTAAATAAAGTAAAAAGCCCTATAAATTTTACATAATCCGTTCACTTGTACAGCTTCATAACGGCTTGTAATCTTGGATTGTTATTGAAATTATGCTGGCATTTTATTCAAAAATGGGATCATCCGTTTCCAAGTTCCTTTTATTCGATTGTATTTCAATGTACTAGGTAAGGCCTTCCACCAATACTTATTTATTTCTACGGCAAATGAAGGCTGCATGTAGCAGTTGATTACACAACCTTGACATTCGGGCAGCTTGCCTTCCATCGCTACAATTTGCTGAACCTTATCTGAACGGTAAAGTTCCAAGAGCCTATTTTCGATTGGCATTTCCTCTACACCCAAATGGTAGCAGGGTAGTACAAGCTTGTTTTCTGGCGATATCACTATAGTGGAACTCCCAGCTTTACACACAGGGGCATCAATTTGATTGCCTCCATTCAATCGCAAACTGATAAATGCCTCATTGATATAGATCAAATCTTTTTGACCATATTTTCTCAGCTTTTGCAGACTTTCCTTCGATAGGCCCGCGCCTGTTTCCACATTATTATACTCAAATACTGGATTAAGAATAAGTACCAAATTATTGGGCTTGCAGATTTCGAGGTACATTCTCTCCACGTCATCTATATTCTCTTCGAATACTGTAAACAGAATATCTGGCCTTTCACCCATGCTTTTGGCTATCCGAATAGATTCCATCACATGATCAAAACAGGCCACACCTCTAGATTTATCATGAACTTCCTTATCAGGCGAGTCGAGGGAAAAGTGGAGCATATCTATTAGGCCCTTTAATTTCTCGGCATATTTAGGATAAAGCAGTCCATTGGTAGTCAATGTGGTAATAAAGCCCATTTCCTTGGCCATTCGTAGCAATTCGGGCATTTTGCGATGCAGTAAGGGTTCTCCTCCAGTGAAGTCAATCACCTTTACTCCTAGCTTTTTCATGTCTTCCAAGTTGCGCAGTACCGTATTCTCCTCCACATAAGGTGATGGCTTCTCCCAAATATCACAAAAGCTACAGGTAGCATTGCAGCGGTAGGTCACATAGTAATTGCAAAGAATAGGGTGAGAGATCAATCGCATTGGGTAAATATAAGGAGAAGAAATATATCTGCTTCGAATCTGAACACATACCTTCTAAATGAATCAAACTATTTCTACTATTGCCTTACAACAGGAAAAGTATATCTTCGTTATCCAGGACGGCAGTACTTTTTAAAATGATGAACAAACTAATTCTTATTTTCCTTCTCAGCTTACTTACTAGCTCTTGTCTTTTCCAAGGCAAGCAGAGGCAAAGGCCGTATGCAGAAAGCAATGAGGGAAGAGAAATAGTTTATGATGAACCACTTATTAATGACTCGATTGAAGGCCCCGATTGGCTAGAGAAAATTCCTCTCTCGGATGATTTGCTTGATGTAAATCTTACGGACGATCCTGCAGAAAAAAAGAAGAAAAAGAAAAAGATAAGCAAGAATGAATTTTTTGGCGTAAAAACTAAAAAGGGATTTGCCAAAAGAGGAATGGCAAATGACTTACAGGTGGAAACCTATAGATTTATAGCCGAATTACCTCCTCCGCCCGACAATTATGTGCGAGACTATCACTGGTACGATG
>CAZRBW010000118.1:0-2306 GCA_964598395.1 uncultured Roseivirgaceae bacterium
AGCCGCAATTTGCTATTTTTCCCTTGAGGCGGAAAATCATAGCTGATTTTTCGTAACGAGCGATACATAAGACCGTTACAGGCAAGCAAAACAAAAAAGGCCTACCACGTGTAATTCATGTTTGATTTGCACGTACTATAAATTTGAATTAATTTTACACGTATAAAAAAATTAAATTAGAGGAGTGTAAAATGAATACTAAACTGACCCTTACAATAGAGCAATCTATAATTGAGAAAGCAAAGAAGTACGCTTCAAGTAAAGGCAGAAGTCTCTCTGATATAATTGAGAATTATCTGAAAATTATAACGAAAGAAGAGCAAGCCCAGGAGGTTGAATTGACCCCCATTGTAAAATCTCTAAAGGGGACATTTAAAGAACCCAGAAACTTTGATTATAAAACGGAACTCTCAAAGAGACTTGCTGAAAAATACCTGTAAGAATGAAAAGGATATTGATTGACACCGACATTATTCTGGATTTCTTTTACGATAGAAAACCATTTTCAGACAATGCGGCTAAAGTATTAGCCCTTTGCGAATCCAAAGTTATTACGGGCCATATTACTTCAGTGATTATAAGTAATGTTTACTATTTGTTGAGACAGAATGCTAAGCACGAAAAAGTGGTTGATAAATTAAATCAGTTAATATCCATTACTGAAGTGTTGACCACCGATAAAGAAACAATTTTGCGAGCCTTAAACTCACCTTTTAAAGACTTTGAAGATGCCTTACAGAACTTCTCCGCAGAAATGATTGGAGATATAGATGTGATACTCACCCGGAACACTAAAGATTTTAAAAATAGTGCATTAGGGGTTATGACTCCTGAAAATTATTTAAAGGTATTAATTGCCAGCCACTAACACGCGTTTTAGTGAATGGCTTAGATTCATATTTTAAGCAAGTATCTTTCGCCGAAAGACATTCATAGTGGCCGGAAAACTTCTACATAGATAATTTGCCACGCACCATATCGCTATACGTTTGGCAAATGCTAGAAAATGTCATCTGAAAGAAACTTAATCAAGAACATGAATAAATGAAAAATACTAGACAGATACTCTTGGCCCTTTTATGTGTTTTCCTATTTACATCAAAACTACATTGTCAAACAAATGAAGAGCAAATATTGGCAGTTAGAAATGCTTCAAATTTGGCTCTTAAATTATATCAAAATGAAAAAGTACTTTCATCTTTGACAGACGATGTATTAACTACAACAGGAAGTGGCACTTTGTTGTCTGGTAAAAACGAATTGGAAAAATATATTTTGGATGGAGGAAAAAGCAAAATGTATTGGGTTCGTGAGCCACGCGAAATCATTGTGAATGAAAAAAGAGGTTTGGCGTGGGAAAATGGAATTTGGAATGGATATGATCCTGAGAAAGGAGATAATTCTATAGTCAATGGAAATTACTCGGCTATGTGGACCAAGGAATCAGGAACTTGGAAAATAAAATCTCAACTTTTTGTTACACTATCTGAAAGGTAATGCACTACGCCTTAACATCGGCTATAAAAAATTGATGATGTTGCGTTTAACTAAACGAAAATTAATAAAACAAAGGTCAGTACTAAATCGAAAAGTTAGGGTGTAGAAATCCGCTACTATTCATATGCGAGACCGTTCTAGTTAATTTGAAATACGGCAATGAGAAAACTCAAAATTTTGGTTTTACTTTTAATTATTTCGGCTTGTAATCAACCTAATTCTGAATTAATGGAGCAGAGGAAATCATGGGGATTTGATAATTGGGAATCGGATTTTAAGGAAAGAGCTTTATGCTTGTGCTTACTAGAAGGTTATGAAAATGAAGAAATCAAAAACTACATTCTGAAACATGACAAATCTTATTTTAATGGAATTGGAATCGCAATTTTTGACCCAACACTAAAACCAATAATTCAGAAAGAAGTCGCTAAAATAAAGCAGGATTCAATTGAGTCAGTTGAAAGGTTTCCTGAACATTTTGTTGGGAAAAGAATTTTCAGTCATTGCATGGAATTTTATAAAAGTGAGCGATTGGATTCCATAGTTAAAAAGGAAATTCCAAAATGGAATGAAATAAAGGATATTCAGGCTGAAGTCGTAGAAGGATTACCAACTTTTTAGCATTGATTTGTAAAGCAAGTTAAGGGCATGACAATTTCAAGACGAGACAAAGACCATGAGGAATCAAAAATAAACTCGTAGAATTGCGACAAGATTACGCTTTAAAGGAAGATGATATTTAAAGCAACCATCTTTGCCAACGAATGAGAAAGCACAGACTTCTTTTCGATATTCAAGCCGACGCAAGG
>CAZRBW010000119.1:0-2291 GCA_964598395.1 uncultured Roseivirgaceae bacterium
AGAGAATATTATTTTAGAGATTTTGCGGACTATGGTAATGGAAAATGGTTTTTTGCCACAGATCAGCATGAAGGGATGAATGATGCAGGCTATTGGCCAAACTTTGGAATATTTGACCCAGCAACTGATTCCGTTTCATTCTTAGATGTAATGGCTTCACCTATAGCATTCAGTTTAGTAGAAGGTTCTATGGCGAGATTTAAGGAAGGGTTCATTCTTAATTTTGGAGCATCAGACACGCTATTCCATTTTGCCAATGATGAGGTGCGAGCTCTTTATTCTTTGGATTTGGCAGGAAGGAATCTGCCAAAAAGCATTAAAGACGATCGTGATGAGGAAATAATGGAAAGGATTTTAATGGAACAGTCTCATTCATTAAATATGGGTGTGGTTGCTACTTTAGATCAGTATATTAAATTGAAGACTTTCGGGCTTATCAAAAAAGAGTTTAATCCAGAAGACCCAGACTTCAACCCTAGTGATTTGCCTGTTCATGATGTCTTTATCAACTCCGAAACAAATGCAGTAAAGGCAATAAATTCACTAGGTAATTTTGGTTCTAATGATGTAATCTCAGAGGGTTATTTTTATCAATTTCTGTATATGGAGCAATGGCAAAATATGATTGATAGGAATACTTTGGGAGATGAGCTTACAGCTAAGTTAATCGAAGCTGCCGAGTCGTTAAATGATCAAGAAGACCCGATTATGCTGCGGTTTAAATTGTCATTTTAAAAATTATTCACTTCAAGAAGAGGGTGTCCGTGGCACCCTTTTCTTATTTCTACTCCTTATCGTCCTTTCCTTCCAATTCCCAGCTACTTAGGCCAGGCACATAAGTTAAGCGGCTCTCCAATTGTGGAATTAACGCATTCCTGATAAGGCAATGTAATTTGCAGCTTTGTCTGAAATCTTGCTCCACCACTTCCAAATCAAGATCTTTTACGGTTCGCATTATCTCATTCATGGCCTCATACTCGAAGTGAAAGGTGAGGGTGGTTTTGAGGACAACCTCCCGCTTTTCAGCAATTTGCAGAGCTTCTCTTGTGGCTTCTTTATAGGCTTGGATGAGTCCGCTCACACCAAGTTTTGTTCCTCCGAAATAGCGCACTACTACCACTAGCACATCACTTAATTCGAATGATTTTATCTGATTGAGAATAGGATCGCCTGCCGAATGATTTGGTTCTCCATCGTCATTTGCTCTGTAGTTCTCCGCATCCATTCCCAATATCCAGGCATAGCAATGATGGCGTGCATCGTAATGCTTTTTTCTAAGTTCCTCTTGGCGTTGCCTAATATCATCCTCATTTGCCACAGGAAAGGCATAAGCAAGGAATTTACTGCCTTTGTCTTTGTACAAACCTTCGGTAGGTTCAGAAATGGTGAAATATGTGTCCTGTGGAATTTCTTCTTGCATGGAAGATTTTAGCTCGGTGGAATATAAAGTCAAAATTAATTTAATCGCTTGAAGCAAAAAGAAATTGAATGAAAATCTATATTTGAATTCAGACAAAAGGAATTAATTATGAAGGATTTTTTAGAAGACTTATTGAATTATAGCCATCATTTCAACCAAAAGATGGCCGATAAACTAATTGAAAATCAAAGTGAAATTTCAGAGAAATCTATTTTGCTTTTCAATCATATTCTCAATGCACAGGAGATTTGGTGCGAGAGGATTATTGGTGAACGACCTAGCACGGGTGTTTGGGATTTGCGGCCTTCAGAGAGTTGGAAGACTATAGATTTGGAGAACCATCAAAAAGCATTGAGGATTATTAAGGAAATTGATTTGAATAAGGAAGTGACTTATAGAAACTCTAGCGACAAGGAGTTTACAAATGCAGCGAAGGATATTCTATTTCATATCATTAACCATAGCACCCATCATCGAGGACAAATTGTACCTGAAATCAATAGAATTGCTAAAGAACCACTGTTGATAGATTACATTTTCTACAAGAGAATGGTTAGTTAAGGGATTGGATTTGGCTTACAGAAAATCATAGTCTATCATTTAATCAATCTAATCATAGTTCAGACATTCTCCGCGTCTTCCCTCGTTGCTCTCTGCGTTTAAATTCTTCTTTTTTCTTTACCGCTGAGGGCGCGGAGATTTACGCAAAGTTCGCAGAGGTTTAGTTTTATCTGCGTTTATCAGCGTAATCTGCGGGAGAAAGAAAAATTGCCCGCAGATAGCGCAGATTTGCGCAGATGGACTTTGAAACAATATCTGGGTTTGAAGAAATGTAATCACAGAAAATCATAGTCTATCATTTAATCAATCT
>CAZRBW010000120.1:0-2271 GCA_964598395.1 uncultured Roseivirgaceae bacterium
CTGGGTTTGAAGAAATGTAATCACAGAAAATCATAGTCTATCATTTAATCAATCTAATCATAGTTCAGACATTCTCAGCGTCTTCCCTTGGCGATTCTTTGCGTTTAAATTCTTCTTAATTAATGCAAGGAACGGTTGTACTCCATTCAATTTATGAATTATTAAACAAGCAAAACTTTCTAACCCAAATCTAAATGAAAGCTATCCGCATCCAAATGCGCAGGAAATTTCTCTCGATAGCTAAGCAAATCATCAGCGCTTAAGCTTACTTGAATAAAGCCTTCATTATCTGTCGGTTCAGCTAAGTAATTGCCCTTAGGGTCAATTATGGCTGAATGTCCATTGTAAGGAATATCGTTTCCATCTGCGCCAATTCTGTTCACTCCAGCTGTGTAGCAGAGGTTTTCGATGGCACGCGCTTTTAGCAGGGCATCCCAAGCGGAAACTCTAGCTTGCGGCCAATTGGCAACGTAAAGCAATAAATCATATTCCAATTGGCTATTTCGGCTCCAAACAGGAAATCGCAAATCATAGCAAATAAGCGGGCATATTTTCCAGCCTTTCCAATCGGCAATCAGTCTTTCCTTGCCGGCGGAATAGTGCTTATCTTCATTGGCCATTCGGAATAAATGTCGCTTATCGTAAGTGTGATATTGACCGTTGGGCTGCATCCAGATTAGTCGGTTGTATATCCTCCCGCCGTCATTCACGATGTAGCTACCTAGTATCAATGCCTCTGTTTGAGCAGCCATTTGCCGCATCCATTTGAAAGTCGTAAGATTCATCGGCTCAGCCCATTTTTCACCTTCCATGGTAAAACCCGTCGTGAACATTTCAGGCAGCACAATCACATCTCCCGCATTGGGCAATTGCCAAATTTTTTCCTCAAACATAGCTCTATTCGCATCCGCTTGATGCCAATACAAATCTGACTGAAGCAGCGTAATAGTTAAATTTTGCATAATATTTCGGCGGCTTTTTGTAGGGTTTCATCACTCTTGGCAAAACAGAAACGGAGCACAGAATCCTGTCTTTTATCACTGAAAAATACGCTAATAGGAATGCTAGCTAGCTTATGCTCTTTGGTGAGCCATTCGGCCATTTCGGTATCGGGCAAATCGGAAATCTGCTTGTAGGAAAGCAATTGGAAATACGTACCCTTGCATGGCACAATCTGAAAACGGGAGGGTTTTACCAATTGCTGAAACAGATCACGCTTTTGCTGATAAAATGCAGGCAAGCTTTGATAATTTTTAGGCTCTTGTAGATAATCTGCTAAGGCGAATTGCAAAGGAGTATTCACACTAAAAACCATAAACTGATGCACTTTGCGAATTTCTTTGGTGAGATAGGCCGGAGCTACCACATAGCCGGTTTTCCAGCCTGTAGCATGGAAGGTCTTGCCAAATGAGAAAACAGCCATGCTCTTTTCGCGCAATTCAGCATGAGCAAGTACACTTTGGTGTGGCTCTCCATCAAAAATTATATGCTCATACACTTCATCACTTAGAATGAATATATCCTTTCCGCGTACAATAGAGGCTAATTGCTCTAAATCTTCTCGCAGCAAAATACTACCCGTCGGATTGTGCGGCGTGTTGATAATAATCATCCGCGTGTTATCGCTGATCGCAGCTTCCACTTTTTGCCAATCGACTTTAAAGTCTGATTTCCTCAAGGCTATGGGAATAGGAATACCACCATTTAGACGAATTGCAGGTGCGTAGGAGTCATAAGCTGGCTCAATTACGATAACCTCCTCTCCTTGCCTAATCACCGCCGCAATAGCTGCATAAAGCGCCGCTGTGCCGCCAGGAGTTACCGTTATGTGCTGATCAGCATCAAAGTGATGATTGTAGGCATCCGAGCATTTTTTGGCAATTTGCTGTCTAAGAGCTGGCAAACCTGGCATTGGAGCATATTGGTTTGCACCTTGTTTCATCCAATAGTGAATTCGATCTATCAATTCTGGCGAAACTGGGAAATCAGGAAAGCCTTGGGATAAATTGAGGGCATTATGTTCTTGAGCCAATGCGCTCATGACCGAAAATATAGTGGTGCCTACATCGGGTAGTTTAGATTCTAAAGAGAGAGTATCTTCCATAATTGGAAGGTACTAAATGCGGATGGATTCAGAAAGTGGAAATTCTAAATTTGGTGTAGATGGCTATTTCTTAAAAAGTGAGTCGACAAACTCTCTTTTATTGAAAACTTGCAGGTCACTCACTTTTTCGCCCACACCAATATACTTCACAGGAATTTTGAACTGAT
>CAZRBW010000121.1:0-2260 GCA_964598395.1 uncultured Roseivirgaceae bacterium
AATTCAAGTATTTACTGATTTTTCATGCCGTTTGCTTATCGTATTTATGATCAACAAGAGATATACTTTGTCACTTTTACAGTCCGTCAATGGGTAGATGTTTTTACCAGAAGTCAGTATATTGAAATTCTGCTAGAAAATCTTCGGTATTGCCAGCAGAACAAAGGGTTAAAAATTTATTCATGGGTGGTTATGTCAAATCACTGCCACTTAATGGTTCGCACCGAAGGTCATAACTTGAGTGATGTTATTCGAGATTTCAAAAAGTTTACAGCTAAAGCAATTGTAAATGCTATTGAAGAAAATACCAAAGAAAGTCGGAAGCGGTGGTTGTTATGGTTGCTAAAAAAGGAAGAACAGGTCGTTTTCTGGAAAGAAGGATATCATGGTGTGGAAATCAGTGATCAAAAAATGTTTGATTCAAAATTGACTTATATTCACTTAAACCCAGTAAGGGCAGGATTTGTGGAGAAAGAGGAGGAATATTTGTGGAGCAGTTGTGCAGATCTTTATGGAGTACGAAAAGGACCATTGGAGTTGGAGTTAATTTAAGGTATCGGATTACAAATCCGAATTATCAGGAATTCGACATTGCAAATGTCGAATAGGTATATTCCTGTTCGGGATTTCCAAATCCCGAACCTTGATACTGTGGATTTGTAATCCACCTTATTTAATTTCTTTTAGCTTATCGGATTTCAAATCCGAATTATCAGGAATTGAACTTAGTAAATATTGAATGGGCGACGGTCTATTTAATTTCCTCTCCTAGTTTAAATGCAATATCAATAAAAGGGCTGACTGATTTACCCAGTATTGCCATTCCTGCTTCATGAACATCTTCGATTTTGAATCTACTTTTTGCTGCTCCATTTAATGCATAGTCGTAATTATTAATTGTTACAACAAACCAAAATTTTTGTCTACATTCAATGATTACTTCGTCGGCGTAAAAAGGCCAGTCTCCTTTAAAATCAGTCCTTTTTAATTTTTTATGCTTGGAACCTATATCCATACTTCTCTTCAAGTCATCTTTCAAAGTTCTTTTATAAACTTTTATTTCTTTACTCTTAAATCTAGTTGTTTCCTTTCTGTAATCGGTTATCCCGATTTGGGAGTCTGATAACGATATGAAATCATAACAGACTGGAGAAAATTGTAGTGCTTTTTTCCCAAGTTGCCCTAATGTAAACTGTCTAGTTAAACCACGAATAAATTTCTCTATTTTGCTGATTATGGATTGTGTAATAAATGCTTTTACTTCATTGTGATATTCAATATCGGAGAGCTTTTCCATTAACTTATTATCAACTAGCATAATTGCATTTTCATAATCTGACCAAAGCCTTTTAACATCGATGCTCGGATTAGTAGAAGAAGTCACAATATCTAGGTTGTGGTATCTGGCGTATTTCCCAAATTCTGATAGTAGATAAAGCAGTTGGTTTAAACTGGTGTCATTTTTTAAATACTTTTCATCTTCTTGAAGTGGCTCTATCCCATGGTCTTTAAAATATTTAGAGAGAATTTGATTCTTTAATTCTGTTAAATCATGCCCGTTTTTACCTCCGTAACTAATTAAGGTTTTACTGTTTGGATAATCATTATGAGACTCATGATAACCTAAGCAAATGTGACATTTCATTAATCTTTCTAGTCCGCTAGACAGCAATTGAAAAGGTAAATGATAAAAGTCATTACTCATATCAAGATTCTGTAACTCACCAAAGCCTAGTCTTATCAACTTAATTGATGTAGTTAGCTCTTCATTAAGGTAAATGTCTTTAATTGCCTGATTCGTCATATAAATTGCCATTTTTTAGTTAGTGGCTTTTGGCTGTATTCTTTGTTTTATCATAAAGTAGTCTTTTTTGTAACTTATTCTGAATGCCCTGTTGATATTTACAATCAGCAAAATCTCTCTTCACCCCAACTTCCTCGCCTCCTCCAAAGCCTTCACCAATTGCATCGTATCAATTTTGAAAGCGCAGTCGAAGTGGCCTTTTGGGCAGTCTTTGAAGCCATGTAGGCCGCAGGGGCGGCAAGGGAGGGATTCTTTTATTTGGATAATTCGCTTAAAGCTGGAGAGTGGTCCAAAACCAAACTGTGGAATAGTGGAGCAAAATACCGCCGCTACCGGTGCATCCATTGCAGAGGCAAGATGTAGCGGAGCAGAGTCGTTTACATAATTCAGCATGGCACCTTTCATTAAAGCCGCAGATTGCAATAGCGATAGTTTTCCGCAGAGGTTTACCAGCCT
>CAZRBW010000122.1:0-2234 GCA_964598395.1 uncultured Roseivirgaceae bacterium
GGTCCCATAGCTCAATTGGATAGAGCAACTGCCTTCTAAGCAGTAGGTTTCAGGTTCGATTCCTGATGGGATCACTTTTTTTCTTTTTTTGGTGAAAATAATATTTGGATTCTTAAAAAAGACCAAGCATATTTGCACCCGCAATCAGGACATTGGTTCTGAATTTTAAAGCGATATTGTTCGGGGTGTAGCGTAGCCCGGTATCGCGCCTCGTTTGGGACGAGGAGGTCGTAGGTTCGAATCCTGCCACCCCGACATCAAAAGCCTTCTGTGAAAACGGAAGGCTTTTTTATTTTACAATGCCCATCAATTATCTATTTGATTGCAATTTCCGCACTCCCTCAGGTTGATAAGCAATTTCAATTTATCTTTAATTGAATATTATAAACAGAACTATACCCAAGTCTACAATGAATCGCTCCTCTATTGTAATCTCCCTAATTATCGTCTTCATATTTACCATTGTTTCATGCAAGAAATCCGAACAGAATTCTGAAACAATTCAAGCTCAAGAGCCGAGTAGCAACAACTTGATTCAATATGTAAATCCAATGATTGGTACCAAAAATATGGGGCATACCTTCCCCGGTGCCACTACTCCATTTGGGATGGTGCAACTTAGTCCGGAAACCAACCAGGAACCAATGCATATCGATGGTGAATACAATCCGGAAACCTATAGATATTGCTCCGGCTACCAATATGATGATTCAACCATATTTGGTTTTAGTCATACGCATTTTAGTGGCACTGGTCATTCGGACTTAGGCGACTTCCTGATTATGCCTACAGTGGGCGATCTCACCTTAGACCCTGGCAATGCTGAAATTCCTCAAAGTGGTTTCCACTCCCAATTCTCACATGAGAATGAATTGGCAGAACCAGGATACTATAAAGTTCTTTTAGATGACTATTCAATCACTGCAGAGCTCACTGCTTCTGATCGGGTGGGCTTCCATAAATACACATTTCAAGAGGGTGGCGATGCCCATATTATCCTTGATTTGATGTCCAACATCTACAACTATGAGGGCAAAAATGTATGGACGTTTATTCGTGTAGAAAATGACTCTACAGTAACGGGCTACAGGCAAACTAACGGTTGGGCAAGAACGCGTTTGGTGCATTTTGCTATGAAGTTCTCCAAGCCCTTCAAGAATTATGGCCACAAGAAATACGACGATGTGAAGTACAATGGCTTCTACAGAAAATTTGATGAAGAAAATAATTTCCCTGAAATGGCAGGACATAACCTTAGAGCCTATTTCGACTTCGATACTGAGCCAAATGAGCAAATCCAAATCAAATTTGCACTCTCTCCGGTAAGCATGGCCGGTGCTGTGAAAAATTTGGAAGCTGAAGTTCCTCATTGGGATTTTGAAAAAACGAAAGCCGAAACCCAAGCTAAATGGCAAAAAGAGCTTTCCAAAATTGAAGTAGAAACCGAAACCTTAGCTCAAAAGGAAACCTTCTACACTGCACTTTACCATACCATGCTTGGACCAATTATCTATGAAGATGTAGATGGAAGTTATAGAGGTCTGGATCAAAATATTCATCAATCGGATGGCTTTACGAACTATACCATTTTCTCGCTTTGGGATACGTATAGAGCCCTCCACCCGCTTTTCAATATCACCCAACCCTCCCGCAACAACGACATGGTAAAATCCATGCTGGCTCATCACGACGAAAGCGTCCATAAAATGCTTCCTGTTTGGAGTCATTATGCCAATGAAAACTGGTGTATGGTTGGTTATCATTCTGTCTCGGTAATTGCCGATGCTATTGCCAAAAACACTACAGACGTAGATCTCAACAGAATTTTACAAGCCAGCATTAATACATCAGTTGTCCCTTACTACGATGGCTTGGAACACTATATGGACTTAGGTTTTGTGCCAGAGGATAAAAGTAGCTCGTCTGTCTCCAAGACCTTAGAATATGCTTATGATGATTGGTGTATCGCACAAATTGCCAAAAAAGCAGGAAATACAGCCGTGTATGATGAGTATATGAAAAGGGCAGAATACTATAACAATGTGTACCATGCTGAGAGTGGCTATATGAGACCTAAACTTGCCAATGGAGAATGGCGGGAGGATTTTGATCCATTGGATACACATGGACAAGGTTTCATCGAAGGTAATGCTTGGAATTATGGGCTCTATGTACCGCAGAACATCGATAATATGATTTCACTTATGGGTGGCAAAGATCGCTTCAGCATCCAT
>CAZRBW010000123.1:0-2183 GCA_964598395.1 uncultured Roseivirgaceae bacterium
GGTATCATGAAGCTAAAATAGCAGAGTGGAAAAACCCAAATGAGTTAAAAATGCAGCATAAAAATGCAAGTTTATCTAACTGTTCGACATTTGTAATGTCGAACCTCAGATAAAGAGGATTTGTAATCCGACTGGAAATGTAATCTGTAAACCTTTCGGGGCAAGGCATACCTGAAATCGCTTAAATCACATGATGTAGATTTAGATGAACAAAATATACTCCAGCATATTGAATGAAAATATGTTGAATCATTCTACCACACTTTCGCATAGCATCTTGATTTATCAATGGGTTTCTAAGTAAGCAATAGCTACATTGAAAAGAATTATAAAGACATCTCAATCTAAAAATCAAATATGGAAAGTTCAGAGCCTGTAGAAGATAAAGAATTAGAAGCCATAATAAAGGATGAGAAGGTACAGAGAGCTTTGAGCGAAACCTCGACTTCTGCACAAAAAGAAAGTGTGGTTGCTTTGGAAAAAGAAGCTCCATTGATCGGTTTAACTACGATCATATTTCTAGTATGTGGAGTTATATATTTTCTTTTGGGTTGGAAACAATTACCCATATCAAGCATTTACATTCCACTAGCGCAAAAAGTGGTGCTGGCTGTAATGTTGATTTCGCTCGTATTGGCGGCTACAAGGTTTCTTAAAAAAGTATTTGGTCGCAAAATAGAAGACAAAACCACTTTATTTAATTTCAACCGGATTACCGACTTAGTTGCCATCATCCTCATTCTCGGCATTGTCCTTTCTCTTCTATTTGCCAACTGGTATGCCACCATGGTTTCATTTGGTATCGTATCATTGATACTTGGTTTTGCTTTACAAAATCTTATCACCAGTTTTTTTGGATGGATATACATACTAATCCGCAAGCCCTTCGAAGTAGGTGACCGCATACGCATTGGAAATGTGTATGGCGATGTAATTAATGTAAGCTATATCGATACTACTTTATGGGAATTTAATGGCGATTACTTATCTGGCGACCATCCTAGCGGGCGGATTATAAGGTTCGCGAATTCAAAAGTGTTCAGCGAATATGTTTATAATTATTCATGGCCATTATTTCCTTTCATCTGGAACGAACTCGGCTTATTCATTTCGTACGAAAGCGATTTGAAATTCACCAGTGACACTATAAAGCGAATAGTAGAAACCGAAATTGGGGAAGCAATGGTGAGGCGAGTAAAACGCTTTAAAGTGATATTGAAGGAAACACCTGTAGATGAGCTGGAGGTAAATGAATATCCTTCGGTAATTATAAAAGCTCATGCCAATACTTGGGTAGAAGTGATTGTTCGGTACTTGGTAGAACCAAAAAAGTCTGGCAAAGTAAAACAGCGCCTATTTGATGCAGTGATGGTAGAGCTAAAGAAGCATCCAGAAAAAGTAATTTTTCCGAATACGAAGGGGGCTGATAAGCCTAAACGAGATCATTAAGTAAACAACTTGGAGTTCATGAAAATCCAGAGGTTGTTTCCTCATCGGTTTTACACCTTTTATCTCACAGTCATTATTTTTAAAATTATAAAACACAGAAAGGTTGACAGAACTACAATTACATATCAAACCAATTTCTAACGAGGAAATAATTCCTTACGATTTGCTCGAAATGGCTGATCCTTCCAGAAAAATAATAGAAGCCTATTTAAAAACTGGTACTTGCTTCATTGCCAAAATGAAATCAGAAATCTTTGGTGTTTTTGTATTGGATCAAATTGATTTAACAACTATTGAGCTCAAGAATATTGCCGTGAGGGAATCTGAACAAGGGAAGGGTTTGGGTAAAAAGCTTTTACTTTTTGCTGAAAAAGTGAGTCGTGAGTCTGGATACAAAACCATGCTAATAGGCACGGGTAATTCTAGTATCGGGCAATTAGCCTTTTATCAAAAGGCAGGATTTGAAATAGATGAAATTGTAAAGGACTATTTTATAAATAATTATGAAGAGCATTTCTTCGAAAACGGAATCAAGTGTAAGCATAGAATCATATTGAAAAAGAAATTAATTAGCAATAAATTGGCTAATTTGAAATAAGCAAAAGCAGTCAGCTTGTTAAGTTATGCTCTAGGATTTCAACCGATAGAAAACCAAAAAGATGATATGAAAACTACACCTGAACACGATGAGCGAATGGCTAAAATGACCTTCGCATCAGTTTATCCTCATTATG
>CAZRBW010000124.1:0-2132 GCA_964598395.1 uncultured Roseivirgaceae bacterium
GTTAGTTCCAATTTTATGACGACAAACCAAACTTCAATATCAACATATCACGAATATATTCTTGAAGCAATTTACGCTTTGCGACACGGTCTAGATTTTTATAAAAATTCAAAACAAGTTCCGTCTGACATAGGTTCTGACCAATCAATGATAATAGCAGAAATAAATTGCCGATACGCTTTCTTAATGACAATTAATTCTATAGAAGCTGCCGCGAATGCTCTTCTTAAAGGTTTAATTACGGACAATAAATATTACAGTGAACTTGAAAGGTTAAGCACCTTGACAAAATTCAAAATATTTTGTGATTTAAATTTAAAGAGACTTGAAACAGGACATCACCTTATAGGAAATGTTACCGAATTATTAAATTGTAGAAATGAATTTGTCCATCCAAAACCCAGACAAGTAAGTTACACCTTAGACAATGAAACTTCCGAAATTAAATATGACATTAAATTAAGCGGAAATAGAAAATATCCAGATTACTTCAATGAGGTTAAGCCGTCTCACGCCTTGACTGCGGTACAAGACACTTTAGCATTTATTTCTTTAGTATGTTTTGACATTTGTAGATTTGAAATCAAAGAGGGCGCCTTAAAATTAGGACTTGGTTCGTTTGGAAGTACAGCCGACATTGATATTATTGGAGTAGAACATGAAATTATATTTGATAAACGTAGCTTTGGACAAAATTGAAAACACTGGCACTAACACGGGTTTTGCGTCAGGTGGGGTGACGTACAAACTTGGAGCTTTGTACTTCTATTCAAATTCAGTGCTTGTTGACAGTTTTGTTCTCCTAAACCACCAGAACGCCAAGCCCTAAAACATTAGGCCAACTTACTTATTGAATTGAAAAATACCTCCGTTCTATTTCCTCCTTAATAAGGTAGTTACATTAAAGAGGATGAAGATTGCGGAAGGATATTTAGCTATATAAGCTTAATAATTACTATGAGCTTGGCGTTGTTGATAACGTTTTGGCGTTTGGCCTATTTCTTTTTTAAACACACGGATGAAGTAATTGAGACTATTAAACCCAGCCATATAGCAGACCTGAGTCACTTGATTATCAGGGTCTGCAAGATATTTCTTTGCAAGGTTTAATCTTTCTATTAAAATATATTCGTTTGGTGACACACCAAATTCTTGTTTGAAACTTCTAAAAAATGAGGCTCTGCTCATGCAAGCTAAGTTGCTCAAATGGTCAACTTCAATCTTCTCTCTGATATTATTTTTTATATACTCAATGATAAAAGCAAATCGATTGCTAGGAGCTAGTATTCTAAAATTTGCTTCTAAAAAATTCCTCGCTTGCGTTTGCATCAATCGGATAAGTAACTCTCTTAAAGCTAAATTAGCGATTAAATCCTTTTCTTGGCTGTTGTCCTTTAGACTAATTCGTACAAAGCGATTAATAATTTCGGCAAGCTCTAAGTTATTGTTTAAATGGAACATGCTTTTATTTATTTCCCAATGTTCGTTTTCACCTACTTTTGGATAACGTTCATTTAATAAATCTAGAGTTCTTCTTATTTGATCATTAGAAATAGCAAGAGCTATGCATTGCGTTGGAGACTTTTCATCTGCTTCAGGGAAATCAATTCGCATAACTTCATTGGGTGGTACTATTACAGATTCTCCAGGCAAATAGTCAAATCCTTCAGACCCGTTGAGGTGCATTACTTTCTTACCGCGAATCATGCTTGTTAGCACTAGGTCATTAAATACTAGATCTACTTTTTCCGCTTTTTGGTGTGTTTCAAATACATTAAGCTCACAGTTTTCTAATGTGTAAGCTGTTCTATTTTCTACTAGAGTAGACAGCGTATTAGTAGCACTTATTGGGATGAGGTTTAATTTAAAAGAGCCTTGCATGACTGAGTATTAAACCTAAATTTAGTATTGTTTGGTTATTTATACAATAGGTATATCAATTGATACGCTAGGTTAAGTTTTTTATATTTTTTATATGGTTATTTAGCCATTAATCAAAATTAACAATTATGTCAAAAGACACTCAACAGGACGGAGCTCATGGGATTGCTCGTCCACAATTTAAAGAAAAGTATGATCATTTTATTGGAGGCAAATGGGTGGCTCCATCTTCTGGCGAATACTTTGATAAT
>CAZRBW010000125.1:0-2075 GCA_964598395.1 uncultured Roseivirgaceae bacterium
TATTCGATATTTATTTTTGAATCTGTCCAAATTGTTGGTTTTCATCACGTATAGACGTTGCATGCAACGTCTATACAAGACTGCTGTTTGGATTGTCAACCTATTGAATAACGCCAGCCGAGTGATCAGGGTTTGTTTGGGATGGGATTGTTATTGTCGGATTGCATAACCTATTTATTTGTGAGTTGGATATCGCAAATGGCGAACAGGGGGCTGCTTCTAGTTTTAATCAATCCTTCAAAACAGGCACTTTAATGTAACTGTTGTTATGCCATTTTATATGCAAGGGATCGCCAGCATCTTTTATGGTTTCATTGGCTACTGGCTTGCCTGAACCATAATTGATTACCTCGAATGGATGTTTGTTGATATTTAATAAAACAACAAGACGACTTCCTTTGCTTATCTTTTTACTCACAAACCTTGTATTGTTAAAGGGAATGCTTTCTATAATGTTGGGTTGCAATAGCTTTCGTTTTGTATTGTCTTCAGTATAGCTCGCTCTACCAATGTAGCGAGTAAGGAAAAAATAATTTCCATCAGGCATTATTTCGTAGAGTGCCATAGAGATGTCCATATCCTTTTTGTTGATGGTGGCATATAAATTTCCAGCGAAAGAACCACTGATAATCAAATCCTTTTCGAAAAGTGCTGATGTGAATGTTAGGCCATTACTAACATCTAATGAATCAAAAATAATCTCTGGTGTGAAGTAGTTATTTTGATTTTCTCTATCATTAAAATCTACCATTTGTTCTTCAAATCCATTCTCTTTTGGTTTTTCTGTAGAGAGAGATTTGCTGTTTAAATAGAGTGTTAATGTGTCATTACTTATGTTTTGAAAACTTGACGCATGGTTCCACTCATTTTTACCCATTACTTGATAATTGATTTTGTCTTTTAGTAGTGCAGGTTTTGGTTTCCCTTTCAGTATATAATCGAGCCAATCGTAAGCTAAATTTGTCATGCTAATATTGGCGACACTATCTATTTCATAGCCCATCAAATTTTTTGCAGGTGTACGCTGGGCTCCCCAATGATCATACGGGCCAATTACAAAATAATGATTTGCATTCTCATTATATTTTTGGTGCAGTTTGAAATACTGAATTGCTCCGATTTGAGATCCATCATAATAGCCTGTAGTACTTAAAATTGGGATATTAATCTTTGCATATTCTTCTGGAGTCGGCACCATAGATTGCCAATAAGTATCATAGTCAGGATGTGCTAGCCATTTTTGGAAAATTGGACTTATTCCTCCCGCCAAACTATCCAGGTCTTTCCATGCACTACCAGTTTCAAACCATTCAAATGGCAATCCTCTTTTGATAGGTTCGTTTTTATAAATATTGTCATTTGGCCAATATAGGCCCAAATTCATCTGTACATTATTCTCCATCGGTGTATCAAAACCAGGCATTACAGCCACTTGTGGTACAATGGTTTTTAAAGCAGGATGCACATTTTTTACTGTTGACCATTGTGAAAAACCAGTATAACTTCCTCCCAGCATAGCTACATCACCATTGCACCAAGCTTGTTTACTTATCCAATCAATAATATCATAAATATCCGTTGCCTCATGCTCGTATGGCGCGTAATGAACCAAATCCGTACGTATACCGCGTGCATAGGCTACAATGCCCACATAGTCTTTGTCAGCTGAGCTTTCACCCAAAATGGCATCACCAGTACCTTGATGATAGGTTGTGTAAAATAAGATGGCTGGCAATGCTTGTGTATTTTCCTTCTTTCGTACGATGATTGCAGAAATATCGACTCCGCTTCTAGTTGGAATCAGTACACTGTCCTGAATGGTATAATTGCTTTCGTTTTGCTCAATATTTTGGGCAATTGATGAATTGTAGCATACCAACAAAAGAAAGAAGAAGAATAGATGCTTCATGGTTTATAAATTGATATTCAATTACAATAAAACGTATCCTTTTCCCAATTTTCAGGATTTGTTTTGATATAATCTGAAATGCGTTGGAATTCTTTTTCGTTGCGGATTATATGGTCGTGGTAGCGGGGTTGCCAGGCGAATGGTGATTTAGTTTTACGACAATATG
>CAZRBW010000126.1:0-2037 GCA_964598395.1 uncultured Roseivirgaceae bacterium
ATGCAGTGATGGTAGAGCTAAAGAAGCATCCAGAAAAAGTAATTTTTCCGAATACTAAGATTAAAATTTGATAATATTAAATACTGTTGAACAATTGTAATGACTAATAAACCCTTGCCTATTGCTAATTTTGGGCTGATTTAAAGGTTTTACTAAATAGATAATCTAGTTAAAGAACTTCGAAATCGTTTTTGGTGTATTCGTTTCAGGGTAACAAAACAAATGAACCATCAATAAAATTGTTCGAAGATTCGATGAAAAAAATATTTAAATTCCTAAGATTCTGCATTGTACTTTTAAGCCTAAATAGCTTTGGTCAAAGCAATTTCAACTATGAAATTTCTTTGGTACCTAAAGCTGTAAACAACTTACCCGGCTTACACTCCTACGTCTTTGCACAACATCAAGGGAAATGGCTCATTATTGGTGGACGTAAGGACGGACTTCATTCAAGGCAACCTTTTAATGCTTTTCCTGCTTCACAAAATAATACAGATATATATGTTGTAGATGTAAAGAATAATCAACTTTGGCCTTCGACAGTGAATGTGCTCCCAACGGGATTGAAAGAACAATTGCAATCCACCAACATGAATTTTTATCAGGATAATGATACACTTTATATAATAGGTGGTTACGGATTTTCACCTTCCTCAAATAACCACATTACTTTTCCTTATCTGACCACTGTGGCTGTGGCCGATCTTATTAATGCTATTCAAAATGACGAATCAATCAAGCCCTATTTCAAGCAAATACAAAGTGATGTTTTTGCTGTAACAGGAGGGCATTTAAAAAAATTAAATAATCTTTTCTATCTGGTGGGTGGTCACAGATTTGATGGTAGATATAACCCTATGGGTAATCCAACCTTTACTCAAGCATATACTAACCAAATCAGGACGTTTACTATAAATAATTCTGATTCTCAATTGAGCTTTGACAATTATTCAGCGATTACCGATCCTATTCATTTAAGACGACGTGATTATAATTTACTACCACAAATATTCCCTTCTGGGGAACAAGGATTCACTATTTCATCTGGGGTATTTCAAATCAATGCGGACCTACCCTTTCTTTATCCTGTCGATATTAAGGAAAGTGGATATACCCCTGTGCCAACCTTTAATCAATATTTAAGTAATTATCATAGTGCCGTGGCTACACTATACGATAGCACTTCCAATGATATGCACTCACTCTTTTTTGGAGGTATAAGCCAATATTATTACCAAGATGGAAAATTAATCAAGGATGACCTTGTGCCATTTGTCAAAACAATTAGTAGGCTTACAAGAGACGCGAAAGGGAATCTAACTGAATTTCAATTGCCAATTGAAATGCCAGCCTTGAGCGGTTCAAGTGCTGAATTTATTCCAAATTTAGATATTCCACATTATTCTAATAAAGTTGTGAAGCTTAATGAGGTCACCCAAAACATTTTCATGATTGGTCATTTATATGGAGGAATTAATAGTTCGGATATAAATCCATTCTCACGCAACCAAACAAATCTTACAGCTGCCGACAATTCGATTTACGAAGTTTGGCTTACAGTTAATCCTCTATCAAGCAATAATGAAATTGATGGCGAAAATCCCTTTGATATAACAGTGTACCCAAATCCATTTGACAATAATTTTAAAATTAAATTTAATGTTAGCAACCCTGTCAAAGTAAGGTATTACATTACTAATAGTTCAGGTCAAATAATCAAAAAAGATTTAGCAAAGACCTTTTCAGCTTTAGAGAACACCATAGAAATTGAAGTGAACAGTGAATTGAGAAATGAATTTCTGTTTATAACATTAATTTTTGATGACAAATATTATGTTACAAAAAGATTACTTCGGAATTAACAGCCTTACTTAAACGGTTCCTCTTAAGTCTCCCGCTAATAGACACTTTTTGAAAGGATTTTAATATGAAGCAGTCCATTGAAATAATTTATGATCATTTAATTCATGAAAACTACACCCGAACACGATGAGCGAATGGCTAAAATGACCTTCGCATCAGTTTATCCTCATTATG
>CAZRBW010000127.1:0-1961 GCA_964598395.1 uncultured Roseivirgaceae bacterium
GCTAGGGGAAGGCCAACATAACCCAAACCAATGATACCTATTTTCTTATTGCTAGTTGATGTCATGAATCTTATTGAATTATAAGCTATTGCTCATTTTTATAATATTGCTTGTACCACTCTACAAATTTTGTCAATCCTGTTTCGATGCTTGTGGCGGGCTTGAAATCAACCTCCCGCATTAGATCGTCCACATCTGCAAAGGTAGCCTCTACATCTCCATCCTGCATGGGTAAAAACTCTTTTTTTGCTTCTTGTCCCAACGCTTTTTCCAATACCTGAATAAAGGTCAATAACTCGACAGGTTGGTTGTTGCCAATATTGAAAATCCGATATGGCGCAAAGCTACTCGATGGGCTAGGTTTGCTTCTATCCCAGTTGGGATTTGATGCCGGCGCTTTCGGAATTAAGCGAACAATTCCTTCCACAATGTCATCGATATACGTAAAGTCACGTTTCATTTTACCATCGTTGAAAACCTTGATTGGCTCACCTTTTAATATGGCTTTTGTAAATAGAAAATAAGCCATATCTGGTCTGCCATAAGGCCCGTAAACGGTGAAAAAGCGCAAACCTGTAACAGGAACTTGATACAAATGAGCGTAAGTATGTGCCATGAGTTCATTGCTTTTTTTGGTGGCAGCATACAATGAAACTGGGTGGTCCACGCTATCAGTCGTGCTAAATGGCATTTTGGTATTCGCACCATACACTGAACTTGAAGAAGCAAAAATCAAATGCTTCACAGGATAGTGACGGCAACCTTCGAGTATATTCAGGAAGCCTTGCACATTGCTTTCAATGTAAGCATGAGGATTTTCCAGAGAATATCGTACGCCAGCTTGTGCAGCTAGGTGCACGACAAATTCAGGAGTTGTGGTTTTAAAAACTTCTAAAACATCCTCAGTATTCTTCAGATCGACGTGATGAAATGTGAAATTAGTATTTCCTTTTAGCTGATTGAGTCTTGCGTGTTTGAGACTCGTATCGTAATAGTTATTCAGATTGTCCAAACCAATTACCTGCATGCCTTGAGCTAGTAATTGGCTGCTGAGATGGTAGCCAATAAAACCCGCAGCACCAGTTACCAAAATTCTGGTATTTTCCTTCATATTATCTATTTCCGAAATTATAATGCAATTAACGGCAAAAATAGAAAAAAGCAGGTAAGGATTAGAATTCTCTTTCCTCGTATTATTCCTCCCGCTTATACCGAATCTCTTATCTATCGAAAATTTATGTGTTATATTAAGCTTTGAAACCACAATAAATGAAATGATGAAACATAAACTATTAGCCTTGGGGATGGCTTGCCTAGTTTTTGGCGGGACCTCCTTGGCGCAACAAAACCCAAAAGTTTTCAAGGGAGCAACTATACATACTGTGTCGGGCGATCCTATTGAAAATGGCGTATTGATTGTTCAAAATGGAAAAATCACTGCGGTAGGAGACGCTCAGACTAGCATACCTTCCAATGCCGAAGTGGTCGATGTAAGCGGCAAGGTAATCCTGCCCGGCTTGGTCGATACGCATACGCACTTGGGTGAAGGTTCAGGGGGTGATGGCTCATCTGCGCTCAATCCAGATGTTCGGATTTATGATGCTATAAATGCACGAAGCGACGGTTTCCATAGAGCTTTGGCGGGAGGTATTACCACTGTGAATGCCATGCCAGGCTCAGGGCATCTGATGAGTGGACAAACGGTTTATCTAAAAATGCGTGATGCTCGCACTATCGATGATTTGATAGTAACCAATAGAGAAGGTGTATTTGGAGGAATGAAAATGGCAAATGGTACTAATCCAATCCGAACGATGGGACCATTTCCAGGAACAAGAGCTAAAAGCGCTGCAATGGCGCGTGACTTATTTGTAAAAGCACAAGACTACAAATCTAAAGTAGAAAGAGCGGGAGGTGATGCGACTAAAATGCCCGAGCGAAATCTGCAAATGGAAGCAATG
>CAZRBW010000128.1:0-1840 GCA_964598395.1 uncultured Roseivirgaceae bacterium
TGCATTTTTAACTCATTTGGGTTTTTCCACTCTGCTATTTTAGCTTCATGATACCATGCGCTTAATGAAATTTCGGAGACCGAGTAATCTGGCTTTTAAACAGACTCTTGTAGTCTTCTAAATGCAATGACTCTCACTGTGATTATCTATATAAATTGCGCAGAAACTCTCATATTGGGATATCTAAAATTCTTACCACACGGCGAACTTCAATCCTTCTTATTATTTCTTCTTAATTTTCGAAATCGTCTTAGCAAGGGAATTAGTCGGCTTATCCATGTCATTTATGGCGAAATCAATCGCTTCTTGAATCAAGGCTTTCACTTTGGGATTTCTGTAGTCACTTGGTTGCTTTACGGCTATATGTCTAATTAAATTTCCTGTTCCAGTCAATAGATTATTTGGGTCTTTCAATAGCGTCCCTTTGTTGAAACCTAGGTTAAAATGATTTGTGTAAATAGGCAACATACAAAATGCATCTGATAGCTTATCGGAGATTGAGAAAACTGCAGTCAATGCATGGGTATGATACAGAAGCTCATTACTATCAGGATATAGCTCCAAAATATATTGGCGCATATCACTAAACAGATCGATAATTTCTTGGCTTTTTAGCTCCAAAAAAAATAGAAAGTCTGGATGAATTGGCCTTGATTTTATCATCTTGCATTATTGTCGTATTGCATCGCACAAAAGAGATTGCCTTCGGTATCTAAAAACTTTGCTATCCAGCCTACATAAGGAATGGCTGTTTTTGGCAAAAGAACTTGGCCTCCGTTGTTCTTAATTTTTTCTATTGTGAAGTCCAAATTTTCTACACCAATTGTCCCTTCAAAACCTATTACCTTGTCTGGAATAGGGGAATAGTTTCTGGATTGCAAGGCTCCAATAAGTTCTCCTTTTTCGGTTTTGTCGGCTTTTATCTGTAAGAAATCAGCTTCTCCGTAGGAGCTGAAGCCCCAATCGAACACGTCGCCATAGAATTTTTTAGCACGTTCCATGTCGTCAATATAAAGGGCAAAGTGGGTAAGCTTATTTTTCATATTTGTACATTTTTATGGCTATTATGTTGACCTAAAAATCTCTCACGTCAATTTATTTACTCCTAAGCAAGTGATTGGATACCAATAAATTGAAATCTGAAAATAACAATTAATGCCTTTATAAAAGTACCTATAAAGAGACTGGATTGCAAATTCTCAGATCATTCAGCTTGATTGACAAATGCATAAATTTCTAACTGTTCAAGAATAATTATCAACTATTCTTTTGTACCTAATCCTATTGTATTGCTGCAGTAGGTTAGGGTAAAAGTTAAAGGTAAGGTTTCCAATGAATATGATAATTGCTGTATTAATCGAATTTGTATAAAAAGCATAAATATTCGTCAATAGGCAGAAAATGAATAAAACTGTATGAGACTTCTCTATTTGATAAGTTTCATTCAACTTGTTTTTAATTGTTTCCATATTTACCACATTACGATGTGTTGGAAAACTTCGTCTTATTCTCATGTTTATAAAATCACCATTGGTTGAGAATTTTTTGAATTGATCAACTCCTAATTTTTGGTAAAACTTCAAATCTGTTGATATCTGAAATTTGTCATAAAAGCCTTTTGGAGCTAGGCTCACTAAATAGCTTATCCCAATAAAGAGAATCGCCCATTCAATTTCTCCTTCTCCAGTAAAATAAAATAGTAAACAAGGAGCCAAGGTTGTTGAACACAATCCTGCAATTAAAATTAGATTTAATCTATACCTAAGTTTTTCTAATTCTGGTTCCTTTTGCATGATTGATGAATTGAAGCTGTCTGGAAGCGGCGATTTCAAAAGCATTT
>CAZRBW010000129.1:0-1801 GCA_964598395.1 uncultured Roseivirgaceae bacterium
GCCTATTTATTCCACATATTTCTTAACGGGAAAATCTCCTAGGCCGAATTAAGAAAAAGGAAAACAAGAAAACAGAATTAAAAATAGCTGCTTGAACCCAATTCTCTATATGCTGGCGCACGCGTGTCGCGTGTGACTCCGCTGAATAACCATTGATAATCAATTACTTAAATAGTATCATAAACAACTATTTATATTGAAAAGATTGGAATTTATTACAGCAGAATTATTATCGAAGATTAATGCTTTTTTGTAACAACATAAACCTTAACTCACCTACCACTCAACCTTCTCCTTATTCAAAAATGCTGCAATCCCTTTTTGACAATCTTCACTGGCGCGGGCTTTGGCATTCATTTCTGCGGCATATTTTAGGGCATCTTCCAGGCCTTTACTTTGCACTTCGCAGATCATCTTTTTGGTATAAGCCATCGACTGGGCGGAGTTTTGGGTTATCAGTTTTTGCGCAAATTCCTCCACTTTACTCTCCAATTCATCGGCACTTACTACATAATTTATCAGTCCTAAATCCTTAGCTTTTTCAGCTTCGATCAGGTCTCCAGTTAGCAATAATTCACGGGCTTTGCCTTCGCCAATTTTGCGGATTAAGAATACTTTCACCAAAGCAGGAATAAAACCAATTCGCACTTCCGTGTAGCCAAATTTAGCCTCAGGCACAGAAAAACTAAAATCGCAAATAGTTGCCAAACCACATCCTCCCGCCAATGCATGCCCTTGAATTTGAGCGATTACCACCTTGCTTAGCGTATAAATCTTCAAGAAAAGACCCTTCAAATGGTTAGAATCTTCAAGATTTTCGGAGTAAGTAAATTTTTGTAATTGCTGTAAATAAGCCAAATCAGCACCTGCACAAAAAGAAGAACCATTCGACCTCAAAACCACCACTTTCACCGAGTCATCTTGCTCGGCTTTTGTAAAAGCACCCATCAATTCGGACACCATTTCATTGCTGATGGCATTCCGCTTTTCGGGTCTATTTAGGGTGATGTAGGCTATTCGGTTTTTTACTTCGTATTGGGTGATCATAATTTTAGTTTGTGGTGATAGTAAACGCTCCTTGATGCAATATACTATGAAATTGAATTTCTAACGCCTCCGCCTCCTCCATCAATTGATTTGCTCGATACCAAGTATTGGAGCTGTCAATGATTAAATAATCAAAATTAATTGTTGCCACCAAAGGCGCAAGTTTATCAACGGCATCATTTCCCAATACAAGGTAGTTTACTTGCAGACTATCTCCCGATTTTTGGTCTTCATTTTCGATAAAAAGAAATGATTTTCCTTCCCAAATCAGAAATGGGCCAGTCTCAATAAAAGTGGACTTATCTGCTTGATTCACCAAATTCCGGATGCGACTTGGCTGCACATGATAGCCGATTTTATCCGAAGGAACATTGGAGGAGCGGGAGGTGAAAACACCTGCCTGATGAGCCTCCAGATGCGAAAACCCTGGTATTCGATAAAATGTGAGCTGCTTCTTTTGATAAGCATCATGCACAATCGTATAGCTGACTGTAAGGAAAATAAGCGACGCAATAAATGACGTGCGTAGCCAAAACCGCTCGCCCAGCCCATAGGCCAGGCAACTGGCGACAACAATTGCATAGAGCAAAAACGCCTGAGATGGACTAATCCAAATACCTACAAATGAGCTAAATGGCAATGCCTCTATCATAAATACAAACTTATTGATAATGGCAACCAGCCAGTAAAGCGCCGTGCCCAGCAAACTTGCCATAAAAGGCAGCCATGAAGTAAGGAAGAAAAACACACCGAC
>CAZRBW010000130.1:0-1683 GCA_964598395.1 uncultured Roseivirgaceae bacterium
TTTGCGAATACATTGATGCAGACTTATAGAGAAGGGAAGAGAGAAAATTGATTTTAGAGGAGAAATTAACGTATTGTGCGAGAAAGGATCGCGCGTGAGAATGTCTGAACTAGGATTTATTGGATTATATGGCAGTTATGATTTTTCTAGAAAAAATATTGTTCTTATTTCTTAAGTTCAGGAAAAGGAATCCCTACAAACATTACTGCATCTTCTTCAATGTTTTGCTTTAACTTAAAATACAGTCTATCGCCTACAGGGATTGGAATGGAGAAACAATTATTAGGGACTTTGATCTGCTCCACTAATTCTAAAGTTTCCGAAATGATGGAAATGTAGTGGTGATTAAAAAAAATAGCTCCATTCTTTGGCTCATGATCCTCCCTCTTTTTTATTTCTATCCTATAAAAAACCCTGCGATTAGAATCCCAAATAAAATTATGGAAAAAATTACTGTTAAAAGGGAGCCATAACCTTAAATCCTCTTCTTTGGTAGGTAAGTCAATTTCTCCTTTAATAAACTGCCCAGGGATAGATGAATGTGTTAACTTTTTATCTTCAAAATTATAGTTAAAAACCATGTCAGAAAATGGAAATATAAATGCTATGGCGTGATCATGGATTAAACTGATGATAGGCTTGCTTATATTAGAGTAAGCCTTAAATTTTTCTTTAATATCGCTTGGGAAAGAGATTTCTAATAGTTCTATAATTTGACTATCAGAATTGCTTATCCTAACCAACCTAGGTAATTGCTCAATCCTCATGGGAGTGAAAGGAGCAATAATTCCTTGACCTGTCCAAGCTGGTTTGACCAAAGGAGTAACTCGGACAACAACACCAGGTTCCATTACATTTGGATTTCCAGCCAAGCTCTTACCATCCATATCTTCAATTAGATTCAAACAATTATTCTCAAAATCTATTAGAAAATTTTGATATCCATGATTTGGTGTCTGTGTTATTAGTTGTCGATTATTAACTGTAATTGATGACTGTGAATGAAGTGTAACCAACGGATCACATGACTTGAATACTTCTATTTCTCCTGTTTGCAAATTAATCCGATCAAGGGTATTTCTGGTATGGTTGAAGCCATAGAAAATAGTCTGTCCTTGCTCAGTTATTGACGTGTAGCTCTGAAAATAATCGGGAAGGAATCTAACATCAGTTTGGAAAATTAGTGTATCAGGTTCCATAGAAAGCGAGCCTTGCATTTCTCCACTATCTGAATCGCAGGCCATAAACCCAAGCACAAAAAATATACTAATTCTTAGAAATGCATAGGTCACTCTACCCCTAAATCTGAAATTACTTTCATTCTGATTGCTTCTACTGTCACTAGGCCAGTGAAATAGAGGTACAAAATCAGAAATTAAATCATATAGTGAATAGTATATTTTTTTCATGGAATTTGGTATATCCCTTTAATAGTTAAGTTGATTTGTAAAAGTAATAATTTTAAAATTGTATTCTTAGTTATTCTATTGAAATCTTAAGACTTAGCGATAAAATCAAAAGAACACAAAAAACCCTTTTGGCAAACTTGGTGCATATCTTTACTATCTGAAAGCTACATTTCTCGCTCGCAGATTACGCTGATAAACGCAGAAAGACATAATCTTTGAATATCAAACAAAGAAATATCTTATTCGAGATCTCGCGAAGGCGCCGAAGAAAAAT
>CAZRBW010000131.1:0-1679 GCA_964598395.1 uncultured Roseivirgaceae bacterium
TTCTTTTAGTGTACTATACATGAGTTTATTTGTTTTTAGTCAATAGAAAAAAGCGGGAGGAAAATCAGCATATACTACCATTAGATACCTCCAATTCGTGCTTATGGTTATTTTAATTTTCGTCCTCAGCTTTCAACGGAAATTCCCTTCGCAACGGATTGATTAAATAGAGTTTTTGATCTGTAAAGGTTGTAGGATTTAACTGTTCATATAAAAGCTTCCATTCCAACCAAAGTTGTGGTTTAGCTTGCTTCAAATTTGCAGAATCAATCTTCTTGCTGCGTAAGTAATCTTCAAAACTTGGATGCATCCCCAAAAATAAAAAGAAGACCGTCCATAAGCTAATAGATATTTTAAACAATGGTTTGCTCAAGATTTGTAATTTTGAGAACCCAAATCAAACATTTTACCCAAAATTAACATGGAAAAAATTCTGGTAATTGGTGCCGGAGGTCAATTAGGCTCAGAGCTTACTTTTGCTCTGGCAAAATTGCACGGCACTACCAATGTAATAGCCACAGATATAAACGATAGATCGAGGAAAATCTTTGGAGACATACAATTCTCAACTTTAGATGCAATGGATAAAGTAGCCATAAGCGACCTTATCGAAAAGCATAACATTACTCAAATCTATCATTTAGCTGCAATTCTTTCGGCCACTGGGGAGAAAAACCCAATATGGGCTTGGGACTTAAATATGAAGTCTCTCCTCAATGTGCTCGAACTTGGTCGAGAAAAAAAACTCAATAAAATATATTGGCCAAGCTCTATTGCCGTATTTGGGCCAAATACGCCTGTGGACAATACTCCGCAAAATTGTGTAATGGATCCTAGCACAGTGTATGGTATAAGCAAACTTGCTGGCGAGAGATGGTGTCAATATTACTTTCTGAAATATGGGCTAGATGTGAGAAGCTTGCGCTATCCTGGATTAATTGGTTATAAATCCTTGCCAGGTGGTGGCACTACTGATTATGCGGTGGATATTTTCCATAAAGCCATCGAAGGCGAATCTTTCGAGTGCTTTTTGGATAAAGGCACATTATTACCAATGATGTATATGCCAGACGCTATAAAAGCCACTATCGACTTGATGGAAGCACCAATTGAAAATGTGAAAGTTCGCTCTAGTTACAATGTAGGAGCACTTAGTTTTGGCCCAGAAGAAATCTATGAAGAAATAAGGAAGCACTATCCTGACTTTAAAATAACCTACAAACCAGATTCACGTCAAGGAATTGCAGATAGTTGGCCAAATAGCATAGACGATTCAGCTGCAAGAGAAGATTGGCGCTGGAAGCCAGATTATGATCTCCCTCACATGGTGAAAGACATTATTGAAAACCTCCCGCCTTTGATCGGAACTTTCTAATAACAAAAGAGGCTACCCAATTTGGATAGCCTCTTTAATATCTACTTGTATGTTAATTCTTATTCACCTTGGCCTAAAGAATACCCTCGAACGCCATTGAATGTATAAAGGTGTTCTACCTTCACAAACTCTAGCCCTGCATTAGTAATTCTTTCTAGCAATTTAATCACCTGCTGATGAGTACAAGTTTCGGCAGTTGCATTGAATCTACATCTCCAATTATCTGAACAAAATGTTTCTGGCTTGCCACCTGGATACACTTTTACGCCTCTATTATTGATCATATTAAGTGTAAGACCATCGC
>CAZRBW010000132.1:0-1630 GCA_964598395.1 uncultured Roseivirgaceae bacterium
CATGTGAATAATGTGTCTTTCTATAAATACATTCAATCCTCTAGAATCAATTATTGGGATCAAATTGGTCTTAGAGAATCTCATCGCAAAACGAATGTTGGTCCATTGCTAGCTTCTTGCAAATGTGATTTCCGATTGCCACTTTACTTTCCTGGCGAAATCACAATATTGACTAAAGTGGCTTTTATTGGTAATACAAGCTTTAGTTTCCAGCATGTAATCCTCAATGATAAAGGAGAAGTCGCCGCAGAAAGTCAAGATGTAATGGTAATGTTCGATTTCAATAAAAATGAGAAAGTGAGCTTTCCAATGGAATTGAAACAGAAAATTGAAGCGTTAGAGGGGAAGGAGTTTTAGTGCTGTTTTATTGGAAGTGCGTTTCAATTCATTAAAGAATCAATCTAAACCAGCATGAGCAAATCTATGAGTATTTTTTTTCACCCGCAGATTACGCTGATAAACGCAGATAAGAAGCTATATTCTTTGTGCCCTCTGCGTAAATCTCAGCGTTCTCCGCGGTTTTGAAAAATGGAAGAATTGGAACGCAGAGATGCGCCAAGTGAAGACGCGAAGATCGCAGAGAAGGCATTTTTGTACAACCCTTTGCGCAAATCTGCGCTATCAGGGGGCAATAATTTCTACCCTAATATTACGCTAATAAACACAGAACTAATACAAGATGCCGAGATATAAAAGAGACTGTTCCATTAACTTATTAAGCTTCCTTCAATATTTCAGCGCCAATACAAGACTCTGGGATTCCAAATGAATGAACCAAAGGCACAGCGTCTTGACGGATTTCCCAGCATAATTGGTTTACCATTTTGCGAATTGCTTTGGTTTTGCTGCCCTCCATATATCCTTGTTCCAAATACCAGCCTCTGTTTTTCTCTATTTGCGATAGGGCAAACAAATCACAAAGCTTCTTCAAAGTAGCTTTCAGTTTCGGATCCGTAGTTTTCTCCACCTGCAATACAAATTGCTCCAAAACCACACGTTCGATATACGCTTTTCCTACATTGAATAAATGATGCTGACTTACATTCATAGCATCGAAAGAATCCATTCCACTGTCTATGTGTCGCTTTAGTCTTTGTGCCGCAGAGCTCACAATTTCTCTGTCACGATATTGGAAAGCACTGAGATGAAACTCCAAATCTAGCAAATGCTCTTCACTGGTTTTCCTTACGGTAAATGGATTTTTTTCTCGAATGGAAGTCTTAGCTTGATCGGCCAAATAATTGAAAATGGTAATCATATTCATCTCACCAAATTCCTTTTTGAAGGTCGTCAGCCTACTTTTTGCGACCAATTGCATCAGTACGGTATTATCACCTTCGAAGGTGGTGTAAATATCCGTATCAGCTTTGAGCGCATCAATCCGATTTTCTGATAAGTATCCCTTTCCGCCGCAGGCTTCCCTACATTCCTGCAAAGTGGCTGTGGTGTTCCAAGTAGCAAAGGCTTTCAGTCCAGCAGCCAAAGCTTCAATTTCCTGCATATCTTCCTCAGTTCTATTTAGGAAGCGATAGGTAAGGTACTGCAAAGCAAAATGAAGTGCATAAGCATTGGCTAGCAAAGGCATCAACCTTCGCTGATGCATTCGATAATTAAGAATGGGCACTTCCTC
>CAZRBW010000133.1:0-1596 GCA_964598395.1 uncultured Roseivirgaceae bacterium
GTGAGCAACTATCCACCCATCAGCAGACATTTCTGGAGCTTTGGGAAGTCTTAACGGCTATTTATCAGGAATTTAATGCAACGCTTTCTGAATTGGGTTTTGGCTATTCAGGCTCACTTATCCGCCAGGTGGTAGGGCAGCTCGAAAGCAATCATTGGGATAGCAAATACAGCTATTGGTTTGCGGGCTTTAATGCGCTGACGCCAGCTGAGGAAAAGATTATTGGCTATTTGCTGGAGATAGACAGAGCTAGAATTTTTTGGGACGCAGATGATTATTATCTTAATAAGGATAATCACGAAGCGGGCTATTTCCTGCGCAAATACCGCAAGCTAAAGCCTTTTGACGCCACTTTTCCTAAGAATTTACCCAATAGATTTGCGGACGGTAAAATGCTTCATCGCATCGCTGTGCCACTAGAAGCTGGACAGGTGAAAAAGGCGGGAGAACTCTTGGCAGAAATATGCCAATTGCCAGATTTTATGCCCGAGCGCACTGTGGTGGTATTGCCCGATGAGCGATTGCTAATGCCCATCCTACAATCCCTCCCGCCACAGATTGCGCAGTTCAACGTGACGATGGGTTTTCCGCTCAAAGCTTCTTCCATGCATAGCTTTTTGGAGCATTTGCTTATCATGTATCAATTTGCGGATGGCAAAGGCGAAAAGCACCATTTCTATCATCAGCATGTCCGCTCCATTTTGGCGCATCCTGTTTTGAAAGGCTTGTTTCCAGCCTATTCCAAAGAGAAACTGGATTTGATCCTAAAAGACAATATGATTAGGATAAAGGCCAGTGAATTGAGCAATGTCCGGTCAGTTTTGAAGCTACTTTTTACCGAAATCAAGAACGAGCATATTTTCGAGCATATTCAAGATGTTCTTTTAGCGCTTTATACCGAGATGAATGAGCGGGAGGATTATGCGCTCAATCAGATTGATGGTGAGTGCATTTACCATTTCTACACACAAATAAAGCGACTGCAAGATGTATTTGTAGAAAGCAAAATGGAGATTGATTTGAATGGCTTTTTGATGCTTTTCCGTCAGTTTTCTAAGTCGATTAGATTGCCGTTTCAAGGCGAGCCGCTACTTGGCTTGCAGATAATGGGCGTACTGGAAACTCGTCTGCTCGATTTCGATCGGATTATCCTGCTATCGATGAACGAAGGCGTATTACCTCCCGCCTCTAGCCAAAGTTCATTTGTGCCCTACAATTTGCGAAAGGCATTCGACATGCCAACTCCAGAGCATAAGGATGCCATTTCATCTTATCATTTTTATCGCCTAATGCAAAGGGCCAATGAGGTGTATGCATTTTACAATACCGAGGTAGAAGGCGGAATAAGCAAAGGAGAAAAGAGCCGTTTTCTGCTTCAAATGGAAATGGAAGGCTTGCTCAAAGGCAAGGTTTTCCAATTGGGCAATACCATCAGGCTGGCTGGCGCATCTGTAATTGAAGTGCCAAAGGATGAACGAAGTATAAGTGTGTTGCAGAAGTATTTGACCCGAGACGAAAATTCATCAAGTCTCTCGGCATCAGCTCTTAATACCTATTTGGATTGCCGACTGAGATTTTATTTCAACTATATTTTGA
>CAZRBW010000134.1:0-1542 GCA_964598395.1 uncultured Roseivirgaceae bacterium
AAAGAATGTCGACCCGGCCATATCCGCTGATTAGTCTTTTGCGAAAAGTGCCTTGCGAGTAATCGCCTCCCAGACTAAGAATAACGAAAAATACCGTGAATAATCTGCCCACAGATGGCATTCCATTAGTTACTATCATTACCCCTGCGGTCTCGTTGCCAGCGAATGAAGAACCGAACCCAATAAAAAATACGATGATGAAAAATATGGCGCATAAAATAATGGAATCCGTGCGCCATAAGCGAGCCCACTCATAGTGAAAAAGACGCTTAAGCGGAAAATCTGAATATATACCTTGCTGCATTTTATTAGTTCTTATTTGTGAGGAAAAATTCTTCTAAATCGCCATGCTTTTCTCTCAGCTCAGTTGCTTTGCCATAGAAGAGCATTTTGCCTTTGCGAAGCATCAAAATATCCGTACATACTTTTTCAATTTCTTGGAGGTAATGGCTCGATATGATTACCGTTTTCCCAGCCGCTTGTAATCGCTTTACCAGCTCGCGTATGAATACGATTCCCTCAGGATCAAGCCCATTAGTTGGTTCGTCAAGAATATACAGATCAGGGTCGGTAAGCATTGCATCGGCGATTTCAAGTCGTTTTTTCATGCCATAGGAGAATTTCTTGTAGGCTTTGCTGCCCGTATGGCCGAGTTCCACCTGCTGTAATGCAGCATCAATATCTACATCGGGAAGTCCTTTTACAATGGAAGAAAGTTTCAAATTTCGTTTGGCTGAAAACGAAGTATAAAACGAACCTTGATCCATTGCCACACCAATCCGATGTTTGTTGTTTTGGATATTGCTATCACCGAATAATTGGACACTCCCACTATCCGATTCGCGCAAGCCGAGGATTATTCCGAATAAGGTTGATTTTCCACTTCCATTTGGGCCAACCACACCAAGTACAGTTCCTGGCTCTACTTCAAAACTGATAGAATCTAGAACTAATTCTCGGCCATATCGCTTCGAAATATTTTCAACTGATAATGTATGCATGCGATTTTATTTTTGACAGGATGTTAATTCACGAGGAAATTAAGAAATAAATTTCTTTCAACAGCAATTGAATGAGTTTAAGGATAATTTCACGGACTAGCGTACATTATTTCGGGTTGGTTAGAAGGTGATCAAATGTCATTTATCAATTACAGTAAGTCATGTAATTTTCAGATCGTTATTCAAACTCAATTTTCGTATCGATACTTTGGTAAAAGCGAAAATACAATATTTCTCAATTCTCAATAATTTGAACTTGTAGTTTAACTATTTATCAATCTAATTTTTTTAACTTTCTGATTCAATAACAATTAGACGGAATGGAAACAATTGCATTAGAAAATAATAAGCGGGTTTCATCTCAAAGTGCTTCGGCCACTTTAGGGATTCCTCTTTATTTATATGCCACAGTATTTGCTTCATTATGTGTGGCAGTGGGCATCAATTGGGATATTTCATGGCACATGTCTATCGGTCGCGATGGTCTGTTATCAGCTCCGCATTTAGCCGTGTATTTAGGCGCCTTAATAGCGGGAGGGTT
>CAZRBW010000135.1:0-1527 GCA_964598395.1 uncultured Roseivirgaceae bacterium
GAACACGATGAGCGAATGGCTAAAATGACCTTCGCATCAGTTTATCCTCATTATGTGACTAAAGTTGAGAAAAAGGGCAGAACCAAAGAAGAGTTGCATCAAGTAATTGAGTGGCTCACTGGTTTTGATGATAATAAAATCCAAAAACTTATTGAAGACAAAGTGACTTTTGAGGCATTTTTCGAGCAGGCAAAATTGAATCCAAATGCCAACCTTATCAAAGGTGTAATTTGCGGCTATCGGATAGAAGAAATAGAAAATCCGTTGACCCAACAAGTAAGGTATTTGGATAAATTAGTGGATGAATTAGCCCAAGGGCGTAAGATGGAAAAGATAATGAGAATAGCTTAGTATGATTGGAAATTCATTTTTTAAGAAGCACTAGCATTGATTTTCACATTCAATAGCCTCAACGTCTTGTACAATATCAATTTTTTCTTCGGGGTTATTGATTAGCAAGGTAAAGTAGAAAGATGATCCTTTCCCTTCAGTACTTTCAACCCATATACGACCGCCATTTTTTTCTAATAGCCCTTTTACTAACAAAAGCCCAATTCCTGCTCCTTTGTTTTTATCCAATGGCTGGGAAAACGACGAAACTTGAGGCAAAAAAAGCTTTGCAAGGGTCTCTTTTGACATACCGGCACCTTCATCCCTAATTTCTACGGTCATAAAGTCTTCACCTTTTTTGGCAGATAGAGTGATTTTACCACCTTTATGTGAATGTCTGATCGCATTGGAAACTAGATTTTGGAGGATCGATATTAACATTTTTCCATCGGCAAACACGGCACTTTCTTCTGCAATTTCATTATTGAAAGTAATTGAATTGATGGCGGCTGTTTCCTTCAATGAATCAAAAACTTTTTTTAAATAATGTACAAGTGCAACTTTAGTAGGAACAAATGCCTCGGCTGTGTATTTTATTCTTGCCCATTCCACTAAGTAATCTAACATATTCAGCTCATTTACAGCTGCCGTATGAAGTTCGTGCAATAATTTTTTGATGAAAGCTGGTTCTAATGATTCGTAATTTAATTTCAGAAATTCTGCGCCTTGAATTATCCCCGCAAGTGGACTTCGTAGATCGTGAGATAAAATAGTAAGTACAGTTTCTTTGTGGGAATTTAGATCCTCAAGCTCCTTAGCATACTTTTTTACAGCGTCCTCAGATTCTTTTCTTTCAGTAATATCACGCAATATTTTCACAAAGCCAATTACTTTGTCGTCAAGATCAGTTAAAGGAAATACCAACCCATCTGCAAAAAAAGTTTTACCATCCTTACATTGATGCCATCTTACATCATTTGATCGGCCATTTTTTAATGCCAGATTAATTTCATTTTTTGGAATCCCATTATACTTATCTTCTTCGGTAAAAATGATTTCAAATGGCTTTCCTAAAATTTCATCTGTCCCGTATTGAAAAATTTTGGTTGAGCCCGTATTCCAACTATTTATATTTAATTCTATATCAACTGTAAAAATTGCATAATCTTGTAAACTATCAATTATATGGCTATAAAA
>CAZRBW010000136.1:0-1520 GCA_964598395.1 uncultured Roseivirgaceae bacterium
ATTATTTGAGTAGCAATAATTACGGGCTTACTCTTTTTATTGCATTTCTTCACAATCATCTTTTGAGCCATCGGCACTTCTTCCATCATAATCTCTACACCCAAATCGCCTCTTGCTACCATCAATCCATCTGCAGCATCAATTATTTCATCAATATTTTCTAGCGCTTCTGGCTTTTCAATCTTTGCGATTACCTTGATGTTTTTACCAGCCTTAGCGATCAATTCCTTTAGCTCATAAATATCTGATGGCCTACGTACAAATGACAAGGCTATCCATTGCACATCATGTTTGAAAGCAAATTCGAGATCGTGTAAATCTTTTTCAGTAAGGCAAGGAGCTGATACTTTGGTAAATGGAAGATTTATTCCCTTGCGGGGTTTCAGAGTTCCACCATATTTGATAGTCGTGTAGATTTTTGTGCCATCGACTTTATCCACCCGAAGTTCGATTTTTCCATCGTCTATCAGAATAGCATCGTCAATCTTTACATCATTTATAATTCCTTGGTAGGTGGTGCTCACCATATTTACATCACCTAGAATTTCATCCGTGGTAATAATTAATTGCGCGCCTTTTTCTAAAAACACTTCTCCGCCATTCAAATCCCCTATTCTGATTTTTGGACCTTGCAAGTCTTGCAATACACATATATTAGTACCAAGCTCCTCATTGAGTTCTTGGATAAATTGAAACACCTCCGCATGTTGCTCATGCGTGCCGTGAGAGAAATTCAAACGAAATACGTCTACCCCATCGTGGATCAATCTGCGTAGCATCTCTTTCGAATTACTTGCGGGCCCGACAGTCGCCACTATCTTGGTCTTATTAAAAACAGCATTTTCCATAATAAACTTGGTTAATCTTTGATTGTAATTTGGCTGAATTATTCTTCTGAAAACTAGCCATTATGTTGATGGTATAAATTGATAGGGCAATTTCATCAAGGGTAAAATTAGCAATTCAAAATTGCAATTCAGAACATAAGAGTTTCTTTTACTCTTTGTTTAATGGGCTCAATTTCGACAAGATATTGGATAATATCTAAGCTTTTCAAATTTGAAATGATAGATTTTACATCAAAGGACAATCCTTTGTCGTCGATTTGTAAAAAAAAGTCAAACTTCCGATATTCCGGAAGTAAATAGACAAAGGCTGGAGAACTTTGTTTTTCACATTTATTTGGCAGCAGTCTTAAATAACCATTAGTTGTGTGAAAAATAAAATGGTGTAACCAAAAAATTTGCTCATCTTGATATTCTAATTCGATAGGTTTTTGTTTTATTAGGTTGATTTTTAATTCCTTATTGATTAACCATGCTAGTTTGTAGTCTTTACATGCGCACACAATCCCTATCAATAGGTAGTCGTCGGAATTGGGCGGAAATAACTTATGGCTTGGCATGTACTTATCTACGTTCGGCTACAAAAATGGGTAACGACTAAAAGGAAAATTAAAGTGTGACAATTTCGTAAAGCTATGAAGTTTGAAAAAATTGTTTGACAATAAATCATTAAAT
>CAZRBW010000137.1:0-1502 GCA_964598395.1 uncultured Roseivirgaceae bacterium
TCGACTTTACAATGAAATCCTCTTCTTGATTTTCCTTTCTTCTTTCCTCTTCCATCTTCATCTTTAATGCTTCCATCTCTTTCTGCAATTGAATTCTCGCTTGCTCAAATTCTTTTTGCATTTGAACTTTGGCTTGCTCCATTTCTGCTTTCATTTTTTCACGATTAATTTCTTGCGTCATTTGAATTTTGGCTCTTTCAAATTCTATCTTGGAAGCGGCAATCTCTTTGGAGATATCAATTTTTTGTCTGCTCAGTTCCTGCTGTATTTCAAACAACATTTTCTGCTTCTCATCTTCTGAAATATTCATTTTCTTAATATTCTCTGATGCTGCTTCAAGCGCTTTTTCAATATCTACCATCCCAGAATTCAGTGCCTTTTCAATAGAAAGTTGAATGGAATCAAAATTCATGATTTTAACCATATCTAAGCTTTTCATTGCTTGCTCTATGGATTTCTGCATCTCTTGCATGGACAGATTTTGAGACTTTTCCATTTCCTCCAAAGCTCTTTCAACAGCCTCGGCATTCTTTCTCCAATCTTCTTTACCTCGTGGAGGTATAGTATCACTTCCTTGCTGGAGCAATTGATTTGAAGGCATTATTGTATTAGGTTTATCCAGTTCGTCTTCCATTTCGGAAATAGGATTTGAGATTTCCGAAGTAGTAACCTTGTCGCTTCTCTCTGGACTATCTTGCCCCTCAGCTACAGGAAGTAAAAATAGCATAGCTAATATGATAGCCAATGCACTCAAATTGCCAGTATAATTGTTTGATTCTGATTGATTTTTCATGCCAAATATTCTTGAGATTCTGTTGATTAAATAATGTTGTTTGTTCTGAAATGCCATTGCCAATTCGCTGCTTTCCCAAGCTTTTACATTTGCTAGAGCTTTGGCTAATGCAGGTGGATTGGCTGTGAGATTAATGGCAAACTCATCGCAGGCAAATTCTCTCTCCTCTGCCAAGCTTCGCTGCATCCACCACATAGCAGGATGATAAAATAAAAGTGCCTTGGCAAGAGAACATAATGTTTGAGTAAGCATATCGCTACGGAGTATATGCGCAATCTCATGTGCCAAAATTGCCTCTACCTGGCTTGGATGTAATTGGCTGACCATCCCGATCGGGAATAATATCACAGGCTTGAAAATACCTGCAACCAAAGGCGCATTTACTTTTGCGGACTCAAGTACTTTTACTTTGCGAAGCATCGGAAACTGTGCTGTCCATTTCTGTAAATACTTGTTTGCCATTGCAGGTGCCATTGATACATTGTGCGTTTTGAGTCTATTTACATACCACAAACCTCCCGCAAATCGGACTAGAAAAATGCTTACACCTACCAACCATGCATATACCAAGTAATGCATATTAGCAAAAACCCATGCTTCAATTTTCACCAATAAACTTGCCTCCGCTTCCATCGATTCCGAAGCTGTTTTCAATAGCATTAACTCCTCGAAACTTAAGCCCGCAAATGAGATGGCTTCTGCTGGCGAG